>CALRRI020000001.1:0-357764 GCA_943370475.1 Hydrogenophaga intermedia
TGCCAAAGCCGTTGAACGCGGTGCGCATGGCTGCGCCGTAAGCTCCGATCATGCCGATTTCGATATAATCGCCAGCCTTGATGTCCGCGGGGAGCGGGAAGGGGCCTGCCATATAATCGATGTCGTCACAGGTCGGGCCGAAGAACGCAAAATCGGCCATCGTGCTGCTGCGCGTGTCGCCCAGATAGCGGACGGGGAAGCGCCAGCCGATATGCGCGGCATCGAACAATGCGCCATAGGCACCGTCGTTGATGTACAGTTCGTCACCCCGGCGACGGTCGACGCGCACGATGATCGAGTTGTACTCCGCGCACAGAGCGCGGCCCGGCTCGCACCACAGTTCAGCCGAATAGCTGATCGGCAGGCTTTCAAAGGTGCGTTCGATGATCGCGAAATAGTCTTCGAGCGGCGGGGGCTGCATGCCCGGATAGGCCGAAGGGAAGCCGCCGCCGACATCGATGACGTCCACGGTGACCGATGCATCGACAATCGCCGCGCGCACGCGGTCGAGCGCCTGCACATAGGCATGCGGGCTCATCGCCTGGCTGCCGACATGGAAGCAGATGCCGAGGCTGTCGGCCGCCTGACGGACCGCCATCAGCAGGTCGCGCGCATCGGTGAGCTCGGTGCCGAACTTGGAGGCAAGGCTGAGCTCCGAATGCTCGGACGAGACGCGCAGACGCACGCACAAGGTCAGGTCTTCGGGAGCGCCGGTGGCCGCGACGATCTTTTCCAGTTCCTCGCGGCAATCGAGCGAGAAAACGCGCACGCCATGCGTGTGATACGCCTCGGTAATCGCTTCCGGAGTCTTCACCGGGTGCATGAAGCACAAGGTCGCCTCTGGCAGCGTTTCTGCAACCAGCCGCACCTCGGCAATCGAGGCGACGTCGTAATGCGTGATTCCCGCATTCCACAGCACGCGCAGCAGGTCGGGCGAAGGATTCGCCTTGACCGCATAAAGCGACTTGCCGGGGAAACGATCAACGAAGAACTTCGCCGCGCGCGTTGCCGCTTGCGGACGGTTCAGCGTAACCGGCTGTGCCGGTGTCAGAGCCTGAATCAGCTCCAGCGCATCAAGGAAATTGTGCAACTCAAGGGACCCCCAAAAAACAGAACAAACAACAAGGCTGCCTTGCGGTTATTGGAAGTCCCCATGGGGCAGCGGAAGGCGTAAATAGGATCGGGGGGGGCGCATGTAAAGTGGAAAATTGCGCCCTTTTTTCAGCCCAATCTGTCCCGGAATGTCTCATATCCGAACGATCGGATCTCGCGCAGGCTGTCGTCCGCGCTGTTCCACAGCCATATCGATGGTAACGGTACACCGTTGAAAGTATTGGTTTTTACCATGGAATAATGTGCCTGGTCGAGAAACGCAAAGCGCTGTCCGGGCTCGAGCGGCACGGGCAGGCCATAGTCGCCGATGATGTCGCCTGCCAGGCACGATGGCCCGCCGAGCCGTATCGGTTCTGCGGCAGGCTGTTCATGGAGCATCGCCGGGCGATAGGGTGCTTCGATCACATCGGGCATATGGCAGGTGGCCGAGATGTCGGTGATTCCCACTTTCATCCCGTTGTCGAACACGTCGAGCAGTTCGCCGATCAGGATGCCCGCATCGAGTGCAACCGCTTCGCCGGGTTCGAGGTAGATTTCGCATCCCGTCCGCGCCTTGACCGCGATCAGGAATTCGACCAGTTCGTCGCGCTGATAGTCGGCGCGCGTGATATGATGGCCACCACCAAAATTGAGCCATTTCAACTGGTTGAAATAAGGTTCTAGCAGCGGCTCGATCTTTGTCCAGATCTGCTGCAGCGGTAGCAGGTCCTGCTCGCACAGCGAATGGAAGTGAATCCCCGATACGCCTTCGAGATGCTCGGGGCGGAGCTGATCGATCGGGTGACCCAGGCGGCTGTGCGGCTGGCTGGGGTCGTATTTGGGCGTTTCGCCCAGCGGCAGCGCGGGGTTGATCCGCAGGCCGATGTCGAACACCTGCCCATCCGATCGCGCTTCTTCAACCAGCGGGGCGAATCGCGCGATCTGGCCCGGGCTGTTGAAGATGACATGGTCGGACAAGGTCAGGATTTCGCGCAGATCGTCCGCCTTGTAGCCTGCGCAATAGGTCGCAACCTCGCCGCGATAATATTCGGACGCCATGCGCGCTTCCCACAGGCCCGACGAGCAGGTGCCGTCGAGATATTCGCTGACGACGTCGCCCAGCCGCCAGAACGAGAAGGCCTTGAGCGCCGCGAGCATCTTGATGCCCGCCCGGTCGCGGACATCGGCGAGGATCGCCAGATTGCGCCGCACTGCGGCCTCGTCGACCACGAATGCGGGCGAAGGAACGCGGTTCAGGTCGAAATGCCGAAAGGCTCCCGGATCACCGGCCTTGGTTTCCATAATTTACTCCCTCTCCCCTTGAGGGAAGAGGGCCGGGGAGAGGGGAATGTACTCTCACCAGCCCAATGAATTTTGCCAGGGGTGTTCCCCTCTCCCAACCCTCTCCCCTCAAGGGGAGAGGGCTAATCACTCAAAACGCCAGCGGCGCGTCCAGTTCCTTCACCTGCCAGGGCAGGCCATGCTTGTTGAGCATGTCCATGTAAGGATCAGGATCGAACTGCTCCATGTTGAACACGCCTTCGCCCTTCCACGTGCCGGTCAGGATCATCGCAGCGCCGATCATCGCCGGAACGCCGGTGGTATAGCTCACCGCCTGATTGCCTGTTTCGGCATAGGCGTCTTCGTGGTCGCAGATGTTGTAGACATAGACGGTCTTGTCCTGCCCATCCTTCACGCCGGTGGCGATGTCGCCGATATTGGTCTTGCCCTTGGTCGTCTCGCCCAGCGACGCGGGTTCGGGCAGCACGGCTTTCAGGAACTGCAGCGGGATGATCTCGCGGCCCTCGTACATCACCGGATCGATCCGCGTCATGCCGACATTCTGCAGCACTTCCAGATGCTTGAGATAGGCATCGCCGAAGGTCATCCAGAAGCGGATGCGCTTGATCTCGGGATAATGCTTGGCCAGCGATTCGAGCTCCTCATGGTACATGAGGTACATATTCTTCTCGCCCACGGCTTCGAAGTCGAACACCTGCTTGTGGCTGAGCGCGGGTCCTTCGACCCACTCGCCATTCTGCCAGTGGCGCGACGGCGCGGTCACTTCGCGAATGTTGATTTCCGGGTTGAAGTTGGTCGCGAAATGCTGGCCGTGGTCGCCGCCATTGCAATCGAGGATGTCGAGCGTGTCGATCCGGTCGAGCAGATGCTTCTTGATATAGCTGGCGAAGACGCTGGTGACGCCGGGGTCGAAGCCAGAGCCCAGCAGCGCCATCAGGCCAGCGTCCTTGAAGCGGTCGTGATAGGCCCATTGCCAGCCATATTCGAACTTGGCTTCGTCGCGCGGTTCGTAATTGGCGGTATCCATGTAATGCACGCCTGTGCGCAGGCAGGCGTCCATGATGTTGAGATCCTGATAGGGCAGGGCGAGGTTGCAGACGAGGTCGGGCTTGACCCGCTCGATCAGCGCCGAGGTCGCATCGACATCGTCGGCGTCGATTTCGGCCGTCGCGATTGTCACGCCCGTGCGCGCCAGCACCGATTCGGCGATCGCGTCGCACTTGGCCACGCGGCGGCTGGCCAGCGTGATCTCGCTGAAGATATCCGCGTTCATCGCCATCTTGTGCACCGCGACCGAACCCACGCCGCCTGCACCGATCACCAGAATCTTGCCCAAAGTCCGTTTTCCCTTATTGCTGGAATTGCTGTTAGCGGGTGCATATAGAGGCTCTGCATGACAGAACCAAGTGATCCCCTTTCCCCGGACCGCAAGCCCAGCCGTGAAGGCATCGAGCGCGCCGCCAAGAAGATATCGGCCATCCTTCCGCCGACGCCGCTGATGCCCCTGAAGCATGAGGGGATGACCCTGTGGTGCAAGGCGGAATGTCTGCAGCCGATCGGCGCTTTCAAGATTCGCGGGGCCTGGCATCGTCTGTCCGACTTGACCGAAGAAGAGCGCGCGCGCGGCGTGGTTGCGTTTTCCAGCGGCAACCATGCGCAAGGCGTCGCCTGGGCCGCCAAACGCCTCGGGATCAAGGCGACCATCGTCATGCCCGCCGATGCGCCTTCTCGAAAAATCGAATCGACCCGCGGCTATGGCGCGGAGATCATCACCTACGACCGTCGCACCGAGGATCGGGTTGCGATCGCCAACCGCATCGCTGCTGAGACCGGCGCGGTGGTGGTTCCGAGTTTCGATGATCCCTGGATCATCGAGGGGCAGGGCAGCACGGGGTTGGAAGCCCTGGTGCAGATCATCGCGCAAGCCGGGATCAACCCGCACCGGGTGGTCGCCTGCTGTGGCGGTGGAGGCCTGGCCGCAGGGATTGCGCTCGCCATGCCGGGCGCCAAGATGACCATCGTCGAGCCCGATGGGTGGGACGACATGGGCAATTCGCTGCGTGGCAAGAAGATCGTACCGGTCGCGCCCAATGCGCCGCACACCGTTTGCGATGCGCTGCAGACCCCGCTGGTGTCGCCGCTGACCTTCGATATCCTGAAGGAGCGTAAGGCCGAAGCGGTCAGCGTTTCCGATGAGGAAGTTTTCCGCGCGATGCGTCATGCGCACGAACGGTTGCGGCTGGTGCTGGAGCCCGGCGGCGCGGTCGCGCTGGCGGCCGTGCTCGCCGGCAAGGTGGAAGTGGACGACCGAACATTGATCATCCTGTCGGGTGGCAATGTCGAACCGGCGCTGTTTTCGCGCGCCCTGGCATCGTGAGCCGCCGGTGACACCAGCCAGCACTGAACGCCGGGCAGACCTTCAGGCCGCGCTGATGCGGGTCGCGCAGCAGGACCGCGAAGCGCTGCGCACGGTCTATACGATGACGTCCGCGAAACTGCACGGCGTTTGCCTCCGTATCTGCACCGACAGGGGCGCGGCGGAGGACGTATTGCAGAATGTCTATCTCAAGGTGTGGCAGCGCGCCGGGTCGTTCGATCCGGCGAAGGCGAGTGCCATTGCCTGGCTTTGCGCGATTGCGCGCAATGCCGCGATCGATTGGCGCAGAAGCCAGCGCTATGAAGATCCGCTGCCTGTCGATCTTGCCGAAACCCTGGTGGATGATGCTGCCGATCCTTCTGCCGCGCTGGCGCAGGACGGCGAGCGTGCGCAGATATTCCACTGCCTGGAGGAGCTGGAGCCCGCCCGCGCCAGTGCCATCCGCGCAGGTTTCTTCCAGGGCTTGAGCTATCCAGAGATTGCCGATGCGATGGACAAGCCGGTCGGCACCGTGAAAAGCTGGATTCGCCGGGGATTGATGCAGTTGAAGGAGTGCCTGTCGCGTGAGCAGTGATGCCATGTCCGACCGGTCAGCCATGGCCGCCGAACTCGCTCTGGGCCTGTTGGAGGGTGCAGAGCGCGCCAATGCCTTGCGCCTGGTGCTGTCCGATCCGGATTTTGCCGCCGAAGTCGAAAGCTGGCGCGCACGGCTTGCGCCGCTGTATGACGGCTTTGCTGAGATTCCAGCGCCTGCCGGGCTGATGGACCGGATCGATGGACTGATCGATGCTGAGCTGGCCAGCGATGCCGCGCCAACCGTTTCGGCGCTTGCGCCGCGCAGCAGCGCCGGTGGATGGAAAGCCGCAACCTTTGCTGCATCGGCCCTGGCCGCGGTGCTGGCACTCGCATTGCTGTGGCCCAGCCCAGAGATCGATCCCCAACCTGCGTCGAACCCCGACATGGCGGTAGCGCAGTTGACCGGACCGATCGATGGCCTGCTGCTGACTGCGCGCTATGACGGCAGCACGTCCGAAATGCTCGTCCGCGTCGAAGGCATGCCGGTGACCGATACCGAACCCGAGCTGTGGATTGTTCCCGCCGATGGCCAGCCCCGGCGTCTGGGTCGCCTGATGCGCGGCGGTGTGACGCGGATTGAGGTACCCGAGGGGCATCGCAAGTTCATCGACCCGCTGAGCAACCTGATCCTGACGATGGAACCCAAAGTGCTGCCCGATCCGGACAAGCCCAGCGCGCCGACGGTCGCTCAGGGCCGCCTGCAGCGCATTTAGCGCGAAAGCTTTATCGCGCGATCGATTGAACTGCCAAGGCCGCAACCTTGTGCGGGCGGGGTGACTGCCGTCCGCACAATTCGGCCGTTCGTGGGGAGGCCAGCCCGGCAATTCTACTTTTGTTAATCTGCGCGCATCCGGCCTTCACTTCCCTCCGTAGCTGCCCCCGTATCCACCTTCCCCGATAGGATACGGAAAAACCACGGAGATTCTTATGCTGAAATTCGCTGCCCCCAAGCTTCTTGCCGCAGTCGCCGTTGCGACTCTCGCGATTGCCACCCCTGCGCTCGCCAACCACCACAAGGGTGATCACCCGATGGTCGGCGGTGCCGCGATGTATCCGGCAAAGAACATTGTCGAGAACGCTAGCGCTGCCGGCAACCTCAAGACGCTGGTGGCAGCCGTGAAGGCCGCAGGCCTGGTGGAAACGCTGGCATCGCCCGGACCGTTCACCGTGTTCGCCCCGACGGACGATGCTTTTGCCAAGCTGCCCGCCGGCACCGTGGAAACCCTCGTGAAGCCCGAGAACAAGGCCACGCTGACCAAGATCCTCACCTATCATGTCGTCGCCGGCAAGGTGACCGCAGCTGACGTCGTCGCGCTCATCAAGAAGGGTGGCGGCAAGGCCGTGATCAAGACCGTGCAGGGAGGAACCCTCACAGCCTCGCTGCAGGGTAAGAATGTCGTCCTCACTGATGCAAAGGGCGGCAAGTCGATCGTAACCCAGACCGATGTCATGCAGAGCAACGGTGTGGTGCACGTGATCGACACCGTGGTGATGCCGGGCTGATCCCCTTTCTTTCTGGCTCATCACAGGCCCGCCGGTCCCCCCAGACCGGCGGGCCTTTTGATTCCGGGCATCGCCAAATGTGACAGAGACTGTCGCCAATCGGTCATGCACGGGTCACGCAACCGTCCTAGCGCGCGGATCGGAACGACGTTTTATCACGCACCACTGGATGAGGGGGATAAGCAGCATGGCCGGACGGATGCGCAACACCAAGATCGTCGAAGCAGTCACCCAGGCAGGCACCAATACCAGGCAGGGACTTTTCGAACGCGCCTTCGCCTTCGCCTTCAAGGGCCTGGTCTATGCCCAGATCTGGGAAGACCCGGTCGTCGACATGGAAGCGCTCGACATCCAGCCCGACAGCCGCATCATCACGATCGCCTCGGGCGGTTGCAATGTCCTGTCCTATCTCGTCGCGGACCCCGAACAGATCATCGCGGTGGATCTCAACACCGCGCATATCGCGCTCAACCGGCTGAAGGTCGCTGCCGCGCAGCATCTGCCCGATCACGCCCATTTTCACCGCTTCTTTGCCGAGGCCGACCGCAGCGACAATCTGCGCGCCTATCACGACCATATCCGCCCGCATCTGGATGAGACCAGCCGGCGTTACTGGGAGGGCCGTGACCTTGCCGGACGGCGGCGTATCGGCGGCTTCGGCAGCGGGCTGTACAAGCGCGGCCTGCTCGGCGGCTTCATCGGCACCGCGCACCTGCTGGCGCGGCTGTACAAGGTCGATTTGGGGCGGATGCTCAAAGCGCAGTCGCTCGAGGAGCAGCGCGCCATCTTCGAGCAGCATCTGGCGCCGGTGTTCGACAACAAGTTCATCCGCTGGCTGACCGACCAGCCCCCGGCACTGTTCGGCCTGGGCATCCCGCCTGCCCAGTTCGAGGCGCTGGCGGGTGACGAAAAGATGGCAGATGTGCTGCGCAAGCGGCTGGAAAAATTGGCCTGCGATTTCGAGATCCGCGACAATTACTTTGCGTGGCAGGCCTTTGGCCGGGGCTATGGCAAGGGTCCGGACCAGTCGCTACCGCCCTATCTGCAGGCGCAGAATTATGATGCCGTGCGCGCTCGCGCGAGCCGGGTCGAGGTCGAGCATGCCAATTTCGTCGAGCGGCAGCAGGCGAGCGCCGATGCCAGCCTCGATCGCTATATCCTGCTCGATGCCCAGGACTGGATGAACGATCAGCAGCTGACGACCTTGTGGACCGAAATCACGCGGACGGCCCGCCCCGGGGCCCGCGTGCTGTTCCGCACCGCAGCCGAGCCCAGCCTGCTTCCGGGCCGCATCCCCGATGATCTGCTGGCCCGCTGGGATTACCGCGCGGATGATTCGCTGGGCTATACCCGGCGCGACCGCTCCTCGATCTATGGCGGGGTGCATCTTTATGTCCTCAAATGAGGCGAAGGCATCTGGCGACAGCCATGCCGAGGCGATGGACGCGATCTACCGCACCCAGCGCCATATCTATGACCTGACGCGCAAATATTATCTGCTGGGCCGCGATCGGCTGATCGAGGATCTGGCACCGCCGCCGGGCGGCCTGGTACTCGAACCGGGATGCGGCACCGCGCGCAACCTGATCGTCGCCGCCCGGCGTTACCCGCAAGCGCGATTTTTCGGCTTCGATATTTCAGAGGCCATGCTGGAAAATGCCCGCGCGCAGGTGCGCAATGCCGGACTGCAGGACCGCATCTTCCTCACCCGCGGCGATGCAACGCAATTTTCGCCGCAGCGCCTGTTCGGGGTGACCGGCTTTGATCGCGTCTTCTGTTCCTACACGCTCTCGATGATGCCGGGCTGGGAGGAGGCTGTTGCGGCTGCCGCCAGCGCGCTAGCCCGCGATGGCCAGCTACATATCGTCGATTTCGGCGACCAGCAGGGGTTGCCCGGGTGGTTCGGGCGCGGCCTGCATGCTTGGCTGGCGCGTTTTCAGGTCACTCCGCGTAACGACCTTCAGCATGTCGCAGCGCAGGTCGCGCGGACACGCGGGTTGTTGATCGATCACAGGTCGCTGTATCGCGGCTATGCCCAATATGCGGTGATCGGAGGCTGAGGGCGGTCCGAGGATCGGGCTCTGGTCAGGTGATAAACGCCTTCAGGGCCGCCACCGTATCCGCCTCTGCCGCCGGCTTGTCGCGACGCAGCCTCGAAATGCGCGGGAAGCGCATGGCGATGCCCGATTTGTGGCGCTTGGATTCGTGGATCGAATCGAAAGCGACTTCGAACACCAGCGACTTTTCCACCTCGCGCACCGGGCCGAATCGGTTGAGCGTGTTCTGACGGACGAACTTGTCGAGCCACCTGAGCTCGGCATCGGAAAAGCCCGAATAGGCCTTGCCCACCGGCACCAGCTCGCCGTCCTCGGTCCAGCAGCCGAAGGTATAGTCCGAATAGAAGGACGACCGCTTGCCGCTGCCGCGCTGCGCATACATCATCACACAATCGGCGGTGAGCGGGTCGCGTTTCCACTTGTACCACAGCCCCACGCGCCGACCGGGGGCATAGACGCTGTCGCGCCGCTTGAGCATCACGCCCTCGATAGCGGCATCGCGCGCGCCATCGCGGATACGGCCAAGCTCCGCGAAATCCTGCGCTGCGATCACCTGCGACAGGTCGAAGCGATCGGCGGGCAGGGCGGTCATGCGCTGCTCCAGCCGCTCGCGCCGGACATGCCAGGGCTGGCCGCGAAGATCTTCGCGGTCGTCGATCAGCAGGTCATAGAGCCGGACGAACGCCGGGGCCTCGGCGAGCATCTTGGCCGAGACGGTCTTGCGCCCGAGCCGCTGCTGCAGCGCGTTGAAGCTCGCCGCCTCGCCCATCTGCGCGTCGCCCCGCACCAGCAGTTCGCCATCGAACACGCCTTGAACGGGCATGTGCGCGGCAATATCCGGGAAGGCGGCGGTGATGTCGTCACCGCCCCGGCTAAAGAGTTTTACCTGATCGCCGATCCGCACGATCTGGATGCGGATGCCATCCCATTTCCATTCGGCGGCATAATCGGCCAGGTCCACGGTGCCATCCTCGAGCGGATGCGCGAGCATGAACGGGCGGAAATAAGGCGTGCCTTCGGGGTCGGGCCTGGGTCCGTCTTCGCCCCAGGCGAACAGGCTGACATAAGGCGGGGCCAGCGCATGCCAAACCTCTTCAACCGCATCGACTTCAAGCCCGAAGGCCTGAGCAAACGCGGTCTTGGCCAGCCGTGCCGAAATGCCGACGCGCATCGCGCCTGTGGCCAGCTTGATCAGCGCGTAGCGGCCATCGCTGTCGAGCCGGTCCATATACTCCGCCAGGAGCGCGGGCGCACGGGCGCGGCTGACATTGGCGAAGCTGTCGACCGCATCGGCCAGCCGCAGATCGTTCGCGGGTGTTCCAGTCTCGGGCCAGATCAGCGCGACGGTTTCGGCCGTGTCACCAACGAAATCGCGGCTGAGGCGAAACAGTTCGGGATCGACCCGCGCCATCGCCATCGCGCGCACGGCCGAGGATTTGACCGCCGCAAAGTCTGCTTCGCCGGTTAGTGCCGCGAGGGCCCAGCCGCGATCAGGGTCGGGCGCAGTGCGCAGATAGTCGGCAATCAGCGCCACCTTGGCATTGCGCGAGCGGGTGTAGCCAAGCTGCGTGACGAGGTTGGAGAAGGCGCGCATCAGGCATCGTCCTCATCGTCACGGCCCACCAAAGCCAGCGCGCGCGCCTTGATCTGGTGCAGCTCGCACCAGCGCAGCAAGGCCTCCTCGCGTCCATGCGTGACCCAAACCTCGCGCGGGGCGACATCGCGGATCGTTTGAGTGAGCTCGTCCCAATCGGCATGGTCGGATATGATCAGCGGCAGTTCGACTCCGCGCTGCTGCGCACGCGCCCGCACCCGCATCCAGCCCGATGCCATCGCGGTCACCGGGTCGGGCAGCCGCCGGCTCCACCGATCGGCCAAGGCCGAGGGCGGGGCGAGGATGATCCGGCCCATCAGCTCGCTCTTGTCGGTCCCGGCGACGGGTCGCAGTTCCCCCAGATCGATCCCATGATCGGCATAGAGCCCGCACATCTTCACCAGCGCGCCGTGCAGATAGATCGGGTCGTCGAACCCCGAGTCGCGCAGTTCGGCAATCACGCGCTGCGCCTTGCCCAGCGCATAGGCGCCGACCAGCACGCAGCCCTGCGGGTGGGCGTGCAACATGGCGATCAGCTTGGCGATTTCGTCGGGGGTCGGCGGGTGGCGGAAGACGGGGAGCCCGAACGTTGCCTCGGTGATGAAGATATCGCAGGGCACGAGTTCGAACGGCGCGCAGCTTGGGTCCGGGCGGCGCTTGAAGTCGCCGGTGACCACCACGGTCTCGCCCTGATATTCCAGCCGGATCTGCGCCGAACCCAGCACATGGCCCGCAGGATGGAACGACACAGTCACACCGCCCAGTTCGACATGGCTGCCGTAATCCACTGCATGCTCGTCGGCATAGCGACCGTAGCGCAGGTTGATGATCGCCAGTGTTTCAGGCGTGGCCCACACCGCGCCGTGCCCGCCGCGCGCATGATCGGCATGGCCATGGGTCACCAGCGCGCGCGATACCGGGCGTGACGGATCGATCCATGCGTCGGCGGGCCGCACATAGATGCCATGGGGGAAGGGTTCGATCCAGTGCGGGGTTTGGGCCATAAGCCAGCGATATGGAGTGCGTGAGGCGCAGCTTCAATCGCGCGCGGTCGCTCGGAAGTCGAAGCTCACCGCAACCGGCCCTGCAATCTCGGCGGTCGAAGCGTAATCGCCCTGGCCCACGCCAAAGCTGGTGCGGTCGATCGTCGCAGTCCCTCGCGCGCGGGCGCGATTGCCATCGATATCGAGCGTGAAGCTCACAGGGACCGGCTTGCTGGCTCCGCGCAGGCTCAACGTGCCGTCGGCGCGGTAGCGATTGCCGCTGACAGCGCGGAAGCGCGTGGCGCGATAGGTGGCCTTGGCAAAGCGGGCGGTGTCGAAGAAATCGCTGTCGGTGAGCGTCCCGTCGCGCTGGCTGTCACCGGTATCGACCGAGGCCAGGTCAATGTTGACATCGATGGTCGATGCGTCGAGGGCTGCAGGATCGAACAGGATATTCGCCGACCAGCGCTTGAAGCTGCCATTGACCGGCTCACCGTTCCAGCGCGCCGTGAAACCCAGATTGCCGCCACTGGCCACCGCCCATTGGCGGGGCTCGGCCGTGGTCTCGCCTTCAGCCTTTGCCTCATCAGTACCGGCCAATTCGTCTGTGGCAGCGGCTTCGGTCTTGGCAGCCGGTACATCCGGCACAGGCGGTGTGGCTGCCGGTTCGGACTGTGTCGTTGCGTTGGCAGGCGCCGCCGCCGTGGCCTTGGGGTCGGCGACCTTGCCCAGGACCAAACTGCCGAGGATGATCGCCGCCGCCAGGAGCATCGCGCCTATGGCCTTGCCCTTGCCGCCGGGCAGCATGCGCGACAGGATCGGTGTTCCCAGCAGATACTGATGCCGCAGCGCGCCGACCACATGCAGCACGAACAGCGCGATCGCGACGTTCGGCATGGTCTCGTGCAGGAACTCGGCAGGCTCGCCCATCCATGCCGGAACCGGCAAGTGCGGCCATGGAATGACACCGAACAGCAAGGTATCGACCTTGATCTTGGAGGTCGAGACGATGATCCAGCCGGTCACTGGGGCAGCAATCATGAAAACGTAAAAGCCGAAATGCACCGCGCTGGAGAGGAGCATCGCCCAGGGCGGTCCAGCCACCGGGGCCGGCCGCGGCGCAACGAAACGCCAGCCCAATCGCAGCACGCTAAGCAGCAGGATGGTGATGCCCACCGACTTGTGCAGCTGGAAGCGCGCGAACAGATCCGGGCCTCGCGGTCCTTCGAGCGATTCAGCGAAAACGATCTGGAAAACAAGCGCTGCCGCTATCAGCCAGTGGAGAATGATCGAACCCAGGCTGTAGCGTTGCGGTGTCATGGTGTCAGGCTGCCTTGCGAAGCTCCAGCCTGTGCCAGATTTCGACCAATGCCGCCGTCAGATCGCGCATCATGGCTTCGTCGTGCGAGGGGCCGGGTGTGAAGCGCAACCGTTCGGTGCCGCGCGGCACGGTGGGGAAATTGATCGGCTGAACATATACGCCATATTCGGCCAGAAGCATATCGCTGATCCGCTTGGCCTTTACGGGATCGCCAACCATCAGCGGAACGATGTGCGTAGTCGACAGCATGACCGGAAGGCCAGCATCGGCAAACATCGTCTTGAGGCGCGCAGCAGCGGCCTGCTGGCCGTCGCGCTCTTCGCTCGACTGCTTGAGATGGCGGACGCTGGCCAGCGCGCCGGCTACCAGCACCGGCGACAGCGAGGTGGTGAAGATGAAGCCGGGGGCATAGCTGCGGATAACGTCGATGATCCGCTGATCGGCAGCGATATAGCCGCCCATCACGCCGAATGCCTTGCCCAAAGTGCCTTCGATGATGGTGAGGCGATGGGCCGCCTGGTCGCGTTCCGAAATGCCGCCACCGCGCGCGCCATACATGCCGACCGCGTGCACTTCGTCGAGATAGGTCAGCGCGTTGTACTTGTCGGCCAGATCGCAGATCGCGTGGATCGGGGCGACATCGCCGTCCATCGAATATACACTTTCGAAGGCGATCAGCTTGGGCACGCTGGGGTCTTCGGCGGCGAGCAGTTCTTCGAGATGCTCGACATCATTGTGACGGAACACCCGCTTCTCGCAGCCCGAGTTGCGGATGCCCGCGATCATCGAAGCGTGGTTCAGTTCATCCGAGAAGATGATGCAGCCCGGCAGGATGCGCGCCAGCGTCGAGAGCGTGGCATCGTTCGAGACATAGCCCGAGGTGAACAGCAGCGCGCTGTCCTTGTCGTGAAGATCGGCCAGTTCGGCCTCGAGCTGGACATGGTAATGCGTATTGCCGCCAATGTTGCGCGTGCCGCCAGAGCCGGCGCCGACATTGTGCAGCGCTTCTTCCATCGCCTCGATCACCTGCGGGTGCTGACCCATCGCCAGATAATCGTTCGAACACCACACGGTGATCGGCTTGGGTCCGTTATGGCCATGAAAGCAGCGTGCGTTGGGATAGGCACCCTTGTTGCGCAGGATGTCGATGAAAACCCGGTAGCGGCCCTCGGCATGCAACCGGTCAATCGCAGCTTCGAAAATCTGGTCGTAGTTCACGCGGTCACCTTAGTCCTGACGAGTGATAACCCAAGCTTTGCGCTGCGGTAATGCGACCTAGCCCCACGCATTTGCTGGCGATGTAATAGCAACAAAATCCCGCATTTCCAGCGATAATGGCTCGCAATTGACCGGTTCAGGGTGGACAAATCGTCCCACCCCAGACCGTCATGTCCCAGTTGGAGCGCAGTATGGCCGCCTGCCGAACTAGAAGAGGGCGCCCCACGCCGCCAACCGAAATTGCGCATCGTCATGATCGAACAATTCGATCAATATTCCGTTTACAGCGTCTCGAACGTTGTGAAGCCGCGTGCTTCCAGCGCAGGCCGATAGGGCGTGATGCCCGCTGCAGGACCTGTCGCGACAAACCGCAAGCCGTTGCCTGCGAACGTCTGTCCGCGGGTCAGATAGGCGATCCGGCGCGCAATGCCCTCGGCACCGTGAACGAAGCGGACGGGGCGACCAAAGGCTGCGGCCAGTTCGTCCTGCACCAGCGGGAAATGGGTGCACGCGAGCACCACGGTGTCGATCGGCAGCGCGCGCTGCTGGCTGACGAGCCCGTGCACCGCACGGTCGAAGATCGCAGGATCAGGCACCTCGCCGCGCAGCTTCATCTCGGCCGCGCGGACCAGTTCAGGCGCGCCGAAGCGGATGATCGTGGCATCGCTCGCAAACTCGCGAGCCAGGTTGGTGACATAGGGCTGGCGTACCGTCGCCTCGGTTCCCAGCACGCCGATCACGCGGTTTTCCGACAGTTCGGAGGCGGGCTTGATCGCGGGCACTGTCCCAACCACCGGGAGATCGAGCGCCGCGCGCACTTGCGGCAAGGCAATGGTCGAGGCGGTGTTGCAGGCGATCGTGATCAGCCGGGGCCGGTAGCGTTCGACCAGCCGTCCAAGCAGTGCAGGGACGCGCGCACCGATCTCGGCTTCGGTCTTTTCACCATAGGGCAGTCCGGCAAAATCGGCGGCATAGACGATCGGCGCATCGGGCAGGCTGCGGCGCGCGGCATCAAGCACGGTCAGCCCGCCGACACCGGAATCAAAGAACAGCAGCGGCGCGTCTGGGGCAATGTCGGAAGGAAGCGGCAGGCTTTGCGTCATGGCCCACGCTTAGCATCGCGGAGCCAGCGATCAACCATGCTTGCCAAATGCGCCGCGCTGCCTATCACGCAAACGGCGCTGATGGTCGCGCTGCTATCGAGGGTGTCGATGATGAACGATCTGGCCGGAATCGCTGTTGCGACTTTGGGCGGCCTGATGCTGCTGGGCTATCTGCTGGGGTCGATCCCCTTTGGCATCATCCTGACGCGGATGGCGGGCGCAGGCGACCTGCGCAGCATCGGATCGGGCAACATCGGCGCGACCAACGTGCTGCGCACCGGGCGCAAGGGCCTGGCGGCGGCGACCCTTCTGTTCGATCTCGGCAAGGGTGCAGTGGCTATCGTGATAGCCGAAACCGTGGCCCCGGGGAGCGGCCCCATCGCCGGGCTCGGAGCGTTCCTGGGGCATTTGTATCCGATCTGGCTCAAGTTCAACGGCGGCAAGGGGGTTGCGACCTTGCTTGGCATCGCGATTGCGCTTTACTGGCCGCTGGGTGTGGTTTTCGCGGTCGTGTGGCTGGCCGTCGCCTTCGTCTCGCGCTTTTCATCGCTGGGCGGCATGGCGGCAGCAGCGGCGATGCCGGTGGCCGCATGGTGGTTCGGAATGGAGCTCGCGCTGTGGGTGTTCGTGGTGACATTGGGGTTCGTGTTGTGGAAGCACCGCGGCAACATCCAGCGACTGATGGCGGGGACCGAGCCCAAGATCGGCAAGTCTGCCGCGTAGCCACCGCGCGCTCGGCGCGCCGCCGTGCTTGATGCCGAGCATCTGGCCCGCATCCAGCTGTTGCGCAGCGAACGCATCGGCCCGATCAGCTTTGCCCAGCTCACCTTGCGCTTCGGCAGTGCGATCCGTGCGCTGGAAGCATTGCCGGATCTGGTCGAGCGGGCTGGCGGCCGTTCACTGAGAATTACTTCGCTTGCCCAGGTCGAAGCCGAGGTGCGCCGGGTGATCGGAGTCGGCGCGCGCTATCTGTTCGCTGATGATGGCGAATACCCGGCATTGCTCAGCCATATCGACAACGCCCCCCCTGTAGTGACGGTGCGCGGCAACACCGATCTGCTGCATCGCCCTGCCATCGCGATGGTCGGCGCACGCAATGCCTCTGCCGCGGCCTGCCGTCTCGCTCGCCAGCTGGCGGGGGAACTGGTCGAGGCGGGGTTTCTGGTCGTGTCGGGACTGGCGCGCGGGATCGATACCGCGGCGCACGAAGGGGCTCTGCGGATCACGGGCAGCGGTCCTGCCCCCACTGTCGGCGTGATCGCATCGGGGATCGATATCTGCTACCCGCCGGAGAACGCCAGATTGCAGGCCGATATGGGCGAACGCGCTTTGGTGCTGGCCGAGCAGCCTCCGGGCACCGAACCGTTGGCGCGCCATTTCCCGTATCGCAACCGGATCATCGCCGGCATGGCGATCGGCACCCTGGTGGTCGAAGCCGCGCCGCGATCGGGATCGCTGATCACCGCGCGGTTGGCGGCCGAGGCCGGTCGCGACGTGATGGCCATTCCCGGATCCCCACTCGATTCGCGCTCGCGCGGCTGCAACGAGCTGATCCGCGGCGGCGCGACCCTCGTGCAGGGAGTGAACGACATTCTCGAACTGGTCTCGCCCTTTGCCGGATCGCAGCCGCACCGCGTGGCGGCCCCGCCGCAATCCTATGTGCCCGAACGATCCACCAAGGAACCCGATGATGCCGCGCGGCGCGAGTTGCTGAGCCTGCTCGGGCCTTCGCCTGTCGGTATCGATGAACTGGTGCGACAATCCGGGCTGGAGAGCGGCGCGGTGCAGATGATGCTGCTCGACCTGGAACTGGCCGGCAGAATCGAGCGGCACGCGGCTGGAAGGGTGTCACTGATCTGACGCAGATTAAGGCCTATGGACGCCCTTGACGAATGCGGATAACCGGCCCCAGCTATACGCACACGCGAGAGCATTCAGAAAGTCCAATTAATGCAACTGGTTATCGTCGAGTCGCCTGCCAAGGCCAAGACCATCGAAAAATACCTCGGCTCGGACTACCGGGTGCTGGCATCGTACGGTCACATCCGCGACCTCGCGCCGAAGGATGGTTCGGTCGATCCGGACAATGATTTCGACATGGTCTGGGAAGCCTATGGCGACAAGACGCGGCAGTTGAAGGCGATCACCGACGAGGCCAAGAAGGCCGACCGTCTGATCCTCGCGACCGACCCTGACCGCGAGGGCGAGGCGATCAGCTGGCACGTGCTTGAAGTGCTGACCAAGCGCAAGGTGCTGCCCAAGGAGGTCGAGCGCGTGACCTTCAACGCGATCACCAAGAAGGCGGTGACTGAGGCGATGGCGGCGCCGCGCCAGCTCGATACAGATCTGATCGATGCCTATCGCGCCCGCCGCGCGCTGGATTATCTGGTCGGCTTCACGCTCTCGCCCGTATTGTGGCGCAAGCTTCCGGGTGCGAAATCGGCAGGCCGCGTCCAGTCGGTGGCGCTGCGGCTGATCGTCGAGCGCGAGCGCGAGATCGAGGCGTTCAACGCGCAGGAATACTGGTCGGTCACCGCGCAGATGGAGCAGGGCGGCCAGCCTTTCACCGCGCGTCTGGTGCGGCTTGAAGGCGAAAAGCTCGACAAGCTTTCGCTGGGCAACGCCGGAGCGGCCGAGGCTGCCAAGGCCAAGGTCGAAGCCGGGCATTTCACCGTCGAGACGGTTGAAACCAAGCCGCTGAAGCGCAATCCTCCGCCGCCGTTCACCACCTCGACACTGCAGCAGGAGGCCGCGCGCAAACTCGGCTTCTCTGCCAGCCACACGATGCGGATCGCCCAGTCGCTCTACGAGGACGGCGCGATCACTTATATGCGGACCGACGGGGTTCAGATGGATCCCGGCGCGATCCAGGAGGCGCGCAAGGCGATTGCCGATCGCTATTCGGGCCATTACCTGCCCGAAACGCCGCGCCAGTATCAGACCAAGGCCAAGAACGCACAGGAAGCGCACGAGGCGATCCGCCCCACCGATTTCTCGCGCGACAAGGCAGGGTCGGGCGATCACGCGCGTCTTTACGACCTTGTCTTCAAGCGGGCTCTGGCCAGCCAGATGGCGACCGCGCTGCTGGAACGCACCGTGGTCGAACTGGTCGATGGCACCGGACGCACCGCGCTGCGCGCCAATGGCCAGGTGGTCAAGTTCCCGGGCTTCCTCGCGCTGTACGAAGAGGGGCTGGATGACCCCGACAGCGAAGATGGCGGCCTGCTGCCGATCATGTCGAAGGGCGACAGCCCGGCGAAGAAGTCGGTCGATGCGGTGCAGCATTTCACCCAGCCACCGCCGCGCTTTTCCGAAGCGTCCCTGGTCAAGCGGCTCGAGGAACTCGGCATCGGCCGTCCCTCGACCTATGCCTCAATCATCCAGGTGCTCAAGGACCGCTCTTATGTGAAGGTCGAGAAGAACCGTTTCTTCGCAGAGGAATCGGGGCGATTGCTCACAGGATTTCTCGAACGCTTCTTCGAACGCTATGTCGCCTATGACTTCACTGCCGGGCTCGAAGAAGAGCTCGATGATGTCAGCGGTGGCCGCGCCGACTGGCGCGCGGTGCTCGAAGCCTTCTGGCGCGATTTCAAGCCCAAGACCGCCGAGGTGATGGAGCAGAAGCCGTCGGAAATCACCGCCGAGCTTGACATCTTCCTCGAGCCATACCTGTTCCCGACCAAGGCGGATGGCGGCGATCCGCGGCTCTGCCCGAAGTGCGGCGAGGGGCGTCTGGCCTTGCGCGGTGGCAAGTTCGGAGCGTTCGTCGCCTGCTCGAACTATCCCGAGTGCAAATACACGCGGCGCTTTGCGCAGGGCGGCGGTGAAGCCGATGGCGGCGACAGCGGACCCGAGGAGCTGGGCAATGATCCGGTGACCGGAGAGCCCGTCACCAAGCGCAGCGGTCGTTTCGGCCCCTATGTCCAGCTGGGCGAGGGCAAGGAAGCCAAGCGTTCGTCGATCCCCAAGGACGTTCCGGGCGAGGATTTCGGGCTCGAATGGGCGCTCAAGTTGCTGTCGCTGCCGCGCGAGATCGGCGAGCATCCCGAGACCGGTCAGAAGATCACCGCGAGCATTGGCCGCTATGGTCCGTATCTGTCGCACAATGGCAAATACGCCAAATTGTCGGGCACGATGGAGGTGTTCGAGACCGGCATGAACGCCGCTGTGGTCAAGCTCGCCGAGGCGCTTGCCAATCCGGGCCGCTCCAGCCGCGCTGCGCCCGAACCGCTCAAGGTTCTGGGCAAGAACCCGGCGACCGACACCGACGTCAAGATCATGGATGGCCGTTATGGCGCCTATGTCACCGATGGCAGCGTCAATGCAACCATCCCCAAGGATGTGAACAAGGACGAACTGACCCTGGACGCCGCGCTGCTGCTGATCGCCGAGCGCGCCGCCAAGGCCCCAGCGAAGAAGGGCAAGAAGGCGCCGGCCAAGAAGGCTGCGCCCAAAAAGGCGGCAGAGAAAAAGCCCGCCGCGAAAAAGGCTCCTGCCAAGAAACCTGCGGCGAAAAAGGCTCCAGCGAAAAAGGCCGCCAAGACCGAGGGATGATCTCTATCTCCCCTCCCGCTTGCGGGAGGGGCAGGTTTGGCTTGCCGAACCGGGGTGGGCCGGGCGCACAATCGGTGGGCAGGCCCACCCCGGCCTGCGGCCACCCCTGCCGTAAACGGGAGGGGAGATTCTTACCCGATTTCCGTTAACGCGAGCGCACCCAGCCGCTATAGGCGGCTCCAAGAATCGCCCCCCAGCGCAGGAGCCCAGCCGATGAAATTCTTCGTAGACACCGCCGACACCGCTGACATCGCCGATCTGGCCGCGACCGGTCTGCTCGATGGCGTCACCACCAATCCGTCGCTGATCGCCAAGTCGGGCCGCGATTTCCTGGAAGTGACCAGGGAGATCTGCGCCCTGGTCGAAGGCCCGGTCTCGGCGGAAGTCGTCGCGCTCGACCACGCAACGATGATGAAAGAGGCCGAGATCCTGCGCAAGATCGCCGACAATGTCGCGATCAAGGTGCCGCTGACGATGGACGGCCTCAAGACCTGCAAGAAGTTGACCGACGATGGCACGATGGTCAACGTGACTCTGTGCTTCTCGGCCAACCAGGCGCTGCTCGCCGCCAAGGCCGGCGCGACCTTCATCTCGCCCTTCGTGGGCCGGCATGACGACAATGGCTTCGACGGCATGGCGCTGATCGAAGACATCCGCCTGATCTACGACAACTATGCGTTCGAGACCGAAATCCTCGTCGCCTCGGTCCGCCACCCGATCCACGTGCTCGAATCCGCGCGCATCGGCGCCGACGTCGCCACCATGCCGCCGTCGGTCATCCGCAGCCTGTTCAAGCACGTGCTGACCGACAAGGGCATCGAAGGCTTCATGGCCGATTGGGCGAAGACGGGTCAGTCGATCGGCTGATCTTTGCGCTTTCCTTAGACGGGCACAAAAAAACCGGCGCTGCGACGAACCGCAGCGCCGGTTTTTTAATTTTTGAGTTTGCGGAGCGGGCGGTCCCGCCCGGCTCAATCCGCAAAGCTCTTCGGAGCCGGCGACGCTACCGTCAGCGTTCCCGTTCCGACCTGCTGCACTTCGAGCAGGCGTTCGGCCACGCCCGTGCGGCCAAATCGGAATGCACCGTCGAGGCCGATGAAGCCGCCGGCATCGCGCAGGCGGTCCATCGGGAACGGGGTGCCGGGCTTCCAGTCGCGCGCGATGCGGGTGGTGAGCAGGACGCTGTCATAGCCGAGCGTCGACAGGCGGAACGGATCGCTGCCGAACTGCGCGCGGTATTTCGCGGCATATTGGCGGTAGAGGCCATCCGAGACGCTGGCGAACCACGCGCCGCGCATCGCAGGCGAGGCGGGCAGGGTGCGTTCGGTGTTCCACAATTCGGTGCCCAGGATGCGCGCATCGGTGCCGCCATTGGCACGGATCAGCGGCACGATGCGCACCGCGGCTGCACCGCTGTCGGCGATCAGGATCGCCTCATAGGCGCTGTCGCCCTGCATCTTCTTGAGCGCAGCGGTGATCGCAGTGTTGCCTGCGCCATAGCTCTGCATCGAGACCACGGTGCCGCCTGCCGCCTTGACCGAAGCGAGCATCGCGGACGATGCGCGCTGGCCATAAGTGCCGGCGGGAACCAGCGCGGCGAAGCGGGTGATGCCCTGCGCACGGGCATGGCGGACCACGCGGTCGACCGACTGCGCGGGCACATAGCCCATCACGAAGACATTGTTGCCGGCAATGCCGACATCGTTCGAATAGCTGATGATCGGCACGCGCGCCGCATTGGCGGCAGCGGCGATGGCGACGACATCATCGCCGAACAGCGGGCCGAGGATCAGGCGGTTGCCATCGGCGATCGCGCGCTGGGCTGCGGCCTGCGCGCCACGCGCAGTGTCATAGCTGGTGATGCGGATGTTGCTGGCCTTGGTGTCCATCAAGGCCAGCGTCGTTGCATTGGCGATCGACTGGCCGACGGCGGCATCCTTGCCAGACAGCGGCAGCAGCAGGGCGATGCGGTGGCGGGTTTCGTCGCTGGGCAGAACGCCGGTGATCGCGCCGTCATCGGGGCGGGTATCGGGCCGGTCGGGCTGCTGGGTCGGGGTGGAGGGTGGTGCGGTCTTGGGAACCATCGTCTGGCACGCAGCCAGGAACATGGTGCCGAGCACCAGCATGAGGATGGCTTGCCATTTTCGGTAGAGGTGTTTCACAGCTTGTCGCTCCCGCCCTGCCGGTCCATGAACATCCGCGTGAATCATGATCCCGAACCCGGCCTGTATATCGTTGCGACACCAATCGGCAACCTTGGTGATCTGTCTGCCCGCGCCCGGCAGGTGCTGGAACAGGCTGACCTGATCGCCTGCGAGGACAGCCGCGTGACGGGCGGCCTGTTGCACCATCTGGGCTTCAAGCGGCCGCTCGTCCGTTATGACGACCATGCCCGACCCGCCGACCGCGAACGGCTGATTTCTGCGGCCTTGCAAGGGCCGGTGGCGCTGGTCAGCGATGCAGGCACGCCGCTGATCTCGGACCCCGGCTATAAGTTGGTGCGCGAGGCGCGCGATGCCGGCGTCACGATCCACTCGATCCCCGGACCGTCTGCGGTGATCGTCGCGTTGACCCTGGCGGGCCTGCCGACGGACAGATTTTACTTCCACGGCTTTCTGCCGAACAAGGCAGGCGCGCGCGATCGCGAGATCGCCGCGCTGGCCGCGATACCGGCGACGCTCGTCTTCTACGAGAGTGCCAAGCGGATCGCGGCGTGCCTTGCGGCGTTGCAGACGGGGCTGGGCAACCGCGAGGCGGCGGTGGTGCGCGAGATCAGCAAGAAGTTCGAGG
The DNA here is from genome assembly GCA_943370475.1 of Hydrogenophaga intermedia. Taxonomy (GTDB): domain Bacteria; phylum Pseudomonadota; class Alphaproteobacteria; order Sphingomonadales; family Sphingomonadaceae; genus Blastomonas. The sequence continues at coordinate 22,471 of CALRRI020000001.1, forward strand.
AAACACGCACCGGCACGCTTGCCGAGCTGGCTGCCCTTTACGAGGACGCCACGCCCAAGGGCGAGATCGTGCTCGTCGTGGGTCCGCCGATCGAGGAGGCTGGCGAGACCGACGAGGACGCCGTGGCTGCCGCGCTGGCGGAAGCGCTGGCTACCTTGCCTCCCGGCAAGGCGGCTGGCGAGGTGGCGAAACGCTTCGGCCTCGATCGCAAGGCACTTTATGCGCAGATCATGGCCGAACGCGATGGCTGACCCGCGGCGCAAGCAGGCCGAGGAGGCAGGGCGGCGCGCGGAACGATTGGCAGCATGGTGGCTGCGGATGAAGGGCTGGCGCATCCTGGGAAGCCGGGTGCGCACGCCCTTTGGCGAGGTCGACCTCGTGGCGCGGCGCGGAAAGATGGTGGCGTTCGTCGAGGTCAAGCAACGCGCGAGCGCGGCGGAACTCGATGATGCCATCGATCACCACCGGCTGCGAAGGGTGGCTGCTGCAACCGAAGCCCTGATGCCGCGTTTCGTCAGATCTGGACAGGATGCACGCATCGACGTGATCCTGCTTGCGCCAGGACGTTTGCCACGCCATTTGACGCACGTCTGGCAGGGTGACTGATCGCTGCTGCCCCCTGTTTCTGCTTCACACAAAGGCTATCCCCATGAAGATCGCGGTGCAAATGGACCCGATGCCCGGCATCAACATCAAGGGCGACAGCAGCTTTGCCCTGATGCTCGCGGCGCAGGCGCGAGGCTATACCCTCTATCATTATGACGTCGAGACGCTGACCTATGAGGCAGGGCAGGTGACCTGCCATGCCCACCCGGTTACGGTGCGCAACGTGCCGGGCGATCACTTCACCTTCGGCAACTCGGTTCGGCTTGATCTCGGAGAGGATGTCGATGTCGTGCTGATGCGGCAGGACCCGCCGTTCGATGTCGGCTATATCACCGCGACGCATATCCTCGAGCGGCTCAAGGGCCGGACATTGGTGGTCAATGACCCCGCATCGGTGCGCAACGCGCCCGAAAAGGTCTATGTGCTCGATTTCGAACGCTTCATGCCGCCGACCTTGGTCACCCGCTCGCTCGACGAAGTGAAGCGTTTCCAGGCGCAGCACGGTGCGATCGTGGTCAAGCCGCTGCATGGAAATGGCGGCAAGGCAGTATTCCTGGTCGGCGAGGATGGCGCGAACCTGTCGGCACTGGTCGAGCTGTTCGGCCAGATCTGGCGCGAGCCGTTCATGGTGCAGCCGTTCCTCCCCGAGGTTGCGCAAGGCGACAAGCGCATCGTGCTGGTCGACGGAAAGGTGGCAGGCGCGATCAACCGCAAGCCGGGCGAAGGCGAGTTCCGATCCAACCTCGCCGTCGGTGGCTATGCCGAATCGGCGACGTTGACCGCGCGCGAGCAGGAGATCTGCGACGCGATGAGGCCTGAGCTGAAGGCGCGCGGGCTGCTGTTCGTTGGCATCGACGTCATCGGCGGCAAGTGGCTGACCGAGATCAACGTGACCTCGCCGACGGGCATCGTGGCGATCAGCGCATTCAACAACAGCGACGTTGCGGCGATGATCTGGGACGCTATTGAAGCGCGCCTGGAGGACGCGGCATGAGCGATTTCATCATCGATCTGGTGGCACGAGGCGGATATTGGGGCGTCGCCTTTCTGATGGCGCTGGAAAACGTGTTCCCGCCGATCCCGTCAGAAGTGATCATGGGGCTTGCAGGTATCGAGGCTGGCAAGGGCAACATGAACCTGTGGTTGGTGATCATTGCAGGGACCATCGGGTCGGTTGGTGGCAACTATTTCTGGTATGCCATCGGCCGCGCCTTTGGGCTTAAGCGGCTCGACCATTTCGTTGCGCGCTGGGGTCGCTGGTTCACGCTCGACCGGCGCGAGATCGACCGCTTCACGATGCTGTTCCAGCGCTATGGCGGCGCAACGATGTTCTTTGCGCGCATGGTGCCGACGGTGCGCACGCTGATTTCGCTGCCTGCCGGCATCTTCGAGATGAGCCGGACCCGGTTCCTGATCTGGACCTTTGCCGGAGCGGGCGTGTGGAACGTGGTGTTCGCCGGGATCGGCTTTCAGCTCGGCGCGCGTTTTGACGAAATCGACAAATACACCGGCCCCGCGTCGATGGCGGTCATCGGGATCATCGTCCTGGTCTATGTCGTGCGCGTGATCTTCTGGCGGCCCGAAGGGGGCAAGCAGCCTGCCGAATAACGCGGCGGCTCAGGCGCGCGGATGGGCGTTCTCGTAAACGTCGAGAAGCTGCGCTGCATCGACCTGGGTGTAAATCTGCGTCGAGGACAGGCTGGCATGGCCCAGCAGTTCCTGCAGCGAGCGTAGGTCCGCGCCGCCTGCTAGCAGGTGCGTGGCAAAGCTGTGGCGCAGCGCATGCGGCGTCGCGTCTTCGGACAGGCCCAAGAGGCGGCGCGCATTCATCATCGCGCGGCGGACCAGCGCAGGCGAAAGCGGCCCACCACGCGTTCCCCGGAACAGCGGCTCTTCTGGCCCCAGCGCAAAGGGGACAAGCTCTGCGTAATGCGCCATCGCCTGTTGCAACTGCGGCAGAACCGGCACGACGCGCGGCTTGCCGCCCTTGCCGATGATCCGCAAGCTTTCGCCCAGCGGCAGCACATTGGCGGTCAGTCCCGTCGCTTCGCTGATCCGCAAGCCCGCGCCATAAAGCAGTAGCAGGACCGCCCAGTCGCGCGCCTGAACCCAGGCGGGAGCATCGCGCGACGCCATCGTATCGCCCAGCGCCATGATGTCATCGGGTGCAATCGGGCGCGGCAGGCTGCGCTTGGTCCTGGGACCCTTCATGCGCGGCGGCACGGCAGCGCCTTCATGCTGTTCGGCTGCAAACGCGAGGAAGGCGCGCATCGCGGACAATTCGCGAGCGGCGCTGCGGTTGGCGAGGCCATCACCGCGCCTTGACGCCAGATAGGCGCGCAGATCGGCCTGCGACGCCGATGCCATTCGTTCGGAATGCGCGGGTTCGCCCCAGTGCTCCGCCAGGAATGCGCTCAGCCTCTCGGCGGTTGCGACATAAGCGCGGACCGTATGCAGCGAGCGGCGGCGATTGTCCGCCAGATGCCCTCGCCATCGCTCGATCAGCCGGTGTGCAGGCAACGGGTCACTCATGAGCAGAGGCTATCAGACCGGTGTCTCCGGCTCAATCGCGACGACCTCTGCGAGGATGGCGTCGAGAAGGGGCATGCCCTGCTCGGTGACGGTGATGTGCATGCCGCTACGTTCGACCAGGCCGAGGTCCGCCAGACGGTCCACCGCCTTGGCGTCGATCAGTCTGGTCGAGGCGATGCCCGATTGTGCGGCGATGCGGGCCAGATCGACACCCTCTGCCAGCCGCAGCCCCATCAGCAGCGCTTCGGTCGCTTGTGTCTCGGCATCGAGCGGGCGTTCAACCGACAGGCCATGGCCGTTGCGCGCGATGGCCGAGAGATAATTCTCGGGCTTGCGATGGCGTTCGGTCGCAAGGGTACCGCGCCGCCCATGCGCGCCGGGGCCGATGCCGGCATAGTCGCCATAGCGCCAGTACGTCAGGTTATGGCGGCTTTGCTCGCCCAGGCGGGCGTGGTTGCTGATCTCGTAAGCGGGCATTCCCGCGGCTGACGTAACAGCGCGGGTGAGGTCGAACAGGTCGGCGCAATGGTCGTCGTCAGCGGGCACCAGGTCCCCGCGCCGCACGAGCGTCTCGAAACGCGTGCCGGGCTCGATGGTCAGCTGGTAGAGCGACAGATGACCGGTCCCGAAGCCCAAGGCTTGGCGCAGTTCGGCATCCCATTGCTCGGTCGTCTGACCGGGGCGGGCGTAGATCAGATCAAACGAAACGCGGTCAAAATGCTGTTGCGCGGTGTCGAGCGCGCGAAGCGATTCGTCGACCGAATGCGCGCGTCCCAGAAAACCGAGCGTGGCGTCGTCCAGCGCCTGCAGCCCCAGCGACACCCGGTTGACTCCGGCCTGCGCCAGATCGGAGAATCGCGCTGCCTCGATCGAAGAGGGGTTCGCCTCCAGCGTGATCTCGATATCGTCTGCAAAGCGCCAATGTTGCCGTGCCTGGGCGATCAGCGTCTCGACCAGCGCGGGCGGCATCAATGATGGCGTGCCGCCGCCGAAGAAGATCGATCCGAGCGTGCGTCCCGGCAGCAGCGCTGCCTCATGCGCCATATCCGCGAGCAGTGCAGCCTGCCATTGCGCAACATCCACGCCTTCACGGACATGGCTGTTGAAATCGCAATACGGGCATTTGGAGACGCAGAACGGCCAGTGGATATAGAGTGCCAGTGATTCGCCGTTCCCGTTACTGGGAGGGGAGAGGGTCTCGGTATTGCTCAAAAGCACGCCTTGACCAGCTTGGCAAAGGCATCGGCGCGGTGGCTGATGCTGTGCTTGTGCGCCGGGTCCAGCTCGGCAAAGGTCTGATCGAAACCTTGTGCCACGAACACCGGATCATAGCCGAAGCCCATCAGTCCGCGCGGCGGCCAGGTGAGCGATCCGTTGACGCGCCCCTCGAATACCTCTGCGTGCCCGTCGGGCCAGGCAAGCGCGAGGGTGCAGACGAAATAGGCGCTGCGGTCAGCCTTAGGGCCGAGTTCGGCGAGCCGACCCTCGACCTTGCCCATCGCCATATACCAGTCGCGCCCCGGCTCGCCTTCGAACCATTGCCGTTCGGCCCAGTCGGCGGTGTAGACCCCGGGTGCGCCACCCAGAGCGGCCACGCACAACCCGCTGTCATCGGCTAGCGCCACGCAGCCCGCAGCCTGTGCCGAAGCATGCGCCTTGAGCAGCGCATTTTCGGCAAAGCTGGTGCCGGTCTCTTCCGGCTCGGGCAGACCGAGGTCCCCGGCGGATACAGGTTCGATGCCAAAAGGCTCCAGCAGCGCGCGAATCTCGCGCACCTTGCCCTGGTTGTGGCTGGCGATCACCAGCCTGCCGGGTTCGAGCTTGCGGTCGGTCATGGCGTCAGGATACCGCGCGGTCCTGAGCCTCGAAGATCTGCGCGCAGCCCATGCGTGCCAGCCGTAGCAGCCGCAGCAGCGCTTCTTCGTCATAAGGCGCGCCCTCGGCGGTGGCCTGCGCCTCGGCGATGTTGCCGCCCTCGATCAGCACGAAATTGGCGTCGGCATCGGCGTTCGAATCCTCGATATAGTCGAGGTCGAGCACCGGCGTGCCCTGATGGATGCCGCAGCTGATCGCTGCGACCTTGGCGGTGATCGGGTCTTCCTTGATCAGACCCTGTGCCATCAGCCCGTTGACGGCGAGCCGCAGGGCGACCCATGCGCCCGAGATCGAGGCGGTGCGCGTGCCGCCGTCGGCCTGGATGACGTCACAATCGATGGTGATCTGGCGTTCGCCCAGCTTCTTGAGGTCAACGACCGCGCGCAGCGAACGGCCGATCAGCCGCTGGATTTCCTGCGTGCGGCCCGACTGCTTGCCCTTGGCGGCTTCGCGCTGGCCGCGCGTGTGCGTGGCGCGGGGCAGCATCGAATATTCTGCCGTCACCCAGCCTTCACCCTTGCCCTTGAGCCACGGCGGCAAGCGCTCCTCGATGCTCGCGGTCACCAGCACGCGGGTATCGCCAAAGCTGATCAGGCAGCTGCCCTCGGCATGCTTGGTAAAGCCGGTTTCGATCTGGATGGTGCGCATTTCGTCGGGGGCGCGGCCTGATGGGCGCATAAGATGATTCTCCATGGGTGGCGATCGAATGTGTTCCCAGCGCCGATAGCGACGGCGCAGCCGATTGGAAAGCGCCAAGCCGAACAACCACCCTCTTGCGCTGTCTGCGCAAAAATGGCAGGGGCGCACTCCTCAAGCGATCATGGGCGATTAGCTCAGTTGGTAGAGCATCTCGTTTACACCGAGAGGGTCGGCAGTTCGAGCCTGTCATCGCCCACCATGATCCCGGCGCCCCTTTGCGGTGTTGCGAACTTCCCACAGGATGAATCGAAAATCCGAGCTGACAGGTTTTGTTCAGCTACTGGACAGGGATGTAAATTCATCACCTCGCGCATGCCGAGCTATCTTATCCTTGCCGTGATCCTTGCGAGCACTGTGCCAAGCACGCCGATGTTGCTGGCGATGGCCGAGCGCGGCTCCACGGCGACGGTCGAATGCGTCGGAAAACGCCGGATTGTGGCGACTCCGCCGCGGATCAAGAAAGAGACAGCACGCAAACCCTGCCGGGTGATCGCACCGATCCTGATGTAGCCGCGGCTCAGCCCTTGGCGAGCGTCTCTTCCATCAGCGCAGAGGCGCGGCTGCCATTCCAGTCCATCCCGCCGATCATCCGCCACACTTCCTTGCCCTGCGCATCATAGAGCACCGTGGTCGGCATCACGCCGGTCATGTAGCTGAAGCCCAGGTTGTTTTCCTTGTCGGTAAACGGCTGGATGGTCTTGAAGCCCTTCTGATCGAAGAACGGCTTGATCTGGTCGAGATTCTGCATGTCCTGCGACACCGTCAGCACCACCAGCCGGTCCTTTTCGCGCGCCGCCAGCGCGTCGAGCGTCGGCATTTCGACGACGCACGGACCGCACCAGGTCGCCCACAGGTTGACCAGCACCGGCTTGCCCTTGAACGCGGCAAGGCTGGTGGTCTTGCCATCGGGATCGGCAAAAGTCACATCGGGCGCGGCCTTGCCGCGCTGCGAGATATCGAGCGTGCCCGAGAGCGCTACCTGCGGCCCCTGCTTTTCTGCAGTTTTTTCGGTCCCGGCGGGTTGCTCACCGGCAGGCGATTGCCTATCGCACGCGCCAGTTGCCAGCGCGGCCAGGGCCACCACCGGCCAGAGGCGTCTGCTGGAAAGATGGGCGATAGGCATGGGAAACAACTCCAACAGCATGTGGGGCGGACGCTTTGCCGCCGGGCCATCCGACGTGATGCGGGCCATAAATGCTTCCATCCCGTTCGACAAGGCGCTGTGGCGGCAGGACATCGATGGATCGCTGGCACATGTAGCGATGCTCGGTGCGCAGGGGATCATCCCCGCAGCCGACGCAGAAGCGATCACCAATGGGCTCCAGCAGATCGCGCAGGAATATGCTGACAACGGGGTGACCGAAGACTGGTCGCTCGAGGACATCCATATGCATGTCGAGGCGCGGCTGGCAGAACTGATCGGCCCGGCCGCCGGACGGCTGCACACCGCCCGGTCGCGCAACGATCAGGTCGCCACCGACTTCCGCTTATGGGTGCGCGATGCCTGCGATGCCGCCGACGCTGCGCTGAAGGCGTTGCAGACCGCTTTGGTTGCACGGGCAGACGAGCATGCCGATGCGATCATGCCCGGCTTTACCCATCTGCAGATCGCTCAGCCGGTGACATTGGGCCACCATTTGCTGGCCTATTACGAGATGTTCGCGCGCGATCGCGACCGCTTTGCCAGCGCCCGCGTCCGGATGAACCAGTGTCCGTTGGGCTCGGCCGCGCTAGCCGGCACTGGCTTCCCGATCGACCGCGAGATGACGGCAGGAGCGCTGGGCTTTGACCGGCCCACCGCCAACTCGCTCGACGCAGTGTCGGATCGCGATTTTGCGCTCGATTACCTCAACGCCGCCGCGCAGTGCGCGCTGCACCTGTCGCGCCTGGCCGAGGAGTTCATCATCTGGGCGAGCCAGCCCTATGGCTTCGTCAAGCTGCCCGACAGCTTCTCGACCGGATCATCGATCATGCCGCAGAAGCGCAATCCCGACGCCGCCGAGCTGGTGCGCGGTCATGCGGGGCGGATCATCGGCTGCCAGACCGCGCTGATGATCACGATGAAGGGCCTGCCGCTCGCCTATTCCAAGGACATGCAGGACGACAAGCCGCCGGTGTTCGAATGCGAAGGCCTGCTGATGCTCAGCCTCGCCGCGATGACCGGCATGGTTTCCGAGACGAGTTTTGTGACCGATGCGATGCGCAAGGCCACCGAGCGCGGCTTTGCCACTGCGACCGACCTGGCCGACTGGCTGGTACGACAGGCGGGGATTCCCTTCCGCGAGGCGCATCACATCACCGGCGCTGTGGTCAAGCTGGCCGAGGGCAGGGGCGTGGCACTCGATACTCTGCCGATTGCCGATCTGCAGGCGATCGATCCCCGGATCACCGATGCGGTCTACCCCGCTCTGTCAGTCGATGCATCGGTCGCCAGCCGCAACAGCTATGGCGGCACCGCCCCCGATCAGGTAAGGCTGCAGGTGGCCCGCGCCCGTGCCGCGCTGGCAGGAGAATGACCATGGTGCGTCCGCCTATCATGCTGTTTGCCGGAGCCGCAGCCGCGCTGATGCTGCTGCCTGCTTGCGGCAGCCGCCAGAAGCTGACCGCAGTCGAAGGCATGCAGCCGGTCCCGTCGGCTTATGGCAGCACCGGAGCCGCAGCACCGGACCAGCTGCTCGAGCCCAGCACCCAGCCACGCCCCGAACGCAACGTCGAGCTGCGCCGCAAATCCGAGGCGCGTGCTGACGATCCCTTCGACCTTCCTCCCGAATAACCAGGGTTTATCGCCGCAATGGACCATTTTTCGCTCGTCGACGGGCAGCTGTTTGCCGAACAGGTGCCGCTCGCCCGCATCGCCGAAGACGTCGGTACACCCGTTTACGTGTACTCGCGCGCAACGCTGGAACGCCATGCCGATGTGTTCCGCGAGGGGCTGGTGGGTGTCGAGCGCAAGCATCTGGCGTTCGCGGTCAAGTCCAACCCGAATCTGGCGGTGCTGAAGGTTCTCGCCGGTCGCGGCTATGGGGCCGATGTCGTCTCCGCCGGCGAAATGGAGCGCGCGCTTGCTGCGGGCATCGCCGCACAGGACATCGTGTTCTCGGGCGTTGGCAAGACCGACAGCGAAATGCGCCAGGCGCTGACCAGGGGTGTCGGCCAGTTCAACATCGAATCCGAAGAAGAGGGCCGAATGCTCGCCGAGGTGGCGAACGCGATGGGCCTCACCGCTTCGGCAAGCTTGCGCATCAACCCCGATGTCGATGCGGGCACGCACGCCAAGATCTCGACCGGCAAGGCGGACAACAAGTTCGGCGTTGGCCTGCATGTTGGCCCCGGCATCTATCAGCGTCTGTCCGAGCTTCCGGGCATCGCACTGCGCGGTGTGGCCGTCCACATCGGCAGCCAGTTGCTCAGCCTCGATCCGCTCGAGGCGGCGTTCGGCAAGATCGGTGAACTGGTGACGCATCTGCGCAGCGCGGGCCATGCGATCAGCCATGTCGATCTGGGCGGTGGCTTGGGCGTGCCCTATCAGGCGGACAGCAACCCGCCGTCGCCTGCCGACTATGGCGCGCTGGTCGCACGGATTACGCGCGATTGGGATGCGGTGATCCAGTTCGAGCCGGGCCGCGTGATCGTCGGCAATGCCGGCGTGCTGCTGACCCGGGTGATCCGCGTCAAGCCAGGGATCCAGCATCCTTTCGTGGTCGTCGATGCCGCGATGAACGATCTGGCCCGGCCTGCGCTGTACGATGCCTGGCATGATTTTGATGCCGTTGTACCCGATGGCACGCGGATGGACGCAAACATCGTCGGACCGATCTGCGAGAGCAGCGATACCTTTGCCATGGGCCGCGATATCGACACCGTCGCCGCCGGAGATCTCGCGATCTTCCGCACGGCAGGCGCTTATGGCGCGACGATGGCGAGCAGCTACAACAGCCGCGGCATTGTCGCCGAGGTGCTAGTCGATGGTGACCGCTTTGCTGTCGTCGCCAACCGCATCAGCCCCGCAGAGATCATGGCGGCAGAGCAGGTGCCCGACTGGCTGTGAACCAGCTACCGATCTTCCTCAACCTGCGCGGCAGGCCGGTCATGCTGATCGGCTCCGGCGAGATGGCGGATGCGAAGCGGCGGTTGATCGAACGGGCAGGCGGCATCTGCGTCAGCGAGGATGACGTCCACGCACGCATCGCCATCGTGGCATTGGAGGACGAAGGCGAGGCGGTTGCTGCCGTCGAGCGGCTCAAGGCGCGCGGCATGCTGGTCAACGCGGTAGACCGGCCTGCCCTGTGCGATTTCACCACGCCTGCGATCATCGACCGCGATCCCGTGCTGATCGCCATTGGCACCGGAGGCGCCTCGGCGGGTCTTGCCAAGGCGCTGCGCCAACGGCTGGAGGGCATGCTGCCGGCGGGCTTGGGATCGCTGGCTCAAACGCTTGATGCCGCGCGCGGGCCGATCCGCGATCGCTGGCCCGGCGGGGCCGAGCGTCGCCGGGCGATCGATGCGGCGTTGAGTTCAGGCGGTGCACTTGATCCGTTGACGGAACACAACGGCGATGCGGTTGGCCGATGGATCGACAGCGGCGGCGAGGGCACTGCGGCAGGCCTTTATGACATCACGTTGCATTCCGCCGATCCCGAAGACCTGACCCTGCGTCAGGTGCGGTTGCTGGGAAGCGCCGACCTCGTGCTCCACCCTGCCGATATGCCGCTCGCGATCCTGTCGCGGGCGCGCGCGGATGCGGCGATGCGTGTTGCGGCATATGATGACGAAATCTCGCCCGAGGGCGTAACGGTGCGGCTCAGCTGGGCTGGGTGAGCAGGAAGTTCATGAACACCGTGGCGATGGGCTTGCTGGCATCGTCCTGCCAGGCCTTGGCCTCGACATTGGCGACTCGCCGTCCGATGCGGGTCACTTCGCCCAGCGCATAGGTCCGCGCCTCGCGACCGCCGCGCATGAAGTTGATGGTGATGTTGACCGGCTTGATCTTCACGGCACCTTCGTCGCTGCCCAGGGTCACGCGCAGCGCCGCAACCGCCGCGATCTCGAGCAGCCCACTCATCGCGCCCCCGTGCAGAAAGCCCGGACGGCCCATGACCTGCGGGCCATAGTCGAAGGCGATCACCGGCAGGCCTTCGTGCAGATGATCGACAGTCATGCCCATCGAGGTGGCAAACGGCGGCATGAAGCCGCGCACGGTCGAAATGATGGCGTCAGCGTTCATGGTTCAGCCCAGAAAGTTTTCGATACGGATGAAGGTACCCGCAACATGCGCCACCGGATCGTCAGGGTCGCCATCATGCGCGATGCCACGCACGAACGCCATCGATCGGGTGACCTTGTAGCATTCGCCGCGTCCGATCACGGCCTTCCCGGGGGTGGCCGGGCGCATGTAATCCACGCGCAGGTCCAGCGTCACCTGCGGGCGGAACTCGCCGATGAAGGTCCAGACTGACAGGCTGGTGGCGCTGTCCATCAGGCTGATGATCGGGCCTGAGGCGATCACGCCGGTTTCGACATCGCCGATCAGCGCCTCGGCATAAGGCAGTTCGAGCTCGACCCAGTTGTCGCCATAGGCGCGGAACTGCATGCCCAGATGACCGCCATGGCCGAGTGACGAGATGATGCCATCGAAAAGCTGTGGGTTGAAGGAACCGCGCTTGCCTGCGGGGGCGGGGATTGTGTCGGTCATCGAGGTTGGTTCGATTCCTGGTCGGCCCGATTAACGGACGATAATTGGAAAATGCCTGCCGAACTCTGCACGCTGCCGCCTGTTCGTCAACCCGCCCCACAAAGGAAGCTGTTCATGGCCGCAGAGTGCAAGCCCCCCGTCATCCATATTTCGGACCTCCCTGGCTTTGCGCAGCCTGTTGCGCTGCATGGCGCGCGGCTGAGCGATGGCCCGGTGCTGGGCGTGACCGATGACCTTTGGATCATCGCGGTGATCATGGTCTACGAGAGCGGCGGTTGAGCCTGGCCGGTTCTCAGCTGATGCGACCTCAGGCCTGGCTAGACGCGGTTTCGCGCGACAACCCGAAGGCAGGCCCGCAAGGTCTGGCCGAAATCCTCTGGCCGCTGGTTGCCGAGATCGGCTTTGTCAGGGCGTGGTTGAAGGAGAGGCTGGAGCGGATGGCGCATCACCCCGCTGAACTTCCCGGCGGCTATACAGACTGGGTGCTGCAATCTCTGGTGATGCTCGACGATGGGCGGGTGCATCTGTCGCTGGTGATGCTCAGCGCGGCGGAATCGCAGGTGCGGAAGGCCCGGGGCGATGGTGGCGCGCAAACGGTCGATTTCGGCGATGGGACGACGCGAGTGCGTTTTCTGGTCGCCGACGACCTTGTCGTGCAACGCCACTGGCTTGCCTCGGAAGAGGGCAGGGCCCGGGCGCGTTCCGATCCGCCGTTCAAGGTCGAGCCCGGACTGGACCTCACCCTCGACAACGCGTCGGAGGCATTGCGGTTTACGCATGTCGGCGCGGATGTTGTGATGATACGGTTGGCCGCCCGCAATTCCAGTGCACGGCAGGCGGTCGAATGCGATGCCCGCAGCGGTGCGGTGCTGCGCAACCGGCAGGCACAATCGCATGAGGGGCGGGCGCGCATGACCGTTTCGCTGCTGCGATCGTTAGGCATCGGGGCGGCGATAGCGGTCATCCGCGACTGCATGCCGCAATGGCCGCCGCATCTGCGCTGGCATGGCGTCATGGAAGCGATCGCGATCGATTCGCGGGCCGGTTTTGCGCTGCTTGAAAGCCTGGTGCGGAACGATCGGGACGCTGGCGTGCGCGATCAGGCGGCGCAGCTGCGTGATACACTGCTCGCACGGCATCCTGAACTTGGCGACGGGGTTTGATGGCGATGGCGTTACTGATCCGGCCCGAAAGCGCTGCTCCGTGCAGCCTTGAGGAATGCCTCGCGGCCTTCGATGAAGCAGGCTTTGCGCCGGAGGATGCGGCATCTGTGAACCATGCTGCGAACTGGCTGGCGCGGTTGGCGGCGAACGGCACTTTTCTGGGGCAACTGGCGTTGAACGATTTGCGTCAGGCGTGCCAGCGGCAGGGCGGGCAGGGCTATTCCCCGCAAGTGATGATGCTGGGCAAGGCGCGGCGCGGGTGGTTCATGCGCGCCAATATCTGGCCATCGCACGAAGAGGCCGTGCTGCATGACAGCGGCGAGGCAGCCTTTGTCTATGGCGTCGCGCACGACCACAATTTCGATTTCCTGACCGTTGGTTATCACGGCCCCGGCTATCGCAGCGATCATTACGAGGTCGACCCCGCCAGCGTCGTCGGCCTTGTGGGCGAGCGGGTCGCGCTGCGCCCGGTCGGCAGCAGCGTTCTGTCTCCGGGTCAGATCAGGCACTATCGCGCCCGCCGCGATGTCCATTGCCAGCACGCGCCTGCCAGCCTGTCGGTCTCGATCAACCTCATGCAAAGCACGCCAAGCCAGCGCTGGACCGACCAGTTCGAGTACGATCTTGCCAGTTCGTCGATCCGCCGGGTTCTTACCGGCTGCACCGGTGACAGTCTGGCGCGGATGGCGCTGCTGCTGGACCCGGCAAACGCCCGCGACACACTCGACACGATCGCGCGCCAGCATCCGGTCGATCGCCTGCGCTGGTCGGCGATCCGAGCGCTGGCCCTGGCCGAGGCGGACGAAGAGCAGCGCCGGGAGATCTATGCCCATGACTATCCGCACGGATCAGGCTGGCTCGCACAACGATGCCGCGCCGCGATTGGCGATTGATGGCGAGCAGAGGCTGGCTATAGTCGCCCCGCAATGGTTCACGCGGGGGAAGCCGGTTTCATGTTCATCACGGATCTTGATATCGGGCAGATCGGTCGGCTGATCCAGATCGCGATGGCCCCTGCTTTCCTGCTGCTGGCGACGGGCAATATCCTGCAGATGTTCGCCAACCGGCTGGCCCGGGTGATCGACCGCGAACGAGTGCAGATGGCCGAATTTCATCGGACGCAAGGCGATGCGCATGTGCGCGTGGTGACCGAGCTGCGCATTCTCGACCGGCGTGCGGGCATCGTCAACAAGGCGATCCTGATGGGCACGTTGAGCGCGGTGACCGTTGCGGTGGTGATTGCCTCCATCTTCGTGCTGTCGTTGACCGGCTATCGGTTCGGCCAGATTGTCGCAGGCGGGTTCATCCTGGCGATGGTGTTCCTGATTTCAGGACTTCTGCTGTTCATCGCCGAAATCCGGCTGGCGACGCGCAATATCCGGATCGAGGAAAGCCTGCTGCGGCTCGACGACGAATGAAAAAGGCCCCGCCATCGCTGGCGGAGCCCTTGTTCGGTATCAGCGTCTGATCGAAATCAGCTGGCGGCTGGGGCCGCAGTGGCATCCGCTGCCGGTGCAGCTTCGCCTTCGGCAGCAGCAGGTGCTGCTTCGCCTTCGGCCGCCGGGGCTGCATCCGCAGCAGGCGCGGCGGGCAGCGGCAGCGGGCTGCCGGTCTGGGTGTTCATCCATGCCATCAGATTGGCGCGGTCTTCGGCCTTGCCCAGGCCAGCAAAGCTCATCTTGGTGCCATCGGCATAAGCCTTGGGCGAGGTGAGCCACTTGTTCATTTCTTCAAAGGTCCACGGACCCGACTTGCCCTTCAGCGCGTCCGAATAGGCAAAGCCTGCGACCGATGCGTGAGGCTTGCCCAGCACGCCATAGAGGTTGGGGCCGATGCCGTTGGCACCGCCACTGTTGATCGAGTGGCACGACGAGCACTTGGCGAAGACCTTTTCGCCCTTGGCCGGGTCTGCGCTGGCGAGCAGCGTGGCGATCGGCACTTCGGCCGCGGCGCCTTCGCCCTCGGAGGACACGACGCCCTCGATTACGTAACCCAGCTTCTCGGGACGCTCGGGCTTGTCGGCATGGAACACCTTGCCGCTGATGATCGACAGGCCAAGGGCGGCGATGCCCCCTGCAAGAACCCAACCTGCAATCGTGTTTCTGCTGTCCTGCATGCCCTGTTGCCTCATCTTTTGTGCAGACGCCATGGTGGCACGGCGCCCTGAAAGGTCGTCATCCGATCAGCCTGACCACAACAGCCCGGCTTCTCAGCGTAGCGATAAGGGCCTGTTGCCGCGTCGCAACAAGCCAATCCGCCGCCCCCTCTAATCATGGTCCGGGCGCTCTGCAAGCCCCGACACGCGCGATTTCGCCTTGTCGTTACAGCGCAGCCTGCCTATGCGCCCTGCCCATGCAAAGCTATCCCCAGATCGCCCGTCGGATGGTTGACGATATGGCGCGAATCGCGGCTGAAGAGCCAGAGCGTGCCATCGCCTATCAAGGGGCACCCGGAGCCTATTCGCATATAGCCGCCTCAGGCTTTGCGCCGGACTGGCATCCGCTGCCGTGCTTTTCGTTTCAGGATGCGATGGATGCGGTCAAGGACGGGCGTGCAGCCCGCGCGATCATACCCATCGAGAATTCGCAGCATGGGCGCGTGGCCGATATCCATTTCCTGCTGCCCGAGAGCGGGCTGACGATTGTTGCCGAGTATTTTCTGCCCGTGCGCCACTGCCTGCTGGCCAAGGGTGACGGCCCCTATCATTCGGCGGTGAGCCATCCGCAGGCGCTGGGCCAGACCCGGCACTATCTGCGCGCCAATGGCATGGAACCGGTAAGCTATCCCGATACGGCGGGCGCGGCAGCTTTCGTCGCCGAATCGGCCGAGCCTGGGCTGTGCGCGGTTGCCTCGAAGCTGGCGGGCGAGGTCTTCGGGCTGAAGGTTGTCGCCGAAGGCATCGAGGACGCCGCGCACAACATGACGCGCTTTGTCGTGCTGGCCGCGCACCGCGACGATCCCATGCCCGGTGCCGGCAAGGTGATGACGACCTTCGTGTTCGAGGTGAAGAACATTCCCGCAGCTTTGTTCATGGCGCTGTCGGGCTTTGCCACCAACGGCATCAACATGACCAAGCTGGAAAGCTATATCCGCGACGGCAGCTTTGCTGCGGCGGAATTCTATGCGGATATCGAAGGCATGCCTGGCCAGCCTGCGGTCGATCGCGCGCTGGAGGTTCTGGGCTATCACAGCAAATGGGTCCGCATTCTGGGGGTTTATCCGCAGGCCTTGTCGCGCGAATAACCGGAACGGCAGAGGACGCCGGATCAGTCGACAGGCTTGCCGATCCGGCGATTGAGAAGGCGCATCACTGGCGTCACCGTCAGGCCATGCAGCACGATGGAGCCCAGCACGATCAGCCCCAAGGTTTCCCAAAGCACATTCTGGCTTTCGAAATCGCCGTGGTTGAGGCCGAATGCGAGATAATAGACCGATCCCAGCCCGCGTATCCCGAAAAAGGCGATGACGAATCGCTCGAGCGGCGGACGGTCGATGTCGATCAGCGCGAGATATCCGATGACCGGGCGGATGACGAGCAGCACCAGCGCGGCCACAAGCACATTGCTCCAGCCGATATTGGCCAGCAGTTCGCCGCCGGTCAGCATGCCTCCGAACAACACCAGCAGCACCATCATCACCAGCCGTTCGGTCTCGTCGGCAAAATCGTGCAGTTCCGAGTTGAAGTCGTCGCCCTCGGCGGAGCGACGCAGGATCAATCCCGCGAAGAACACGGCCAGAAAGCCATAGCCATGCGCGAATTCGGTCAGTGCATAGATGGCCAGCGTTGCCCCAACAGCTATGAATCCATCGCCGGTGCGCGATAGTCGTGTGTCTTGCGGCAGGCGATAGATGATCTGGCCGAGCAGCCAGCCACCCGCTGTCCCCACCAGCGCGCCCACGCTCAATCGCCATACGACATCGTGCCAGGCCCAGAGCCCCAGCGTCGACCAGCCGAGGCTTGCGGCACTTGCCGCCAGTGCGAGATAGACAAACGGGAAGGCCAGCGCATCGTTGAGCCCGGCTTCCGAGGTCAGTGCAAAGCGCGCCTCGTCGCTGTCCTCACCATCGGGCTCTTCAATCTGGACGTCCGATGCCAGCACGGGATCGGTCGGCGCCAGACACGCCCCGAGCAGCAGCGCAGAGGCCAGCGGTAGTCCGAGGATCCAGAACCCCGACAGCGCTATCAGGGCTATCGTCAACGGCATGACGACCGCCAGCAGCCGCACCGTGATCTTCCAGCCGGCCCAGCTGAACGGGCGACTGATCTTCAACCCTGCGCCCATCAGCGAGATGATGACGATGAACTCGGTCGCCTTCTCGATCAGGATGGGCGAATCGACCGGATGGGGCGAGAACTGGCCAAGCGGCGTGAAGGCAAACATCGCCATGCCAAAGCCCACGAAGATGATCGGCAACGACAGGGGCAGTTTCTTGAGCAGCAGTGGCAGCCAGGCGACCAGCAGAACGACCAGGCCGATGCCCAGCAGCCACAGCTTGTAATGTTCCAGCAGAAACTGCCCGACCACGCTGGTGAACATGGGGTCGGTGAAAGCGGTCACATCCAGATCGGGTGTCTTGGGGACGATGATCTGGCGAAAGGTTTGGATCATCAGTGAGCAGCACCCCAACTCGGCCCGGTGCCGATCTCTACGCCCAAGGGTACGCTGAGCGATACGGCAGGTTCCGCTGCGCCCTCCATCACTGTGCGGATAACGGCGGACGCGGCATCGACATCACCCTCGGGCAGCTCGAATACCAGTTCGTCATGCACCTGCAGCAGCATGCGCACGTTCGGCAGGCCAGCCTCGGCGAGCGCAGGCAGCATCCGCGCCATCGCCCGCTTGATGATGTCGGCGCTGGTGCCCTGGATCGGTGCGTTGATCGCGGCGCGCTCGCTGCCCTGGCGTTCTGCCTGGTTCTTCGAATTGATCCGCGGAAAATGCGTCTTCCTGCCGAACAGGGTTTCGGTAAAGCCGCACTCGCGTGCCTTTTCCATCGTTTCGGCGATATACCGGTTGATGCCGGGGAAACGCTGGAAATAGGTGTCGATCATCGCCTGTGCCTCGTCTGCGCTGACCTCAAGGCGGCCTGCGAGCCCCCAGCGCGAGATGCCGTAGAGGATCGCGAAGTTGATCGTCTTGGCACGGCCGCGGGTGTCGCGGTTGACCTCGCCGAAAAGCTCCTGCGCGGTGCGGTTGTGGATGTCCTCTCCCTTGGCAAACGCATCGCGCAATGTCTCGACATCGGCCATCGCGGCAGCCAGGCGAAGCTCGATCTGGCTATAGTCGGCCGCGAGAATGACATTGCCGGGTTCCGCTACAAAGGCGTGGCGGATCTGGCGGCCGATTTCGGTGCGGATGGGAATGTTCTGCAGATTGGGTTCGGTTGACGACAATCGCCCGGTCTGGGCGCCGACCAGGCTGTAGCTGGTATGGACACGGCCTGTGTTGGGGTTGATCTGCTCCTGCAACGCATCGGTATAGGTCGACTTGAGCTTGGCCAGCTGCCGCCAGTCGAGCACCTTGCGCGAAATCTCCGATCCTTCGCCCGCCAGCTTCTCCAGCACGGTGACATCGGTTGAATAGGCGCCGGTCTTGCCCTTCTTGCCGCCCTTCAGGCCCATTTTTTCGAACAGGATTTCGCCCAGTTGCTTGGGGCTGCCGATCGAGAAGCTCTGGCCGGCAAGCTCGTGGATTTCGGTTTCCAGCGCAGCCATGCGCGTGGCGAAGTCCAGGCTGAGTGCTGCCAGCTGTTCGCGATCGACCTTGATGCCATTGCGCTCCATCGCGGCGACCACCGGGATCAGCGGGCGATCCACCATCTGGTAGACGCGGGTCGCGCCTTCCATTGGCATGCGCGGGCGCAGCACATGCCACAGGCGCAGGGTGACATCGGCATCCTCGGCAGCATAGCGCGTGGCGTCGCTGAGCGGCACCTCGTTGAAGCCGATCTGCTTCTTGCCGGTGCCGGTGAGCGATTTGAAGCTGATGCAGGTGTGGCCCAGATGCCTCTCGGCCAGGGCGTCCATGCCGTGCCCGCCGCTGCCGAATTCATGGCCGGCATCGAGCATGAAGCTCATCACCATGGTGTCATCGATGGGAGCGACCATGATGCCATGGCGCGCGAGCACATTGAGGTCGTACTTGATGTTCTGGCCGATCTTGAGAACGCTGTCGTCTTCCAGCAGCGGCTTCAGCCGGGCAATGGCGTCGTCCATCTCGATCTGGTTCGGTTTTTCGGCAAACATGTCGCTGCCGCCATGTCCCAGCGGGATGTAGCAGGCTTCTCCAGGCGAGACGGCCAGGCTCACGCCGACCAGCCGTGCCTGCATCGAATCGAGCGAATCGGTTTCGGTATCCACCGCGATCGTGCCTGCGGCGCGCGCGCGGGCGATCCAGGCGTCGAGCGTCTCGACATCCTGCACACAGGCATAGGTATCGACGTCGATCGGAGGCATGGCCAACGCCCTCGGCTCGATCGCATTGTTCGACCTCGGTGCTGCGGGATCCGAAGATGATGATGTTGACCCGCTGGATGCAGGCGCATCCGCCGGACCGCTCGTACCCAGTTTGCGCAGCAGGCTGGTAAAGCCGTGAAGCTTCAGAAACGCGCCCAGCGGCTCGGGCGGGATGTCCTTGAGCAGGAAATCGTCGAGCTCATTGGGTAGCGGGCAATCGTCCTTGAGCGTGACGAGGACCTTGCTGAGCCGTGCCATGTCGGCCTGCTCGATCAGGCTTTCGCGCAGCTTCGATGGCTTCATAGCAGGCGCGGCTGCGAGCACGCTTTCCAGATCGCCATGTTCGACGATCAGCTTGGATGCCGTCTTGGGACCGACGCCGCGAATACCGGGGACGTTATCCACCGCATCGCCCATCAGTGCGAGCACATCGCCCAGCTGCTCGGGGGTGACGCCAAACTTCTCCATCACCGCTTCGGGCCCCAGCCGCGCGTTCTTCATCGTGTCGAGCATGTCGAGCCCGGGCTGGATCAGCTGCATCAGGTCCTTGTCGGACGAGACGATGGTGACCTTCCAGCCCTTGGCGAGTGCATCGAGCGCATAGCTGGCGATGATGTCGTCGGCCTCGACATTGTCTTCCTCGATGCAAGGCATGGAAAATGCCCGCGTCGCATCGCGGATCAGCGGGAACTGCGGGACCAGATCCTCGGGCGGGGCAGGGCGGTGCGCCTTGTACTGGTCATACAGTTCGTTGCGGAAGCTTTGCGAGCTCTTGTCGAGGATGACCGCCATATGCGTCGGGCCATCGGCCTTGTGCAGATCGTCGGCGAGCTTCCACAGCATCGTAGTATAGCCATAGACCGCGCCCACCGGCGTGCCTTCCGGGTTGGTCAACGGCGGCAACCGGTGATAGGCGCGGAAGATATAGGACGATCCGTCGACGAGGTAGAGGTGGTTCTGCTGGGACATGTGCCAAGCGATAGCAGCGCCTCATCGCAGGGTCATGCAATTTTGGAACGGTACATCGCCTCGGCGCGTAACCCCGCCGGGGAAGGCGTCACAACCGGCGCCATCATGAAGGAGCTATTCACATGCGTAATCTTGCAATCGCCAGCGCTGCCGCACTCGCCTTGGGCCTTGCTGCCTGTTCGGCAGAAACCGAAACCAAGACCGATGCCGCCGCAGAGGCTGCGGGCGATGACATCGAGGCGAACGTGGATACCGCAGGCCAGGTGATCGACAACACCATGGATGATGTCGAGGCCAGCGTCGACGAGGCCGCCAAGAACCTTGACGCCGAAGCCGAAAAGGCGGGCGACAAGATCGAAAAGGAATGGGACGAAGCCGAACGCCAGGTTGAGCGCGACACCAAATGATGGCAGGCTAGAGCAGCTTTGCCTGCCTGATCGTTTCGGATTGGGCAGGCAGGCTGAACAGCATGCCATCTTCACCCATCACCACCTTGCCCGAATAGGCCCCAGCCACGCCGCGCAGGAAATAGGGGTGCAACAGGCGCGTGGGCATACGCGGCACGACATGCGTGAAGACCAGCATCTTCGCCTCGCCCTGTTCTGCGATCCCCGCCACTGCCAACGGCGAACTGTGATAGCCGGGAATATCCGACATGATCTTGGCGATGCGCCTGTCGCCGCGCGCCCTGGCGGTAGCGGCGATCCTGCCGACCATATCGGGGTTCAGCACCTCGTGGACCAGCAAATCACATCCGTTGCACATGCGCGCGACCGTTTGTGTCGGCGCGGTATCGCCGCTGATCACCACCGAGCGAACCTTGTAGTCGAAGCGATAGCCTAGCGCCGGTTCGACCGGATCGTGCTTGACCGCAAAGGCCTGCACCTTGAGCCCGCCCTTGTCGTAAACCGTCTGCGACCTGGGAGACGTGGCAATGGTGAACGCCCGCGCGCCGGCGCCGCTGCGCGGCATGATGTCCGCGCCGTGGTGCGCAATGCGATAGCCATAATCGGCAGTATAGGCGGTGTCGAAGCCGCTGACGACCTGGTCGACGCCTACGGGCCCATAGACCGGCATCGGCACGGTTCGCCCACTGGCCGCCCAGCGCAGCATCAGCACTTCGCCCAGGCCGTCGATATGGTCGGAATGGAAATGGGTGAGGAAAGTCGCGTCGATCTTGCCCAGCGGCACTCCGATCTGACCGATCCGCCGTCCCGCGCCCGAGCCTGCGTCTACCAGGAAGACCTGCTTGCCCGCGATCACCAGCGCGCAAGGCCCTGACCTGTCCGGGTCGGGCAGGGGGGACCCTGTCCCGCACAGGATGACATGCAGGCCATCGGCGAGGTCTGCTGTTGCATCGGTGCCGTAACCGGCCTTGACGGCCCGGTCATAGACCGCTTCTCCCAGCGTCTCTCGGAAAGCCCAAGCGCCAGCGCCAAGGCCTGCCAACAGCACCAGAATCACGACAAGGCGGCGCATCATCCATCCCCTCAATATTATGTCACTTCATATGCCATAATATTGAGGGGATGGCCAGTGGCGATTGGCGCGCGAACATTCCGGTTCGGAGCGAGTTGACGCCAGGACCGAAAGGTGTCTTGGCAGCGCTCACTGCGTGTCATACACTGGCTTGCCCGCAACTGGCGCATCGAGATGGACCACCATCGGGGAGCGGGCGGTATCGTCTGTGTCGCGCGCCTGGGCCATCTGCTGATCGAAAGGCACGGCCCATGACCCAAGCACCCACTCCCTTCAATGTCGTCTTCGCCCTGTTCGACAATGTCACCCAGCTCGATTTCACCGGACCTGCGCAGTTCCTGTGCCGGATGCCGGGGGCCAAGGTGCACGTCGCGGCCGCGAGCCTCGCCCCGGTGATGACCGATGTCGGCTTTGGCATCCTGCCGACGGTGGCCTTCGCCGATTGCCCGCAGGCTGATCTGCTGTGCGTTCCAGGAGGACTGGGCGTTGCGCCTGCGCTCAGCAACACGCGGCTGATCGATTTCGTGGGTGAACAGGCCTCGGGTGCGCAATGGGTCGCCAGTGTCTGCACCGGCGCATTCATCTTGGGCCGCGCAGGATTGCTGCAAGGCAGGCGCGCGACGACGCATTGGGGTTATGCCGGCCTGCTGCCCATGGTCGGCGCGGTGCACGAGGACGCCCGCACGGTGTTTGACGGCAACGTCGTCACCGCTGGCGGCGTGACCTCGGGCATCGACTTTGCACTGACCATCATCGCGCACCTGCATGGCGAAGATGTCGCGCGCGCACTGCAGCTCAACTTCGAATACGACCCCGCGCCGCCGTTTTCCGGGGGAACGCCTGCCACCAGCCCGCCGCACATCGTCCAGTCCATGCAGACCCGGTTCTACGATGATCGCGCGGCCGAGATGGAAGCCGCGCTCAACGCCACCGCCTGACACGAAAAAGGGCCGGAAGGTTTCCCCTCCGGCCCCAATTTTTGCTTTGGCTTGGAGCCAAGCAGCGTGGATCAGAAATCCATGCCGCCCATGCCGCCCATGCCGCCGGGCATGCCGCCCATGCCGCCGCCCGAAGACTTGTCTTCCGGTGCGTCACAGATGGCAGCTTCGGTGGTGATCAGCAGGCCGGCAACCGAGGCTGCGTCCTGCAGAGCAGCGCGCACGACCTTGGTCGGGTCGATCACGCCGGCTGCCACCAGGTTTTCGTACACATCGGTCGATGCGTTGAAGCCCAGGGTTTCGTCGTTGCCGTCGAGCAGCTTGCCCGAGACGACAGCGCCATCATGGCCTGCGTTCTGTGCGATCTGGCGAACCGGAGCGTACAGAGCCTTGCGGATGATATCGATGCCGCGGGTCTGGTCGTCGTTGAGACCGGTCATGCCTTCGAGCGCACGGGTTGCATAAAGCAGGGCCGTACCGCCGCCGGGGACGATGCCTTCTTCAACGGCTGCGCGGGTTGCGTGCAGCGCGTCGTCGACGCGGTCCTTCTTTTCCTTCACTTCGACTTCCGAAGCGCCACCGATCTTGATCACGGCAACACCGCCGGCGAGCTTGGCCAGACGTTCCTGCAGCTTTTCACGATCGTAATCGCTGGTGGTGTTCTCGATCTGCGAGCGAATGGCTTCCACGCGGGCCTTGATCGCATCGGCTTCACCGGCGCCATCGACGATGGTGGTGTTGTCCTTGTCGATCGAAACGCGCTTGGCCTGGCCGAGCATGCCGAGCGTAACGCTTTCCAGCTTGATGCCCAGGTCTTCGCTGACCATTTCACCCTTGCTGAGGATCGCGATGTCTTCCAGCATCGCCTTGCGACGATCGCCGAAGCCAGGTGCCTTGACCGCAGCAACCTTCAGGCCGCCGCGCAGCTTGTTGACCACCAGGGTCGCCAGCGCTTCGCCTTCGATGTCTTCTGCGATGATCAGCAGCGGACGACCGGTCTGGACGACAGCTTCCAGGATCGGGAGCATTGCCTGCAGGTTCGACAGCTTCTTCTCGTGGATCAGGATGTAGGGGTTGTCGAGTTCAACCGTCATCTTGTCCGGGTTGGTGATGAAATAAGGCGACAGATAGCCGCGGTCGAACTGCATGCCTTCGACGACATCCAGTTCCGATTCCATGCCCTTGGCTTCTTCAACGGTGATGACGCCTTCCTTGCCGACCTTTTCCATGGCCTGCGCGATCATCTCGCCGATTTCCTTCTCGCCATTGGCCGAGATGGTGCCGATCTGGGCGATCTCGTTGGTGCCGGCGACGGGCTTCGAGCGTGCCTTGAGCGAGTCGACGACCTTGGTCACCGCCAGATCAATACCGCGCTTGAGGTCCATGGGGTTCATGCCGGCAGCAACCGACTTCATGCCTTCGCGAACGATGGCCTGCGCCAGAACGGTGGCGGTAGTGGTGCCGTCACCGGCGATGTCGTTGGTCTTGGAAGCAACTTCCTTGACCATCTGCGCGCCCATGTTCTCGAACTTGTCCTTGAGTTCGATTTCCTTGGCGACGGTAACGCCGTCCTTGGTGATGCGGGGAGCGCCGAAGCTCTTGTCGATGACGACGTTGCGGCCCTTGGGGCCCAAAGTCACCTTGACGGCGTCAGCGAGGATGTCGACGCCGCGCAGAATGCGTTCGCGCGCGTCGCGGCCAAACTTTACGTCTTTAGCAGCCATGAGAGATGTTCCT
The DNA here is from genome assembly GCA_943370475.1 of Hydrogenophaga intermedia. Classification (GTDB taxonomy): domain Bacteria; phylum Pseudomonadota; class Alphaproteobacteria; order Sphingomonadales; family Sphingomonadaceae; genus Blastomonas. The sequence continues at coordinate 46,618 of CALRRI020000001.1, forward strand.
TCAATATCGATTTAGGTCAGTCAGGATGATCGGATCGATCAGCCCATGATGCCCAGAATGTCGCTTTCCTTCATGATGATCAGGTCTTCACCATTGATCTTCACTTCGGTGCCCGACCACTTGCCGAACAGGATCTTGTCGCCAACCTTGACGTCGAGGGCGATGCGCTCGCCGTCCTCGTCGCGGGTACCTTCACCGATGGCGATCACTTCGCCTTCGGAGGGCTTTTCCTTGGCGGCGTCGGGAATGATGATCCCGCCGGCGGTCTTTTCTTCGGCTTCGATGCGGCGCACCAGAACCCGGTCGTGCAACGGACGAAATGTCATGCGTTAAGCCTTTCCTTGCGTCACTGAAATTAGTGAAACCCCCTTCGCGGCTGGCACAAACTCTTGCACCGGCATTCGCGATTAGCACTCGGTTGGGGTGAGTGCTAACGAGGCGCTAGATAGCGTGCGGGCGGCAGCGGTCAAGGCATGGCCAACGGATTTTTTTGCTTGAGGACCCGAAACGGGGTAACCTCGCATCATAACGGGACGAACCGATTGCTGGACGGGCGAAGGCTTTGCTTCGCCGCCCATTCCGCCCCGATGACCAGAGAGGAAGACCCGATGTCCAATTCGATGCTGACCTTAGGCGCTGCTGCCGCCGCCGTGCTCGCCGCTGCCACCGTTGCCGCCACGCCCGCCGCTGCTGCTGGCGAGAAGGAAAAATGCTACGGCGTTTCGCTGAAGGGCAAGAACGATTGCGCCGCCGGTCCTGGCACCTCGTGCGCCGGCACCTCGACTGCCGACTATCAGGGCAGCGCCTGGAAATATGTCGCCAAGGGCGAGTGCGCCAAGATGGGCGGTTCGCTGACCCCGCTCAAGGGCAACACCAAGCCCATGCCCAAGGGCTGATTGCATCCGATGGACCAAGGCCCGATGAACCTGCCCCCCGCAACAGGCATCGGGCTGAAGCCGGCCCACTATCGCGATATTCTGGAACCCCAATCGGGTGCGGCTCAGCCCGCATGGGTGGAAGTGCACCCGCAGAATTATTTCGTCGATGGTGGGCCGCCCCATCGCTGGTTGACCGCGATCGCAGAGCGGCTGCCGCTCAGTTTCCACAGCGTCGGCCTGTCGATCGGCACGGCTGAAGGTCTGGATGAGGACGAGCTGGAGAAATTGGCTGCCTTGTGCGCCCGCTATAACCCCGCCAGCGTTTCGGACCACCTGAGCTGGTCGGGCAACAGCACCGATCGGTTTCCCGATCTTCTCCCCATCGCCTATACCCGCGCTACGCTTGACCATGTGGCAACCCAGATTGCCCACGTGCAGGATCGGCTCAAGCGACCGATCCTGATCGAAAACCCCTCGCGCTATCTCGCCTTTGCTCACGACGAGATAGAGGAGGTGGACTTCATTCACGCCCTGTGCCGCCGCAGCGGCTGCGGATTGCTGTTCGATATCAACAATGTCGAGGTCAGCTGCACCAATTTGCAGACCGACCCATTCGCGTATGTCGATGCGATCGATCCTGCGCTTGTCGGCGAAATCCACCTCGCAGGCCATGCGACCGAGTGGCACGACGGACGTCCGTTGCTGATCGACGATCACGGGTCTGCTGTCACCGATCTGACCTGGGCGCTGTTCGACCGGTTCATCGCGCGCGCAGGCACCAGGCCGGTGCTGATCGAATGGGACACCAATGTCCCCGATTTTGCCGTGCTGATGGCCGAGGCCGACCGCGCGACTCGCCACATGGCAAACCCCCGCACGTTGCAGCCGGCCTGACCTTATGGGTGATCTTGCAAACGATCAGGCGCGCTTCATCGCGGTGCTGCAACAGGGGCCGGGCGCGTTTCCCGATGACCTGTTTGCGGACCATCCCGACTGGGTATTGCTGGGCCTCAAGGCCCATGCCAACACTATCAGCCATTCGCGGCTGGTCGCGCTGGAAGACAGCTTTCCGCGCACGCGCCATGCGATGGGGCATGACGCTTTCAACCTGCTCTCGCGCAGTTTCGTCGAACTGCCCGACGTCCGCACCCGCAAGCTGATGCAGATCGGCGAAGGTTTTGCGGCTTTCCTCGCCGCGACAGACGCTGATCAGGCGCATTGCGACCTCGCCGATATCGAATGGGCGTGGTTGCAAGCCTATCACGCGGCAGACGCTGCGCCGATGCTGCTGGCCGATCTTGCGGGGCTCGACGAGGCCGGGCTGCTCGATCTGCCTGTAAGCCTGCACCCCGCGTCGCGCCTGGTGCCTTTGCAATCCCGCATTGGCGCGGTGCTGCCCGAACTTGCAGGATCGTCCGCGCCCGATGCGCGCCATCTGCTGATCACCCGGCCCGAGGCCGAGGTGCTGCTCCACCCGCTGGAAGCGTTGCAGGCCGATCTGGCCGCCCGCATCGGAAATTTCGCGTGCATGCGTAACCTTCTGTCGGCGGCAATCGAAACCGCAGACGAGGCAAAGGCGCTGCCAGCCATTTTCGCGCTCATCGAGGCGGGGATGCTGGCAAGGCCGGGGGGATGACCGGGGACTGATCAGGTCCATGGCCCTTCGGTCGTGTGTCCGATGCCCGCGCCTTACCCTTCATGCCGGAAGCCTTTGTTGATGACAGCCCTGACTCAGCGCGTGATCGCGCCATTGGAAACCCGCCCGTTTCAAGGTTTCGCCCTGGTGATTGTACGCCTCGCGTTGGCGGCACAGTTCTGGCGGTCGGCGCGCACCAAGATCGAGGAAGGCAGCTGGCTGACGATCGACCCGATCACGTACGACCTGTTTCGCGACGAATATCATATGCCGCTGCCCGAGATCACCGGCACCGTCGCCACCTATGCCGAACACATTCTGTCGATCATGGTGATGCTGGGGTTGGCAACGCGCTGCGGTGCGGCGGGGCTGTTCGTGATGACCGCGGTGATCCAGCTGTTTGTTTACCCTGACGCTTTCTGGACGCCGCATGTGATGTGGTTGGCGCTGGCGCTGATCCTGATCGCGCGGGGGGGCGGCATGTTCGCGCTCGACCGGTTGTTCGCCAATCGCCTGGCACAGGGGGGACCATCGCGCTGATGCTTGCTGCCCATCGGCTGGCGGCCTAGATTCCCGCAAATATGGCCAGCCACGACGACATGATGCGGCAATGGATGCTGGCTGCGCAGGCAGGCGACCGGCAGGCTTATGTACGCCTGTTGCGTGAGTGCCAGACCTGGCTGCAGCGCTATTTCGCGCGCCGCATTCCGCCATCGCAGATCGACGATCTGGTGCAGGAAACGCTGATCTCGGTGCATCGCAAGCGGGCCAGTTTCGATGGCACCCGCGCCTTTCTGCCGTGGCTGGCGGCGATCGGGCGCTATCGCTGGATCGATCATCTGCGCAAGGTCTATCGCGCGGGTGAAACTGCACTCGATGAAACGCTGATCGCGGCGCCGCAGGATGAATCGGGCATCGACATGCTCAGCATCGATGCGCTTCTGCGGTTGCTGCCCGAACGCCAGGCAGACGTCATCCGGCTGGTGAAACTGGCGGGCTACAGCATCGCCGAAGCGGCAGAGCGTACCGGCCAATCCGAATCCCTGGTCAAGGTCAACATCCACCGCGGCATCCGCAGGATGAGCGCCATGATAGAGGATGTGTAACCTCATGGATATCCATGCCGAACGTAACGCATATCTCTTTGCCGCCCGATGGGCAGGCCCGCATGCCGGCCATGCGGATGACAACAGGTTGGATCAATGACGCAGGAAACATCTTCTGCTCCGGCGCAGCCCGGTGCGGACCGGTTCGATATCGAAGCACTGGTGCGCGATCTGACACCGGTGCGCCGCATCAAGGCGCGCGAAGGTGTCGTGCTGGCGCTGCTGGTAGCGGCCGTCTGTTCAGCAGCCATTGCAGTGGGCCTCGGTATCCGGGGCGACCTTGCCAATGGCTCTCCGCACTGGATGTTCATTGTGCGGTCGGCAACCTTGCTGACTCTGGGCATCGGCGCGGCGATCGCCGCCACCGCCGCCGCCAACCCGAATGTCGGTGGCAGGCGGCCGCGATGGTGGCGCTGGGCCCTGGGTTTTGCGCTGCTCTACCCGGCGGGAGCCTTGCTCACCGTGCTGGTCACGATTGATACGGCGGGACAGGCGATGCGCGCGCTTGATCCCCGTTATGGGTTGCAATGCCTGCGGATGAGTGCGCTGTGCGCATTGGTGGTCGGAGCCGCGATGGTGGCGTGGCTCCGGCGCGGTGCACCGGTGCAGGCAGCGCGCGCCGGATGGCTTGTCGGGTTGGCGTCGGGAAGCCTGGGAGCCGCTGCCTACAGCATCGCCTGCAGCGAGAATGCCGTGCTCTATATTGGCACCTGGTACACGCTGGCCATCGCCGGATGTGCCGTGGCGGGAAGGCTGATCGTGCCGCGTATGCTGCGCTGGTAGGTCCGTTCACGTCGGCGGTCGAACACGATCAGCCGTCTATCGCCGGAAGCTGTGGCAAATCGGCTCCGCCATGCCTAGATAGACGGCTGGGGCATATCCGCCCGACGCGGAGCAGATAATGGGTTTTGTGAAGGGCGCCTGGAAGGTGCTGGTGGCGATCAAGGACGGTCTTGTCCTGCTCGCCATGTTGATGTTCTTCGGCCTGATCCTGGCGGCGCTGTCCTGGCGACCCAATCCGGCAGCGGTGACCGATGGCGCGCTGCTGGTCAAGCTCGACGGCGTGATCGTCGAAGAACCCGAAAACAGCGATCCCTTTGCCGCCCTGCTCGGCGGTCAGGCTCCCCTCAAGCAGTTCCGCGAACGCGATCTCATCCGTGCGATCGATACGGCCGCTGAGGATGACCGGATCAAGGTCATCGCGCTCGATCTCGACAGCTTCATGGGCGGCGGCCAGGTCTCGCTCGAACAGGTCGGTGCAGCGCTGGGCCGCGCCAAGGCAAAGGGCAAGCCGGTCTACACCTTTGCCACTTTCTACAGCGATGCCGCCTATATACTGGCAGCACACGGCAGCGAGATATGGATCGATCCGATGGGAGGCGCCGCCTTCACGGGACCTGGCGGGTCGCGGCTGTACTACAAGGACTTTCTCGACCGGTTCAAGGTGACCGCGCACGTCTATCGCGTCGGCACCTTCAAGAGCGCGGTGGAACCCTATCTCCGCTCAGACCAGTCACCCGAGGCCGAACAGGCGTTGCTCGCAGTCTATCGCCCGATCTGGGAAAACTGGCAGGCCACGGTGAAGAAGGCCCGTCCCAAGGCGGACCTTGCCAGCTATATTGCCGATCCTGCCGCGACGATCACGGCGGCCAACGGCGATCTGGTCAAGGTCGCGATCGATCGCAAGATCGCCGACAAGGTCGGTGACCGTGCTGCCTTTGGCAAGCGTGTTGCTGCGCTCGCCGGTGCTGACGAGGATGAGGGTCCAGGCGCATTCAAGCACACCAACCTCAAGGACTGGGTTGCGGCCAACCCCGCCAAGAGTGGCGGTGACGAGATTGCGGTGGTGACCATCGCCGGCACGATCGTCGATGGCGATGCTGGGCCCGGCACGGCTGGCGGTGATCGCATCGAGGAACTGCTTCACAAGGGCCTGAAGCGCGACAACCTGAAGGCGCTTGTCGTCCGCGTGGATTCGCCGGGCGGCTCGGCCTTTGCGTCCGAACAGATCCGCCGCGCGATCGAGGAATATCGCAAGCGCAAGATCCCGGTTGTGGTCTCGATGGGCAATGTCGCGGCGAGTGGCGGCTATTGGGTGGCAACCGCGGGCGATACGATCTTCGCCGAACCTTCGACCATCACCGGATCGATCGGCATCTTTGCCGTCCTGCCCAGCTTCGAACGGGCGCTCGCCGAATATGGCGTGCGCGCCGATGGCGTCGCGACCACCGAGCTCTCGGGCCAGCCCGACATTCTGGGCGGCTTCAACAGCACCGTGGATACTTTCATCCAGGGCAGCATCGAGCATGATTATCGCCGCTTCCTGGGGCTGGTCGGCAAGGCTCGCGGCATGACGGTCGATGAGGTCGACAATATCGCGCAGGGCCGCGTCTGGGATGGCGGCACCGCGCGCCAGATCAAGCTGGTCGATCGGTTCGGATCGATTGATGCGGCCATTGCCGAAGCAGCCAAGCGGGCCAAGCTGAAGGCGGGCGGATATTCGGTCCACGATCTGCAGACCGAGCCCGACCCGTTCGAACAGCTGGTATCGGGCATGTTTGCGCCGTCCGAAGATGGCCAGCAGCAGGGCAGGGGCCTGGTCGCCCGGCTCGCCTGGCAGCAGAAAGCTGCACTGGGACAGGCGCTGGGCGACGTGCAGATCTTGAGCGGCGCGCAAGGGGTGCAGGCCTGGTGTCTGGAATGTTCAGGCGCACTGCCACCGCGCAGCATCGCCAGAGCCGATGCAGGCTGGCTGGGTGCCCTGCTGAAGCGTTGAGGGAACCCGCTTCGGTCGTTGGCGTACCGTCTGGCAGGCACCCCTGCCAGAAGGAGCACGCACATGGCCGAACAGTCTGAAAACCCCAACGCCGGCCAGGAATTTGGCGAAGGCAATTACAAGGCTGCGCAGAACTTCCGCGCCGCGCAAGAGGAATTCGCCGCCGACAAGCCCAGGGTCGAGCAGAAGGCACGCGAAGCTGCTGACGCTCTTGAAGGGGCAGAAGCGGCCGAACTCGAGCAGGCGGAAGCGGCTGCCCGCGACGGTCATTCCGCCTGAACAGACGGCTAGCTGAATATTTCTTCCCAATGCGCGTCCAATCCCGCTAAGGCAGCGGAATGGACGCGCATTTGACATTCAAGGCCACCGGACTGGTGATGGCGGGCGGCGCTTTGGGCGCTGCCTTGAGATTTCATGCCACGTTGATGGCCCTTCGCCTGGGACATGGCAGCTTTCCGCTCGCAACGCTGAGTGTCAACGTCATCGGCGGTCTGCTGATGGGCGTTCTTGCCGCGCTGGTGCTGAGGGGTGAGGCCGCAGAACCGATCCGCCTGTTCGCCGGTGTCGGCGTTCTCGGCGGATTCACGACGTTCTCCGCTTTTTCGTTGGAATTGTTCCAGATGATCGAGCGCGGGCAGATGGTCTCGGCCATGGGCTATGCCCTGATATCGGTAATCCTGTCTGTGGCCGCCTTGGCTATCGGCTTCACGCTGACGAGGGCCCTGCCATGAAGCCCCCTGTCAGCAAGTCTCCTGCCACCAGGCCCGCCGCTGCCCGGTCGCGTGTACCGGCTCGCGCACGCCCAGCCGCGGTAGGCACTGCGATCGCCAAGGGTTCGGCGGAAGCCCGGCAGTTCACGATCGATAGCGATGATGACGGCATCCGGCTTGACCGCTGGTTCCATCGCCATTTGCCCGACGTCAATTTCAACCTGGTTTCGCGCTGGGCGCGCACCGGGCAGGTAAGGCTTGATGGCAAGCGCGTCGGCCCCGGCGACCGCATCGTCGCCGGACAGACGATCCGCATTCCGCCTGCCGATAGCGACACCGAGCAGCGCCCCGCTGCACGCCCCGCACCCAAGACGCTGACCGACGATCAGGTAGCCTATGCCCAGTCGATGGTCATCCACCGCGACCGCGCCGCGGTCGTGATCAACAAGCCGCCGGGTCTTGCGACCCAGGGTGGTACCCGCACCCATGCGCATGTCGACGGCCTGACCGAGGCGCTGATGTACGACAGCCCGGTGCGCCCCAAGCTGGTTCACCGGCTCGACAAGGATACGTCGGGCGTGCTGCTGCTCGCGCGCACGCCGGGCAGCGCGGCTTATTTCTCGAAGAAGTTCGCCGGGCGCAATGCCAAGAAGGTCTATTGGGCGCTGGTGGTGGGCGTGCCCGATATCTATTCGGGGCTCATCGAACTGCCGCTCGCGAAGCAGCCGGGCACCGGCGGTGAGAAGATGCATGTCGACGAGGAAAACGGCCAACCTTCGCGCACCGCTTACCAGGTGATCGAGCGCGCCGGATCGCGCGCTGCCTGGGTCGCGCTGCAGCCGTTCACCGGACGCACGCACCAGCTGCGCGTTCACATGGCGGCGATCGGCCACCCGATCGTCGGCGATGGCAAATATGGCGGCCAGAACGCGTTCCTCACCGGCACGATCAGCCGCAAGATGCACCTCCATGCGCGTCGCCTGCGCATCCCGCATCCCGACGGCCCGGCGCTCGATGTCACCGCCGAGCTGCCCGAGCATTTCGCCGACTCCATGGTCAGTCTGGGCTTCGACCTTTCGCTGGGCGATGCCGTGTTTGCCGATGAGGGTCCCGCGCCCGCCACACGCGAGGTCAAGAAGCAGCAGGCGCGGGCGCATGCTAAGACCTTGCGCAAGGAGCGACGGGGCGAACGACGCAGCCGATCATCCTCTCCCAAGCCTGCGGGCAAGGCCAAGCCGGCCAAGCCCGGCAAGCCGACAACGCCGCGCGCCGCGCCCAAAAGGGGTCCCAAGCGTCCATGACGGTGAAACTTGCGATCTTCGACTGCGATGGAACATTGGTCGACAGCCAGGCGAATATCTGCCGGGCCATGGACATGGCCTTTGCGGCCGAGGGGCTGGGCCAACCAGACCATCATCATGTCCGCCGGATCGTTGGCCTTTCACTGGTCGAGGCGATGCGGATGATGGTGCCAGGTGCCGATCCGGCGTTGCACGAGACACTCGCGGATCATTACAAGAATGCGTTCCACGAATTGCGCGGCAACGGTTCGCTGCAGCATGAACCTTTGTACGATGGCCTGCCCGATCTGCTCGACCGGCTCGATGCTGCCGGCTGGCTGCTCGCGGTGGCAACCGGCAAATCGGATCGCGGGCTGGACCTGTGCCTGACGCATCACGGCATCAAGCAGCGCTTCGTTTCGCTGCAGACCGCCGACCGCCATCCTTCGAAACCACACCCCTCGATGATCCATCAGGCGTTGGCTGATGCAGATGCGCTGGCGGAACATGCGGTGATGATCGGTGACACCAGCTACGATATGGCGATGGGCGTCGCTGCCAATGTGCGGCCGATCGGAGTCGACTGGGGTTATCACGATGCGCACGAGCTGGAAACGGCAGGCGCGGCCTCGATCGCGTTCGACATGGACCAGCTGTTCGACCAGATCACCGGAGCCAACAGGTGAGCCCTGCCGATCAACGGGCGCGGTCGCGTTTCTTTGTCATCGGTGCAGTCCGCCTTGCCGGCGCGGTCACCATCGCATTGGCGGTCGCGATCACCTACGGGCGCATCGACGGTGTTCCCGGCGAGGTGGGCTATGGCCTGCTGGTGTTGGGCGTGATCGAGATGATCGTGCTGCCCCAGTTGCTGGTGGCCCGCTGGAAATCTCCGCCACCAGAAGAGTGACGCCACTGACATGAAGCGATTCTACAAGACCGTTGCCACCGAAGCCGTGGCAGATGGGCATGCTCTGCTGCTGGATGGTCGTCCGGTGAAAACGCCGATGCGTCAGCCTCTGGTGCTGCCGACGCCCGCGATGGCCCAGGCGGTGGCGGCTGAATGGCAAGGGCAGGGCGAGGAGATCGTCATCGCCTCGATGCCGCATACCGGCTTTGCCAATGCGGCGATCGATCAGGTGCTGCCGCAAAGGCAGCGGTTCATCGACGAGATCGCAGCTTATGGCGAGAGCGATACCCTGTGCTATCGCGCAGACGCTGGCGACCCGCTGGCGGAACGGCAGGATCGCGAGTGGGAGCCGGTGCTGCAATGGGCCGAAAATCGCTTTGATATCAGCTTGATCCGCATCGCCGGCATCATCCATCAACCGCAATCGCCGCACAGCCTGTCCCGCCTGAAAGCACCGGTTGCAGGCATGGATCCGTTTGCGCTGGCCGCGTTCTCCACCCTGACCAGCATCGGGGGTTCGCTGGTCTGTGCGCTGGCACTGATCGAAAAAGCCTTTGATTCCGAAACGATTTGGCGCGCCATCAACCTGGAAGAGCTGTGGCAGGAAGAGCTTTGGGGGGCAGACGGCGACGCTTTGGCGGCACGCGCACATCGCCGGGCGGCATTTGACGCTGCCTATCAGTTTTGCTGTAACGCCCAAGGCTGACGCCGGAACGATAGCCTTGCCCTCGCGTTTTTGAAATGTTGCTATCGTTTCTAACCGCGACGCAGCAGTTCCGTTTCAAAGCCCCTGCGGGCAGCATTCTGGACGGGCTGGTGTTCGCACCCATTTCAGGAGATCATTCCACATGTTGAAGTCTGCAATGACCGCACTGTTTGTTTCCGCCGCAGCTCTGGCCGCCCCCGCCATGGCGCAGGATGCCGCCGCACCTGCGGCAACCGAGGCTCCAGCCACAGCCCTGACCCCCGAACAGGTCGAGGCGCAGAACAAGGCGATCGCCGATTTCACCGCCGCACAACAGGCACAGTCCGCCGGCAATCATGCGGAAGTCATCGCCAAGATGGAGCCGGCACTCCCGACGATCCGCGAGATCGTGGCGCGGGACACCGCCAATGTGCAGAACGCAGGGTTCCTGGCCAGCGCGCTGACCATCACCGCCAACTCGCAGGGCGCGCTCGGCAAGATCGATGCGATCGCACCGCTCTATGCCGAGGCAGCCCCGCAGTGGACGAAGGTCTATGAGGCTGACAAGGCCAACGTCGGCGTACGCAACACGCTCGTCGCCATTCTGGTCAATCTGGGCAATTTCAGCCTGTCAAAGCAGGACAAGACCGCCGCCAAGCCGCATTTCGAGCAGGCACTCGCGATCGCCAAGGCAGGTCGCGCCACCGACCCTGCTTCGGCGGATCTGGCCAATGCGGAATTCTCCAGCCTGATCGGCCTCAACCAGTCGACGGGTGAAGCCAGCTATCTGGAAGCCGCCAAGCCGGTAGGTGCTGAACTGCGCGAAAAGGGCATCGTCAGCGCTGCCAACCAGCCTGCGGTCGATGCCATTCTGGGCGCTGCCTAAGCACAACCCTTGAGTTAAACGAAAAAGGCCCCGTCGGAGCGATCCGGCGGGGTCTTTTTCTTTGCGGATCAGGTGACGATCAGAAGCCCTCGTTCTTTTCGGCCTTTTCGGCGAGCAGCGGCGAAACGGCAAAGCCGTGCTTATGCAAGCCCTCGACGATCTTGGCGGTGCCCTCAAGACCCGCCCAGAACATCGGGCCGCCGCGATAGACCGGCCAGCCATAGCCATAGATCCACACGACATCGATGTCGGACGCGCGCTGCGCCATGCCTTCTTCAAGGATCATCGCGCCTTCATTGACCATGGTGTACAGTGTGCGCTCGATGATCTCCTGATCGGTTATCTCGCGGCGCGGCATGTTCGAACGTGACCGGAAATCCTCTATGATCTCGGTAACACGCGCGCTGGGCGTGGGATTGCGCTTTGCGTCATAGTCATAGAATCCCGCGCCCTTTTTCTGACCCCAGCGATCCTCGGCGCACAGCGCGTCGCGGATGCTTTCGATACGGGTCGGATCGCGGTGCCAGCCGATATCGACACCGGCAAGATCGCTCATCTGGAACGGGCCCATCGGCATGCCGAATTCGACATGCACGCGGTCGATCTGCTCTGGGGTTGCGCCTTCCATCAGCAGCTTGTTCGCTTCGACCTGGCGCGGCATCAGCATGCGGTTGCCGATGAAGCCGTGGCAGACGCCTGCCACCACGGCGACCTTCTTGATCTTCTTCGACAGTGCCATGACCGTAGCGAGCACATCATCGGCGGTCTTCGCGCCGCGAACGACCTCCAGCAGCTTCATGACATTGGCGGGCGAGAAGAAGTGCATGCCCAGCACGTCCTGCGGACGACTGGTCGATGCGGCGATCTCGTCGACATTGAGATAGCTGGTGTTGCTCGCCAGGATCGCGCCGGGCTTGGCGATGGCATCGAGCTTGCCGAAGACCTCCTTCTTGACGTCCATGTTCTCGAAGATCGCCTCGATGATCAGGTCGCAATCGGCGAGGTCATCGAGCGTCAGCGACGGCGTGAGCAAGCCCATCGCCTTTTCGACCTGCTCGCTGCTGAGGCGGCCCTTCGCGGCGCTGGCCTCGTAATTCTTGCGGATCACGCCGACGCCGCGGTTCAGCGCCTCTTCGGCCTGTTCGACGATGGTCACCGCGATGCCCGCCGACAGGAAGTTCATCGTGATGCCGCCACCCATCGTGCCTGCACCAATCACGCCGACCTTGGCGATGGGGCGCAGCGCGATGTCGCTGGCGATGCCATCGATCTTGCTCGCCTTGCGCTCGGCGAAGAATATGTGGCGCTGCGCTGCAGACTGCGAGCCGAACATCAGCTTCATGAATTCGGTCCGCTCGAAGTCGACGCCTTCGGCAAACGGCAGCCGGGTGGCGGCTTCGACACAGGCGATGTTGGCCGCCGGTGCATCAAAACCGCGGAACTTGCGGGCGTTTTCCTTGCGGAACGCCTCGACGGCCTCAGCGTCGGCCACAGCCTCGCGTTCGCTGACGCGCGGGATCGGGCGAACAGCCTTCACCTTGTCAGCAAAGGCGAGCGCGGCATCAAGCAATGCGCCTTCTTCGGCGAGCTCATCGACCAGGCCCCATGCGTGCGCCTGGCTGGCCGAAACGGGGTCGCCCTTGGCGGTCATCTCGAGCGCGGCCTTCACGCCGACAATGCGCGGCAGGCGCTGCGTGCCACCGGCTCCCGGCAACAGGCCGAGCTTCACTTCGGGCACGCCGAGCTTGGCCGAGGGCACCGCCACGCGATAGTGCGCGCACAAGGCCGTTTCGAGACCACCGCCGAGCGCGGTTCCGTGGATCGCCGCGATCACCGGCTTGTCGAACGCCTCCATGCGGCCGATCACCGCGGGCAGCATAGGCTCGACCGGCGGCTTGCCGAATTCGGTGATATCGGCTCCTGCAAAGAAGGTCTGGCCAGCGCAGATCAGCACGACGGCCTTGATGCCGTCATCGGCAGCGGCTTGGTCGAGCGCGGCATTCAGGCCGATGCGCACGCCAGCGCCGAGAGCATTGACCGGCGGGTTGTTCGACGTGACGATCAGGATATCGCCGCGTTTTTCGGTGGAAATCGGTGAGTCAGTCATGGGTCAGGGTTCCTCTGCTTATTCGACGGCGGCGTAGAGCATCGTCTTGATCTCGCGCCGGATAGGATAGGTGCTCGACGGCATCAGCTGGGTCATGAAGATCATGATGACGTCTTCTGCCGGATCGACGAAAAAGGCGGTCGAGAACATGCCGCCCCAATAGAAGTCGCCGTTCGATCCCGGCACAGCCGTGGCGGCATTGTCGATCGTGGTCGCAAAGCCCAGGCCAAAGCCTGCTCCTGCGTTCTCCGCCTCGCTGAACAGCGCCTTGCTGTGCTGTGTGAGGTCGCCGCCGCCGGGCAGGTGGTTCGACACCATCAGGTCCAGTGTCTTGCGGCCCAGGATGCGTGTGCCGTCCAGCGTGCCGCCGTTGATCAGCATGCGGCAGAAGCGGTGATAATCGGCCAGCGTCGATGCCATGCCGCCGCCGCCGGAAAGCTGGCTGGGCGCGCGGCCCCAGGCGGTGGTCGCGCCGGGGTCGTACATCTTCATCTTCTGTTCGGGATGGAAGACATAGCAATCGGGCACCCGGTCGAGCTTTTCCTGCGGGACCTGGAAATGCGTGTCTACCATGCCGAGCGGACGCGTGACGCGGTCGGCGATGACCTCGTCGAGCGGCTTGTCATCCATGCGCTGGAGGATCGCGCCGAGGATGTCGGTCGAGATCGAGTAGTTCCAGGCACTTCCGGGATCAAACTGCAGCGGAATATCGGCGAGGATGCGGATGAACTCTTCCAGATCGGGACCGGCAAAGGCTTCCAGCTTGCGCGCGCGATAGGCAGCATCGATGGGCGTGCGCTCCTGGAAACCGTAGGTCAGGCCCGAGGTATGCCGCAGCAGATCGATCATCCGCATCGGCTGAGTGGCCGGACGCGTGACAAAGGGCTGCGCGCCGCCACCCGAGACGAATACGCCCAGGTTTTTCCATTCCGGGATGATGCGGTGGACCGGATCGGACAGGGCAATACGGCCTTCCTCCACCAGTTGCATGAACGCGACCGACGTGATCGGCTTGGTCATGCTGGCAATGCGGAAGATGGCATCTTCCGCGACCGGCTGGCCCTCACGGGCATCGCCCTGCAGCGAAAGGTGCGCCACCTCGTGTCCGCGCCCGATCAGCAGAGCGGCATGGGGCAGGCGGCCCGTATCCAGATATTTGGTGCGGATATGCGCAGGGATGCGCGCCAGCAAATCCTGATTGAAGCCGAGATCAGCCGGGTCAGACACAAGCATGCTCATCGCAATTCTTTCGTTGCTCCATTGTTGGGAAAATCACGTCGCGGTCTGGCCGAACCGTTGCCGCGCATAGGGATGCGAGCTGGTCAGCCCGCCATCGACGACCAGGGCGTGGCCGTTGACATAGCTCGACCGATCGGAGGCCAGGAACAGAGCGGCTTCGGCGATCTCGGTCGGAATGCCGCCGCGCTGCATCGGGTTGAGCTGGCCGATCTTGTCCTCGAAGCCCTTTTCGCGCGCCTTGGTATAGATGAACTCGGTCATGCCGGTTTCAATCAGGCCTGGGCAGATGGCGTTGCACCGGACATCGCTGCCGGTCAGCTGCTGCGCCGCGATGCGCACGAGGTTAATGACGCCCGCCTTGCTGGCGGTATAAGCGGGGCCGCCCGCGCCCGACCGCAAGCCAGCGACCGACGCGGTGCAGATGATCGAACCGCCATTCCCGGCGTCGGCCATGGCCTTGCCTGCGTGCTTGATCGCCAGAAACGGGCCGATCAGGTTGATCTGCAGGATGCGCTCCCACTCTTCCACCGTCTGATCGAAGATTCCGTCGAAGCCACCGGAAATCCCGGCATTGGCAAAGAAGACATCGAGCCGTCCGTGCAGCTCGATCGCCTTGGCAACCAGCATCTGGACATCGGCTTCCTTGCTCGCATCGGCCTGGACAGCGGTGATGGCATCCGGGTTCTGAGCAGCGGTATCATCCTGCTTGCCGGTGATATCGGTCGCGATGACCTTCGCGCCGTGCTGAGCGAACAGCAGCGCGCTGGCACGGCCGATGCCGCTGCCTGCCCCGGTAACGATGGCGACCTTGCCTTGCAGATCCATGAACTTATCCCTCCATATGGCAGCTGTCAGAGCGCTGCCGCGATTGTTGTGCCACCATCAATGACGATGGACTGGCCGGTGATATAGGTCGAAGCATCCGATGCCAGAAACACCGCTGCACCGGCGATCTCGTCGGGTTGGCCGATGCGGCGCAACGGGGTGATGCGACGGACATAGCCCATCACCTTCTCGTCTTCCCACAAGGCGCGCGCCATATCGGTCTGGATCAGCCCCGGCGCGATGCAATTGACCCGAATGTTGTCGGGCCCCAGTTCATAGGCCAGGTTGCGCGCCAGCTGGAAGTCGGCGGCCTTGGAAATGTTGTAAACGCCGATGCTGCCCGAACCCTGCATGCCGCCAATCGACGAGATGATGACCACCGATCCGCGCGATTTCGCGCGCATGTCGGGCAGTGCTGCCTGGATGAGCCAGTGGTTGGACAGGATGTTGTTGTCCATGATCTTGCGGAACTGATCGTCGCTGATCCCCGCCATCGGCCCGTAATAGGGATTGCTGGCCGCGTTGCACACGACGATGTCGATCGGCCCCAGTTCTGCGCGGGTCCGTTCGACAAGGCGTTCGAGATCCTCCTTGCGCGAAATGCTGGCCGCGACCGCAATCGCGGTGCCCGCACCATATTGCGCGTTGAGTTCGTCCGCCACGGCGTCGCACGCATCCTGGTTGCGGCTCGAGATCGCGACCTTGGCGCCATGCGCGGCGAATTTTCGAGCTATGGCAGCACCGATGCCCCGCGATGATCCGGTGATCACCGCGACCCGCCCAGTCAGATCGAAACTCGATGCCGTCACTGCGCGCCAGCCTTTTTGGCATAGGTCCACGCGGCCTGCGCCAGCGGAATGACCCGCTCCGCCATTTGCGCTGCCTGCGCGCTGGAGGCGGTGCCGTCGATCACCCGCTTCTTGATCCCCTGCAGGATGGCAGCGATGCGGAACTGGTTGTACGCGAGATACCAGTCCATGTCGGGGACATGGTCGAGCCCGGCCTTCTCGACATACCGCGCCAGCGCTTCCTCCATCGTCGGAATGCCCAGCGTCTTGAGGTCCAGATCGAGCAGCCCGTTGCGGCCTTCGGCGGGCTGCACCCAGCTCATCAGGAAGTACGACAGGTCGGCAATCGGATCGCCCAGCGTCGACAGCTCCCAATCGAGCAGCGCCAGCACACGCGGCTCGTCCTTATCGAAGATCATGTTGTCGATCCGGAAGTCGCCGTGCGCGATTCCGAAGCCGCGCTGTTCGGGGACGGTCTTTTCCAGCCACTCTATCAGTCGGTCCATCTCGGGGATCGTTTCGGTTTCGGACAACCGGTACTGCTTGGTCCATCGCGAAATCTGGCGCGCGCAATAATTGCCCGGCTTGCCATAGTCCTCAAGCCCGATCGCAACCGGATCGAAGCTGTGCAGATGCGCCAGCGTGTCGATCATCGCGTGGTAGATGGCTGTGCGCTGGTCGGGCGTCTTGCCGGGCAGGGTGCCGTCCCAATAGCTGGCCCCATCGGTAAAGCCCATCACGTAGAACATCGATCCGATGACGCTGTCATCCTCGCACAGACCGAACTGGCGCGAGACCGGAAAGCCCTGCTCGTAGAGCGCAGCCTGAACCTTGTACTCGCGATCGACCGCGTGCGCCGACGGCAGCAGCGGACCGAAAGGCTTGCGACGTAGCACATAGGATGCGCCCGGTGTGGTCACCTTGTAGGTCGGGTTCGACTGGCCACCCTTGAACTTGGAGAGCTCCAGCGGTCCGGCAAAGCCTTCGACATTCGTTTCGAACCACGCTGTCAGCCTGGCCTCGTCGAGCCGGTCCTGCTCGGGCACTTCCATGGTGCCGGTCATCGTCGCCTGTGCGTCGATCTGTTCCATTGCGATTATATCCCCACCCGTTCAGTTATAGACGATGACCGAGCGCGCGGAATCCCCGACCCGCAGCGCGTCAAAGGCATCGTTGATGCGTTCCAGCGGCATGCGTTCCGCGATGATGGTGTCGAGGTCAAGCATGCCGCGCATGTAGAACTCGACAAGGCGCGGAATTTCAACAGGAAAACGGTTGTTGCCCATCAGCGAGCCTTGCAGCTTCTTGCCCTGCAGCAGCTCCATCGCGCTGAGCCCCACCTTCTCGGCGAGCGGCAACATGCCAAGGATCGTCGCGGTCCCTCCGCGCCGCAGCACCTTCACCGCCATCGCTGCCGACGCAGGGCGCCCCACCGCTTCGATTGCGTGATGGACGCCGCCCCTGGTCAGCTCGATAACCTCCTCTGCCGCGCCGTCGGCGCTCGAATCGATGCAATCGGTCGCGCCCAGCTTGTGCGCCAGCGCGCGCTTGTCGGCGACCGGATCGATCGCGATGATCCGGCCAGCGCCGGCAATCTTGGCGGCGTTGACGGCGGCCAGCCCGACACCGCCGCAACCGACGATGGCCACGGTTTCGCCAGGAACGAGATCGGCCGCGTTGAAGATCGCACCCGCACCAGTGGTCACCGCACAGCCGATCACGCAGGCCCGGTCCAGCGGCATCTCCGGGTTGATGGTGACGCAGGCATGTTCATGGATCAGCATCATTTCGGCATAGGCAGACAGGTTGAGCATCTGGTTGACCGGGCCATCTTCAAGCCGCAGCCGGGGAGCTGCCCCCGGCGCGCGCCGCGTATCGCCGCCAAGACACAGCGACATCTGGCCGGTGACGCAAAACTCGCAATGGCCGCAATAGGCACTGAGACATGTAACAACCGCATCGCCGACCTTTACAGTAGACACGCCGTCGCCAACCGCCTCGACGATTCCCGCGGCCTCGTGGCCGGGAATGAAGGGCAGGGGGTGCGGATAGCTGCCATCGACGAAATGAAGGTCAGACCGGCAGACTCCGGTGGCAACGGTGCGGATCAGCACCTCGCGCGGGCCGGGCTTGTCGACGATGACATCGCGGATTTCCAGCGGCTTGCCGGGCTCGAAACAGATGGCAGCTTTCATTGATGCTCTCCCAAGCCCTCTCCCTCTTCAGAAGGAGAGGAAACATAGCCCTGGCAGCTTGCTGCCTCAGGCGAAGCTGGAGAGGGGAGCGATGTTGCGCATAGAAATACCCCCTCTCCAACTGCGACCAGCGGGCAAGCCCGCAAGTCTGTGTGTCCTCTCCCGTGAAAGGGAGAGGATTTTCAGTTACCGCGCCACGCCCAGGTCGCCAGAGCTCATGCCGCCATCGGCATCGTTCACGCCGTGACGCCCCATTTCCAGCCGCGCAATCGTGCGGTTGTGGACCTCATCGGGACCATCGGCAAGCCGCAGCGTACGCATATGCGCATAAGCCTTGGCAAGGCCGAAGTCCTCGCTGACGCCGGCGCCGCCATGCGCCTGGATGGCATCGTCGATGACCTTGAGCGCAATGCGGGGAGCAGCAACCTTGATCATCGCGATCTCGGCCTTGGCGTACTTGTTGCCGACCTTGTCCATCATGTCCGCCGCCTTGAGGCAGAGCAGGCGCGTCATCTCGATGTCGATGCGGGCTTCGGCGATGCGCTGTTCCCAGATGCTGTGCTCCGAAATCCGCTTGCCGAACGCGATGCGCGTCTGCAGGCGGCGGACCATCTTGGCCAGCGCTTCCTCGGCCACGCCCATGGTGCGCATGCAGTGATGGATGCGGCCCGGCCCGAGGCGGCCCTGGGCGATCTCGAACCCGCGACCTTCGCCGAGCAGCATGTTGCTGGCCGGGATGCGGACGTCCTTGAGTTCGATCTCCATATGACCGTGCGGTGCATCATCATAGCCGAACACCGGCAGATGGCGCAGGATGTTCACGCCGGGCGCGTCGAGCGGCATCAGCACCATCGACTGCTGCGCATGACGCTTGGCTTCGAAATCGGTCTTGCCCATCACGATCGCGACCTTGCAGCGCGGATCGCCGGCACCCGACGACCACCATTTGCGGCCGTTGATGACATATTCGTCGCCTTCGCGGCGGATCGAGGTTTCGATGTTGGTGGCATCGGACGAGGCGACCTGCGGTTCGGTCATCAGGAAGGCCGAACGGATATCGCCGTTCATCAGCGGCAGGAGCCACTGGTCCTTGTGATCGCGCGTACCATAGCGGTGCAGCACTTCCATGTTGCCGGTGTCGGGTGCGGAGCAGTTGAAGACCTCGCTCGCCATTTCGACGCGGCCCATTTCCTCGGCGCACAGGGCATATTCCAGGTTGGTGAGGCCCGGGCCTTCGAATTCGAAGCTGTCGTCGACATGCGTCAGATTGGGGTTCGACGGCGGCATGAACAGGTTCCAGATGCCGGCAGCCTTGGCCTTGGCCTTCTCCTCTTCGATCACCGGCAGCACCTTCCAGCGCGAACCTTCGGCCTGCTGGGCGTAATAGTCCTTGAGGCGCGGGCGGACGTTGCTCTCGATGAAGGCGCGCACGCGGTCGCGCCAATATGTCTGGCGCTCGGTAAGATCAAAATCCATGGGTCATGTTTCCTTTCATGAAAGTCTAGCGTTGTGCGATCTGGGCCAGCCGCGCTTCGTGATCGGCGCGGCCCAGCGGAAAGCGGGTGAACAACCAGCTGCACAGGCAGCCGATCAGGGTGGTGGTAATGGCAAAGGTCATCGCCAGCCGGTCGATCACGGTCTGCGATACTTCGCCGGGCTGCGCGTTCTCGGGGAAGCCTGCCGCCGCCAGGATCAGCGCGGATGCCAGGATGCCAAGGCCGCCCACGCATTTCTGCATGAAGAAGAAGCCTGCAAAGAAGATGCCCTCGGTCCGCTTGCCGCTTTCGGCCTCGCTGGCATCGGTGACATCGGCGATCATCGAGCTGATCATCATCATCGAGCAGATGCCGAAGGTGATCGACAGCGCTATCAGCGACAGCACCAGCACCGTGGTCATGGCGCTGCCCTTGTCCGGGAACAGGCCAGCCAGGCTCAGCCAATAGGGCAATGTGGCAAAGGTCAGCGACAGCAGCGACGCAATCGCTGCCGTGCGGGGCTTCTCCAGGCGGCGCGAGGCAGGTCCGACGATGAAAAAGGCTATGGCGACGCCGACGAACAGCACGAACGGGTAGATGTTGAAGGCGCTCTGCTCGAACTGCCAGACGTACAGCATCAGATAGTTGTTGAGCGCGAAGAACAGCCCCTGGTTGGCAAAGGCGCAGATCCCGGCTGCCAATAGCAGCTGGAAGGGCCGGAAGCGCAGCGCCGCGGCAAAGTCTGCCAGCCCGTGGCTGACAGCCTTGGGGCCCTCGGTATTTGGTCTTGCTAGAAGCCTGTGCGTGCCCAGTGCCGAAGTGACGACGGCGACCAGCATGATCGCCGATCCTACCAGCGCGTACCGATGATAGCCATTGGGGTTGAGCACGCCGTTCTCGTAACCGGGCTCGGGAACCAGCAGCAGGGCATAAGCCGCATAGAGCATCACCAGCCCACCGAGCCAGCCGAACAGAAAGCGATAGCGCAGCACTTCTGTCCGTTCGTCGTAATCGCGGGTCATTTCCGGCAGCATGGCCAGAGCAGGCACTTCATACGCGGAGAACGAGAAGCGCACCGCCATGGCGACCGCCATCAGATAGAAGAACAGCGCGCCGTTGCTCCATTCGGGCGGGTTCCACAGCAGCAGCCAAGACAGCGCAATCGGTAGCGCCGCGCCGTAGAGCCATGGATGGCGGCGACCCCAGCGGCTGCGCGTTGCATCGGACCGATGGCCGACGAGCGGATCGAAAAAGGCGTCGGCGATCAGCGCGATCAGAACGGCAAAGCCGACCTGCTCGGCAGGCATGCCGACAACCTGGTTGAAATAGATCAGCAGGAAGACGGCAAAACCGTTGTCCTTGATGCCATAGGCCACTGATCCGAAGCCATAAGCAAGCTTGGTCCCCAGCGATACCTTGCGGGCTGGAATCTGCAGAGTCAGGTCGGCAAGATCGGTCATGCGTAAAGCAGGCACCTTCCGCAGGGCAGCGAGATCGCCATGCGCATGAGCGCCTGCGATGGCATGGCCTGTTGGGCCCGCTGCATTGATTCTCTCCTGCTTGTTCTTTTCGCCGCCACCATATGGCAGCTGCCGTAAACGTCAACCGCCGTCACGATGACGTTACGGCATACAGGCACGGATTCAACAGGCTTGCAGCCGCCTTGCGTCCACCATAGACTGGCACGCGACAGGCGGTTTTGGTTGCAGGAAAAGCTTCCCGGCCAGACGCCGCCTTTGGGACACAAGCGCAGAGAGAGGATGACGATGAGCGATCTCGATCAGTTCAGGATGGAAGCACGCGCATGGCTGGAGGAGAACTGCCCGGCCGAGATGCGCGAGCCGGTGCGTGGCGAGGACGACGTCTGCTGGGGCGGACGCAACTGGACGTTCAAGAACGAGGCGCAGAAGCTGTGGCTCGAGCGCTGCGTCGCCAAGGGCTATACCGTGCCCGATTGGCCGCAGGCTTATGGCGGCGCAGGCCTGACGGCCGGGGAGGCCAAGGTTCTTCGCCAGGAAATGGCGCGCATCAACGCTCGACCGCCGCTGTCGAGCTTCGGCATCTGGATGCTTGGCCCCGCATTGCTGCACTTCGGCACCGAAGAGCAGAAGGTGCACTATCTCGGCCAGATCGCGCGCGGCGAAATCCGCTGGTGCCAGGGCTATTCGGAGCCCGGTTCGGGTTCGGACCTCGTTTCCCTGCAGACCTTCGGCGAAGACAAGGGCGACCATTGGGTCGTCAATGGTCAGAAGATCTGGACGAGCTATGCCGACAAGTGCGACTGGATCTTCTGCCTGGTCCGCACCGACAAGACGAACAAGTATCAGGGCATCTCGTTCCTGCTGTTCGACATGGAAACGCCCGGCGTCTCGACCAAGCCGATCAAGCTGATCAGCGGCAACTCGCCGTTCTGCGAGACCTTCTTCGACAATGTCGTGGTGCCCAAGCACCAGATCGTCGGCGAACTCAACCGCGGCTGGGATGTCGCCAAGTATCTGCTGGGCCATGAGCGCGAGATGATCTCGGGCGGCGGCCTGGGCGATGGCGCGCCGTCGCTGGGCGCGCAGATGCTCGGCTCGATCGGCGCCAATGGCCTTGGCCAGCTCGACGATGGCATCCTGCGCGCGGAACTCGCGCAGTTCGATGTCGACGCGCTGGCGTTCAAGGCGATGGCCGAGCGCTTCACCGACGAGATGAAGTCGGGCAAGGGCCATCCCGCCCAGCCCAACATGATGAAGTACGCCGGAACCGAGCTCAACAAGCGTCGCCACGAGCTGGTGATGGCCGGCAACGGCTCAGACGCGCTTGAGTGGGAGAGCGAAGCGTCCAAGGGCGGTGCCAAGGCCCGCAACTGGCTGCGGACCAAGGCGAACAGCATCGAGGGCGGCACCAGCGAGGTGATGCTCAACGTGATCGCCAAGCGCATTCTCGACCTTCCGGGGGCGTGAGCCACCTTTGAGCCCTTATTCCGGTCCCCTGCGCAAGCAGGGGCCCATCTTCCAGTCCGGCGATCTCTCGCCAGCGGCAGGTGATGGATCCCCACCTTCACGGGGAGCCGGGCATCTCAAGATTTGCGAGACAATCCCATGCCCATGTACCTCAACGAAGACCAAGCGATGCTGCGCGACAGCGCACGCGAATTCCTCAAATCCGAAGCCCCGGTCAGCCATCTGCGCAAGCTGCGCGACGACAATTGCAAGGACGGTTTCCGCCACGCGCTGTGGAAGCAGTTCGGCGAGATGGGCTTTACCGGTATCCTGATCGGCGAAGACGATGGCGGCCTGGGCCTCGGCCATGTCGAAGCCGGCGTCGTGCTGGAAGAAATCGGCCGCAACCTGTCGCCGTCGCCATTCCTGACCACCGCGATTGCCGGCGTTTCGGCGCTCAATCATGGCGGTCAGCACCTCAAGGACAAGTTCTTCCCTGGCATCCTGGCGGGCGAAACCGTGCTGGCGCTGGCGATCGACGAAGGCGCCAAGCATCGGCCTTCGCACATCGCAATGCAGGCCGAGCGTTCGGGCAACGGCTTCAAACTGACCGGGCAGAAGCAGTTCGTGATCCAGGGTGCGAGCGCCGACGCGTTGATCGTCGCCGCGCGCACGGCTGGGGCTCCCGGCGAAACCGATGGCCTCACGCTTTTCGCGGTCGACAAGGACGCCGCCAACATGTCGCTCGACAATACGCGCCTGCTCGACAGCTCGATGGCGGCACATGTCACGTTCGACGGTGTAGAGGTCGATGGCGATGCGGTGATCGGCGAGGTCGACAACGGCTGGCAGGTGCTGTCCGCACTGCTGCGCGCGGGCCGTGCTGGTTCTGCGGCAGAGCTGGTCGGCGTGGGCGCCGGCGCGATGGACATGACCGTCGATTATCTCAAGCAGCGCAAGCAGTTTGGGCGCCTGATCGGTGAGTTCCAGGCACTGCAGCACCGTTCCGCACATCTCTACAGCGAAATGGAGATCGCGCGCGCCGCCGTGCTGAAGGCACAGCAGCTGCTCGACGAAGGCAAGGACAGCGCCGAAATCTATGTCTCGGTTGCCAAGGCTAAGGCGGGCCGCACGACCAACCTCACTGTCCGTGAAGGCGTGCAGATGCATGGCGGCATCGGCATGACCGACGAATATGATATCGGCTTCTACATGAAGCGCGACCGTGCGCTCAACGAGTTCATGGGCGATGCCAATTTCCATGCGGGCCGCGTCGCCGAGATTTTCGGGTATTAACGGACTTCTCCCCACCCGCTTGCAGGAGGGGCAGGTTCAGATCGCTGGACCGGGGTGGGCCTGAAATTGGCAACAGCTCAGGCCCACCCCGGCTTCGGCTGCGCCTCAGCCACCCCTCCCGCCAGCGGGAGGGGAAAAGAATGTAAGGAGAGCGGCATGGCACTCGATCCCGATATTTTCGACGCGCTGCTTGAGGGCGTCCGCCGGTTCGTGACGGAACGGCTGCGCCCGCTCGAGGCGCAGGTGTCCGAAACCGACGAAATTCCCCAGGATCTGGTTCAGGAGATGCGCGAGCTCGGGCTCTTCGGGCTGTCGATCAGCGAGGAATTCGGCGGACTTGGCCTCAACATGGAGGAAGAGGTCCGCATCGCGTTCGAGCTCGGGCGGACATCGCCCGCGATGCGCTCCACCTTCGGCACCAATGTCGGCATCGGCAGCCAGGGGCTGGTGATGGATGGCAACGACGCGCAAAAGGCGAAGTACCTTCCGCTGATCGCCAGCGGCGAGATCATCACCTCGTTCGCGCTGACCGAACCCGATGTCGGATCGGACAGCGGCGCGGTGAAGACCCGGGCCGAGCTTGATGGCGATGCCTATGTGCTCAACGGTTCGAAGCGCTACATCACCAATGCCGACAAGGCTGATCTGTTCACCGTGATGGCGCGCACCGGCGGCCCCGGCCCCAAGGGTGTCAGCGCGTTTCTCGTGCCGCGCGATCTTCCCGGGCTGTCGGTGGGCAAGCCCGAACGCAAGATGGGCCAGCAGGGCGCGCATGTCTGCGATGTCATCTTCGACAATGTCCGCGTGCCGGCCGAGAATCGGCTGGGTGCGGAAGGCGACGGCTTCAAGGTGGCGATGCGCGTCCTCGATCGCGGACGGCTGCATATCTCTGCGGTGTGCGTGGGCGCTGCCGAACGGCTGATCGCCGACAGCGTCGCTTATGCCAAGGAGCGCCAGCAGTTCGGCAAGCCGATTGCCGAGTTCCAGATGATCCAGGCGATGATCGCCGACAGCGTTGCCGAGGCGAAGGCGGCCAAGGCCCTGGTGCTGCAAACCGCAAAGGCGAAGGATCTTGGGCAACGGATCACCGAGGACTGCGCCTGTGCCAAGCTGATCGCGTCCGAAATGGTGGGCCGCGTCGCCGACCGCGCGGTCCAGATCTTTGGCGGTGCTGGCTATATCGCCGATTACGGCATCGAACGCTTCTACCGCGATGTCCGCCTGTTCCGCATCTATGAGGGAACCAGCGAGATCCAGCGCACGATCATTGCAAGGGAAGCCTTGCGCAACGAAGGATGAATATGATGAGCATCGAACAGCTGTTTTCGGTTCAGGGCAAGGTGGCCCTGGTCACCGGTGGATCACGCGGAATCGGCAAGATGATCGCGCAGGGCCTGATCGCGGGCGGCGCCAAGGTCTATATTTCTGCGCGCAAGGCGGATGCCTGCGATGCCACCGCCGCCGAACTTGGCCCCAACTGCATTTCGCTCCCCGCCGACGTCTCCAGCGTCGAAGGCGCACGCCAGCTTGCCGCGCGGCTTGCCGAGCATGAGCAGCGGCTCGACATCCTGGTCAATAACGCAGGCGCGGCCTGGGGCGCGGAGTTCGAGGATTTCCCCGAGGTGGGCTGGGACAAGGTGATGGACCTTAACGTCAAGTCGCCGTTCTTCCTGACGCAGTCGCTGCACGGGCTGCTGAAGGCGGGTGCTAGCGCGGAAACCCCGGCCAAGGTCATCAACATCTCCTCGGTCGACGGCATGCGCGTCAATCCGTGGGAGACCTACAGCTATCAGGCGAGCAAGGCAGCGTTGATCCAGCTGACCAAGCGCATGGCCGTGCGGCTGCTGCGCGATCACATCTATGTCACCGGCATCGGTCCGGGCGCGTTCCCGTCGGACATGAACAAGGCCGCGCGCGACTATGGCGACATGGTTGCCAACTCGATCCCCAACAAGCGGGTCGGCGACTGGCAGGACATCTCGGGTGCGGTGATCTTCCTGGCCAGCCGGGCAGGCGATTATGTCATCGGCACGACCATCCCGGTTGATGGCGGGATCGTCAACGCCTCGGTGCCGAGCGGTGGCTACGATCCCGAGGGGCATTGATCGTCCTCAAGCACACGTAAAATCTGCGGCGCGCACTCTGGCCGTGCGCGCCGCTTTGCTGCACACTCTTCCACGACAATCATGGAGGGGTAGCAATGGCGTTCCGCAATCTGGCTTTGGCATTCTTTCTCGTTGCGGCCAGTGCCGTGGGGTTCGTCGCGGCAGGCAGCCCGGCGCAAGCCCAGAGCCGCAAGCCATCGGCTTCGCTCGGCGGTTCGATGAAGGGGCTGCTGGGCAACGCTTCGGATAGCGCGCTCGACCAGTTGTCGCAGCCTGGCGCCTTTTACGCCGACCAGGCGGTTCGCATCCTGCTTCCGGGGCCACTGCAAAAGGCCAGCAAGCTGATGAAGCTGACCGACAAGGCCGGGCTCACCAACAACCTCACAAAATCCCTCAACGACGCAGCGGGACTTGCCGCGCAGGAAGCCAAGCCGGTCTTCCGTTCGGCGATCGATTCGATGACGCTGACCGATGGCGTGAATGTTGTCACCGGCGGCGACACCGCAGGCACGCAATATCTGCGGCGCACATCGGGCGAGGTGCTGCGGCAGAAGATGCGCCCGCTGGTCAGCAACGCGCTGGGTCGCACCGGCGCTTTCAAGCATCTCGACGCCTTGGGGTCGGGTACGGGATCGAAAGGCGGCACCGGCAGCATGCTCGGCGCGCTGGCGGGAATAGATCTCAGTCGTGACGGCCTGATCGACAGCGTCACCGACCAGGCGATGTCGGGCATCTTCACCTATATCGGGCGCGAGGAGACGAATTTCCGCAAGAACCCGCTCAAGTCGGGCAAGAAGCTGCTTGATCGGGTGATGTAGCCCGCATCAGCCCTCGGAGGGGTTCATCAGGTCGCGGACATAGTCGATCAACCCGGTCTGGCGGGCGCGGCGCATGCGTTCAGAATTGAGGATCTGCTGGACCTTGGCAAAGCAGCTCTCGACATTGTCGTTGATCACCACAAAATCATAACCGTCCCAGTGGCTGATCTCGTCCTGCGCGCGCGCCATGCGCCCGGCGATGACCTCATCACTGTCGGTATTGCGGCTGCGCAGGCGGCGATGCAGCTCATCGAGAGACGGCGGCAGGATGAACACTCGGACGACGTCGCCTTCGGCGCGCTGGTACAGCTGCTGCGTGCCCTGCCAGTCGATATCGAACAGGAAATCCTGGCCTTCGCGTAAGCCCTGCTTCACCTGCGCCTTGGGCGTGCCGTAATAATGGCCGAACACCTTGGCCCATTCCATCATCTCGTGCGCATCGACCAGCCGGTGGAATTCGGTCTCGTCGATGAAATGATAATGGACGCCGTCGATCTCGCCCGGACGAGGCGGGCGTGTGGTCACGGAGACCGACAGGCAGATCTGCTGATCCGCCTCCAGCAGCATGCGCGCGATCGTCGATTTGCCCGCGCCCGATGGCGAGGACAGGATGAACAGCAGGCCGCGGCGGGCGAGGGGTGGTTGCGAGACGGAGTCGATCATGGCGGCTCTTGGCCAAAGCCGCCTGCAAAGGTCAACCAGTTTGTGCGCTCACTCGGCGCAGCATCAGGGCTTGGGGGGCGTCGTCTTGGTCTTGCGCTGGTCGTAGATGGCCTTGGCGAGCAATGCCCCGCCGACCAGCAGAGCTCCGGGGACCGAGCGGGTGGCAATGCGCGCTGCGATCGCACCCATCACTGTGCCGCCAAAGACGGTAGCGGCGACCTGGCTGCGCGCCTTGGCGCCGATCATGTTGCGGACCAATTCATCATTGGCAGCGGTAGTGATCAGCCGGCCCGCGCCGGTCAGTGCGCCCCGCGACCAATGCGGACGGACGGTCGCTGGGGTATTGGTCGTAACTGCCCCAGCCGGAGCCGAGGTCACGGCAGCAGGTGCGCCAGGAGCAGTCGGCGGGGTATCGGTCGGGCTGGTCATGGTGTTTCCATAGCTGAATTGGTTTCGAAGCTCAAACGCCCCGGTTGCATCCGCGTTCCGCAACAATCAGCGGCCGATCATGTCTCTGGCACGAACGTGCGCATCAAAGGTCGCCTCATCGACGAGACCCAGCGCGAGCCCCGCCTGTTTCAGGGTCAGCCCTTGCTCGTGGGCATGCTTGGCGATCCTGGCAGCATTGTCATAACCGATCACCGGGGCGAGCGCGGTGACCAACATCAGAGATCTTTCGACCAAGTCCGCAATCCGGCCCTCGTTCGCCACCAGCCCATCG
This sequence comes from Hydrogenophaga intermedia, assembly GCA_943370475.1. Lineage (GTDB taxonomy): Bacteria > Pseudomonadota > Alphaproteobacteria > Sphingomonadales > Sphingomonadaceae > Blastomonas. The sequence continues at coordinate 74,641 of CALRRI020000001.1, forward strand.
ACACAGCGCTCGGCAAAGCCCTGCATCCCGATCGACAGCAGTTCGACCGAGCGCAGGACGTTCGCGCCGATCAGCGGCTTGAACACATTGAGTTCGAGATGCCCCTGCATCCCCCCGATGGTCACCGCCTGATGGTTGCCCATCACCTGCGCGGCGACCATCGTCAGCATCTCGCACTGGGTGGGGTTGACCTTGCCCGGCATGATCGAGCTGCCCGGCTCGTTTGCGGGAAGATCAAGTTCGCCCAGGCCCGAGCGCGGCCCAGACCCGAGCAGGCGGATGTCGTTGGCAATCTTGGTCAGCGCCACCGCCAGCGTATTGAGCGTGCCCGAGACATGCACCAGCGGGTCGTTGCTCGCCAGCGCCTCGAACGCGTTTTCCGCCGGGTGAAACGGATGGCCGGTGATCTCGGCAATCGCCGCGCACATGTCGGACGCAAAACCCTTCGGTGCATTAAGCCCGGTGCCAACCGCCGTCCCGCCGATCGCCAGCCGATAGGTGCCCGCAACGATGCCAGGTTCGATTCGCCGACCGCAGCGGTAGAGCTGGTTGGCATAACCGGAAAATTCCTGACCCAAAGTCAGCGGGGTCGCGTCCTGCAGATGCGTGCGGCCGATCTTGACGATGTCGGCCCAGCTGTCCGCCTTGGTCGCGATCGCGGCGGTCAGCCGGTCGAGTGCGGGGCGAAGCTGCGCCTGCACCGCCAGGCTGACGGCGATATGAATCGCAGTCGGAAAGGCGTCGTTCGAAGACTGGCCCTGGTTGACGTGGTCATTGGGGTGCACCGGCGACTTGCCGCCACGCGCGCCGGTCAAAAGCTCATTGGCGCGGCCCGCGATGACCTCGTTGACGTTCATGTTGGTCTGGGTGCCGCTTCCCGTCTGCCAGATGGTCAGTGGGAACTGGTCGTCGTGGCTGCCCGAGGCCACTTCCGACGCAGCCTGTTCGATCGCGTCTGCAAGCCCAGCGTTGAGCCCGTGGCCGCGGTTGACCCGGGCTGCGGCCTGTTTGACCACTGCCAGCGCATGCACGATCCCGATGGGCATGCGTTCGTGCGGGGGGAAGGGGAAGTTTTCCAGGCTGCGCTGGGTCTGCGCGCCCCAATAGGCATCGGCGGGAACCGCGATTGCGCCCAGCGAATCGCTTTCCATCCGGATGGGATCATCGGTCACTGGCAATCGTCCGTCAGGGGCGGCGAAACCTGCGTTACTTGCGCTTGCCGAAGTCCACGCTCACCACGTTGGAACCGTCGCCATCGCCGCCGGGGTGGTCATTTTCCGCAGCTTCGTGCGGCTCGGGCGGAGGCGTATCACCGGCCACCTGGAACTGCAGGCCGAAATCGACCGCCGGGTCGACAAATGCGGTGATCGCGCTGAACGGAATAAAAAGATGCGCCGGAACGCGGTTGAAGCTGAGCCCCACCGAAAAGCCGGTCTTCTCGACCTTGAGATCCCAGAACTTCTGCTGAAGCACGATGGTCATCTCGTCGGGGAAGCGCTCGACCAAGTGGCGCGGGATGTCCACGCCGGGCGAACGTGTCTTGAAGGTGATGTAGAAGTGGTGGCTGCCCGGAAGTCCGTTGGTCTCGACTTCGCCCAGCACACGGCCGACGACCGCGCGCAACGCTTCCTGGACGATTTCGTCGTAGGGAATCAGGCTGTCGGGTGCATCGTCACTCATGTCTATTTTGTTGGACTGACAAACGCGCAGGGTCAAGGCGCTAATGCCACGCAACTTGCCGCCCTGCATTCTGGCGGCAAAAATGTTGCGCGCTCCGGCAAGGTGATTATAGGGCGCACCATGCGCACCGCCCGGATAGAACGCAAGACCCATGAAACCGACATTTTCGTCGAGGTGAACCTCGACGGGACGGGGCAATTCGATGTCTCCACCGGCATCGGTTTTCTCGATCACATGGTCGAGCAGTTCTCGCGCCATTCGCTGATCGACCTGACCTGCCGGATCAAGGGCGACCTGCACGTCGATCAGCACCACACGACCGAGGATTGCGCGCTCGCCATCGGCCAGGCGATCGTCCAGGCGCTGGGCGACAAGGGCGGAATCGTCCGCTACGGCCACGCCTATTCGCCGATGGATGAGACGCTGAGCCGCGTTGCCGTCGATATCTCGGGCCGCCCCTATCTCGTGTGGAAGGCTGCGTTCAGCCAACCACGCCTGGGCGAAATGGATACCGAGCTGTTCGAGCACTGGTTCCATTCGATCGCGCAGACCGCCGGGCTGACGCTGCACATCGAATTGCTCTACGGCGCGAACAACCACCATATCTGCGAGAGCATCTACAAGGGCTTTGCCCGCGCGATGCGGCTGGCTGTCGAGATTGACCCGCGCAAACAGGGCGCCATCCCTTCGACCAAGGGTGTTCTGGGTGGCTGAGCGGGTTGCGCTGATCGATTATGGCGCAGGCAATCTTCACAGCGTCCACAATGCCTTGAACGCCGCAGGCGCCGCCGACATTGCGGTGACCGATGATCCTGCGGTGGTGCGGGCAGCAGATCGCATCGTTCTGCCGGGCGTGGGGGCCTTTGCCGCCTGCATGGGCGGGCTGAGTGCCATTCCGGGCATGATCGACGCGCTGGAATCGCGCGTGCTCGGCGACAGGGTGCCGTTCCTGGGTATTTGCGTCGGCATGCAGCTGCTTGCCGAGCGCGGCCTCGAGCATGGCACGCATCAGGGGCTCGGCTGGATCGGCGGCGAGGTTCGCGCGATGGACCCGGCGCCTGCGATCAAGATACCGCACATGGGCTGGAACGACGTCGTGCCAGCTGCTGGCGCGCCGCTGATCGCGCCGGGCGAGGCCTATTTTCTGCACAGCTATCAGTTTGTCGCGGCCGATGCTGCCGATGTCGCCGCCGTGACCGATCACGGCGCGCCTGTCACCGCGGCTGTGGCGCGAGGCAACATCCTGGGCGTGCAGTTCCACCCGGAAAAGAGCCAGGCCTATGGGCTCAGTCTGCTCCGCCGCTTTCTCGACTGGACCTTGCCATGAGCATCATTGTTTTCCCTGCGATCGACCTCAAGGGTGGGCAGGTCGTCCGCCTCGCTGAAGGCGATATGGACCGTGCCACCGTCTATGGGGACGATCCGGCCGCGCAGGCGGTGATGTTCGCTGAAGCCGGAGCCCAGCATCTGCATGTCGTTGATCTCGATGGCGCCTTTGCGGGCGAGGCGGTCAACCGGACCGCAGTCGAATCGATTATCAAGAGCTTTCCCGGCTATCTGCAATTGGGCGGCGGTATCCGCACCCGCGCTGCAGTCGAGGGCTGGTTCGATCTGGGCGTCGCCCGGGTCGTCATCGGCACCGCAGCGCTGACCGACCCGGACTTTGTGCGCGACATGGCGAAGGCCTATGAGGGTGGCATCGTCGTTGCGGTGGATGCGCGCGATGGCATGGTCGCGACACACGGCTGGGCCGATGTGTCCGATGTCCCCGTCGCCGATATGGCGCGCCGGTTCGAGGACGCGGGTGTTGCCAGCCTGTTGTTCACCGATGTCGGACGCGACGGGCTGCTCAAGGGCTGCAATATCGAAGCGACCGTGGCTTTGGCTCGCACCACCGATATTCCGGTGATCGCCAGCGGCGGCGTGAAGGGGCTTGATGATATCCACATGCTGAGTCTGCATGCAGAAGACGGGATCGAAGGCGTGATTACCGGCCGTGCGCTGTATGACGGACGGCTCGACCTTGCGACCGCGATTGCCATGGCCGCGCGCGGATGAGCGTCCGCGTCCGTGTCATCCCCTGTCTCGATGTCGCCAATGGCCGCGTGGTCAAGGGCGTCAACTTCGTCGACTTGCGCGATGCGGGCGATCCGGTCGAACAGGCCCGCGCCTATGATGCGGCGGGCGCGGATGAACTGTGCTTCCTCGATATCTCGGCCAGCCACGAGGCGCGCGGGACGATCATCGATGTCGTTCGCCGCACAGCCGAAGTGTGCTTCATGCCGGTGACCGTTGGCGGCGGTGTCCGCAGCGCCGAAGATGCGCGCGCACTGCTGCTGGCGGGGGCCGACAAGGTCGCAATCAACAGCGCGGCCGTGGCGCGGCCAGAGGTGGTGAGTGACATCGCCGAGCGCTTCGGCAGCCAGTGCGTGGTCGCATCGATCGATGCGCGCAAGCGCGCAGACGGCGAAGGCTGGGAAATCTTCACTCATGGCGGCCGTAAGGCCACCGGCATCGATGCGATCGACCACGCGCTCAACCTGACCAGGCTGGGTGCGGGCGAACTGCTGGTCACCTCGATGGATCGCGACGGCACGCGTGATGGCTATGATCTGGAGCTGATCCGCACCATTGCCGATCACGTCGATATTCCGGTGGTCGCCAGCGGCGGGGTCGGCCATATCGGCCACCTGGTCGAAGGCGTGACTCAGGGGCATGCCAGCGCCGTGCTGGCGGCCTCGATCTTCCATTTCGGCGAGGCAAGCATCGCGGATGCGCACCGGGCGCTTGCCGCTGCCGGCTTGCCTGCGCGCTCACACTGATTTTACAAGTCGTGCGACAGTCCGATTGTCGGATTGCTTGACAAATGTTGTCAGCAGGGCAGGGCCGTTAACCATTGAAGCGCCGCATTCGTGCGGTGTTGGTCAGTTTGGCAAACCCCTTGCTTAACCATTGTGCATGAAGTGTCTCGAAATGAAACCCGGCCCGATCAAGGTGTTGAACACGGTGCGCATCGCGCTGGTGCTGGTGTCGTGGCTGGGCCTTGCGACGTCTGCCCATGCCAATGCAGTGACCCGTGTCACGCTGGATGGACTAACCCGCGCCCAGGGCATTCGCGAGTGGATCGAAATCGCCGAACCCGGCAATCTGGGTCTGTTGTTCATGGGTATCGCCGGGCTGCTGATCGGGCGCTGGGCATCGACCCGCAAGCGCAGCGATCCTCCCGAATAATCACCGATCGATAGCACCGGCCATGACGGCGGTGTCTTGACGCGGGCGCGGCCTGCGCGCAGAGCTTTTGCCATGGCAGACCCCATCATCCAGCAGCTCGAAGCCGTGATTGCCGAACGGCGCGGCGCATCGCCCGATAGCAGCTATGTCGCGCGTCTGAGCGCTCGCGGGCGTTCGCGCATCGCCCAGAAAATCGGCGAGGAAGCCGTTGAAACCGTGATTGCGGCGATCCAGGGCGATGGCAAGGGCGTGGTCAGCGAAAGTGCCGACCTGCTGTTTCATCTGCTGGTGCTTTTCGCCGATATGGGGCTGACCTGGGACCAGGTTCTGGCCGAACTCGATGCCCGCGAAGGAACGTCGGGGATCGCCGAAAAACTGTCGCGACCCAAGGAATGAACGATCATGCCGATTGACCCGACGTTGCCGTATGACGACCAGAACATCTTCGCCAAGATACTGCGCGGAGAGATTCCCTGCAGCAAGGTGCACGAGGACGATCATGTGCTGGCGTTCAAGGATATCAATCCGCAGGCCCCGACCCATGTACTGGTGATCCCCAAGGCGCCCTTCGTCAGCTGGGATGACTTCTCGGCGCGCGGCACCGACGAGCAGATCGCGGCCTTTGTGCGCGGTGTAGGTGAAGTCGCGCGCAAGCTTGGGCTCGTCGAACCGGGGTATCGGTTGCTCGCCAACATCGGCCTTGATGCCCATCAGGAGGTTCCGCACCTCCACGTCCATCTGTTCGCAGGACAGCCCCTGGGGCCGATGCTGATGCGAGGCTGAACCCGCCACCGCTCAGGTGCCGGGCTCATATGGAGAAGAAGGCCATGCTGCGCGGATTGGCGGTTGGTGCTCTGGCGATCCTGTCATGCTCTCCCGCGCTGGCGCGGCAGCCCGTGCCTTGCGAAACCATGCTGGGTGATCTTTGGGGGGAACGCCCTGTACCTGCCGATGTGAAGACGATCGACGGCACCCAGGTGACCAGTCCAGCACAATTGGTGCAGATGGTAGGCACTGGTGCCGTTGTTCAGGGCGGGGATTTTTCCGAATGGGATTTCCGCCGCGTCACGCTCGGCACGGCGTGCTTTGTCGAGAGCAATCTCAAGGGGAGCGTCTGGAACGAGGCGACCGCGCCGGGAATCGGCTTCATCAAGACGGACCTTTCGGAGTCGACGCTAACGGGCATTCACGCGCCCGGCGTGCTGTTTCGCGACGCGAACCTGACCAACACCAAGACGGACAAGGCGGATTTCAGCGACGGACTGCTGGAAGGAGGCTGGTTTGATGGAAGCATCGACGGCTGGAATCTTGATGGCGCCAATCTGGCGCGCTTCGTCTTTTCGTGCGGAATCACTTTATCCGATGGCTGCCCGTTGCGGAACAGCGACGCGCCCATCCTGGCGCGCGGCACGAACCTGAGCGGCGCTGATCTCAGCAGCTTTCGCCATTACGGGCTGGGTGACTTCGACCTGGAAGGCGCCATTCTTGACAGGACAAAGCTGTCGCCCGGGCAGCTCGCCAGCCTGCAAGGCAGGATGATTGTCCATCCCTTGGTCCTCGCCGGCGGCGACAGCCGGGTGGAACTGAGTGCTGCCGAGGCGCAGGCGCTGGCCGATGATGCCGCGATCTTCGCCAGCCGGGCAGCGGGGCCGTCGTTCGATTGCGCCAGAGCCGCCAGCGCGGCGGAAAAGGCCATCTGCCATCCGGATGCCGGCGATCTGGCCCTTGCTGATGGCGAACTTGGCGCGCTGTTTGCCGAACTGCGCAAGGCCAGGCCGTCGATTGTTGCCGAGCAGCGGCAATGGCTGAAGACGCGCGACGGCTGCATGGCCAAGGACTATGCGTTGGATTGTCTGCGCACCGTTTATGCCGATCGCCAGTCCATCCTGCTGGGTCTGCAGGGTGAGCGCGACTGGCTGGCCCCCGGCAGCGCAGCACTTTTCATCGAAGACGACCTGCCGCTGAGCGATACCATGCGGGCGAGCAGCCTGTTTGCGAAGATTGCGCCGCTGCTGGCCAAGGTCTCGATGGGCTTTGTCCATGTCGCGCGCGCCGCCGACGGCAGCTATGCGGCGAGCGGCGAATCCGTCGGCGCGAACGCCCATACCTGCAGCCTGGGGGCTTCCGGACTGCGGCTCGATCCGGCGACGGGCTGGTATAGCCTGACCGATCCGGCATCCAAGGGCCGCATTCGCATCTTCCAGTTGCGCGACGACCGGCTGACCGTTTTTGCCAGTGGCCGCCCGACGGGCGACGAGGTCGAGGCCAGCGCCGATTATGTCAGCTGCGGTGCACGCGCCGCCTTCGGCCCGATGCGGCGCATCGCGCTTCCCGACGCAGTGATGGATTCCTACGCCAACCGCGCCGGAATGGAGCAATGAGGTGGCTTGGGATGCGACAGAGCGGTGACAAGCCGGTTGCCAGCGCGTGAAAAGGCGCTAATCCTGTGACCAACACGGGGCACACCCCCGGGACGCAACCGGCTGGCTACAGGCCCGCCAAGGGTGGGAAATCGTACACATCATGAAATTCGCGCGTGTCAAATCGCTCGACGCCATTTTGGCGACGGCAAAAAAGAAATCGCTGCATCCAACCCTGGGTTGGTTTCAGCTGACCCTTTTCGGCATTGGTTGCGTGATCGGCACGGGTATCTTCGTGCTGACCTCGGCAGGCGCCCAGAAGGCCGGACCCGGCCTGATGCTGGCCTTCGCGATTGCGGGGCTGATCTGCATCGTTGCAGCGCTTTGCTATGCTGAAATCGCCGCCATGATCCCGGTTGCGGGGTCTGCTTATACCTATACCTATTCGGTGATGGGCGAATTGCTCGCCTGGACGGTCGGCTGGGCCCTGGTGCTCGAATATGCTGTCGCGGCGAGCGCGGTGTCGGTCGGGTGGTCCGGCTATTTCACCGGCACGATATTGAACGAATTCTTCGGGATATCGCTGCCCGCCTATCTGACCGCAGGGCCGCTGGCTCTCGGTGGCGCTCCGGGTGGCATGATCAATCTTCCTGCTGTGATCATCGCCTTGCTGGCCACATGGCTGCTGATGATCGGCACCAATGAATCGGCCAAGGTCAACGCGGTCCTCGTGGCGATCAAGGTGACGGCGCTGACCGCGTTCATCATCCTGACCCTGCCCAAGGCGGAAATGGCGAACTTCAACCCGTTCCTGCCCGCTGGCGTGTTCGGTGGCTTCGGATCAGGCGTTGGCGCAGTCGGCGCAGCAGCAACCATCTTCTTTGCCTATGTCGGCTTCGATGCCGTTTCGACGGCTGCCGAAGAAACCAAGAACCCGCAGCGCAACGTGCCGATCGGCCTGATCGGCAGCCTCGGCATCTGCACCGTGTTTTATATCCTGGTGGCCGCAGGCGCGGTTGGCACGATTGGCGGCCAACCGATCATGGGCCCGGGCGGCGTGCCGTTCCCGGCGGGATCGGAAGAGCTCGCCCGCCAGTGCGCGCTGCCGCAATATGCCGACATGCTGGTCTGCTCGAACGAGGCGCTGGCGCACGTTCTGCGTGAAATCGGCTTCAGCGGCGTCGGCAACATGCTCGGCATCGCGGCGTTCGTAGCTTTGCCCTCGGTGATCCTCATCCTGCTGTTCGGCCAGACCCGCATCTTCTTCGTGATGGCGCGCGACGGCCTGCTGCCCGAGAGCCTGTCGAAGATCCACCCCAAGTGGAAGACGCCCTATGTGGTGACGGCAATCACCGGCGGTATCGTCGCGTTTGCAGCGGCCTTCCTGCCCGTTGGCCAGCTCGCCGACATTGCCAATGCCGGGACGCTCTATGCGTTCATGATGGTGGCGATCGCGGTGATGATGCTGCGCAAGACCGATCCCGATCGCGAGCGGCTGTTCCGTACCCCGGCTCTGTGGCTGGTCGGACCTGCCACGATCGCGGGCTGCATCTTCCTGTTCCTCAACCTGCCGTTCGAGGCGATGATCGTGCTGCCCGCCTGGGCTGCCATCGGTCTGGTGGTCTATTACCTGTATGGCTACAAATCGAGCCATCTGGGCAAGGGCATCGTCGAGGTCGTCGACGAGGACCCGGGGGTTCTGCCCCATTGATCCAACAGAAAAACCCCGGCGCGAACCGCCGGGGTTTTTTCTTGGCCACCGGAGCTTGCCGGGGCCGATCGAGGAGGCTGCGCTCGGTTACATCGGCGACTTGGGGCAGGTTCCGGGGCGGCGGAACAACTGGCCCTGTTCCGCCCAGAAGATCACCATCAGCGCGAGCACGCCGCACGAGAGAAATCCGACAGCCATCGGCAGTGTTGTGCCATCGAAGGCCTGTCCGACGATTGCCCCGATCCCGGCTCCCAGCATCGTGCGGAACGCCATCTGGAACGAGGATGCAGCGCCCGCCATCGCGCCGAAAGGCTCCATCGCGATCGACCCGAAATTGGCGCCGATGAACCCGACCATCGCCATGTTGAGCGCGACGATCACCAGGAACAGCGCCATCGGTTCACCAGGGATCAGCGCGGCACCGATCTGCAGCGCCGAGAGCACCAGGAATGCCAGCAGCGCCGACTGCGAAACGCGCCGAGCCCCGAAGCGCTCGACGATGCGGCTGTTGAACCAGTTGGACACGGCCATGGCGCCTGCCACGGCGGCAAAGGCATAGGGAAACAGGTCCTGCGCCCCGAACACTTCGGAGAAGATCTGCTGCGAACTGTTGAGGAAGCCGAACATCGCCCCCATCAACAGGCCGCCAGCGGCGACATGGCCAAAGCCGGTGCGGTTGAACACCACCTTGTACCAGGTGCTACCGATCGAATCGAGGCGGATCGGGATCACATTTTCCGGGCGCAGCGTCTCGGGCAGGCGCAGCCAGACCCAGATTCCGACCGCGCTGCCCATCACCGCCAGCAGGATGAAGATGAACTGCCACTGCGCAAAATAGAGGATCAACTGGCCCACTGTCGGTGCGATCACTGGCACCGCCATGAAGACTATGAAAATGATCGACATGAAGCTGGCCATGCGATCACCCGAAAAGATGTCGCGGATGACCGAAACCACCAGCACCCCCATCGCCGCCGCGGCAAAGCCTTGCGCGAACCTGAGCATCAGCAAAGTGTCGAAATCGGGCGCAAACGCGCTCGCAAAGCCGAAGATGACATAGAAGAGCACCGATCCGAGCAGCACCGGCTTGCGCCCGTAACGGTCACCGATGGGGCCATAGAACAGCGACCCAAGCCCCATGCCCATCAGATAGCTGCTGATGACATATTGGCGGTCGTTGGGGCTGGCGACGTCGAACGCCGCGCCCAATGCGGGGAACGCGGGCAGGATCGCGTCGATCGCGAGTGCGTTCAGCGCCATCAGCGCGGCCATCATGGCCACCAGTTCTCGAGTCCCCAGGGGAAAGCCGGGGGAGGCATCCCTGGTCATGACAGCAGGTGCGGGCTTTACGGTCGTTTCATTGTGCATTGCACCATAATGGGCGCTGGAGACCTGATTGCCAACCGCGCATGGCACTTCTATTTTCAGGGCGAACATGGCTGACCCTATCGATCCCGCGCCGCGCAAGATCATTCATATCGATATGGATGCCTTTTTCGCGAGTGTCGAACAGCGCGATGATCCGGCATTGCGGGGGTTGCCGGTTGCGGTCGGGGGATCATCGCGGCGGGGCGTCGTCGCCGCAGCCAGCTATGAGGCGCGCGCCTTTGGCGTTCGGTCGGCAATGCCATCGGTTACCGCGCAGCGGCGCTGCCCGGACCTGATCTTCGTCAAGCCGCGCTTTGACGTGTACCAATCGGTCTCGCGCCAGATCCGCGACATTTTTGCGCAGCATACCGATCTGATCGAGCCGCTTTCGCTCGACGAGGCCTTTCTCGATGTGACGGTCAATCACCGCAGCATCGCGTCTGCCACGACCATCGCCCAGATGATCCGCGAGGACATCCGCCGCGAGACCGGACTGACGGCAAGCGCCGGCGTGTCGTACAACAAGTTCATTGCCAAGCTGGCGAGCGACCAGAACAAGCCCGATGGGCTGTGCGTCATCCGTCCGGAGCAGGGGCCGGCCTTTGTCGCGGCCTTGCCGGTCAAGCGCTTCCACGGCATCGGGCCGCGCACAGCCGAGAAGATGGCGGCGCTGGGTATTGAGACGGGCGCGGATCTGGCGGCCAAGTCGGAGCAATGGCTGCTGCAGAATTTCGGCAGCTGGGGCAGCTATCTGCACGGCGCGGCGCACGGAATTGATAATCGCCCGGTGCGGCCCGACCGCATCCGAAAGTCGATCGGCGGCGAACGCACCTATGGCGAGGACATCTGGACCGAGGATGCCTTGCGCGCGGCGCTGGAGAATGTCGCCGATATCGTCTGGGAACGCGTCGAGCGTTCCGAGGCCCAAGGACGAACGATTACGCTGAAGGCGCGCTTTTCTGATTTCCACACGATCACGCGGGCGCGTTCGCTGGGGCAGCCGGTGACCAGCCGGGCCGATTTCGGCCAGATCGGCCAGGCGTTGGTTGACCAGATCCTGCCGCTGCACAACGGCGTGCGGCTGTTGGGGCTGACGCTGTCTGGACTATCGCAGGCAGGCGAGCCAGTGACGCTGGACGAGCGTCAGCCCGAGCTGCCGTTTAGCTGATCACCACTCGGTCGTCGGCGGAAGCCCGTCACGTACCTCGATGATCCTGCGGCGCGACGCATCGGTCAGCGTCGGCGGCAGCGCATCGAGCGCGAAGAAGCGCGCCTCGAGCAGTTCGCGGCCATCCGCGCGCGGTTCATCGGTGGTTTGCCCAACGACGACGATGATCTCGTTGGGCCAGCCTTCGGCGTGCGAGACGAAGCAGCCATGTTCGCGGACACCGGTGATCGCGCACCCAGCCTCTTCCATCACCTCGCGGATTCCGGCCTCGATCGCGGTTTCGCCCCGGTCCCTGCCGCCGCCGGGCAGCATATAGCGATCGCTGGCGTGATAGCTGTGCCGGATCAGCAGCACCGCATCCCCGCGCAGAACCACCGCCTTGACCCCGCGCGTGCGCAGCTTGAGCGTTCGGCGCCAGACAAGGCGCAGGCGGTGCGCGACGACCAGAGCAAGCTGGGCGGGCGTCACACCGCGATCGCCATCACACGTCCAGATTGGCGACGTTCAGCGCGTTTTCCTGAATGAACTCGCGGCGCGGCTCGACAATATCGCCCATCAATTGGGTGAACACCTCGTCGGTGATGTCCGCATCGTCGACCTTCACCTGCAGCAGCGAGCGGTGGTTGGGATCGAGCGTGGTTTCCCAAAGCTGCTCGGCATTCATTTCGCCGAGCCCCTTGTAGCGCTGCACCGAGAGGCCCTTGCGGCCCGCTGCCAGAATCGCCTCGATCAGCACCGAGGGCCGGTTGACGACCAGTCCGGTGGCGATCGCGATATCTTCGGGCTCGTCCGAATTGTCTTCTGCGGCGGCGCTTGGCGCTGCTGCGGCTTTCACCAGGCGGCTGGGGGTCAGATACACTTCGGCAAACTCACCCGCCAGGCGGTGAAGCTTGCGCGCCTCGGCGCTGTTGAGGAAGGCCAGATCGACGACGTGGTGATCGGTCACCCCGCGCCAGAAGCGCTGGAGGTGATAGCCGCCTTCTTCCGACAGCGAACCCTGCCAGCGCGCTTCTGGGTCGGCACCACCCATCCAGACGGTTGCGGCATCGACGGCGGCCTGCCGGTCCGCAGCGGGCATGTCGGGGGCGAGGGCACCTGCCAGCGCCAGGCCTTCTATGATCAGCGGATCATAGCGGCGCGGCACATAGGTCATCAGGCTCTTCATCCGGCGGGCATGCTCGACGAGGGTGCGAAGATCCTCGCCGCTGCGCGCGCCGCTCACGGTTTCGAACACCCGGCCATTGAGGCCTGCGTCGACCAGATACTGGTCGAGCGCGTCATTGTCCTTGAGGTAGACCTCGCTCTTGCCCTTGGCGACCTTGTAGAGCGGCGGCTGGGCGATGTAGAGATAGCCGCCCCGGATGATCTCGGGCATCTGGCGGTGGAAGAAGGTCAGCAGAAGCGTGCGGATATGCGCGCCGTCGACGTCTGCGTCGGTCATGATCACGATCTTGTGATAGCGCAGCTTCTCGATGTTGAAATCGTCGCGGATGCCGGTGCCCATCGCCTGGATCAGCGTGCCCACTTCCTTCGACGAGATGATCCGGTCGAAGCGCGCGCGCTCGACATTGAGGATCTTGCCTTTCAGCGGCAGGATTGCCTGATAATGCCGGTCGCGGCCCTGCTTGGCCGATCCGCCTGCCGAGTCACCCTCGACCAGGAAGAGTTCGGACTTGGCGGGGTCACGCTCCTGGCAGTCGGCCAGCTTGCCGGGCAGCGAGGCGATGTCCATCGCGCCCTTGCGCCGGGTGAGCTCGCGCGCCTTCTTGGCGGCTTCGCGTGCCGCTGCGGCATCGATGATCTTGGCGACGATCGACTTGGCGTGGCCGGGGTTCTCCTCAAGCCACTCGGCCATCTTGTCTGCCATCAGGCTTTCGAGCGGCTGGCGCACTTCGGAGCTGACCAGCTTGTCCTTGGTCTGCGAGCTGAACTTGGGATCGGGCAGCTTGACCGAAACAATCGCGGTCAGGCCCTCGCGCATGTCATCGCCGGTGAGCGAGACCTTTTCCTTCTTCAGCAGACCCGACTTTTCGGCATAGTTGTTGAGTGTCCGGGTCAGCGCCGCGCGGAAGGCGGCGAGGTGCGTGCCGCCATCGCGCTGCGGGATGTTGTTGGTGAAGCACAGCACGTTTTCGTAATAGCTGTCGTTCCACTCCAGCGCGACGTCGATGGTGACATCATCGCGTGATCCGGAAATGGCGATGGGATCGGGCATCAAAGGCTGCTTGTTGCGATCGAGCCACTTCACGAAGGCGGCAATGCCACCTTCGTAATACAGGTCATGTTCCTTGGCTTCGGCATGGCGCTCGTCGCGCAGGATGACGCGCACGCCCGAGTTCAGGAAGGCGAGCTCGCGATAGCGGTGCTCCAGCTTCTCGAAGTCATATTCGGTGACGTTCTTGAAGGTGTCCTGCGAAAACAGGAAGGTGACCTGCGTGCCCTTCTTGCCCTCGGGCGAGGGGCCCATCACCTTGAGCGGTGCTTCGGCGTCGCCGTGGCGGAAACGCATCCAGTTTTCCTGCCCATCGCGCCAGATGCGCAGCTCGAGCCACTCCGACAGTGCATTGACGACGCTGACGCCGACACCATGCAGGCCGCCCGACACCTTGTAGGCATTGTCCTCGTTGGTGTTCTCGAACTTGCCGCCGGCATGCAGCTGGGTCATGATGACCTCGGCCGCCGAAATGCCTTCCTCGGCATGGATTCCGGTCGGGATACCGCGGCCATTGTCCTCGACCGTGACCGAATTGTCGGGATTGAGCGTGATCAGCACGCGATCGCAATGTCCGGCCAGCGCCTCGTCGATGGCATTGTCGGAGACTTCGAACACCATGTGGTGGAGGCCCGATCCGTCGTCGGTATCGCCGATATACATGCCGGGGCGCTTGCGCACGGCATCAAGGCCCTTGAGCACCTTGATCGAATCCGCGCCATAGGCGTTGGTATTGGCTGGGTTCTGGTTGTTCTCGGTCGAAGGTTTGCTGGTCTCTGTCATGAAATTGCCATAGCCGCGCAAAGCGCGAAACCCAAGCATATCTGGCCGCTTTTGCACATATTTTCGCACCGGTTGACGCAGCGGCGCGCAGGAGATCGCGATGGCATGACCAGCCTGCTTGCTTGGCTGCGCGGAAGACCTATAGCTAGGCGCATGAAAGCTTTGGCACTGCCCCTTCTTGCCCTGATCACCCTTGCCGGGTGTGCCGATCCGGAGCCGACGCAGAAGCGTGCACCCGGCGGCGAACTGGCGCAGGAACGCGTGCGGAGCGAAGAGCCCAGCCCGACTGCACGGCCAGTCAAGATCGGCGAGGGCGGCACGCGATTTGCCGCCTGCCAGGGTCGCGGGCGTGTGGGCAATCTGCGTGGCGGCACCCTGCCGGTGCGCGACGCGCCGTTTGATTCCGCCAAGCAGGTTGGCGCGTTGAACCAGGACGCGCATGTCTTCATCTGCACACGCAGCCTCGACCAGCAATGGCTCGGTGTCGTCGTGGGGACCGAAGACGGAATGGCGCCGCCAGCGTCCGCGCCGGCCATGCCGCCAGCGGAGACGCCTTCGGTCGATCCCGTCGATGTGGCCGAGGTCCCCTCCGTCGATTGCGGGGTCACCGCCCCGGTTCGATCCAAGCGAGTCTACGACGGGCCATGCCTCAGCGGATGGGTGGAAAACACCTTTGTCGCGGCCGTCGCCCGCTGATTCTGATCCAGCCGCGGTTGACGTTTACGATACCCTCTTTCCTCTCCTGCACCCCGGCTGCATAACGGCTTGCACAACAGGGCCTCAAGGCCCGCAGCGAGAGGACGACGATGGACATCAAGGCGGAGCTCGAACAGGAATTCGGCAATTGGCCGGGCATCGTTGCGGCCTGGGGCAAGGCTCGCCCCGACGCTCCCGCACTGGATGACGGAGGCGAGCAGATCACCTGGGGCGCGCTCTCCGCTCGCGTCGATCGCATCGCGGCGCAGTTGATTGCCGACGGTCTCCAGCGCGGGCAGGCCGTCGCGATCCTAGGCACCACGTCGATTCCCTATGCGCTCGCCTATCTCGGGGCGATCCGCGCCGGCGGTTGCGCCGCCCCGCTTACCACCAGCGCGACCCCGCGCCAGCTGGCGAACATGCTGAGAGATTCCGGCGCAATCCATCTGTTCATCGACAATGAGAAGCGCGCCGAACTGATCGCGAGCGGTATCGATCTGGGTTCCGCCCGCCATGTGATGCTCGATGCGGCTGCAGCCGATGCGCTCGACATTTCAGGCTGGATGGCGGGCGAGGGGGCCGTGCCCGATATCGCGCCGCCGCAGCCGGGCGATGCGTTCAACATCATCTATTCCAGCGGCACGACCGGTACGCCCAAGGGCATCGTCCATTCGCACGCCATGCGCTGGCGCCAGTCGGTGGCGGGTTTCCAGTCGATCTACAGCGAGAACGCCCGCGCGATCCTGTCCACGCCGCTATACTCGAACACGACGCTTGCGGTCTTCCTGCCGACGATAGTGCATGGCGGTCTGGCACGGTTGATGGGCAAGTTCGATGCGGCAGGCTGGCTCGACGCGGTGCAGGCCATGCGCGCGACGCACACCATGCTGGTCCCCGTGCAGTACCAGCGGCTGCTCTCTCACCCGGATTTCGATGCGCATGACCTGTCGTCGATGCAGATCAAGTTCTGCACCAGCGCACCGTTCAGCGCCGAACTCAAGGCCGAGGCGCTCAGGCGCTTCCCCGGCGGATTGGTCGAGATCTACGGCATGACCGAGGGCGGGGTCGTCTGCATGCTCCAGGCGCACAACTTCCCCGCCAAGCTGCACACTGTCGGTCAGCCGGTGAAGGGGCATAAGCTCAAGGTCGTGGACGAGGAAGGCAACGAGCTGCCCCCCGGCTCCAAGGGCGAGATGGTCGGCCGATCGCCAACGATGATGAGCGGCTACAAGAACCAGCCCGACAAGACACGCGAAATGGAATGGCGCGATGCCGATGGCGAACTCTGGTTCAAGATGGGCGATATCGGCATCGTCGACGAGGACGGCTTCGTCCAGATCGTCGGCCGCGCCAAGGACATGATCATCTCGGGCGGGTTCAATATCTACCCCAAGGATCTCGAGGAAATCCTGATGCAGCAGCCCGGTGTCGCCGATGCTGCGGTGGTCGGCATGCCTTCGGAACGATGGGGCGAGACCCCGGTCGGCTTTGTGGTTGCCGCGCCCGGCCAACATCTGGAGCTCGATGCCTTGCTGGCCAGCGTCAATGCGGAACTGGGCAAGACCCAGCGCCTGTCTGCGCTCCACTCGATCGATGAACTCCCGCGCAGCCATATCGGCAAGATCCTCAAGACGGATCTTCGCGCGATGCTCGCGGAGACTGCGCTCTAGACTTGGGCGCACGGTCAAACTATCCGCATGGGCCATGACCATAGCCCATGACGAATCCGTTCTGATTGTCGATTTCGGCAGCCAGGTGACCCAGCTGATCGCACGCCGCGTGCGCGAGGCGGGGGTGTATAGCGAGATCGCGCCGTTCAGCAGCGCCGAGGCGGCGTTTGCCCGGATGAAGCCCAAGGGCGTGATCCTGTCCGGCGGCCCGGCCTCGGTGACCGAAGACGGCAGCCCGCGGGCCCCCCAGGCGATCCTCGACTCAGGCCTTCCGATCCTGGGTATCTGCTACGGCCAGCAGACGATGACCCAGCAGCTGGGCGGCATGGTCGAAGGCGGCGGCGAAAAGGGCGGCGAATTCGGCCGCGCCTTTATCGAGATTACCGATCGCTGCCGTCTGTTCGACGGGCTGTGGAAGGAAGGCGAGGCGCATCAGGTGTGGATGAGCCATGGCGACAAGGTCACCGCGCTCGCCCCGGGTTTCCGCGCGGTAGCATCCTCGCCCGGCGCGCCGTTCGCGGTCATCGCCGATGACGAGCGCTGCTTCTATGCGATGCAGTTCCACCCCGAGGTCGTCCACACCCCCGACGGCGGCAAGCTGATCGCCAATTTCGTGCGTCATGTCTGCGGTTGCCGCGGTGACTGGTCGATGGCCGAGTTCAAGGCCGCCAAGATTGCCGAGATCCGCGCCCAGGTCGGCTCGTCGCGCGTGATCTGCGGGCTTTCTGGCGGGGTCGACAGCGCGGTTGCGGCGGTGCTGATCCACGAGGCGATCGGCGACCAGCTGACGTGCGTGTTCGTCGACCACGGCCTGATGCGCATGGGTGAGGCCGATCAGGTCGTCAGCCTGTTCAAGGGCCATTACAACATTCCGCTGGTGCACGTGCAGGCCGAAGCGCTGTTCATGGGCGGCCTTGCCGGCGTCACCGATCCCGAACTCAAGCGCAAGTTCATCGGCAAGACGTTTATCGACGTGTTCGAATCCGAGGCCCGCAAGATCGGCGGGGCAGAATTCCTCGCGCAGGGCACGCTCTATCCCGATGTCATCGAGAGCGTCTCGTTCACCGGCGGTCCTTCGGTGACGATCAAGAGCCACCACAATGTCGGTGGTTTGCCCGAGCGGATGAATATGAAGCTCGTCGAACCCTTGCGCGAACTGTTCAAGGACGAGGTCCGCGCGCTGGGCCGCGAGCTCGGCCTGCCAGATGTGTTCGTCGGCAGGCACCCGTTCCCGGGGCCGGGCCTCGCCATCCGCATCCCCGGCGAAGTGACGCGCGAACGCTGCGACGTGCTGCGCAAGGCCGATGCGATCTATCTCGACGAGATCCGCAACGCAGGGCTGTATGACGCGATCTGGCAGGCCTTTGCCGTGTTGCTGCCGGTCAAGACCGTCGGCGTGATGGGCGATGGCCGGACGTATGACAATGTCTGCGCGCTGCGTGCCGTCACCAGCACCGATGGCATGACCGCGGACATCTATCCGTTCGACTCAAGCTTCCTGCAGCGCACCGCGACCCGCATAATCAACGAGGTCAAGGGCATCAACCGCGTGGTCTACGACTATACGTCAAAGCCCCCGGGTACGATCGAATGGGAGTGATCGTCAGCGCAAGCGCTTGACGAAAACCGAATTGTCGCGGCGTTCGGTGGTGAACTGCGTCGATGCTTCAAACAAGTCCACCAGCCGCTTGAAGCCGTGGTTGCGGACATCGAAGCTCGAACGATTGCCGGCGATGTTGCCGACCTCGCTGAGTGAGGCGAAGCCGCGCTCGTCACGCTTGCTGGCCTGATAGGCATCGATCAGTAGCCTGACCACATCGGCGTCGACCTGGCCGTTACCGCTTGGCCTGACGTCCTTGGAATCGGCTGACTTTGGGGCAACTGCAGGCTCTTTCGGTTCCGCCTCCTGCGCCTTGAGCAGTGCATTCACGTCAATGAAGCGGGTGCAGGATTGCTTGAACGCTTCGGGTGTCTTGTCGCCGCCAAAGCCGTAGACCGGCAATCCATCCTGGCGGATGCGCTGGGCCAGCGGCATGAAATCACTGTCCGAACTCATGATGCCAAAGCCGTTAACGCGACCCCGGAAAAGCAGGTCCATCGCATCGATGGTCATCTTCATGTCGGTCGCATTCTTGCCCTTGGTGAGGTCAAACTGCTGCTGCGGCTCGATACCGAAGCGGTGGACGATATCGGCCCAGCCCTTGAGCTGCGGCTTGCGCCAGTTGGCATAAGCGCGGCGAATGTTCACCGTACCGAGTTCAGCGAGCACGGTCAGCACCGGGTCGATGCCTGCAGGACTGGCGTTGTCGGCATCAATCAGCAGGGCGATGTTGGGGGAAAGGTCCTTGGTCATGCGCAATGGTGAAGCGAGGCAGGGGCAAAAGCAATCGTCAAGGCACCAGCCATTCTCCCTGCCACAGCCCTTCGGCTGACCTGACGAACATCGCACGGCGATGGCCCGTGTGGGCCAGGTGGAGGAATTCGATCGTGTCGATTTCGGCCATCAGCAGCGCGAAATTTGCGCGGCCGGGCGCGACCTCGTCGTCATCCTCGGGCTTGCGGCCTTCGATATCTGGAGCAAGGCCGGAGACCGGCTGGTCGGACACTGTGCCGGGGGCCGGGTCGGCGAGGTAGCATCGCCGGGCAAACAGCGTGGATTCGGTCCAGGCCTGGTCTGCTGCCGGGGTGTCCGTTTCGATCCTGGCTGTACCGCTGAGCCGGAACTGGCGCTTTGCGCCTGCATCATAGCCCAAGATCGAAACCGGGCTGCCCGACCCCACCTGCTCGGCCTTGGCGGCGCGGGAATCGGTGTGGAAGCGCAGGGTGGCGCTTGCCCGATCGAATGACCGCAGCACCATCACACGCTGGCTTGGCAGGCCCGCCCGCGTGATAGTCGCCACGACAGGGGTATGCATCGCGGCGCGGCGATCCTTGGCGGCGCGGCCCAGCCGCTGCCAGACATCGGCGAGAACGGAGTCGAGGTCATCGGGCAGGACAGGAGTGTTGGCGGATTCCATTGGTGCTCCAGAAGATGGCGGGACTGTGCCGGTGCGGTGTTGCCCGTTAGGTGTGACTGCCGGGTCGCTTTTACCAGTGGAAGTGGCGCCAACGCTGCGCTAAAGCGCGGGACATGAACGACATCACCCCCATTGCCACCCCCGAGGGTCGCCCGGCCCGTGTCCGCAAACCTGACTGGATCCGCGTCCGCGCACCGACCAGCAAAGGGTTCAACGAGACTCGCAAACTGATGCGCGATCTCAACCTCAACACGGTGTGCGAAGAGGCGGCGTGCCCCAATATCGGCGAATGCTGGACCAAGAAGCATGCGACGGTGATGATCCTGGGCGATGTTTGCACCCGCGCCTGCGCGTTCTGCAACGTCAAGACCGGCATGCCGCGCGCTGTCGACCTCAAGGAACCGCAGCACGTTGCCGATGCGGCCGCGCAGATGGGGCTGGAGCACATCGTGATCACCTCGGTGGACCGCGATGACCTGGCCGATGGCGGCGCGAGCCAGTTCGTCAAGGTGATCGAGGCTTTGCGCCGGACCACGCCAAACACCACGATCGAGATCCTGACTCCCGATTTCCGCAACAAGCACGAGGCCGCGGTCGAGGCGATCGTGACCGCGCGTCCGGACGTCTATAACCACAATCTGGAAACCGTGCCCCGGCTGTATCCCACCATTCGCCCCGGCGCGCGCTATTACGCATCGCTGCGCCTACTGGAGATGGTCAAGCGGCTCGACCCGTCGATCTTCACCAAGTCCGGCGTGATGCTGGGTCTGGGCGAGGAACGGCTAGAAGTGCACCAGGTGATGGACGACATGCGCTCTGCCGATGTCGATTTCCTGACCATGGGCCAGTATCTTCAGCCCACGCCGCGTCATGCCAAGGTGATCGATTTCGTGACCCCCAAGGCGTTCGATGCCTATGCCGCGATCGCACGCGCCAAGGGCTTCCTGCAGGTGGCGTCGAGCCCGCTCACGCGTTCCAGCTATCACGCGGGCGAGGATTTCGCCCAGATGCGTGCGGCGCGCGAGGCGAAACTGGCCAAGCAGGCTGCGCGCTGAACCACCATGCCTTCGCATCGTGAAACCCGGCATCTGCCCTTTCGGCCCGACCAGATGTATGATCTCGTCGCCGATGTCGCGCGCTATGCCGAGTTCCTGCCCTGGGTGATCGCCACACGGGTCAAGTCCGACAGCCCGTCCGAGATGGTTGCGGACATGGTCGTGGGGTTCAAGCAGCTCCGCGAGAAGTTCACCTCGCGGGTGAGCAAGGTTCCCGGAGAGAAGATCGAGGTCGAGTATCTCGATGGGCCGCTCAAGAACCTCGAGAATGTCTGGCAGTTCGCCAGCGACGGCCAGGGCGGCTGCACCGTCGATTTCTACGTCGCGTTCACGTTCAAGAACCGCCTGTTCGAAACGATCGCCGGCCAGTATTTCGACCGCGCGTTCCGCAAGATGGTCAGCGCGTTCGAGACCCGCGCGGCCGAGCTTTACGGCAGCAGCAGCTCGAGCGCGGCCAGCGCCGCTTCCTGACGGATCTCGGCGCGGCTGAGCGTCGGATCGAAATTCTTCTGCTCGGCGCTGATGTCGTTCTCGCTCTGCCCGCGCAGCGCGCAGGCGAACACAACGGTTCCGACCGGCTTGCTGTCGCTGCCGCCACCAGGACCGGCAATACCGGTGATGGCGACCGCAATATCCGCATCCGAATGCTTCAGCGCGCCGCGCGCCATGCCCCAGGCCACCGCCACCGATACCGCGCCGAAGGTATCAATCAACTCGGCGCTGACGCCAAGCGACTCGATCTTGGCCTCGTTCGAATAGGTGACAAATCCACGCTCCAGAACTTCGGAGCTTCCGGGAATTTCGGTGATCGCCGCACACACCAGCCCGCCGGTGCAGCTTTCGGCAAGCACGATCTTGCGTCCTGCAGCCGCGTTCTCAGCGACAACGCGGGCGGCAAGCTCTGTCAGTCGTGGCGGCAAAAGACTGTTCACTTTGCGCCGTCCTTGCAGATCGTGAAGGGGCTTGCATCGCGCACGCCAGGCTTTTTGGGTGTGTCCCCCATCTTGAGGACGGCCACCAGCAGCTTGCCGATATTCTCGGGCGGCAACGGCTCGAGCGCGCCGTAAAATTCGTCGATCGCACCGCAATCGTTCGGCTTGATTTCCTGCTCGACCATCGCCGAGATCGCGGCGGTCAGCAGCGGGCGGACCAGCGCCGGGTCGGTTTCCGGAGGCAGCGGAAGCTCCACCGCCGACATGAACGCGCGCCCTGCCTTGGGCCAGGCCTTTTCGGCTGCGGGCTGGTACACCTGCGCAATCCGGGTCGATGACCGGGTCAGCGCGGCGGTGGCCGGCAGATGCGGCAGGCAGGTGCGCCGCGCGCTGGCAAGCGCATCGGGCAGCGCAGCCACCGCGACGGACTCGGCTTCTGCTGGCGTCAGGCAGGCTGTTGCAGCACTTTGTGCGGCCTGGACTGGCAAACTGACCAACGCGCCAGTCAGCAGCAGGGACCTAGCCGAAATTCTGAAGATCTGTGTGGGTGTCATCGAAATGTTCCTGATCCGTTATCCGGTGACCATAACGCTGGCCACTGCCTGCGCGGCAATGCCTTCTCCGCGTCCGGTAAAGCCCAGTCGCTCGGTCGTCGTCGCCTTGACTCCGACCTGATCGGGCCGGATGCCAAGG
Organism: Hydrogenophaga intermedia; assembly: GCA_943370475.1. Classification (GTDB taxonomy): domain Bacteria; phylum Pseudomonadota; class Alphaproteobacteria; order Sphingomonadales; family Sphingomonadaceae; genus Blastomonas. The sequence continues at coordinate 97,217 of CALRRI020000001.1, forward strand.
ATAGTGGCAATGCGTTGCTGAATGGCCGCTTTGTGCGGGCCGATTTTTGGAGCCTCGCAGATGATGGTTAGGTCAATATTGGCGATTTCTCCGCCTCTGGCTCGCACCAGGGATGCCGCATGAGCGAGGAACTGGGCTGAATCGGCGCCGCGCCACTGCGGATCGCTAGGCGGAAAATGCTCTCCGATATCGCCCAGCGCCATTGCGCCGAGCAATGCATCGGTGATCGCGTGCAGCGCGACATCTGCATCGCTGTGGCCGACCAGTCCGCGATCATGTTCGATCCGGATGCCACCGAGCCACAGCTCTTCACCGCTCGCCAACCGGTGGACGTCATAGCCCATGCCGGTGCGGGTAAAGACGACAGAAGGGGAAGCGGTCATCGCGAAATCCTCGGCAAAGGTGATCTTCTTCAGCGCCTCATTGCCTTCGACAAGGGCGACCGCTAGGCCCTGTGCCCGAGCAATCTGGCTGTCGTCGGTGGCCATGGCCTGGTCTGGCCAGGCAAGATGCGCGGCAACTATCGCATCGAAATGAAAGGCCTGCGGCGTTTGTACCCGCCACAGCGCCGATCGTTCCACCGAGGCCTCCATCAGGCCGTCATCGCCGCGCACCATGCTGTCGACGACCGGCAGGACGGGCACCGCGCCGGGCTGGGCATCGAGCGCGGTGGCGAGCCGGTCCAGCACGTCGCCCGGCAGGTGCGGGCGCGCTGCGTCATGGATGAACACCCGCTCGGTTCCCCCCGCGGCTGCGATCGCAAGCAGGCCGTACCGTACGGAATCCCGCCGCTCTGCGCCGCCGGTGACATAGACGACATCGGCGATGCCCTCGAGCGCCTGTTCGGCCTGCGCCTGCTGACCTTCGCCGATCACCACGAACAGCCGGATGGCGGTATTCCATGCAACGAAAGCGTCGACGCTGTGGCGAAGCAGCGGCTTGCCCTGATGCTGCGCGAACTGCTTTGGAACATCGCCGCCTGCGCGCAGTCCCTTACCCGCCGCCACCACAAGGGCGGCGATGCGATGGGAATCCGGTGTCGGATGCGAAGGCATGTCGGTCATCGGGCAGGGCGCATAGACCAACTGCCGCTTGCCCGCTAGCGGCTTTGCGATTATGGGCCTGCCCAAATATTAGGCACAGATCCCATCATGACCCACGCTCCTGCGCTCAAGCCGATCCACATCGGCCCGCTTCAGATCGACGAACCGGTGCTGCTCGCGCCGATGACCGGCGTGACCGACATGCCGTTCCGCACCTTGGTGCGGCGCTATGGCTCGGGGCTCAACGTCACCGAAATGATCGCCAGCGAGGCGATGATCCGCGAGACGCGCCAGTCGCTGCAGAAAGCCGCCTGGCACGCTGTCGAGGAACCGGTGTCGATGCAGCTTGCCGGCTGCGGGCCAAGGCAAATGGCTGAAGCGGCAAAGCTCAACGAGGACCGCGGCGCGGCGATCATCGACATCAACATGGGCTGCCCGGTCAAGAAGGTGGTCAATGGTGATGCGGGCTCTGCGCTGATGCGCGACCTACCGCTGGCCGCCAGCCTGATCGAAGCAACGGTCAAGGCGGTCAAGGTTCCAGTGACGGTCAAGATGCGCATGGGCTGGTGCCATGACAGCCTGAATGCGCCCGAGCTCGCACGGATCGCCGAGGATCTCGGTGCCAAGATGATCACCGTCCACGGTCGTACGCGCAACCAGATGTACAAGGGATCCGCTGACTGGGCGTTCGTCGCCAAGGTCAAGGCTGCGGTGAAGCTGCCGGTCATCGTCAATGGCGACATCTGCTCGATCGAGGATGCCCGCACCGCGCTGGACCAGAGCGGCGCCGATGGCGTGATGATCGGCCGAGGTGCCTATGGCAAGCCGTGGCTGCTGGGCCAGGTCATGCACGCGCTGCGCACCGGCGAGACGCTTCCGGACCCAGACCTCGATGAGCAATATGGTGTGATTGTCGAGCATTATCAGGCGATGCTCGAGCATTATGGCAGCGATACCGGCGTCAAGATGGCCCGCAAGCATCTGGGCTGGTACACCAAGGGCCTCCCCGGCTCTGCAGAACTGCGCAACAAGATGAACCAGATCGACAATCCCGATGTGGTGCTCTCGATGCTCGGTGAATTCTATCGCCCCTGGCTGCAGCGCGCTGCTGCCTGATGACAGCGATGGCCGAGCCGGTTCCGGATGCGGTCGCCCAGCTGCAAAGCCTGCCGATGGCGGTGGTCATGCTGCATGCCGATCGCACCATCGCAGCCGCCAACGCGGCCGCTGAAAACCTGCTCGAACAAAGCGCTCGCCGGCTGATCGGCAGGCCGCTGGCGGAGTTCCTGCGGTTCGACGACGCTCGCATCGGCGCTGCACTCAATCAGCCCGATACCAACCTCGCCGCGCATGGCATGCGCGTCCACATCGGGCGCAGCAGCGTGCGCAAGGTCGATATCTCGCTGAGCCCGGTGGGACAGGGCGAGGGCTGGCAATTGCTGGTGCTCAATGAATCGGGCGTAGGCTCGCCTTTGTTCGAGAGCGAGGCGGGGACCGAAGGCTTTGCGGTGCGCGGCCCGGATATCCTGGCGCATGAGATCAAGAACCCGCTGGCCGCAATCAAGGGCGCCGCTCAGCTGATCGAGCGCCAGCTCGACGGAGCAGGGCGCAGGCTCTCGGGCCTGATCACATCGGAGGTTGATCGCATTGCATTGCTGATCGACCAGATGCAGTCGCTCACCAGCCGCACCGCCGCGCCGACACGGCCGTGCAATATCTATGAGCCCTTGAGCCGGGTGCGCGAAATCGTCGAGACCGCGCATCCCGAGAGCGTGCATTTTGTCGAGCGGTTCGATCCGTCGATTCCGCCGGTTCTCGCCGATGCCGACAATCTGGTGCAGGTTCTGCTTAACCTCATCACCAACGCGCGCGAGGCGATGGACGGGCAGGACGATGCGTGCATCACGCTGACCACCAAGTTCGTCAGCGGCGTGCGGCTGCGACTGTCACGCGACGATCGCTATATCCGCCTGCCGGTCGAGGTTCGTGTGACGGACAATGGCCCGGGCATTGACACCGACATTGCCGAGGACATCTTCTCCCCCTTTGTCACCACCAAGAAGACGGGGCAGGGGCTGGGGCTCGCGCTGGTGCAGAAACTGGTGCGCGACATGAATGGCCGCATCGTGCACGACCGTGATACGGCGCTGGGGCTCACCCATTTCCGCCTCTTCCTGCCCCTGGCCTCGTAAGGACACCCGCCCCCATGGCAAAATCGATACTGCTGGTCGAGGATGACCGCGCGATCAGCCAGGTCATCATGGCGGCCTTGGAGGCTGAAGGGTGCAGCGTCGACCATTGCACCTCGATCGCGCGCCGCAACGCGCTGCTCGCCAACAAGCGCTATGCCGCGATCCTGACCGACGTGATGCTGGAGGACGGCGATGGCCTCGCCTCGCTGGGCAGCGTGATCGAAGGTCATCCCGAGACACCGGTGATCGTCCTGTCTGCGCAGAACACGCTCGATACCGCGGTGCGCGCCAGCGAGGCGGGAGCGTACGAATATTTCCCCAAGCCGTTCGATCTCGACGAATTGATCCGGGCCGTGCTGCAGGCGATCGCGCGGAGCAATGACAGCACCGGCAATGCCGATAGCGATCCTGCCGATAGCGGGCTGCCCTTGGTGGGCCGCAGCGCGCCGATGCAGAATGTCTACCGGATGATCACGCGCGTTCTGCGCAATGACCTGTCTGTGCTGATCCTGGGCGAATCGGGCACCGGCAAGGAGCTGGTGGCAGAGGCGATCCATCAACTGGGGCACCGCAAGCAGGGGCCGTTTGTCGCGGTCAACATGGCGGCGATCCCGGCAGAGCTCATCGAATCCGAGCTGTTCGGGCATGAAAAGGGCGCGTTCACGGGAGCCGTCGCGCAGACCATCGGCAAGTTCGAGCAGGCACATGGCGGAACGCTGTTTCTCGACGAGATCGGCGACATGCCGATGCAGGCGCAGACCCGGCTGCTGCGGACACTGCAGACCGGCAGCATCACCCGGGTCGGTGGGCATCGCGAGATCGAACTCGACGTGCGCTTTGTTGCGGCGACCAACAAGCCGTTCGGCCCGCTCATCGAAGCGGGGATGTTCCGCGAGGATCTGTACTACCGCATCAATGTCGTCCCGATCGATCTCCCGCCGCTGCGGGATCGGCTGAGCGATATCCCCGCGCTGGTCGATCATTTCCTTGCACTGGCGGTGCAGGAAGGCTTGCCCCGGCGCAGCTTCGATCCGACCGCGATCGCCGCGATGCAGCGGCGCAACTGGCGCGGCAACGTCCGCGAGCTGCGCAACCTCGTCTTCCGCGCAGTCATCATGAGCCGCGATGACCTGATCACATCTGACGCATTGGGAGGCATTTTCGACGAGCCTGCGCTGGGCCATGGCGAAACGCGGCGCGAGGAGAGCGATTTCGAACAGGCGGTCAGCCGGTTCCTGCTGACCGAACGGCCCGAGCCAGGCGCAGTCTATGACAAGGCGCTGGCGGCATTCGAAACGCCTTTGCTGCAGGCGATCATGCGCCAGTGCGACGGCAACCAGGTGCGTGCCGCCGCGTTGCTGGGGATCAATCGCAACACCTTGCGCAAGAAACTGCTCGAGCACGGGCTGGCCAGCGCCTAGCTGCGTTGAACCGGTAGGCAATTGCGGCAATAGCCCGGCTTTTGCGCGAAAGCTCTTGTATTGCGGCAACAGAGCTGTTGTAGAATAAGCACTATGCCTGCGTCCGTGTCACTTCCTGCACCCAGAAAGAGCCGTCTTGCGCGCCGCTTTACGGTCATGATGCGCAAGGGCAGCCTGTTTCCGGTACTGGAACTGAGCTGCGTCGTCCTTCTGGTGGTGATGATATCGACATCCTGGTGGCTGGTGAGCAGCTATCAGGGCCGTCAGGCGATGGTGCCTGCACCGGTCACGGCAACCTTGCTTGTGGCCAATCTGGTGCCCGCGATGGCGCTTCTGGCTCTGATCGGGCGACGCGTTGCGCTGAGCCGGGCAGGGGGCGAGGAGGGAACAGGACAGCTGCACGTTCGCTTCGTCGCGCTGTTCTCGCTGATATCGTCGATCCCGATGCTGCTGGTCGTGGTCATCACCTCGCTGCTGTTCCAGTACGGCGTGGAGTTCTGGTTTTCCGATCGCGCGCGCACGATGCTGGAAAACGCCAACGATCTGGCGCGCGGCTATTACGAGGAAGGGCGGCGCGACGTTTCGGCGGAAACCGTGGCGATGGCCAGCGACCTGCGCGAATATCTGCAGCAGACGCGCATCGACAGCCCCGAGTTTGCCGAAGCCTATGTCTTTCAGGTCGTCGGCCGCAAGATGAACGAGTCGGCGATCGTCGAGGTGGGCGATGACGGCGTGCTGCGCACCGCCGCGATTGTCGATCCGGACAACCGGACGTCATCCGACCGTGTCAGCCCCGATATCATCCGCAAGCTCGATGGCGGCGAAAGCGCGGTCATCTCAGCGGAATCCGACCGGATCGAAGTCGTCACCCCGATCGACCGCGAAGCCAAGGTCTATCTCTATGTCGCGCGCGCCTCGAACCAGCTGGCGCTCAGCCAGTGGGAACGTGCGCAGACGGTGCTGTCCGACTACAAGGCGTTGTTCTCGCGCTCGCAGAACCTGCAGGTGCGCTTCAACATCGCGCTGTTCGTGGTCTCGCTGCTGCTGGTTGCCGTCGCGCTGTGGGCGGCGCTCAAGTTTGCCGACCGCATGGTGCGTCCGCTAACCGACATGGCAGGCGCCGCGCGCGACATCAGCACCGGCAATTTCGCGATCCGCGTCGATACTGCCAACCGCACCGACGAGGTCGGCGTGCTGGGCCGCGCCTTCAACCGCATGGCGAGCCGCCTTGCCGAACAGACATCCGCGCTGATCCGCGCCAACAGCCAGCTTGATGACCGCCGGGCATTCACCGAAGCCGTGCTCGAATCGGTCAGCGCCGGGGTGATTTCGGTCGATCCGATGGGGATGGTGCGGCTAATGAACAGCACCGCGCAGCGACTGTTGCAGATCAATGCCGAACAGTGCCTGGGCTGCACGCTCTCCAGCACCGCACCGCCGTTTGCTCGGCTGGTCGGGGAGGGCACCGAAAAGGCGGTGATCCAGTATTCGCGCGGCAACGATCTGCTGACTCTGGCAGTGCGGGTGGTGCGCGAACCCTATGGCATCGTGATCACCTTCGAGGACATCACCCAGCAGCTGGTCGATCAGCGCCAGGCGGCCTGGTCGGATGTCGCGCGGCGCATTGCGCACGAGATCAAGAACCCGCTCACCCCGATCCAGCTGGCCGCCGAGCGGTTGAAGCGGCGTTATGCCAGCAAGGTCAGCGAGGACGATGCCACCTTCGGCCAGTTGACCGACACCATCGTCCGCCAGGTTGGCGACCTGCGCAACATGGTCGATGAATTCTCGTCCTTTGCCCGGATGCCCAAGCCGGTGTTCCGCGAAGAGAATTTCTTTGATCTGGTCCGCCAGGCGATCTTCCTGCAGGAGGTCGCGCATCCCGGCATCCGCTTTGCCGCCGAGGGCGCGCACGAAGGCAGCGACCTGTTCTGCGACCGCCGCCAGATCGGCCAAGCGGTCACCAACATCCTGAAGAATGCGGTCGAAGCCATCGAGGCGCGCCAGCAGGCCGAGGAGGGGCACCAGGGGACTGTAACCGCGAACGTCACCCTGCAGGACCAGCATCTCGTGCTTCTGCTGGACGACAATGGCATCGGCCTGCCAGCCGATCGCGACCGTATCGTCGAACCTTACATGACCACGCGCGAGAAGGGCACGGGGCTGGGCCTGGCGATCGTCAAGAAGATCGTCGAGGAGCATTTCGGCGAATTGTCGTTCGAACCGAACGCAGCAGGCGGCACCCGCGTGATCATCCGCATGGACACCGCGTTGCTCAAGGGCAGCGCGACACAAGACAACATCGCCGACAACCGGCGAGCCGGGACGGAAAAGATGCCGGCCATGTCCGCGCGGGTCGAACGGCCGCGTGGCGAACTGAGCCCCACCGCCCAGGATGAGGAAAGCAACTGATCTATGCCTTTGGAAATTCTGATCGTTGACGACGAACGCGACATTCGCGACCTGGTAGCTGGCGTTCTGGAGGATGAGGGCTATCGCTGCCGCACCGCCGGTGTAAGCGACGAGGCATTGGCCGCCATTGATGAGCGGCGGCCGTCGCTGGTGCTGCTCGATGTCTGGCTCAAGGGCAGCAAGCTCGATGGGCTCGAATTGCTCGACGAGATCAAGGCGCGAGATGCCGATCTTCCGGTGATCATTTTCTCGGGTCATGGCAATATCGACACCGCGGTATCGGCGATTTCGCGCGGCGCGATGGATTTCATCGAAAAGCCGTTCGAGGCCGAGCGGCTGATCCACATGGTGGCGCGCGGCACCGAGACCGCCCGGTTACGCAGGGAGAATGCGCAGCTGCGCGAGAAGCTGGGCATATCCGATGAACTGACCGGCAATTCCAGTGCGATCAACACGGTGCGCGCAACGCTCAAGCGGGTCGCCAACAGCGGCAGCCGCCTGCTGATCACCGGGCCTGCGGGCGTCGGCAAGGAAGTGGCGGCACGGTTGCTGCACAGCTGGAGCGGGCGTTCCAGCGGTCCGTTCATCACGGTCAATTCCGCGCGCATGACCCCCGACCGGTTCGAGCAGGAGCTGTTCGGGGAAGAGGATCAGAACCGGCCTGCTACCCCCGGCCTGCTGGAGCGCGCCCATGGCGGCACACTGTTCCTCGACGAAGTCGCCGACATGCCTGAGTCTACTCAGGCGAAGATCCTGCGCGTGCTGACCGACCAGAGCTTTGCCCGCGTCGGTTCGACCCGCCCGATCAAGGTCGACGTCCGCTTCGTCTCTGCGACATCGCGCAACCTGGAACACGAGATTTCCGAAGGACGTTTTCGCGAGGACCTGTTCTACCGGCTCAACGTCGTTCCTGTCGAAATCCCCGCGCTGACCGACCGACGCGACGACATCCCTGCGCTGGTCGAGCATTACGTGGCGCGTTTTGCCAGCGAGCATGGGATCACTCCGCCCGAGACCAGCAGCGAGGCGATGGCAGCGCTGCAGAGCTACAACTGGCCAGGCAATGTCCGCCAGCTGCGCAACGTCATCGAACGCACGATCATCCTTGCTCCGCGGGGGCGGCTGAGCCGGATCGATGTCGACATGCTGCCGCCCGAGCTGGTGCAGGGTGATGGCGGGCGGGCAGCAGGCATTTCCAGCCTGATGGGCGTCCCTTTGCGCGAGGCGCGCGAGAGCTTCGAACGCGAATATCTCAAAATCCAGATCCGTCGCTTTTCGGGCAATATCTCGAAAACAGCCGAATTCATCGGAATGGAAAGGTCTGCGCTGCACCGAAAGCTCAAGCTGCTCGGCCTGCACGACCGATAATTGCCGAGAAAGCGCTAAACTCACCATTGGCGCATTGCCGGTTCGGCACTATGTAGGGATTGCGTATTCTCCAGCGCAGCCGGGGCCGGATGTGGCGGATCGGCTTTTCAAGAACCGTGGCGCAACGTCGTCACCAAGACCGGGGGTCAAAAATGACCGAAAAGGCTCAAAGCATTCAGGATGTTTTCCTCAACTCCCTGAGAAAATCCAAAATTCCCGTGACCATGTTCCTCGTCAAGGGGGTCAAGCTTCAGGGGATCGTGACCTGGTTCGACAATTTCTCTGTCATGCTGCGGCGTGATGGTCAGTCGCAGCTGGTCTACAAGCACGCGATTTCAACCGTGATGCCCGCCCAGCCGATCGACCTTGGCATGTTTGCCGGGCTGATGGGTGCGAAGAGCGCCAAGAATCGCAACCTGCAGGAAGTGTTCCTGCGCACGGTGCAGGAAACCGGCGTTCCGGTGACAATGTTCCTGATCAACGGCGTGATGCTGCAGGGCAAGGTCGCTGCCTATGATCTGTTCTGCATGCTGCTCGAACGCGAAGGCATGGCGCAGCTGGCTTACAAGCATGCCGTTTCGACTGTCCAGCCCAATGCCCCGGTCGATCTGACCGGTGACTGGGCCGATGCCGACGGCGACGAAGACTGACCCAATGGTGTTGGGGGCGGACAAGGATAGATACGAAGCTTGAACGACCCTCAAACCCTTGAGTACGCCCGCGGTGCGCGGGCTGTCATCGCCTATCCCGAGCTTGGCCGACGCGGTGCGATCGATCCTGACGCCCGTCTCGACGAGGCGCGCGGTCTTGCGCTCGCCATCGGCATCCAGGTGTGCGCCGCACATGCCTTCCGCATCCGCACCGCGCGTCCTGCGACGCTGTTCGGCGGAGGGCAGGTGGAGATCATCGCCGCCAGTCTGGAAGATGAAAAAGCCGAACTGCTGATTGTCGATGGCAGCTTGTCTGCCATCCAGCAGCGCAACCTGGAAGAACGGCTGAAGATCAAGGTCATCGACCGCACCGGGCTGATCCTCGAAATCTTCGGCGAGCGCGCCGCGACGGCGGAAGGGCGGTTGCAGGTCGAGCTGGCGCATCTCGATTATCAGGCGGGCAGGCTGGTGCGTAGCTGGACCCACCTTGAACGCCAGCGCGGCGGCTTTGGCTTTCTGGGCGGACCTGGCGAAACGCAGATCGAGGCCGACCGCCGCATGATCCGCGATCGCATGGCCAAGCTGCGCAAGGAGCTCGAGCAGGTCAAGCGCACACGCGGACTGCACCGCGAACGGCGGCAGAAGGCACCCTGGCCTGTGGTGGCGCTGGTTGGCTATACCAACGCCGGCAAGTCGACGCTGTTCAACCGCCTGACCAATGCCGGCGTCATGGCCGAGGATCTGCTGTTCGCGACGCTCGACCCGACGATGCGCGCGATCCGGCTCGATGGCGTCGAAAAGGTGATCCTGTCGGACACCGTCGGTTTCGTCTCTGACCTGCCAACCGAACTGGTGGCAGCGTTCCGGGCGACCCTGGAAGAGGTGCTCTCGGCTGATCTCATCATCCACGTTCGCGACCTTTCGCATCCCGATGCCGAGATGCAGGCGCAATCGGTGGAGACCATTCTCGCTGACCTCGGACTCGACCTCGACCCGGTGCTGGCAGAGCAGGGGCTTGCGATCCCGTTGATAGAGGCGTGGAACAAATGGGATGTCCTCGACGAGGAAGCCCGCGCAAACCTGACGGACACCATGCCGCGCGATCGCACCGTCTGCCCGATCTCGGCACTGACCGGGGAAGGGGTGAGCGCCTTGTTGCGGGCAGCTTCCGATGCACTGGTCATCAGTCACCGCGTGCACAAAGTGCATCTGGCCCGCCACGATGGTCAGCGGATCGCGTGGCTTCATGCCCATGGCGAAGTGCTCGACAGCCGCGAGCAGGGGGATGATGTCTGGCTTTCGGTCAGGCTGTCCGACAAGGACTGGGGTCGGTTTCAGGCGCTATAGCACGCCCTCGCCGTTCTTCGCTCGCTGCCAGAGCAATTCCTTGTCGTCGAGCGGCAGCGCGGTGAAGCCTTCACCAGCGATTGCCTCCATGCCCCGGAAGCGCCGTTCGAACTTGGCGTTGGCTGCGCGCAATGCATCTTCGGCGCTGACGCCCATGTGCCGGACCATGTTGACCGCGGCAAAGAGCAGATCGCCGGCTTCATCGATGCGCTCGGCCTCGCTCTCCGCCTCGAGAAGTTCCTCGATTTCCTCGCCGATCTTTTCGACCGCACCCATCACATCGGGCCAATCGAACCCGGTGCGTGCCGCACGCTTCTGCAGTTTCTGTGCACGCATCAGCGCCGGGAGTGCCAAAGCGACACCGTCCATTGCGCTCGAGGCTCCGCCATCGCTGCGTTCCTCGGCCTTGATCGCTTCCCAGTCCCAGGTTTCGACCGATTGGTCTGCAAAGATATGCGGGTGCCGCCGGACCATCTTGTCGCTGATTCCGGCGATGACATCGGCTGCGCTGAAATGTCCGGCTTCCTCGGCCATGCGGCTGTGGAACACGACCTGCAGCAGCAGGTCACCAAGCTCGTCCTTGAGCGCCGCCATGTCGTCGCGCTCGATCGCGTCGTTGACCTCATAGGCTTCCTCGATGGTGTACGGCGCGATCGTCGCGAAGGTCTGCGCCACATCCCACGGACATCCGCTGTCCTTGTCGCGCAGTCGCGCCATGATCGCCAACAGACGGTCGAGCGGAACCTCGGCCGCAGGGGATGGGCTGGACGGATCGGTCGCTTCAGTCTCGATGGCCATATCTGTAAGTCCGATAATATATATTATGTTAAATTATGGATCAATTCGCGGATTGGGTCGTTTGCGGCACCAGGATCATGCTGTCGCCTTCGACGCGCCAGCTTTCAAGCTTGGAGAGAAAGTTCATGCCCAGCAGATTGGTATCACCCAAGCCATCCGAGATCAGAACATCATGATCGTTCATGTGCAATGACCCCACCTGCAGATCGGTGATCGTCGCGCGCTCGGCCTCGACCATGCCATTGGCGGTCTCGATCACGGTCGTGAGACCAAGCCCGCCGGGCTCGACCCCGGCATCGCGCGCGGCACGCGAGGACATTGCGGTGACGGTTGCGCCGCTATCCACCAGGAACCGCACCGAACGCCCATTGACCACCGCTGCTACCCGGAAATGTCCATCGTCGCTCTTGCGCAGCGTCATCGGCGCGCCGGATATCGCCGGCGTACTGCCGAAACCCAGGTCGTCGGTGACCCGCTGCCAGATCATCCGCATTTCGGGACGAAAGCTGACCAGCAGGAAAATCAGCGCGAAGATGCCGATCCAGCCCAGAGCCATCTTGAGCGTTTGCCCGATCGGCAAAGTGCGCGACACCAGGGCGCTGCCGACGAGAACCAGCAATAGCAGCCCGTAGACCAGGCTGGCGGTATCTTCGCCGTTCATCGCGCCAGCCTCGCAGCCTCGATCACCAGCCCGTCAAAGCCGGGTTCGATGCCATCGGGCAATTCCGCGGTCAGCGTGGCATAATCGAGGCTCTTGTCCATATGCGTCAGCACCGTGTGCCGCGCGCGGGTGCGCCTGGCCAGGTCAAGCGCCATGTCCAGGCTGGCGTGGGTCGGATGCGTCTCGTACCGCAGGCAATCGGTGACCAGCAGGTCGCAGTCCGCATACAGCGTTACCATGGCGTCGGTGATGGCACTGAAATCGGTGGCATAGACGATCGACAGGCCGTTCGCGTTGAACCGAAGCCCGGTTGAAAGCACCGGGCCGTGCGGCTGATCCACCCCGCGAACCGTGATGCCGCAGATGACCTGCTCGGGCTCCAGCAGCCGCGGTGCGACGATCGCCGGATAGCCGTTGCTGGTTTTGAAGACATAGTCGAAACGGCTGACAAGGCTTTGCAGTGTATAGTCTTTGCCATAGCCTGGCAGCGGCTTGCGGCTGCGGTGGTAGAGCGCGCGCAGATCGTCGATGCCGTGGCTATGATCGGCATGGTCATGCGTCCAGATTACCGCATCCAGCGCCCCGATGTCGCAGGCCAGTAGCTGTTGGCGGAGGTCCGGCGAGGTGTCGATGAGGATCCGCTGGCCATCGCATTCGACGATCATCGAGACCCGCGAACGGCGGTTGCGCGGGTTTGAAGGGTCGCACGCCCCCCAGTCATTGCCGATGCGCGGGACGCCACCCGACGTGCCCGAACCCAGCAGGATCGCCTTCATGGGCGCGCCCGGTTGAACAGGGCGTAGAAATTGCGCGACGTGGTCTCGCACAGCTGCTCATAGCTCTCGCCACGCAGATCGGCGAGGAAACGCGCGGTATCGGCGACAAAGGCCGGCTCGCCCTGCTTACCGCGATGCGGAACCGGGGCCAGGAACGGCGCATCGGTTTCGACCAGCAGCCTGTCAGCAGGCAGTTCGCGCGCGACGGCCTGAAGATCTTTGGCATTCTTGAACGTCACGATGCCCGAGATCGAGATCGAAAGCCCCATGTCGAGCACCTTGGCGGCAAAATCTGCGCTGGCGGTGAAACAGTGGATGAGGGCGGGGAAGGCCCCCTTCCCCATTTCTTCGGCCAGGATCGCCGCCGTATCGTCCTCGGCATCGCGGGTGTGGATGATCAGCGGCAGGCCGGTGGCACGCGAAGCCGCGATATGCGCCTGGAAGCTGCGGCGCTGCTGCTCGCGGTCGGAATGATCGTAATAATAGTCGAGACCGGTCTCGCCGATCCCGACCACGCGGTCATCGCTCTCGGCCCGCGCGACGAGTCGCGCGGTGTCGACATCGACATGCGCGTCGGCCTCGTGCGGGTGAATGCCGATGCTGGCCCAGACATCCGCCTCGCGATGCGCCGTTGCCGTAACCGCATCCCATTCGCTGGCGCGGGTCGAGATGTTGAGCATCGCGGTGACACCCGATGCGCGCGCGCGCTCAAGCAGATCGCCCTGCTGCTCGGCCATCCCCTTGTAATTGAGGTGGCAGTGCGAATCGACCAGCATCACTCGGCGTCTTCCGCCGGCAGATCGATGCGCGGGAACAAGGGCTTGGGTACGCCGACCTGATAGTTGCTCTCGGCCAGCGGCGAATACCAATGGCTACCCATCGCCGCGATCGAGCGCACATCATCGGGCACGCCCATATGATCGAGCAGGGCCTTGGCGCTGGCGGGAATGACCGGCGAGATCGCGATCGCGAGCTGCGCAATCGCGATATACAGCGTCGCAAGCACCGTTTCCATGCGCTCCGGATCGGTCTTCTTGAGCGCCCAGGGCGCCTGTTCGTCGACATAGGCGTTGCACGCGAACACGGCGCGCATCCACGCCTCTATGCCCTGCGACAGCGCCAGTTCCTGCATCGCCTTGGGCATTTCGCTTTGCAATGCATCGGCCAGGACGTCGAACAGCGCGCAATCGGCGGGCTGATGACCGCGGATGGCGGGCAGATAGCCGTCGAGATTCTTGGCGATGAAGCTCAGGATGCGCTGCGCCAGATTGCCGAAGCTGTTCGACAGATCAGCATTCGACCGCAGGGCAATGGCTTGCGGCGAATAGCTGCCATCCTGTCCGAAGCTGACCTCGCGCAGCAGGAAGTAGCGAAGCTGATCGACACCAAAGGCATCAACCAGCGCGATGGGATCGACGACATTGCCCACCGACTTCGACATCTTCTCGCCCTTGTTGAGCAGGAAGCCATGGCCGAACACCTGTTTGGGCAGCGGAATGTTGGCGCTCATCAGGAATGCTGGCCAGTAGACCGCGTGGAAGCGGACGATGTCCTTGCCGATCAGGTGCAGGTCGGCCGGCCAGTATTTCATCAGGTCGCTGTCCGCATCGGGATAGCCGAGCCCGGTCAGATAATTCGTCAGCGCGTCGACCCAGACGTACATCACATGACCGTCGCTGCCCGGCACCTTGACCCCCCAGTCAAAGCTGGTGCGCGAAACCGACAGCGGACGCAGGCCGGATTTGACGAAGCTGACGATCTCGTTGCGGCGGGTATCGGGCTGGAGAAACTCGGGATGCTGCTCGTACAGCGCCAGCAGCTTGTCCTGATACTGGTCGAGCCGGAAGAACCAGCTTTCCTCGACAGTCCATTCGACCGGCGTTCCCTGCGGAGACTGCTTGCCCCCCTGCCCGTCGTCGACCAGCTCGTCCTCGGCATAATAGGCCTCGTCGCGGACTGAATACCAGCCTTCGTAGCGATCCAGATACAGGTCGCCATTGGCTTCCATCGCCTGCCAGATCGCCTGGCTGGCACGATGATGATCGTCTTCCGATGTCTGGATGAAGCGATCATAGCTGACATCAAGTCTGTCGCACATTTCCTTGAAATAGAGCGACATCTCGTCCGCCAGCGCGCGCGGCGTGGTGTCCAGCTCGCGGGCCTTTTGCAGCATCTTGAGGCCATGGACATCGGTGCCGGTCTGGAAGCGCACATCGCGCCCCATCAGCCGCTGGAAACGCGCGATGGTATCGGCGGCAATCGCCTCATAGGCATGGCCGATATGCGGGCGACCGTTGGGATAGCTGATCGCAGTGGTGATGTAATAGGGTTCGCCCATGGCGGTGGTGTCTGCCGTTCGTTCGGGTGGTGGCCAGTCTGGCCGGTTGCCGCCTATCTAGGCGGCGCCAGCCGTGCCAGCAAGCCGCCAATTTGGAACGCGACGGCGGCAGCATCGAGATTGAGCATAACCGCGCGCGAAGCGAGCGCGCCGATCTCCTGCCACGCTGCAATCGCGCCGGGCAGCCGATCGTCGCGCAGTTCGCGGATGCGGCGTGCGGCAAAGCGCGGCGCGTAATGCAGCAGTGCCTGAAACCGCTCGCGATTGGCCTTGTTCGCGACCAGCGCGCCCAGTGCGATCCGCGCGCGCTGGCTGGGGTCGCCATGATCGGCAATCTCGGTCAGCAGCGCGTCGATCTTGGCCATGTCGAGCCCGGCAAAGCTCAGCGCCTGGCCCGGCGCACCCTGGCCCAGCCGCACCAACGCGGCGATTTCCGCATCGGGCAGTTCGGGACGCGCCGCGCGCAATGCATCGGCCATTTCCACGTCGCTGAGCGCCGGAAAATCGAGCACCAGGCAGCGCGAACGGATGGTGGGCAGCAGCCGTCCCGGATTATGCGCGATCAGCAGGAAAACGGTATCGGCGGGCGGCTCTTCCAGGCTCTTGAGCAAGGCGTTGGCGGCGTTGCGCTCCATCAGATCGGCCGAATCGAAGATGATCACGCGTCGGTCCGCCAGGCTCGGCCGCACCGTCAGCCGCCGTTGCAGCGCTCGGATCTGATCGACCTTGATGTTGCGGGCAAGATCGAAGGGCTTGCCCTCCTCCGCCTTGCGCGCTTCCTTGTCGTTCTGCGGTCCTAGCGTGATGTAATGGCAATCGGGATGCTTGTCCTGCACAAGCAGCCGGCCCTCAGGTCCATCCAGATTGCCACGGAAGTGATCGCCAGCATCATCCGGGCTGCGCGTGAGCAGATGCGCTGCCGCGGCCAGCGCGAAACTGCGCTTGCCGATCCCCTCCGGCCCTGCAAGCAGCCAGCCGTGGTGCAGTCGCCGTGCCTGAAACGCGCGCAACAGCGTCGTTTCCGGCTCGGAATGGCCTTTCCACTGTGCGGTCGAGGGCGTCATGACGTCATGCCATCAGCGGCTTCAGCGCCGCGATGATCCGCGCATGCACCACGTCGCTGGTTCCGCTCGCGTCGATCGCCCGGAAGCGGTCCGGGTCTGCGGCGGCAAAGCTGCGGAACGCTGATGCTACACGGGCATGGTATTCGGCATCGCGCCCGCCGATACGGTCACTGTCCCCGCCGTCGCGCAGTGCCGCGCGGCGCGCAGCCTCCTCGGCAGGAAGCTCGAGCAGCAAGGTACAATCGGGCAGGAATCCTTCGGAGCCGAAGCGGTGCAGGCCCAGGATCGCGTCGTCACCCAGCCCGCCCGCAATGCCCTGATAGGCGCGACTGCTGTCGACGAACCGGTCGGAGATCACCCAGCCGCCCGCCTCGACCGCAGGACGGATCAACCGTGCCACGTGATCGGCACGCGCAGCGGCGAACAGCAGTGCTTCGCTGCGAGCGTTCCACCGGTCCGCACCGCCCTCGAGCAGCAACGAACGAATGGCCTCTGCGCTGTCGGTCCCGCCCGGCTCGCGGGTGATCGTGACTGTGCGCCCCTCATTGCGTAGCCAGTCGGCCAGCAGCCTGATCTGGGTCGATTTGCCGACCGCCTCGCCGCCCTCGATCGAGATGAAGCGACCGCGCATCGGCCGTCAGGCGCCAAAGAAGGAGAGGATTCCGGCCCAGATGCGCCTGAAAAAGCCCGCTTCCTCGACAGCCTCGCCCGCCACCAGCGGCATCACCTGCCGCTCCATGTCGGGCGCGGACACGATCAGGCTGGCGACCTGCTGGCCCTTGGCGATGGGGGCCTTGAGCGGGCCCTGATAGACGACCTTGAGCGTGACCTTGTCGGTATCGGCAGTGCGCGGCAGGGTCAGCGACAGGTCGCGCGGCGCGACCAGTGCGAGTTCGCGCGCGCTGCCCTGCTGCACCGGCGCCTTGTCGACCGTCTTGCCCTTGGTGAACAGCGGTACCGACTTCCACGAGCGGAAGCCCCAGTTCATGAACTTGACCGATTCATCGACGCGCCCGTTGAAGCTGTCGAGGCCAGCGACCACCATCACCAGGCGGCGTCCGTTCTGTTCGGCAGACCCGGTAAAACCATAGCCCGCCTCGTCGGTATGACCGGTCTTGAGGCCATCGGCGCCATCGACCCTGCCAAGCAGCGGATCGCGGTTGGGCTGGGTAATGCCATTCCAGGTGAAGCTGCCCTTCGAATAGAAGCGCTTATAGAGCTTGGGATGGTTGCGGATCGTCGCGGTGGCGAGCGTCCCCAGGTCGCGCGCGGTGACCATGGTGACGCCTTCGTCGGGCCAGCCGTTGCTGTTGCCGAAGCGACTGTTGTTGAGGCCGATTTCCTTGGCCTTCTTGTTCATCATGCCGACGAACGCTTCTTCGGAGCCTGCAATACCCTCGGCCAGCACCACGCAGGCATCATTGCCCGAAAGGGTGACGATGCCATCGAGAAGGTCCGCCACCGTGACCTTGCTGCCGACCGCCAGGAACATGCTCGATCCCTGGTTGTTCCACTTTTTCCAGGTTTCGGCCGATACCGGCATCGTCTGGTCGAGCCTGAGTTCGCCCTTCCTGATCAGATCGAAAGCGACATAAGCGGTCATCATCTTGGCCATCGAGGCCGGAGGGATCGGCTTTTCGGCATCGCGCGAGAACAGCACCGCGCCCGATGACAGATCTGTCATATAGGCAATGGGAGCTTCGGACACATAGCTGGGCGCAGCGGCTGCCAGCGGGGTTGCCAGCAGCGAAAGCAGGGTGAGGCCGAGAATCGGGGTTTTCATCGCTATTCCATGGTTTGCTTGTTCACAACGGTGCAGGCCTTGGCCCGGCCCGTTCTCATCAGCGACCGGAGTCTTGCTGGATTCGTACCCCCTGATAGCCATTCCGTTTCGCAAGGGTAACCCCCTGCTGCGCTGCTTCCGCATTCGCATAAGGCCCGTAGCGGACGCGGTACACCTTGCCGTCACTGCTCACCTGCGTGCTGGCGCCGATGCGCTTGGCCAGCTCGTCAGCGCGGGCCTTCGAGCCAAAGGCAGCGACCTGTACGAAATAGGGCGAACTGCCGGAGGCAGGCGCCGCGGCGGGCTTCGACTTGGTTTCGGGCTCCAGTGTGGCGCGGTTGTCGCCCGTGCTGTTTTCCGCGATGCGCGGGCGCTGCCCCTGTCCCTGTCCCTGCCCTTCGACAATGAAGCGATCGCTGCCCTGCGCACGCGGTGTCGGCGCGGACGGCGCCGGCTTTGGATTAGCCTTTGCCGCGGCTACCTTCTTGGCGGGTTTTTCGCTCGCCATGGCCGCTGGCGCAGAAGGTGCAACTGCAGCCGTCGCAGCCGCATTGGCCGGGCGCGCTGTGCCCTCCAGCCTGCGACGCAGCGGTACCAGCAGCGATTCAGGCGTATCCATCCGCATCGCAACCGGTTGACCGGTGCGCAGCATCGCGCGCTCGGCCTCGGGCGGGTTGACGCGTCGCACGCGCACCGGGACTGCACCCTTTTCCATGATGCCCAGCTGCCTGGCGGCGCCGGCCGACAAATCGATCACTCGGTCAGGCGATGCCGGTCCGCGATCGTTCAGCCGCACCAGGATCGTCTTGCCGGTGTCGAGCGCGGTCACCTCGACATAGCTCGGCAGCGGCAACGTGCGATGCGCGCCGGTGATGCCATCGGGATTGAACAGTTCGCCATTGGCAGTGTTGCGCCCGCTCAGTTCCTGCCCGTACCAGCTGGCATAACCGGCCTCGTCATAATTGAACACATCCACCGGGATATAGGTGGCGCCCCCCATCTCATAGGGCTCGCCCAGCTTGACCGGATAGTCCGCAACGCTGCCAGCCACCTTCGGCGGTGCGGTGTCGAGGCTGCGACTGACGCTGCCGCCGCCACCACAGCCCGACAGCAGCAATGCCATCGTGCCTGTGCCCGCGATCATCCATGTCTTCATAATCCGTCCCCCTGCGGCCGCTGGCCTAGTTGCGCACGCCATCTGCCAGCAGGCCGACCGACATCGCGTAATAATTGGAGCAATTGTAATCGAGGATCGCGCGGTAATTGCGCGTCAGCAGATAGCCCTGCGCATCGAGCCCGGGCGTGATCAGCAACGAGGCCTCGACTTTATCGTCCGCCGGCCAGACGCCGCCCGCCGGATAGACGCCCAGCGCCTTCCATTCGCGCATGGTCTTGAACTCGCTGTGCCGTTCGACCGCGCGCGCGCATTTGCGCACCTGCTCGCGGTTGGCAATGGCAGCCACATTCAACGTGGAGGGAACTGCGACCGCAAAGCCCCAGGGCTCCCCGCGCCGCCAGCCAGCTGCCAGCATGTAATTGGCGATCGATGCAAAGGCATCCGCCCTGCTCGACCAGATTTCCGCCTTGCCGTCGCCATCACCATCCTTGGCCAGCTTGATATAGACAGATGGCAGGAACTGCGGATAGCCGAAGGCGCCTGCATAGCTGCCCCGCAAGACTGACCGCGGCACGCCCATGTCGACCATCTTGAGCACCGCGACCAGTTCGCCCTCGAAAAGATCGCGCCTGCGGCCCTCATAGGCCAATGTCGCCAATGCCCGCGGCAGATCGGTGCTGCCCATGATCGTGCCATAGCTTGTCTCATGCCCGAAGATCGAGACCATGATCGATGCCGGCACACCAGTCTGCTGCTCGATCGCGACCAGACGCGCGGCCTCGTCGGCATAGACCTGTCGGCCCTGGCGGATCTTGGCCGCGTTGATCCGCTTGGCCATTTCGGCGCCGAACGACGGGAATGCCTGGCCGGCGGGTGTCGGCGCAAACCGGCGATCGAGCGCGGCGACGCTGTCGTCAAAGCTGAGTGTCGGCAGGACTGCATCGATCGTGCGCTGCGATACGCCTTCGCGCCGGGCACGCGCCGCAACGCTGTCGAGATAGGCCTTGAAGCCTTGCGACACCTGCGTGTCGACGCCCGGCAGAGGCTGCACGATCTCGCGCTGTGCGGTGGTCGGCGATCCGCACGCCAGCAGCGCCGCAGTGCCGGCAGCGATAGCCAGGCGGTTGCCAAGCCTTTGTACGATATTGAAATCCATGCGATACTCCCGGCAAGCGTTGTGCCACACAAAGCGACAGGGGGGAAAGAGCGAACATCGGTCACCCATCCCGCCATGGCCACGCTTGATCCTTGCTGAACCACGCTACGGCGCGCACTGCAACTTTCGCTTTCCAGATTTTACCACCTCCGCTAACAAGCGCGCCGCACAGCCGGGCTTGCATCGCACTGCCTGGCGGGCGACCAGGGGAAGAGTGTCCGAGTGGTTTAAGGAACCGGTCTTGAAAACCGGCGAGGGTGCAAGCTCTCCGTGGGTTCGAATCCCACCTCTTCCGCCAAGGCCATTTCCGAAATCCTCTCGGTTTTCATCCTCCGCCGATTTGATGTTCTCCGTATGGTGTGCGACAGGCGCGGCCGTTCCCTGCGGGGCTGCGGATATACTGGACACAGGACACGCCATGAGCACCACATTGCAGCCGAAGGCGCTTGGCCTCGATTTCGGCACGACCAACACCGTTGTGTCGATGGCCAACGAGGGTGGTGATGCCCAGCTGGTCCTGTTCGGCACGGATGCATCGGCGAGTGCGGTGTTCAGGTCAGCGTTGTGTTTCTGGGAAGACGAGCGGGCGTGGCAGGGCATTGCGCATGAGGCCGGGCCCTGGGCAATCGAGGAATATCTCCAGTCGCCGCTCGACTGCCGCTTCATCCAGTCGTTCAAGAGTGTGGCGGCAAGCCCGCTTTTCGAACGCGCGTTGATCTACAACAGGCCCTACCGGTTCGAGGATCTGGGCCGCACCTTCCTGCAACACGTGATAGCGCATGCCGGCGGCGCGCTCGATGCCCGGCCCGAAAGGGTGATCGTCGGTCGCCCGGTCGAATATGCGGGGGCCAAGGCCGATCCGCAGCTGGCGCGGCAGCGCTACGACCTGATGTTCGAGGCGCTTGGCACGCAGCTACTCTATGTCTACGAACCGCTGGGGGCCGCACACAGCTATGCCACCCGGCTAGACAAGCCCGCGACGATCCTGGTGGCCGACTTTGGTGGCGGCACGACCGACTTCTCCGTTGTCACGATTGCAGAACCCGGTGCCACGCGCCGTTGCATCCCGCTGGCGTCGACCGGCATCGGCATTGCGGGCGATCAGTTCGACTATCGCATTGTCGATCACCTGGTTCTGCCGCTGCTCGGCAAGGGCAGCCAGTACCGGTCCTTCGGCAAGATCCTGGATATCCCGGGCGGCCATTTTTCGGACTTCGGGAACTGGTCCCGCCTCGCGCTGATGCGCAATCGTCGCACGCTCGACGAGTTGCGGCGCTTGCAGCGCGACGCCATATGCCCCGAAGCGATCGACCGGATGATCGCGCTGATCGAGAATGAGCAGGGGTTTGCGCTGTACGATGCCGTCGGCAGCTTGAAGCGGGCGCTCTCCGGAGCGGAAACGGCCCGGTTTTCCTTCGACGGCGGTGGTGTCGAAATTGAGGCTGAGGTTCACCGCAGCCAGTTCGAGCAGTGGATTGCAACCGACCTGAAGCGCATCGAGGCCGCAATGGACGCAGCGCTGGAACGCGCTGGCATGACGACGGGTGCGATCGACCGGGTATTTCTCACCGGTGGCTCGTCGCTGATCCCCGCGATCCGCACTTTTTTCGAACGCCGCTTCGGCGCAGAGCGCATCGCGATTGGCGATGAGCTGACGTCGATCGCGCACGGTCTCGCGCTGATCGGCTTGGAAGATGAACCCGAGCAATGGGCTGAATGACCCTGACGCGCTGTTGCAGGTCAGCAGCGCAGCTTGGTCTGGCGGCCTTGGCCTGCAACTGCAGCGAAAGTCGGCTCAGCGCCATTCCGGTCCCGCCACCGAAAAGCCGCGCGCCTCGAGCTGGTCGAGAACGCCTTGTTTCTCGGCCAGTACGCCGAGCGGCACTACGGCGAGGGTGACGCCCTGAGTGGTGGATGCCTCGCTGATCAGCCGCGTCCACTGATCGCGAATTTCTCCACCCAGATCGTCATCAGCCCACGGCCAACAGGTGTTGAGCGCGAGCTCGAGCGGATTGGCCATCACCGCCGGTATATCGAACCTGCGCCAATTATTGCCGCGCGCCTCGATGATCAACTGCCCGGCCTCGGTCGCGGTCATCGCTGCTTCCAGGCACTTGATGTGGCTGGCAGGCGGGGCAGCCGCCAGATTGTCCAGCAGGTCTTCGCCGCGAAAACGTTCGGGCCTCACGATTGGTATATCGGCCTTGCTGGCGGCCTTTTGCACGATGTCAGTAGCATCATCGGTGGTGTCGTTGTCAAAATCGAGACGACGTGCAAGCAGGTCGAAGGCGGACATCAGGAAGCTGCCGCGATCATAGTCTGCCTTGTACCGGGCCTCGAGCGCGGCCAGCCGTGCGCGTTGCGCAACGGTCAGATAGCTCGCCGCCACCCGTCCATCGGGCAGCTTGGTGAATTTGCCACCGCGAAAGATCAGCCGCAGCACATCGCCTGGAGAGAATTTGGGCGCAGCGCGCAGGATTACCCGGCTCGCTTCGGACGTGGCATCGCGCAACCGATCGGGCTCCCATGGGGTGCTCTTGGGGATGGCGCGGATCTCGCCGACCAGCAGGATGGTCCCGGTGGGCGTATCGATCGTCCACATCGGAGCGCCCGAGCGCTTTGCGCTGACCACGATCTCGTTTTCCGTCTGCGCCGTCTGCGCCTGCGCAGGTATCGCGCAGGCCAGCATGGCCGCGAAGACAGACAGGAAACTAGGTCTCATGGGCAATGGCCTTACACGCGAGCAGATAGACAGTAGCTGAACCTGCAGCCCGGCACTGTGCAAGCCGATATCACACCGACGTCCAAGGCGAGCATCCATGCCTTGCTGATGCTGGTCGCTGCTGCCCGGTTTTCGGCCGTTCCCGCATTGCTGCACTCAAGCTATCGGCCTCGGCACGCAATACGCACCCTGTCGCATTGCACAATGCAGGGTTGCGGATTTCGACCGGGCCGGTACGACGCTTTCATCATCACAAGAGGCAGGACATGGACCGCAGGCTCACTTGGTATATTTTCGCCGGCATGTTGCTGGGCGTGGCTGTGGGATATGGCGTCCATGTCGGCATAGCCGCGGACAATCCCTGGTTCACCTATCTAACCAAGTCGTTCAAGCTCCTGTCCGACATTTTCCTCAACCTGATCAAGCTGCTGGTGGCGCCGCTGGTGCTTTCGACGATCGTCGTCGGCATCGCGCATATGGGTGACAGCAGCGCACTGGGCCGCATCGGCGTGCGCGCGCTGACCTGGTTCATTACCGCGAGCTTCATTTCGATCGGGCTTGGGCTGCTGATGGTCAACCTGTTCCAGCCCGGTGTCGGCGCCCCCATTCCGGACGCGGCCGATGCCGGCAAGATGGTCGGCGAGGTCAAGAAGCTCGACGCCTGGGAATTCACGCTCTCGATCTTCCCCAAGAACGCGCTGGAAGCACTCGCCACCAACAACATCCTGCAGATCCTGGTCTTCTCGGTCTTCGCAGGTGTTGCCCTGTCGGCAGTGGGCGAAAAAGGCGCGCCGCTGGTTAGCGGCTCCGAGGCGCTGGCCGAGATGATGCTGCAGATCACCGGCTATGTGATGCGCTTTGCCCCCTTTGCGGTGTTCGGCGCGATTGCCAATGTTGTGGCGGGCAGCGGGCTTGCGATCCTGGGCACGTATTTCGGGCTGCTGATCGAATTCTACGCATCGCTGGTGCTGCTGTGGATCATCCTGCTGACGATGGGCTGGATCTTCCTGCGCCAGGAAATCTGGAAGCTCATCCGCTATATCCGCGAGCCTTTGCTGATTGCGTTCTCGACCGCCTCGTCCGAAGCTGCCCTGCCCAAGATGTTCGAACAGTTGGATCGCTTTGGCGTGCCGCGCCGCATTTCGGGCTTCATGCTACCGCTGGGCTACAGTTTCAATCTCGACGGATCGATGATGTACATGAGCTTTGCGACGATCTTCATCGCGCAGGCCTATGGCATCGATCTGTCGATCGGCACCCAGATCGTCATCCTGCTGACCTTGATGATCAGTTCGAAGGGGATAGCCGCGGTTCCGCGGGCCAGCCTTGTGGTGATCACCGGAACGCTCGCGCAGTTCGGTTTGCCGGTCGAAGGTGTCGCGATCATCCTGGCGATCGACCAGTTCCTCGACATGGGGCGCACCGCCACCAACGTTGTCGGCAATGCGGTGGCGACCAGCGTCATCACCAAATGGGAAGGCATGCTAGAGGCGCCCGAGCCGGCCGAAATGGATTTGCCGCACGCGCCTGCGCACACGCCGCATCACGGCACGCGCGGACTGGACCTCAGGGACGACGCCTGACGGTCAATCGTCAGCTTCCACTGCACTAGCGACCCTCAGCCAACCGGGCTGCATGACCGCCGACTGCGGCGAGTGCAGCGTCGACACTGGGCGTCGTTTTTTGCGCCACGCTTGCTGACGGCAAGGGCCCAACACCGCGCATTGCTGGTCTCATTTCCGGTCGCCATTGGACCGTGACAGCCAAGCCTCTGAAATTTTTAACGCAAGTGCGTGAACCTTTTGGCACACTCGATCATTGAGTGCCCTGATGTGCGATGCGCCTGTTCGTGCCGAAATCAGGATTTCTGAATGTCTTCGCGTTTTTGCACGATGGGTTGTGCGGTATTTCTCGTCTCCACCAGCACGTTGCCAGCCATCGCCCAGCAACCGGAACGCGAGCCATCGTCGACCGATGCCAAACCCGCCGACAACCGTGAACAGACGGGGCCGGAACAAACTCCGATCATCACTGATCAGGAATTCGATGCCACCATTCCGGCGATCGATCCCGACACGCCCATGGGCAGTGTTGATGAATGGGACGCCGAACAATCGCGGCTGGAGGCCGACGGCAGCGAACAGACCGGCGCACCGGGGGCATCGCTCACCGGCGAGGCGCTGCTATCGCCGCTGCCGGACGATCCGGAGCTCGCTGCGCCACTCGGGCCAATCGGCAGCTTCGATGTCGAGCCTTTCGACGAGAGCCAGTATACCGAGGCGGATGAGGCGGCTTCCGCCAAGGTGCGTTACAGTTACCGGATCGAGGGGCTGGCAGCTGCTGACGGGGATGCCGATGGCACCCCTGCCCCTGCAAACCCAGATGCGATCCGTGCCCGCTTCGAAGCGTTGTCGGCGCTGGACGATGGTGATGGCAAGGCGAGCAACGGTGCGATGGTGTCTGCGCGGATGCTCGAAGATCAGCAGCTGCTCGCCGATCTGCTGATCGGTGCATGCCATTTCGATGCTACCGTGAATGGCGCGCTCGAGATGCCGGAAGCCGGTACCGGACCGATCGTCGTCGTGCTGACCGCGTCACCCGGCCCCTGTTACCGCTTCGGGTCGATCACCTTCGATGCCCCTGCTGTCGAGCCTGCAGATCTGATCGCGCGCAACTTCGTCCCCGCCATCGGCGAGCCCATCGACGCTGAACGGGTGCTCGCGGCCGAAGCGAACATCGCGGTGGCACTGCCGCAATATGGCTATCCCTTTGCCAAGGTCGGCCAGCGCGACATCCTGCTCGACCCCGAAAACGTCCGCGGCGATTACACGCTGCCGGTTGCCCCCGGTGCGCGCAGCAGTTTTGGCGACATCCTGACCAGCGGTTCGACGGTGTTCGATGCCGACCACATCGCCCTGCTTGCGCGGTTCGACAAGGGCGACCTGTACGACAGTCGCCTGGTCGATGACCTGCGCAAGGCGCTGGTCGCCACCGGCCTGTACTCGGTGGTCGCAGTTCAGCCTGAGCCCGCTGGTGTCGCCGCCCCCGACGGCACCCAATATGCCAATCTGGCGGTCGAACAGGAAGCCGGCCCCGCACGCACGCTCGCGGCCAATGCCGGCTATGGCACCGGCCAGGGTATCCGCGCGCAGGGAAGCTGGACCCATCGCAACCTGTTCCCGCCCGAAGGCGCGCTCATCGCCAGCGTCACTGCGGGCACGCAGGAGCAGGGCGCTTCAGCAACCTTCCGCAGATCCAATGCCGGTCGTCGCGACCGGGCGGTCGAGCTTAGCCTGTCGGCGCTCCGCAGCGATTTTGCGGCCTATGAATCGTTCACCGGCAGGCTGGCGGGACGCGTCTCCTATTACAGCACCCCGATCTGGCAGAAGCGGCTGACCTACAGCTATGGCTTCGAGCTGCTCGGCACCAACGAGCAGGACTATAATTTTGCGCTCGGCCAGCGCGACCGCCGCACCTATTATGTCGC
Organism: Hydrogenophaga intermedia; assembly: GCA_943370475.1. Taxonomy (GTDB): domain Bacteria; phylum Pseudomonadota; class Alphaproteobacteria; order Sphingomonadales; family Sphingomonadaceae; genus Blastomonas. Next base: position 123,552 of record CALRRI020000001.1, read on the forward strand.
CGCGCTCCCCAGCCAGATCACCTGGGACCGGTCAAACGATCTGCTCGATCCGACCAGCGGGTTTCGCCTCTCGGCACAGATCTCGCCCGAAGCTTCGCTGGGCAGCGGAACGCTGTTCTACGGTCGCGGGCTAATCGAAGGCACCGGCTATTATCCCATCGGCGACAATATCGTGATTGCAGGCCGTGCGCGCGTCGGATCGATCTTCGGCGCGGACCGCCCCGACATCGCCCCTTCGCGGCGCTACTATGGCGGCGGCGGGGGATCGGTTCGCGGTTTCGGCTATCAAGAACTCGGCCCCAAGGATCCCGACAACCGGCCCATCGGCGGGCGCAGTCTGGTCGAGGCAGCCGCAGAAGTGCGCTATCGCTTCGGCAATTACGGCATCGTCGGGTTCATCGACGCAGGCCAGGTATCGACCAGCTCGACCCCCGGCTTTGATGACCTTCGCTATGGTGTCGGCATCGGCGGACGTTTTTACACCAACTTCGGTCCGATGCGGCTCGATGTCGCGACCCCCATCGCGAGGCGCCCGGGTGAATCGCGCGTCGCGATCTACATCTCGATCGGACAGGCATTCTGATGGCGGACACGATCGACATGACGCCCGGCGCCCCCGAGGAAGCCCCTTCGGAAACGTTCGAGCCCCAGGCCCGGACGACGAACTGGCCACGCCGGATTGCGATGGGCCTGGCGGCCGTCATCGGCACAATCGTCGTCGTGCTGGCGGCGGCCTATCTCTGGCTCGACAGCAGCAGCGGCAGGCGCTTTGTCGCCAAGCAGATCGCGGGCGTGGAGTTCGAGAACGGCCTTGCCATCGGCATCGGCGCGATCGAAGGTTCGCTCTATGGCAAGATGCAGGTGCGAGGCCTGACCCTGCGCGATCCCCAGGGCGTCTTTGCCTCCTCGCCGCTCGTCGAGGTCGACTGGCGGCCATTCGCGTTTCTCGGCAGCCATGTCGATATCCGCTCGCTGGTGGTGCCGCAGATGCGCGTGCGCCGCCTGCCGGTATTCAACGAGACACCGCCCACCAACGAACCTCTGCTGCCTGATCTCGACATCGATATCGCCAATCTGCAGCTGCGGCGGATCGATATCGATCCAGCCGTGACCGGGCAGCGGCATCGCGCCTCGTTGGCTGGCAAGGTCCATATTGCCGATCGGACTGCCGTCATCAGCGCGCGTGCGGCGACCGAGGCGGGTAGCGGCTATGCCGGCGGCGAGACGCTCGTGATCGACCTGCGCGCTGTGCCCGAGACCAACACGCTGGATGTCGCCTTGAACCTGGACGCGCCTGCGCAAGGCCTGATCGCAGGACTGACCGGGGTGGACGAGCCGATGCAGGTCGACCTCAGTGGCAAGGGCGACTGGAGCGCCTGGAACGGCACCCTGACCGGAACACTAGGCGAGCAATCGCTGGCCGATATCGCGCTCACTGCGCGCAAGGGCACGTTTGCGGCGCGTGGCGACATGCGTCCTGCCTTGCTGCTCGCGGCCCAGCCCGGCGCCCTGCTCGAACCTGCGACCTCGATCGACATCAGGACGACAGCCAACGATCGGCGTTTCAACATCGCGGCCACGATCGGCAATGCCAATTTCGCATTCGACGCCAATGGCTTGGTCGATCTGGGCGAAAGCCGAATGCGTGATCTGGTCATTGCGTTCCGGCTACTGCAGCCCGGAACGATCACCGAGAATCTGTCGGGTGCGGGCATCGCTGCCAATCTGACGCTCAATGGTGCGTTCTCCGCGCCCCAAATAGCCTATGAGCTCTCCGCGGCGCGGCTGGGCTTCAACGATATCGCCGTCATCGGCCTCACCGCCCAAGGGGCTGCACGGCTCGACAGGGACGCCTGGGTCATTCCGGTCAGCGCCCGCGCGCGGCGGATTGCCGGGCTCAATGCTGCTGCTGGCGGCCTGCTCAACAATGTCAGGCTCGATGGCGATCTTGCCTATGCCAATGCCCGGCTGATGTCGGACAACATAAAGCTGCGCTCGGATCGGATCGATGCGACCGCGGTCATCCTCGCCGATCTGAACACCGGACTGTACACCGGCGCGCTCAACGGGCGGGTCAACGGCTATCGGGTGGAGAGTGTCGGCATCTTCAACGTGGCGACCGATATCGACCTGGAGACCACCGGCAATGGCGGCTTTCGTCTGGCGGGGCAGATTCGCGCGCGTTCGAGCCAGATCCTCAACGATGGCCTGCGCGAATTCCTCGGCGGCAATTCGCTGATCAATGCTGATGTCAGCTACGGCAGCGACGGCATCGGCCGCATCACGCGCCTCACGGTCGCGGCGCCCTCGTTCCGCCTGTCGCAGGGCAGCGGCTCTTATTCTGCCGATGGCCAGATCCGCTTCAATGCACGTGGCAGCTCGAACCAGTATGGCCCGCTGACGGTTGTCGCCACCGGAACAGTCACCCGCCCGGTTGCGACCATCAGGGCTGCACGTCCGGGCCTCGGGGTCGGCATGTCCAACGTCATCGCCACGATCCGCGGCGACGGCAACAGCTATGCCGTCACCGGCCAGGGTGACACCGATTATGGTGCGTTCAATGCCGATGTGAACGTCTTCACCAGCAGAGGCCCGCTCGAGATTGCGGTCAATCCGGGCACGCAATTTGCCGATATCGGGATTACCGGCAGGATAGCACAGACCAATGCGGGGCCGTTTGCCGGGCAGCTGTTGGCCAATGGCGCAGGCGTGTCGGGCAATGTGGAGCTGTCCGCATCGGGCGCGTACCAGCGCGCGGTTGTCGCGCTCACCGCTCAGGATGCCCGCCTGCCGGGGCCTGCTGGCGTCGTCATCGGTCGTGCCATCATCGCCGCGGACATGGTGTTGACGCAGCAGCCTCAGGTCGTCGCTGACGTCCAGCTCGCGGACACACGGATGGGCCAGCTTCAGATCGCAGCTGCGCGCGCTAAGGTGGATTATCGCAATGGCCAGGGCAGTGCGCGGGTGATGGCCGAGGGGCGCAACAGCTTCCCGTTCCGCTTTGCTGCCAATGCCGCGCTTCAGCCCGAGCTGTGGCGCGTCGCGCTCGATGGCCGCGCCAATGGCATCGACTTCAAGACCCGCAAGGCGGCGCGGATCATCCCCGGCGCCGCGCAACACCGGCTGATGCCGACCACCATCGATCTGTCTCGCGGCACGATCCAGCTCGCAGGCCGGTACGGCGCGGGCATGGACATCGATGCTCGCCTGGACGGCGTCGATCTGGCGCTGATCAACCCGATCATGCCGGGCCTCGGCCTCGGTGGCACAGCCACTGGCAGCCTCGATTTCCGCCAGACCAGTGCGAACAGCTTCCCGGAAGCGGACGCCAGGCTCTCCATCGACAATTTCACGCGCACCAGCCTGGCTTCGGTGTCGCAGCCGGTGGACACGAATGTGGTCGGACGGCTCCGGCCCGATGGCGGCAATGCCCGCGCCATCATCCGGCGCCGTGGTGCTGTCATCGGTCGCGTGCAGGTCGCGCTGACGCCGCTGGCACCGGGTGCGGGCAGCTGGACCACTCGGCTGATGGCAGCGCCGCTCAGCGGCGGGCTGCGCTACAATGGCCCCGCCGACACCCTGTTCTCGCTGGCGGCCCTGCCCGACCAGAGCCTGTCTGGCGCGATCGGGGTGGCTGCGGACTTCTTCGGCAGAGTGCAGCAGCCGCAGCTCACCGGCATCATCCGCGCGAACAACCTGACCTATCGCAACGAGCAATATGGCACCCGGCTCACTAACATGCGCGTGCGCGGCAGCTTCACCGGCGACCGGCTGCAGGTCGAGCAGCTCACGGCCAAGGCTGGAGATGGGACCGTCAGCGGCCAGGGGTTCGTCTCGTTAAGCTCCGCGCAGGGCTTCCCCGTCCAGCTGGCGCTGGACCTCGACAACGCACAGCTGGCGGAAGGTAGCGACCTTGCGGCCACCGCCACCGGGCAGCTCAGCATCATCAACAGCGCGTCGCAGCCAGCGCTTATCTCTGGCACGATCCGCCTCCCCGAAACCCGCTATCGCATCGTGCGGCAAGGCTCGGCGCAGGTCGCCAAGCTCACGGGTGTGCGGCGCAAGCCTGCGCTTGGCCGCGCACGCATCACCGGCGATCCCGATCCGATTTCGGGCGTACCCAGCAACTGGCGGCTCGACGTCAAGCTGGTCGCCGACAACCAGGTCTACGTCTCGGGCATGGGACTGGATTCTGAATGGGCGGCGGATATCCGGGTCACCGGCACCACCGGCAACCCGCGGATCACCGGTGGCATCGATCTGGTGCGCGGCACCCTGGGCTTTGCCGGACGCTCGTTCGATCTCGAGGAAGGACGTCTGCGGTTCAACGGCGGCAGCGCGACCAACCCGGTGATCAACCTGCGCGCCAGCGGGGAAGCGGGCGATGTCACGGTCAATATCGCGGTATCGGGTACCGGCGAGAACCCCGACATCGCGTTCACCTCGACACCATCGCTGCCGCAGGACGAAGTCATGGCGCGGATCCTGTTCGGCAATTCGATCGGCGAACTGACCCCGATCCAGGCGGTGCAGCTGGCGGCCTCGCTCAACAGCCTGCGCGGCGGCAGCGGTGGGCTCAATCCGCTGGGCGTGCTGCAATCGGCATCGGGTGTCGACAGGTTGCGCATCCTGGGCGCGGACGAGGAGACTGGCCGCGGCACGTCGCTCGCGGTCGGCCAGTACATCTCGAACGATGTCTATGTTGAAATCATCACCGACACGCGGGGCTTTACTGCAACGCAGATCGAGATCAGCCTGAGCAAGGCCCTGTCGGTGCTGAGCCAGGTGGGCAGCTTCGGCGGATCGAATGTCAACGTGCAATATCGGAAGGACTATTGATGCGCAGCGTGCTTATTCTTGCCGGCGGCACGCTGCTGTTGGCGCTCGCTGCGTGCAGCGCCGAGCCTGATTTCGACGAGAGGTTCGACAAGAAAGCGCGCGAACTCAATATGCGGGCGCAGACGATCGAGAGCGAGGCGCGGGCACAGCTGGCGGCGGCGCGCGAAGCCGAGGCGGCCGAAGCCGAAAGCACCGAACCAGCGAGTACCGCCCGCAAATGAAGCACGAAGATCCTGCCCCCACACAGCGTGATTCGGATCTGATCCAGCAATCCGCACCCGCAGTCGCCGAAACCATGGCCGATGAAGTGCCCGGTGCGACCGCAGAATCGCTGCTGCAGATGCCGCGCCAGGCCTGGGGCGCGATTGCCAAGCGCGTCTATGTGATGAACGATTTTCATAATCTCGCGCTGCTCGCCGCCGGGGTCGCGTTCTTCGCGTTTCTCGCCTTTGTGCCGCTGATCGCGGTGATCGTGCTGCTTTATGGCCTGGTCGCGGACCCGGTGACGGTTGCCGACAGTCTCGATCTGCTCGCCGATGTCGCCCCGGCAGAGGTGCTGACAATCCTGCGCGAGCAGCTGGTCCAGATCGTCACCACCAACAAGACCCAGCAGGGCCTCGGCCTGGTCGCCGCGCTGCTGTTTTCGACCTATGGCGCGATGCGCGCGGCCACCGCGATGATGCGCGCGCTCAACATCATCTACGAGGAACATGAAACGCGCGGCTTCTTCCGTACAACCTGGGTGGCGGTGACGATCACCCTGGGCATGGCCGGGATTGCGGTCATCGGCCTCGTGTCGATCTCGCTGTTCGGCTATGCGCGCAATTTCCTGGCGGGCTATATCGGCGATGGCGCGCTGATGCTGGCACAGGTGCTGACCTGGGCCGTCGCGGCGATGCTGGTCAGCGTCACCTTTGCGATCTTCTTCCGCTATGCGCCTGATCGCCGTGCAGCCAAATGGCGCTGGCTGTCGCTGGGGTCGGTGGCGTCCACTCTGTTGTGGCTGTGCATCACCGTGGGGTTCGGCTTCTACGCGTCCAATTTCGGCAATTACAACGCCACCTATGGCTCGCTGGCGACGATCGTCATCTTCCAGATGTGGCTGTTCCTGTCCGCCTATGCGGTGCTGATCGGCGCTGAGATCAATGCCGAGACCGAGCGTCAGACCTTCAGCGATTCGACCGTGGGAGCCGATCGCCCGATCGGTCAGCGCGGCGCGGTGCTCGCCGATACGGTGGCGCTGGACGATGCTTCGCGTGCGCTGCTCGAAAAGCGGCTCAGGCGGCAGGCGATCCCCGAATAGCCCGATCACGCAGCGCCGGGTGACGTTCCCATCATCTCGCCCAGCCGCACGGGGCGTTCGGCTGTCCAGTCCGGATTAAGGTTGATCACGTCCTTCTGAAACAGCATGATGACCGTCGAGCCGAGCAGGAAGCGGCCCATTTCCTCGCCCTGTTTGAGCAGGATATTCTGGTCCGAATAGTCCCAATGCGACAGTTTGCCGGTGCGCCGGGCGTTGACGACTCCGTGCCATGTGGTCGCCATGCTGCCGACGATGGTCGCGCCGACCAGCACCATAACGAACGGACCATGCTGGTCGGACTCGAACTGACACACCACCCGCTCGTTGCGGGCGAAAAGGTTGGGCACGCCGCGCGCGGTCACCGGGTTCACCGAGTAGAGCGCCCCCGGCACGTGCACCATCCGCACCAGCCTGCCGTCGCATGGCATGTGTAGCCGGTGATAGTCTCTGGGCGACAGATAGAGGTTGGCAAAGCTGCCATGCCGGAATTTCTCTGCCAGCGCGGCATCGCCGCCCAGAAGGTCGGTGACGGTGTAGCGATGACCCTTGGCCTGGATGATGTGCTGATCGTCGATGGGGCCTAGCTGGCTCACCGCGCCATCCACCGGGCTGACAAACGCGACGTTGGCAATCGGGCGTGCACCGGGTTTGAGCGGGCGCGTGAAGAACGCGTTGAAGCTTGGATAGCTTGCAATATCGGGATTTTCAGCCTCGGCCATGTCGACGCGGTAGCGCGCGACAAACCAGCCGATCAGTCGCGTCGTCATGGCGCCCCCCTGCGCGCCAGCCACGCGTCCGGCAAGGCGCGTGAGCCATTGCTTGGGCAATGCATGCTGCAGCAGAATTTTCAGGCGGTCGGACATGGAGAACCTTGCATTGGGCCAGTCGGCGGACGCACGACGAACTTCCGGTAGCTTCCATTGCATCCATGATCCAGTGCGTTGCACGACATCGTAGAATATGTCATGAGCTATGCCATTAGTTTGAGGGAGCACTGGTGATGCGCGTATTGAGAACCCCGGAGCATCGTTTCGCAGGTATTCCGGATTACCCCTTTGCCCCGCATTATGCCGAGATCGCCGATTCGACCGACGGCACCCGTCTGCGCGTCCATTATGTCGATGAAGGCCCGCGTGATGCCCTGGTCGTGCTGATGATGCACGGTGAACCCAGCTGGAGCTTCCTCTACCGGTTCATGATCGGCCCGATCGCCGATGCGGGATACCGTGCGGTCGCACCCGACCTCATCGGCTTCGGCAAATCCGACAAGCTCGGCCGCAAGAGCGATTACAGCTATGCCCGTCATGTCGCCTGGATGCGGCGCTGGATCGAGAAGCTCGACCTTACCAACATCACTTTGGCCTGCCAGGACTGGGGATCATTGATCGGCCTGCGGCTCATCGCCGAAATGCCCGAGCGGTTCAACGGCGTCGTGCTCTCCAATGGTGGCCTGCCCGCCGGCCAGGACGCCCCACGCGCCTTTGCGATCTGGCGGGCCTTTTCGAAATACAGCCCGGTGTTCCCAATCGGCAAGATCATCGCCAAGGGCACGTCGCGCGAATTGTCCGACGCGGAGATCGCTGCCTATGACGCCCCCTTCCCCGATGGCAGCTACAAGGCCGGCGCGCGCATTTTCCCCAGCTTCGTGCCTCTGGGCCCGAATGTCGCGGTGCCCGATCAATTGCGGGCGTGGGAGGTTCTCGACCGCTGGGAAAAGCCCTTCCTGTGCTGCTTCAGCGACCGCGACCCGATCACCCGCGGCGGCGACGCGCTGTTCGTGGGGCGTGTGCCGGGGACCAAGGGCCAGAACCACTGCACGCTGAGCGGCAGCCACTTCATCCAGGAGGATGATCCGGAGGGTTTCGTTCGGTGTATCCTGGATGTGGCGGGGCAGGCACGGGGTTGAATTCAGTTGGCGAAGGCCTTCGTTGAATGTCAGCTGTTGAAGCTGATCGATTTTGGCTTGGATGGCAGTTCTTGGGTGGGAGGCGGCCATTGCCTAGTCGTCGATCTCCACTCGAACGCACGCACGAAAAACGCCGGTCTCGCCGTCTTCACGGTGCCAGACCTCAACCACATTGTAGTAGTTGAAATACCCGCCCATCTCCTTGGAAATGTATTCTCCAAGCCGAGGCAAGAACGGAAATTCACCCTCGAAAAGGGGACTCATCTCGTCTTTCTCAAACACCTCGACAATCGGCACGGCGGTCTCCCCGTACCGTATTAATCGGATCGCGCAATGTCCGCTATGGGGTCGTTTCCAGAACGGAAGATATTTTCAGTAACGCGTCAAAAGCCGACCACCTCCGCTCAGCCTGAGCTTGTCGAAGGCCCCACTATACGGCCAACATGGGCGCGCGTCCTTCGACGATGCGGGCTGAGGCCCGCTGCTCAGTATGAGCGGGGCGTGAGGGCAATGCTGGCAGCGAGAGCCCGCGTCACCCCTCGATCAAGTCGAGGTACGCCACCACATCATTGTCGGTCGCGATGAACAGGCCTTCCTGCACTTCGGCGGGTTCTAGTTCGGCCAGGCGCAGAGCCTCGGAGAGCGGGCCGTAGAACAGGGTCGCTGCCGCGCCGCCTTCGGCCTCGCCATCGAGATGATAGAGGCGGACGCTCACCTGGTTCGATGTCGAGCGCATCAGTCCTGCTCCCGCTTCGCGCCGTCGATCAAGCGCAAGGTGCGTGCCTGCTCGCGCGCCTGGCCCAAGCGCTCGGCCTTGGTGCGACCGAACTTGGCGCGGTTGGCGGCGGCGGTGGCTTCGCCCTGTTTGCGTTTGATGGCCTTGCGTGCCTGGCGCAAGTTGATGATCTCGGCCACGGTCAGCCCCCCTGCCCTGTCTGCTCCGACATTTCGATGAAGTCGCGCGCCAAATCGCGCTCGGCCCGATCGGCAAAGGTCTGGTCGATATCGGGGGCCTGGCCAAACATGAAAAGCATGCACCAGATCGCAAAGCGTTCGCCCGGCACCGTCGCCAGTCCGAGATCGACCTGCATCCGCTCGATCGCTGCACCCACCGCCTGCGGAGCAATGGCGGCAGGATCGCGTGTGCCGAAATAGCGCTCGAGCTGGTCTTCAAAGGTCATGGCAACGACCCTTAGGCGGCATCGGGATCCTTGTGCAACCAGTCCGCATGGCGCGGCGCCTTTTTGGTCTGGCTCCATTCATCGAGCATCAGCGGTGCAACGCGCTTCAGCTCCTCATAATGTTCGGGCTTGCCGATGTTGCAGGCGAGTTCGACGCGATGGCCATTGGGATCGAAGAAATAGATCGAGCGAAAAATGCCGTGGAACGTCGGGCCCAGCACGTCGATGCCCAGCCCCTCGATATGCGCCTTGGCCGCCAGCAGCGCATCGAGATCTGCGACCTCGAAGGCGATGTGCTGCACCCATTCGGGCGTGTTGGCATCGCGCCCCATTGCGGGCTGCTCCGGCAGCTCGAAAAACGCCAGCACATTGCCGCCGCCGCAATCGAGGAACACGTGCATGTACGGATCATACGCGCCGGTCGACGGCACATGGTCTTCGGAAAAGGCGCTGGTATAGGTCATGCCCAGCACCTTCTCGTACCAGTCCACCGTCTCCTTCGCGTCCTTGCAGCGATAGGCGACATGGTGGATGCGCGAGAGGGCGAAGGGCGCGGTCATTCTGCCGGTTCCTGCACCTTCAGCACGCCGCGGCGCAGCTGATCTTCTTCCATCGACTTGAACAACGCGGTGAAGTTGCCGTTGCCGAAGCCTTCATCCTTCTTGCGCTGGATGAACTCGAAGAATACCGGGCCGATCACCGGCTGACCGAAAATCTGTAGCAGCAGCCGCGGATCGTTGTTCTCTGTCGATCCATCGAGCAGGATGCCGCGCATCTGCAGTTCCTCGACCGGCTCGCCATGGCCCGGCAGACGCTCTTCCAGCGCTTCGTAATAGGTGCCCGGCGGCGGCGTCATCAGCGGCGCACCCAGCGCCTTGATGCGGTCGAGACAGGCGATCAGATCGTCGCAGATGAACGCGATGTGCTGGATGCCCTCGCCGTTATAGGCGCGCAGGAACTCGTCGATCTGGCCGCCGCCCTTGGCGCCTTCCTCGTTCAGCGGGATGCGGATCTTACCATCAGGCGCGGTCATCGCGCGGCTGGTGAGGCCGGTATATTCTCCCTTGATGTCGAAGAAGCGGATCTCGCGGAAGTTGAACACGCGCTCGTAGAACTTGGCCCAATGGTCCATGCGGCCGCCGTAGACATTGTGGGTGAGGTGATCGATCATGCGGAAGCCCGCGCCCACCGGATGGCGGTTGACCTCAGGCAGATATTCGAAATCGATGTCGTAGATCGACAGAGCTTCGGGATTGTCGAGCGAGGCATAGCGGTCGATCAGATAGATCATCGCACCGCCGATGCCGCGGATGGCGGGCAAGCGCAGCTCCATCGGGCCGGTGCGGGTCTCGACCGGCTCAGCGCCGCGCCCCAGCGCCTCCTGATAGGCCTGCCGCGCATTGTGCACGCGAAAGCCCATGCCGCAGGCCGAGGGGCCGTGTTCGGCAGCAAAATAGGCTGCCGGGCTCGCGGGCTCATAGTTGGCGATCAGATTGATATCGCCCTGCCGCCATAGATGGACGTCCTTCGAGCGGTGCTGCGCGATGCGGGTAAAGCCCATGGCGGTGAACACCGGTTCGAGCAGACCCTTTTCGGGTGCGCAAAATTCAATGAACTCAAACCCGTCCAGGCCCAGGGGGTTCTCGAAAAGATCGGCCATCGCAGCGCACTCCCGCATGTTCTTGAATGAGCATGCAGGATAACCGAGCGTCAAATTGGTGTCAAATGAAACTATATTGATGCGGCGATAGGCAGGCGCAAAACCACCTGGATGGTGGCTCCATCTTCTTGATTTAGCGATGTCAGGAAAATGGTGCGCCCGGAACGATTCGAACGTCCGACCCTCAGATTCGTAGTCTGATGCTCTATCCAGCTGAGCTACGGGCGCGTTGGAATGGCGCAGATAGACAGAGGCATTCAGCTTGGCAACACCTTTTTACTGCCTGCTTGCAATTAATCGGTGGCACCCTCTGAAGACGGCCGCCCGTCCTGCATTTGTGCGATGATGCCAAGCAAAGGAAGATCGGCAGGCGGCATCGGTAGCATGTAGAGTTCATCGATGGTGGACCAGCGCAGCGCGGTCGCGTGCAACGCCTGAGGCTCCCCCTGCCAACTGGTGCAGTGAAACAGCAGCAGTAAAAGGTGACGCGTGCCCAGCGGGGCGCTGGCAAAGGTCATGGGGGCCAGATCAGCCGGTTCGACGACGATCCCCAGCTCTTCCACCAGTTCGCGAGCCAGTGCGGCTTCGGGCGATTCACCGGGCTCGATCTTGCCGCCAGGAAATTCCCAAAGACCGGCCATCGCGGTCCCCTCTGGCCGCTGCTGGACCAGAATGCGCCCCTCGGCATCGCACAGCAAAACAGCCACAACGGGGAGGAGTGTCGGATTAATTTCCATCATGCGGGCCGCATTTAACCTTTTGACAAGAGTTTCGAGCGATTTTCACGCGGGGGCAAACTGGTCCCCGGCAAGTTTCGGAAACGCCATGCGCCAGAAAATCAGGAAAATTGCCAGCTCAAAAAAGGCGGCAACGGCCATCGAATACGGCCTGATTGCTGCGCTTGTCGCGGTTGCCGCGATGACGGCGATCCAGTCCGTTGCCTCATCGACCACCACGATGTGGGCCAAGGTCCAAACCGAAGTGACCAAGAAGTAACCCGCCGACTGTCGAAAAATTTTATGATCTGACCACCTTAACGAATTTAAAACCAATCTGAAGTAACCCCAACGGGCTTATCCGGAAGAAACGCCGGAGCCAGCGGGGAAGTGAAGATAGCCTAACAGGAGACCTGACATGAAGACCATCCGTAACCTGATCAAGAACAACAAGGGCGCCACCGCCATCGAGTATGGCCTGATCGCCGCTCTGATCGCCGTCGCCGCCATCACCGCCATGGGCAGCCTGGGCAGCAGCCTGTCGGGCACCTTCAACAAGGTGAGCACGGAAGTTAAGAAGGGCAACTAAGTATCGCAGGATACTTTACCCTTATCATTCGCGAAAGGGTCGGCGGGCAACCGCCGGCCCTTTTTGCTGCGGATCGGACACCGGGGAATTGATCCGACTTTTTCTGCAGAATCAGTATAGAAAGCCCAGAAAACCTCAATTTGGTGCCTTGCACGCTAACCAATCCGTTACCATTCGAAGTTAATTATTCCCTCGACCGGCAGACTGCCAACGGCAGCCGGCAGAACCGCCATAATCGCCTCAAGGGATATTCATCATGCTGACATTTCGTAAACTGATCAAAAGCAGCAAAGCTGCGACGGCCATCGAATATGGCCTGATTGCAGCTTTGATCGCTGTCGCCGCCATCACCGCTATGGGCGGCCTAGGCAGCAGCCTGCGTGGCACGTTTACCAAGGTCAGCACGGAAGTGAAAAAGGGCAATTGACCGGTTTGGGGGCACCAAGTGTCCCTGCGGTTTTGGCCAAAGGCCCGGTGGCTGATCACCGGGCCTTTTCAATACCCCATCAATAGGTCACGATTTTGACCTTCTGACCAGGCGTAAGCGTGGCGGTCGCTGTCAGTCCATTGAGGGCAATGAACCGCTCTGCCTTCAGGTCGTCATAAGCCATGCGTGCCGCCAGCCGCTGAACCGTATCGCCGCGCTGCACCGTGACGATTCTCAGCCTGCGCGGCTTGATCTGCGTGGCCTCGGCTCCGGTCAGGCGGCGAACACTCTGGTACATGGGGGTGAACACGCCGCCCTGGCCTGCGGGCGTGAGCGCCACGAAATGATAGGCGCGGTTGTTGGCAAAGGCATAAGCGAACACCGTGACGTCGAGAACCTGCTGATTGGCGGTCACCCGGCCCGTCGCATAGGCTGCTGGCAGGCCGTTGATGGTCGTCCGCTGGATCTGGCCGTAATCGATCCGCTGTTTTGCGCCGCCGACCGCAGCGAAAGCCTGATCGACATAACGCTCAAGGTCACCCGAATACGATCCCATGGTGAACTGCGCCTGCGCCGATTGCCCGCTGACCGTCACCGCCGTCGTACCGTTCTGCATCGAAAAGCCTGCGGGAACCGCGAATTTCAGACCCAGTTCGGGGTGCAGGAACTCCCTGCCCTGGACCATGCCCTGCTTGGGATCATCGCCATAGAGCAGACCATCGATTCGCGTGAGGAACACATCGCGTTTGCGAGTCGTGCCGCCAAATGGGCGCGCAATGGTCGACGCACGGCTGACCCGGCGCGCCGGATCAGGGTGGGTGCTGGCCCATTCGGGAACCGAGCGGGCGTTGCCGCCCTGCGACCGCACATCGATCGCCTGCTGCGCCGCCAGCGAACCGAGCATCGAAGACAATGCCTGAGGATCATAGCCGGCAGCGCTGAGATAACGCACCCCCAGGTCGTCCGCCTCTTCCTCCTGCTTGCGCGAGTATTTCAGCGTCAGCAGCTGGCTACCGGTGCCGAACACCTGCTGGCCCAGCTGGCCCGCGGTGCCGTCTCCGAGCAGCACGGCGGCGCCGATCTGCCCCAGCAGACCGATGATGCTGTTGCGCTGCGCTGCCTTCTGCCGTTTTTCGGAATGGCGTGCGGCAACATGGCCGACCTCGTGTCCCAGCACGCCGGCGAGCTCTGCCTCGTCATTCATCAGCGCCAGCAGCTGGCGGGTGACATAGACATAGCCTCCGGGAATCGCGAAAGCATTGTTCACCGGCGAATTGAGCAGGGTCACCGTGAAGTCGTCGCGGGCATTGCCGAGGCCCGATTGGACCGCAATGCTCTTGCCGACCTGCACGACATAGCTGGTCTGCGGCACCTGATAGGCTCCGCCGAACTCTTCGAGCAACTGCGGGTGCGCCTCTGCCCCCTGGCGCTTTTCGGCAGCGGTGATCGACTGGGCCTGCACGACAAGCGCCTCGGCACGTGGCGTGATCCCTTCATTGGCAACGATGAACGCGCCTGCACCCACCACCGCCATCATCGCCAGATGGCTGATTCGCCTCACCATATTGCTCTCCTTGCTTGTGACCGGGCACCGCCCTTTGCCCGCATGATGCCGTCAAGCACCGTCAGGATCAAATGGCGATGCCCGCATAACGATGCAGGCGGCGCACGGTTGCGTGATTTTACAGCCGGGTCACAGCGCGCCGATAGCAAGAAAACGCGCTTCGCGTGCGGCCTTGAGCTGCGCGGGCGATTTCGCCTTCAAGGTTTCCAGCTCTTCGCGGATCGCCTTGCCCAGTTCCAGGATGGCCTGGCCATGGTCGCGATGCGCGCCGCCGACGGGTTCCTTGACGATCCGATCGATGACATTGAGCCGCTTCAGGTCTGCCGCTGTCACCTGCATCGCTTCGGCCGCATCGGACGCGCGGTCTGCCGTGCGCCAGAGAATCGAGGCGCAGCCTTCAGGCGAAATAACCGAATAGACGGCGTGCTCGAACATCAGCACACGCTCGGCAGATGCCAGCGCCACCGCGCCACCCGAACCGCCCTCACCGACGATCGCCGAGACCATCGGCACGCCCAGCGTCAAACAGCGCTCGGTCGAGCGGGCAATCGCCTCGGCCTGGCCGCGTTCTTCGGCCTGAACACCCGGAAACGCGCCTGAAGTGTCGACCAATGTGACAACCGGCAGGCCGAACCGGTCGGCCAGGTCCATCAGACGGATCGCCTTGCGATAGCCTTCGGGTTTGCCCATGCCGAAATTGTGGCGGATGCGGCTTTCGGTGGTGTCGCCCTTCTCATGGCCGATCACCACGACGCGCTGCTCGCCCATGCGCGCAAAACCGCCCATGATCGCCTTGTCGTCGCCAAAGGCCCGGTCGCCGGCCAGCGGCAGGAAATCATCGAACATGCCCGCAACATAATGCTTGAAGTGCGGCCGCGCGGGATGGCGCGCCACCTGCGTCTTCTGCCACGGGGTCAGGCCCGCATAGGTGGATGCCAGCAGCTTGCGCGACTTGGCGGCAAGCCGTTCGATCTCGCTTTCGATGTCGATCTCGCCCGTATCGGCGGTCTCGCGCAGCTCGGCGATGCGCGCATCCAGTGCGGCGATCGGCTTCTCGAATTCCAGATAGCTTGTGATTGTCATGGTCTGTCCTGCTAGCCATGCCGCCGCGGATCGGCAAGTTCCATCTGCGCAAGCGGATGACGGCGGTTCACCAGTTCGATCAGGCGGCGGCTGTCGACATGCGTATAAATCTGCGTCGTAGCGATATCGGCATGGCCCAGAAAGGTTTGCAAAGTGCGCAGATCCGCGCCGCCCTCCAGCAGATGAGTCGCAAAGGCGTGGCGCAGCACATGCGGGCTGACCCGCGCCGGATCGATGCCTGCGCGGGCGGCGAATTCCTTGATCAGCTGATAGAGCCGGATGCGGCTGATGTGCCCGGTGCGCGAAGGAAACAGCCAGCGTGGGTCGGCAACCGGAACCTCAAGCCAACGCGCAAGCGCCGTCCGAGCGCGCGACGATATCGGGACCAGCCGCTGCTTGCCGCCCTTGCCGGTGATGGCGAGCAGCGGACGCCCGGCATGTGCGGCGCTGCGCGGCAGGCTGACCAGTTCGCTCGCGCGCAACCCTGATCCATAGAGCAGCTCGATCAGCGCGAGCAGCCGGATGTCGGAAGTGCGCGCATCGGGCGACGATGCTCGATCCTCTGCCAGGGTGAACAGCTTGGTGATATCATCGTGGCTGAGGATCTTGGGTAGCGGGCGCTGCACCTTCGGGCGGGCGAGCATGGCCTGAGCCTGCCGGGGAGACGAACCCAGGCCTTCGTCCTCCAGAAAGGCAAAAAATCCGCGCAGGGCCGAGCTTTTGCGCGCCAGCGTGCTGGCCGCAAGCGAACGCCAGTGCTGGTCGAGAACCGCACGCGCATCATCATCGGCAATGGCCAGCTTGCCACCGAGCGCGTCGGACGCCTGTTCGAGATCGCGGCGATAGGCGGCGAGCGTGTTGGCCGCAGCGCCGCGCTCTGCCGCCATCATTTCCAGATACCGTTCGATCAGCCGGGCGTCATCGCCAGCCATCGCTCAGGCGCGGCTAACGGCTTCTGCGGCGATCATCCGGGCCTCGGCCTGCCGCCCGGCGATGCGCAGGGCAGAAACAACATGATAGAGCTGGCGTGGGGTCATTGCCGACCAGTCGTTGCCCTGCATGCCCATCCCGACCAGCAGCGTGACAAGCCCGTCATTGCCCTGCGAGGCGGCAGCTCGAATGGCGCGTGACCAGCGCGATTCCCCGCCAAGCCCGATGCCGAGATCGCCCGCCAGCGAATCGCGATCCTCACTGCTGATGCGGCCCAGCCCTGCCAACCCGGCGACCAGGAATGCGCTCTTGCGGGCATCCTCGCTCTGGTCGGTATCGAAGAACTCACCGACATCGGATGCGGAAAGCTGAGACCGCCCCGGGACGGCCAGCGAAAGGACGGCCCAGCCCAGGCTTCCGGTCGGCACCACCTGCGCCCAGCGCGCCGCGCTGGTATCAAAGCCTGCCGACACCATCGAGACGATCAGGTCATCGGCATAGTCTGTCAAATCGTCGGAAGGAGCGACGCGCGCCGCAGCATGCGCCGTCAGCACATGCGCCGAATAGCGCACGAACGCATTTTCCGACCGGCTCCACAACGCCTGCATTGCCCGCACGCGATCATCGACATCGGCCGCGACATAAGCGGTGCGCAGCAGCGCCATGCGATCGCGCAGCGCCTCATCGGTGCCCGGATCGTCAAAGGTCGCGCCGTACAGGTCGATCATGTCCGCGCTGGACATCACCCCCATCGCTGCTGCCATATCGGCGGCCTGGACACGCGAGGCGAGCGGGGCCATCGGCGCGCGGGCGCGCCAGGCCTGATAATTGCGATCCGCGCTGGCGTAGAGCGCCTCGGGCGGTTCGATACCGGCGGTCAGTGCCAGGCCGAAGCGCCAACGGGTCAGCTGATCAACGTCATCCCATTGCACGGTGACCGCGCGCCGGCCGTTCTGGCTGGCCCCGACGATCTTTTCGGCGAGGACGACATCGATCCGGTCCATGCCGGCCTGGCGCCGGGCCCGGTCGATCTGCTCGCGCGCAGCGCTGCCTTCGCCCGAAAAGCCCGAGCAAATGGCTCGGATCAGCTGCCACTGGTTACCCTTGGCGGTGTCGCTGGCAAAAGGCACCAACGGGCACATGCCCAGCGGATCCGCCGATGCGACATAGCTGTCGAGCGCGACATTGAGCAGTCGTGGTGTTGCCGCTGGCGGATCGATCGCCTGCACCATGCGCACCGCACCATCGGCGGAACCGATCCGCAACAGCAAGGCCGCGCGCTCGGCCGCCCAGTTGGCGCCGTTGAGGCCTTGCGGCGTATCGAGTTCGCTGAGCAGCAGCTTCTGCAGCCCCAGCGAGGCCCAGCGCGAAATGATCCGACCACCGGTGCGGCGCACCAGGGTCTGGGCATAGGCTCCGCCGATATTCCCGAGCGAAACCGCAGCATAACCGCCATTGCTTTCGGTCAGCGGGCCGATCCGGTCGAGCGAGCGCCTTGCGCTGGGTGGCAGCGCCTGAGTCAGCGCCAGCTGCGCTTCCATTTCTTCCTGAAGCTTGGCCAGTTCTTCGCTCAATTCCGCGTCGGTCGGCTCTTGCCCTGCCAGCGAAGGCAGAGGCACCTGAGGCAGCGGAACCGATGGACCAGAAGGCACAGGAACCACCCTGCCGGGCTCTGCAGGCGATGGCGGTTCAGCCTGCGACGGTGCGGGAGCGGGATCGTTGAACCCCGGAGGCAGCAAGGATTCCGGCGCTTCGTTCTGGCCGATCACCGGAGCCGATACGAACGCCACCGCCAACAGGCTGGCGCAGGCCAGATACATCCCCCGACGCATCTGGTTCAGCCCTCGGGCAGCGCGGCATCCGGGCCGGCGGTGCTTTTGGCGGCCGCGGGCAGCGGAATGGTCTTTTCGACACGCTGGGTGGGCACTTCGCCACCCTTCGACCAGGCCAGGACCACGAATGCGATCAACACCACACCCAGCACCGCCAGGATGATCGGCCCGATCGGGCGTCTGCGCCGTCCGTAATTCTGTCCCAAAATGGCCATGGCCAGGATATTCTCCGCAAAGGTCAAGATAACTTGCGCCACCGCCTAGCCTATTTATAGGCTGCGCGGCAATGCTGCAGAACCGAAAATCAGACCCCGCGCAGCTGGCGGGCGATATCATGCAATGGCTCGACCGGCCCTTGGTGCTGGTGGGCCTGATGGGCGTTGGCAAATCGACCGTCGGCAAGCGACTGGCCGGTGATCTGGGCATCGGTTTCATTGACGCGGACGAAGCGATTGAGACTGCCGCGCAGATGAGCATCTCCGAAATTTTCGAGAAGTTCGGCGAGCCCTATTTTCGCGATGGCGAGCGCCGTGTGATCGCCCGCCTGATCGACGGCACGCCGCGGATCATAGCGACCGGCGGCGGTGCCTTCATGAATGATGAGACTCGCGCGCTGATCCTCGACGGCGCGATCGCAATCTGGCTCGATGCCGATCTTCAGACTTTGGTCGACCGGGTCAGCCGCCGGAACACGCGCCCATTGCTGCGCAACGGCAATCCCGCCGAGGTGCTGGCAAAGCTGGCCGAGGTGCGCAATCCGATCTACGCCGAAGCGCAGATTCATGTGCGCAGCAAGGATGGCCCGCACAATCGAACCGTCCTGGCAATCCTGGAGGCACTGACCCAATGGCACAGCTGAACATCGCGCTGGGCCAGCGCAGCTACGATATTCTGGTGGAAGCGGGCGCGCTCGATGCGCTGACGGACAATATCGCTCCGTGGATCAAGCGCGGCCGCACCTTGTGGATCAGCGACAGCCAGGTGGCGCAGCACCATTGGCCCAGGATCGAAGCCCAGCTTCAGGCAGCCGGTGTCGAGGCGCATCTGCACATCGTTCCGGCTGGCGAGGCCAGCAAGAGCTGGACTGAACTGGCGCGCCTGATCGACTGGCTGCTGGCAATGGGCGTAGAGCGCAGCGACACCATCTTCGCGCTGGGCGGCGGGATGATTGGCGATCTCACCGGCTTTGCCGCATCGATCGTCAAGCGCGGTTGCGATTTCGTGCAACTACCAACCACGCTGCTCGCGCAGGTGGACAGCTCGGTCGGCGGCAAGACTGCGATCAACACGGCGGCAGGCAAGAACCTGGTCGGCACGTTTCACCAGCCACGGTTCGTGCTGATCGATCCGCGGGTGCTGTCCACGCTGCCTGCACGCGAGATGCGCGCCGGCTATGCCGAGGTCGTCAAGTACGGCCTGATCGATGATGCGCCGTTCTTTGACTGGTGCGAAGACTATGGCCAGCGCGTGCTTGCGCAGGACCCCGCAGCGCTCGAACAGGCGATCGTCACCAGCGTCACCGCAAAGGCACGCATCGTCGGTGAGGACGAGCGCGAGACCAGGGACCGGCGTGCCTTGCTCAACCTGGGCCACACCTTCGGCCATGCGCTGGAGGCGGACACCGGCTTTGGCGACAGACTGCTCCACGGAGAGGCCGTGGGCACGGGCATGGTGCTCGCGTTGCGCTATTCGGCCCGGCGCGGGTTGTGCGGCGTGCAAGATGCCGACAGGCTGGCGGCGCATCTGGTCGCCTGCGACATGCCGACAACGCTGGCCACCGCTGGCGTGACCGCTGGCGGGGCAGAGCTGGTCGACCATATGCGGCACGACAAGAAGATGACCGGAGGCACCCTGCCCTTCCTTCTGCTGCGCGGAATCGGCCAGACATTCGTCTGTCATGATGTCGATCTGGACGATGTTACGCGGTTCCTCGACGAGGAACACCGCCGCGTCGCATAAACGGCTGGGGCGTAAACGTTCTCTTTAGGACGATCGGCTATGGCAGGGTCGTGGGGGCAGGCTGCGCGCCTGCCTGCCACACCTGAAACTGCCTAAAAAGCCAAGCCAAGCAGGGAAACTGCATCGTGTCGTTCATTCAGCCCGGAGCCTTTGATCGCGCTCAGCCAGAAGCCGCCCCGCCGCGGTCGCTGGCGGCCGCGCTGGCGCAGGGCAGCAGCGAAACGCACGACTTTGTCGCAATGCTGACCGACCGGACTCACCCCGCTCGTGCCGTCGATCTGGCCGATGCTGCGCATTATCTGTGCCTGCTGCACGGGCGCTACCCCGGCCTCATCGATTACGCCGCCACCCGCAGCGCCGACCCCAAGGTCGGAAAGTGGCTGGCGCATGCGTGCGAGGCCTTTGTCGGCGAGCGCGCGCTGCTCACCCGGCTGACCGTGGCGGCAGGCCCGATCACGAGCACGCCCGGGCAGGACAAGTGCACGCCTGCGATCATCAACCTGCGCGGCGCGCTCAACGCGCTGTCACAATCGGACCGCCAGGGTTGTGCGCTCGGCGCTGCCTTTGCGCTGGCGCTCGACTGGGTCCGTGTCCGCGCCGTGATGGACCTGATTGCGGATCGCACCAGCCTGGATGTCAGGCCCTGCGCCCTGCCCTCTGTCGAAAAGACGCTGGCGATGGCTGAAGAGTTGAGCGCCGACGGTGCCATCGGCCGCGCCATCGGCTTCGGCGCGTCGCAGATGCTGATCCAGCATCGGCAGTTCTGGGACATGCTGGCCGAGCGCGCCTCTTTGCGCCGCATCCAGGACGGGCTCTGACGGTCCTCCCCTGACGCAAACGTAAACGTAAAGCAGCGCGCCTCTTCCACGCTTGCCAATCCGCATCAACGCCCTTATCGCTTAACCATTCAGTTAACTGCGGCAGGAAGGCTACGCGCATGCGTTTTGAAGGCACCAGCGATTATGTTGCGACCGACGATCTCAAGGTAGCGGTAAACGCAGCCGTGGCGCTGCGTCGCCCGCTGCTCGTCAAGGGCGAGCCGGGCACCGGCAAGACCGTGCTGGCGCACCAGATCGCCGCTGCCGCCAAGGCGCCGCTGATCGAATGGAACATCAAGTCGACCACCAAGGCGCAGCAGGGCCTATATGAATATGATGCGGTTGCTCGCCTTCGCGATGGCCAGTTGGGCGACGAACGCGTCCACGATATCAGCAACTACATCAAGAAGGGCAAGCTTTGGGAAGCGTTCACCGCTCCCGAACTGCCCGTCCTGCTGATCGACGAAATCGACAAGGCCGATATCGAGTTCCCCAACGATCTGTTGCAGGAACTCGATCGGATGGAATTCTACGTCTACGAGACCAAGCAACTGGTGAAGGCGCAGGAGCGTCCGATCGTCGTCATCACCTCGAACAACGAGAAGGAACTGCCCGACGCGTTCCTGCGTCGCTGTTTCTTCCACTATATCAAGTTCCCCGATCGCGACACGATGCAGGCGATCATCGACGTGCACTTCCCCGGCATCCAGAAGATCCTGGTGCAGAAGGCGCTGGAGATCTTCTACGACGTCCGCGAAGTGCCGGGCCTCAAGAAAAAGCCCTCGACGAGCGAACTGCTCGACTGGCTGAAGCTGTTGCTGCACGAAGACATGCCTCTGGAAGTGCTGCAGTCGCGCGACCCCAGCAAGGCGATCCCGCCGCTGCATGGTGCGCTGCTGAAGAACGAGCAGGATGTGATGCTGTTCGAACGCCTGGCCTTCATGTCGCGCCGCAACAGCTGATCGCGCCAGCCGCCCCTCGTCAGCGGATATAGGCCAGCTCGAAATTGCCCCAGTACCGGCCCTTGATCCACAGCGGCACAAACACGTTGCGAAGGATGCAGGCGGTGCTGGCGGTCGGCTCGAAGCGGTAGACCGCTGCATAATAGCGATCGTTCTGGTGAAGGATGGCTTCGCTGGTCGTCCTGTCGAGCACGATCCGGCGGTTGCGGCAGTGGGCGGCATCGTGGGTAGCGTCACCCGTGGGTGCGTGAGAACGGGCAGAAATATGGGTCGGCAGATAGCCATCCTGGTTGGATATCACCGCACCATAGGTCTGCGTATCGTCGCCCCAGAAGCGGTCGAGGATCGGCCGGATCCGCAAATCGGCAAAGTCGTTGAAGCGGTTGTCAAAGCGCGCCATTCCCGGCTCGTTGCGCGGCCTGTATTCCCGATCGAAGACATCGCTATCGGCCAGCGCTCCATCGTCCAGGGCGGCTTCGATGATGCTGCGGATCTCGTCACAGGTGCTGACCGCCACCTCGACAAACGGGTTGTCGCGGTGCGAAAGCCCGGTGTGCAGCAGCTTGTTGAACACCTCGTTCGACAGCGCCTCCAGCGCCGTTGTCTGCCCGAGCGCGTCATCCAGATGGTCACTGCAGCCTGCCACATCTTCCATGAAGACAAACAGGTTGTCGCACAGTTCCCCGGTATCGGACCGGACACCTGCGCTGGACTCCGCGATGGCATCGGTCTGCGCGGCAACATCGCGCACCATCTCGCCCGCGCGGCGGATCGCTTCATTGATTGTTTCAAAGTGCCGCTGCGCGTTGCGGCTCTGGTCGACGCCGCGCTCCACCTGCGACACGAAGCGGCTCGCTTCTGTGCCCAGCGAATGCATGGTGGTCGATATCCGGTCGGTGACCTGGCGCGTATCCTGCGCGAGCTTCTTCACCTCGGCGGCAACGACCGCAAAGGTCGCCCCTGCAGCGCCAGCACGCTCCGCCTCGATCGCGGCGTTGAGTGCCAGCATGTTGGTTGAACGGGCGATCGAATCGATCGTCTGACTGGCGGTGATCACATCTGCCATCGCGTTGGCAAAGCGCTTCACATCCTCGCCCAGCGACTGGATCAGCGCGATCAGATCATGCAGTTCCAATGCCGAGACCTGCATGGTCTCAGAACTCATTTCCAGATTGTCGAAGGCGGCCTGGCTTTTGCGACGCGCGGTGTTGGTGGCCAGCACCACCTGTTCCTGCTCGTCGGAGAGGTTGCGGGCGATCTGTTCGAGATACGATCGCTTGTCGCCCAGCAGCGCCATGCGCTCGCGAACCGATCCGACAATCCCGCCGACGCGGCTGGAACCGATCACCGACTCGCCGCAGCCTTCCGCCATCTGCTGAATGGCATCGCTTTCTGGCTGAACGGCGCGATGCTGATGCATGGATGACCCCAATTGCGGCTATGAGACAACGACTTAGCCTGCGGTGGTTAATGTCGGGTAAAACACCGGGCTGAGCTGCGCTTCGGGCTTGCCACACGCGGCCAGTGTCGGCATCGTGCAAGCTGACGCAAACGTAAAGCCGCAGCAGCAGGGAACCGCCACCGATGTTCTTTTCTTTCATGGATGAATTGCGCAGCGCCGGCATATCGGTGTCGCTCAAGGAGCATTTGCTGCTGCTCGAAGCGCTGCACCACCAGGTCATCGACCAGAGCCCGGAGGAGTTCTATTACCTCTCGCGCGCCACGCTGGTGAAGGACGAAGGCCTTCTCGACCGGTTCGATCAGGTGTTTGCCAAGGTGTTCAAGGGCTTGGAGACCACATTCCAGGGCAATGACAGCGCGACCATCCCCGAGGATTGGCTGAAGGCAGTTGCGGAAAAATTCCTCTCCGAAGAGGAGATGGAAAAGATCAAGTCGCTGGGCTCGTGGGAAGAGATCATGGAGACGCTGAAGAAGCGGCTCGAGGAACAGGAAAAGCGCCATCAGGGTGGCAACAAGTGGATAGGCACCGGCGGCACCAGCCCGTTCGGCAATTCGGGCTACAATCCCGAAGGCGTGAGGATCGGCGGCGAGAGCAAGCACAAGAGCGCGATCAAGGTCTGGGAAAAGCGCGAGTACCAGAATCTCGATGCCACCCGGCAGCTGGGCACCCGCAACATCAAGGTGGCGCTGCGCCGCCTGCGCCGCTTCGCGCGCGAAGGGTCAGCCGACGAGCTCGACATCGATGGCACCATCGACGGCACCGCGCGCCAGGGCTGGCTCGATATCCGCATGCGGCCCGAGCGGCACAATGCGGTCAAGCTGCTGCTGTTTCTCGACGTCGGCGGATCGATGGACCCGTTCATCAAGCTGTGCGAAGAGCTGTTCTCGGCTGCCACCACCGAGTTCAAGAACCTGGAGTTCTTCTATTTCCACAACTGCCTGTACGAGGGCGTGTGGAAGGACAACCGCCGCCGCTTCACCGAGCGGACCAACACCTGGGACATCCTGCACAAATACGGGCACGACTATAAGGTGATCTTCGTCGGCGATGCGTCGATGAGCCCCTATGAGATCAGCCATCCGGGCGGCTCGGTCGAGCATTTCAACGACGAGGCCGGAACGGTGTGGATGCAGCGCGTCACCAACACCTATCCCGCCGCCGCCTGGCTCAACCCGGTTCCGGAAAACCAGTGGGGCTATTCGCAGTCGGTACGGATGATCAAGGACCTGATGAAGGACCGCATGTACCCGCTGACGATTGAAGGCCTGGACGATGCGATGCGCGAGCTGGTACGCAAACACGGCAACTGAACCGCGCGGGGCAAGGCTTCAGGCTTTGCCCGCGTATTTGTCGGTCGCCTCGATCAGCCGGCTGAGGATGCCAGCTTCAGAATAGGCATGGCCTGCGCCTTCGACGAGATGGAAGTCCATCTGCGGCAACGCCTTGTGCAGCGCCCAGGCATAATGCGCGGGGCACGGCATGTCATAGCGGCCATGCACGATGGTACCGGGGATTTCGGTCAGAAGATGCGCATCGCGCAGCAGCTGCTCGGGCTCCAGCCAGCAGCCATGTACGAAATAATGCGTCTCGATCCGCGCGAAGGCGAGCGCGAAATGCCCGTCATCGTGCTGCGCGGTGAGCCTGGGCTCGGGCAACAAAGTGATCACCTCGCCCTCATACAGGCTCCACGCCCGCGCCGCGGCCACCTGCAGTTCGGGATCAGCGCCGGTCAACCGCCGATGATAAGCACCAAGCATGTCGCCGCGCTCATCCTCTGGAATCAGCGCGACAAACCTCTCCCATTTGTCGGGAAACATCTGCGACACGCCTAACTGGTAGAACCAGTCGAGCTCGGGCTTTGTGCAGGTGTAGATGCCGCGCAGCACCATCTCGGACACGCGCTCGGGGTGCGTCTCGGCATAGGCCAGTGCCAGCGTCGAGCCCCAGGACCCGCCGAAGACCAGCCATTGCGATGCCCCAGCCAGTTCACGCAGGCGCTCGATATCGGCGACCAGATGCCAGGTGGTGTTGGCCTCCAGCGAGGCATGCGGCAAGGATCGCCCACAGCCACGCTGATCGAATAGCATCACATCGTAAAGCGCAGGATCGAACAGCCGACGGTGCTCGGGCGAACAGCCGCCACCCGGCCCGCCGTGCAGGAACACCGCAGGCTTGGCCCCCGGTGTGCCCACGCGCTCGTAATAGACCTGATGCCCGTCACCCGTATCCAGCACGCCGGTGGCGTAAGGCTCGATCGGCGGGTACAATGCGGGCATCTGGCAGAGCGCCCGTTACTTGCCGTGGCGGGTGTTGCTCGACAGGAAATCGCCATAGCTGCCGACATAGCTGTCGATGATCATCTGGGTTTCCTCATTGGCGTAGCTTTCGGCCTCAGCCTTCTTGCCGCCATATTGCATCTCGGACTTCACCATCGCCTCGATCAGCTTGGTCTTTTCCGCAGGGCACGCTTCTGCCGATTCCTTGGTGAAGGCAGACTGTTCCTTCTTGGCGTCCAGGCTCTCGTTGGCGAACTTCGTGAGACACTCGTTGAAGTCCTTGCGCGCGGCTTCCACCGGATCAGCGGGCGCGGCCACCATGGCCATGGCGATCATGAACGTGAGACTCATTGCTTATCTCCCCAGAAAGCAGATTGTGCGCAGCAATTAGCACCGCGATGAAGGGGGTGGAAGCGGATTTGCGCTGATGTTGCGGCAATTTACCGCACAATGAGTCAGCGTATCCGCACTCCAGCCTGAACCACCGCATCGACGCTTTCCAGCTCGCGCACATCGGCGAGCGGGTCGCCATCGACCGCGATGACATCGGCATAGCGACCCACCGCGATCGCCCCGACATCGGCGGATTTGCCCAGCGCCTCTGCCGCGTTCATCGTCGCCGCGCGGATCGCCTCCAACGGCGTCATGCCATATTCGACCATCACCTTGAACTGGCCGCCGGCGGTGGCATGCGGCATCACCCCGGCATCGCTGCCGAACACCATCTTCACGCCCGCGCGATGCGCCTTGCGGAAATTGTCCCGCTGGATCTGCGCCACTTCGCGGTCCTTGCGCAGATTGTCTTCCATCACGCCGTTCTTCGCGCCTTCGGCCTGGGTGTAATCGGTGTTGAAGATATCCATCGAGAACCACACCGGTGCCTTGCGCTCCACTGCGAGACGGATGCCCTCCTCATCGACCAGGCTGGCATGCTCGATCGTGTCGATGCCGGCGCGGATCGCCGCCTTGATCCCCGCCGCACCATGCGCGTGCGCCGCAACCCGCAGGCCCCATTGATGCGCCTCATCGGCGATCGCGCGCAGTTCCTCCTCGGAGAGCTGCTGCTGGCCCGGCTCGGTGTTGCGCGAGAACACCCCGCCAGTGGCGCAGACCTTGATCACCTCCGCGCCATGTTTGCGTTGCTCGCGCACCTTCTGGCGCAGCTCGACCGCGCCATCGCCGACCGCAGGCGACTTTGCCGCGAACGAGGGCGGCAGATACGTCTGGTCGCAATGCCCGCCGGTCGCACCCAAAGCATGCGCCGCCGGCACGACACGCGGGCCCACCGCCCAGCCCTCGCCGATCGCCTGCTTCAAGGCGACATCGTTATAGCCTTCGGACCCCACGTTGCGCACAGTGGTGAACCCGGAGTCGAGCATTGCGCGCGCGTTCGCGGCGGCAACGAAGCTCCAGAAGCGGTCGGTGAACTGCAGGCTGTTATACCCGCCATAGGTCGGCGAGCTGTCGAGATGGACGTGCATGTCGATCAGGCCCGGCAGCAGCGTCTTGCCCGACAGGTCGATATGCGTGACGTCCGACCCCCAGCGCACCGTACGCGCATCGGCGATGGAAGTGATGCGGCCATTCTCGGTGAAGATCGCGGGGAACTCGGTCACCTTGCCGGTGGCGACATCGATCATCTTCGCCGCGGTGATCACCGAACGCTGCGGCGCTTCCTGCGCAGAGGCTGAAACTGCCAAAGCCGAAACCGTCAGAGCCGACGCGGCGAGCGCCGCCGTGATGAACTGCGCAAATATCTTCATGATGGTCCCCTGACCGGCCCCTGCCGGAGTGATGCCCGCAACGATTACAGCGACATGGTCCTCAGGCAAGCGAAACCGGGCAGCGCGCCGTGCTCACAAATTTTTGGGGGTGGCTGCGCGGGCGCGTGAGGCCTAACCTTGCGCTCATGGCAACGCGGATGACGGACGACCCCTGGTCGCTGACCGAGAAGGAAAAGCAGACATTGCGGCTGATCGTGCGCGGGCACGATGCCAAGTCGATCGCCCGCGCGCTCGACCTTTCGGTGCACACGATCAACGAGCGGCTGCGCGATGCGCGGCGCAAGATGGCGGTGTCCAGCAGCCGCGAGGCGGCGCGGCTGTTGCTCGAGGCGGAAGGCGGCGATGCGCCTGTGGTGCCGGGCCCCCAAAACCTGGGGGACAACGCAATCGGGGATGATCTGCGCGCGCCGACCGCCGATCAGGTGGGGGCGCAGATCCCCGGTGCGGAGCGAAACCGCTCCCTGATCCTGACAGGAGTTCTCATGACCCTCGCCCTCGGCCTGCTGGCCCTCACGTCACTGCCGTTCACCACCACGGCGCCGACGAACGCTACCCCTGCCCCGACTCAGGTCGCGATGCATGGAGACGCGATCGACCCGGTAAACCCCGAGGTGGTGAACGCCGCCCGCGCGTTCCTGACGATGATCGAACAAAAACGCTGGGAAGACAGCTACGCCGCCACCGGCACCGCCTTCCGCAAGCTCAACACGCTGCAGGTCTGGACCCAGGTCTCAGAAGAGGTGCACGCCCGCTACGGCAGGGTCGTCTCGCGCACCCTGCTCAGCCAGCAAAACCTCCCCGCCCCGCCCGCAGGCTATGAAGTCGTCAAGTTCCGCACGATCTATGCGAACAAGGCGCAGGCGGTGGAAACGGTGACGCTGGACCGCGAGGATGGCAAGTGGGTCGTGGTGGGGGTTACGGTGGGGTAGGCTTAGCTGCCAACATTGCGTTTAAGCGGGGCCCCGCTTGCTCTTGCGAGTGAAAGCAGCCGTCACGATTGCAAATTGCCGAGATGCTCGGCAAGTGAACGGACCAGAGGACGGCACCGGATTGCTCTCACTTGCCAGCCGCACGAAGCGTTAGATATCGTTTATTTGCGAACCAAGATCTCCAATCAAACGGCACATTGTCGAGTTTCAGGACTAAGGTTTCTGCAGTTAGCGCCATCAATTCGGCGTAATGTTGTTGGCAAGCTGCATTGCCCCCGCCGCCCTTAACGCGCCGACTGTCCCAGCGCTCGAACGTGAAACCGGTACCGTCGGTGCACATCTCACTCGACCCTCGAAATCCGTCGATCTGATAATCGAAAGACTCGAAAAACTGGCTCGCTTCGCTCTCGTCCAACCAAAATTTCTGTTCAAAGAATGGCCCCGCGCCATCATAGGCTGCCGAGTGCACAACACCTCTAGCTGTCCCTTCAGATAATTGTTCAATAGAAACGAAATACTGCCTGTCTGGCCACTCAAAGATAGAAAGCCTTAGTCCGTTCCGCGTTTCGGGTTGTAGTCCATGAGACGCCTCAAAGGCACGAATCTTGGCGAGATGTGGCTCACCATATTCAGAAACCGTGTGAAACTGACGTGCATTAACCGTTCGATTATAGAACCAAGATGACGGTGGAAAATATGTAAAGACGCTAAGGCCAATAAATGCAGTGGCCGCGACTGTCAGCGCCAGTATGCCAATAACTTTGCGGGCGGCGCGGATGATCGACCACATTACAACCGCGCCTTCCTCTCAAAAATGGATCGCCCGCCCATACGCTGACAACACGCCCTCGTGCATCATCTCGCTCAGCGTGGGATGCGCAAACACCGTGTGCATCAGCTCTTCCTCGGTGGTCTCGAGCTGGCGGGCGATGACATAGCCCTGGATGAGTTCGGTCACTTCCGCGCCGATCATGTGCGCGCCCAGCAGTTCGCCGGTCTTGGCGTCGAACACGGTCTTGATGAAGCCTTCGGCTTCGCCCAGTGCGATCGCCTTGCCGTTGCCGATGAAGGGGAAATTGCCGACCTTGACCTCGTGTCCGGCCTCCTTGGCCTTGGCCTCGGTGAGGCCGACGCTGGCAACCTGGGGGCGCGAATAGGTGCAGCCGGGGATGTTCCAGGTTTCGAACGGGTGAGGGTTCTTGCCGGCCATATGTTCGACCGCGATGATGCCCTCGTGGCTTGCCTTGTGCGCCAGCCAGGGCGGGCCGGTGACATCACCGATCGCGCGGATGCCGGGCACATTGGTCTGGCCGAAGCCATCGACGACGATATGGCCGCGTTCGGTCTTCACGCCCAGTGCCTCCAGCCCGATATCCTCGGTATTGGGCACGATGCCGATCGCGACGATGGCGTGGCTGAACTGATGTTCCTCGCTCTTGCCGTCCTTTGTCTTGATCTTGGCGGTGACGCCCTTGCCGTTGTCGGCCAGCGCCTCGACGCCCGCGCCGGTGAGGATCGTCATCTTCTGCCTCTTCAGCGCCTTTTCCATGAACGCGCTGACATCGGCGTCTTCCACCGGCAGGATGCGGTCGAGCATCTCGACGATGGTTACTTCCGCGCCCATGTCGCTGTAGAAGCTGGCGAACTCGACGCCGATCGCGCCCGATCCGATGACCAGGAGTTTGCTGGGCATTTCGGTCGGGGTCATCGCGTGGCGATAGGTCCAGATGTGCTTGCCATCGGCCTTGGCGAACGGCAGGTCGCGCGCGCGGGCGCCGGTGGCGACGATGATCTCCTTGGCCTCCAGCTCGCGCACCTGATCGCCTTGGGTCACGGTGAGCTTGCCGACGGCGGTCAGCTTGCCGGTGCCTTCGACCACGGTGATCTTGTTCTTCTTCATCAGGCCCTTGACGCCGGCGTTGAGCTGGCCCGAGACCTGCCGGCTGCGCGCGACGATCTTGTCGAGCTCATAGCCCACCTTGTCGGCGGTCAGGCCGTAATTGCCCGCATGGGTCATGTAGTGGAAGATTTCCGAGGTGCGCAGCAGCGCCTTGGTGGGGATGCAGCCCCAGTTGAGGCAGATGCCGCCCAGCCGCTCACGCTCGACAATCGCGACCTTGAGGCCCAGCTGCGCCGCGCGGATGGCGGAGACATAGCCGCCGGGGCCCGAGCCCAGCACGATGAGGTCAAAGGTTTCAGCCATGAACGGTCACTTTCTTTCGGCGTTTCAGAAGATCAAGGTTGCAGAGCATCCACACGATGCCCGCTGCGACAGAGGGAGCATAGGCAAGCTCGGCATAAGCGACAACTTCAGTCAGGAACAGGACGAGCAGAAACCCGCTCTCCGCCGCGACCCCCAGCAGCAGCGGCACACGCAGCCATGTCGGCGCGCGGCTGCGATCGAGCGCATAGGCTAGGCCGGTCACGCACAGCAGCACAACGAACACCATGATGAAGGTGTAGTATGCGTCTTCGGTGCCGACGAACATGTCATTGAGGTCGGCCGAGCCTTCCTGGAACAATGTGAAGATGAAGCGGCTGGCCAGCGTCGCGATGCAGGTCGGCAGCAGCAGACGGCGCAGGATGAAGGTGAGGATATTCATGCGCCAGCGACTAGCCCGCAATCGGGACGATGAACCGCGATGCCACCCAGCCGGACTTGCACGGTCCCTTGTAGGCGCGCGGACGATCCACCGGCGATGCCGTGCCGCAATCGGCATCGGGCTTGTCCGAATAGACCACCGCCTCCCACTGGCCGTCGGGCGACGTGTCGCACATTGTCACCAGGGCGCCTGGTTTCAGCTTGCCGAGGATCTTGCCATCCATCCGCGGTGCATTGCGCACGTTGAGCCAGGGCTCCTTCGCCTTGGGGTTGATGCCGGACACTTGCCCGGTGCTCGAGCACGCGTCCAGTTCGGAACCTCCCTTGCCGATGACCACCGGCACCGCAGGCACGGATGCAGCCGCCAGCAGCGAGCTCGCGATAAAAATCGATACCATCATCTCAATCCACGCCCCCATGAAAGGTCACATCTGCTTCCTGGCCCTTGCCCGACGTGTACAGATCGAACCACAAGGAATTCGATCCGCCGACCGGCTTGAACCCCGCGAGACGTCTTTCGCTCAGGATTTCCCAGAGCTTCAGTTCAGCGTTGGCCGGTTCGCTGCACCTGACAGAGCCACAGGCATACGTCGGTAACCGGGACCTTCGCCACCTCAGGCCAGCATGCCCAGCGGGTTCTCGCACAGGTCCTTGAACGCGGCCATCAGCTGCGCGCCATCGGCGCCATCGATGGCACGGTGGTCGAAGCTGCCGGTGGCGCTCATCACGGTGGCGATGCCAAGCGCGTCATCGACGATATACGGGCGCTTCTCGCCCGCGCCGATCGCCATGATCATCGCCTGGGGCGGGTTGATCACCGCTTCGAAGTGCTTGATGCCGAACATGCCCATGTTCGACAGGCTGGCGGTGCCGCCCTGGTATTCGTGCGGCTGCAGCTTGCCGTCCTTTGCACGCCCTGCGAGCTCCTTCATCTCGTTCGAGATGGCACCCACCGCCTTGGTTTCGGCGCCGACGATGATCGGGGTGATAAGGCCTGCAGGCGTGCTGACCGCAACGGAGATATCGGCGCGGCTATAGCTGATCAGCTGGTCGCCAGCGAAGCTGACGTTGCACTTGGGCACCTGGATCAGGCTCTTGGCGAGCGCCTTGATCAGCAGATCGTTGACCGAGAGCTTCACGCCCTGCGCTTCCAGCGCCTTGTTGAGTTCACCGCGCAGCTTGAGCAGCTTGTCGAGCTGGATATCGACGGTGAGATAGATGTGCGGGATCGTCTGCTTCGCCTCGGTCAGGCGCCGCGCGATCGTCTTGCGCATGTTCGAGAGCTTCGAGGCCTCGTGCGGAATATCTGTGGTGAACGGCGCAGGCGCTGCGGCGGGAGCCGGTGCGGCGGTGGCGGGAGCTGCTGCAGGAGCAGCCGAAGCCTGTGGCGCAGGTGCGGTCGCCTGACCGGGCTGTGCGTCTTCGACATCAGCCTTGACGATGCGGCCGCCGGGGCCGGTGCCCTTGATGGTGGCAAGATCGATGCCCTTGGCTTCGGCAATGCGTTTGGCGAGCGGGCTGGCCTTGACGCGGTCATCGCTTGAGCTCGCCGCAGGTGCGGGAGCAGGCGATGCTGCAGGTGCGGGGGCCGGCGCGGCCTTGGCTTCCGCAGCCGGTGCAGGGGCTGGTGCGGGCGTGGCCGCGACTGCCGGGGCAGCAGCAGGCATGTCATTGGCCTCTTCACCCTCGGCGGTGATGATGGCGATCACCTCGCCCACCTTCACATTGTCGGTGCCTGCGGGAATCAGGATCTTCGAGACGACGCCCTCGTCCACCGCTTCGAATTCCATCGTCGCCTTGTCGGTTTCGATCTCTGCCAGAAGGTCGCCGGACGCGACGGTATCGCCTTCCTTGACCAGCCATTTGGCAAGGGTGCCTTCCTCCATCGTGGGCGAGAGGGCAGGCATTTTCAGATTGATAGGCATTGGGTTCTTTTCCCCTGATTCACGGATCGGGGCCGTTCTCGGCGCTTCAAGCCGTAGGGTCAAGAGGGCACGCCCTTGCCACACCTATCATTTTGGCGCAGGCTCGCGTGCAACAAACGGGGCAACATCAACATGCGGGTATATCTGGTCATCATGGACGAAACGAGCGAGGCGTTGACCGCGCTGCGCTTTGCGTCGCGCCGCGCGCAGCATACCGGGGGGCAGGTGCACATTCTGGCGCTGGTGCCCAAGCAGGATTTCGTCGCCTGGGGAGGCGTGCAGGCGACCATCGAGGACGAGGCACGCAGCCGCGCCGAAGCCCTGGTCACCGATGCCGCCGGCGCTCTGTTCGAGGACATGGGCCAGCGCCCGGTCATCACCGTCCGCATGGGCGATGCCACGCGCGAAATCCGCAACTACATGCAGGAATGTCCGGACCTTGCCATGCTGGTGCTGGGCGCGGCGGCGACAGGTGCACCTGGCCCGCTGATCACGCACTTTGCAGGGGCCGATGCGGGGGCGCTGCCGTGCCCGCTGACAATCGTCCCCGGCAGCCTCAGCGAAGAAGATGTCGACCGGATGACATGATGGGCTAGCGGCTCTGATGGCGAATGTTTGATGGCCTGCCACGCCGCTTGATCGGCGGACGACCAGAGCGGTTGCCTCCGGGCTTGCCATCAGGTTTCCCGCGATAGGGCGAGCGCATGAAATTGCCGCCTTCGGGCAGCTCGAACTTGACCGCGCCGGTGATGGGGTCCGCTTCAGCCAGGCGCAGTTCCAGCCTCTGGCCGACCGCATATTGCTCACCGGTCGTCTCGCCGGTGAGCGTCTGTGCCTTCTCATCATACCAGAAGCGCTCCGCCCCCAACGTCGAGACCGGCACCAGCCCGTCGCCACCGAACTCCTCGATTGTCGCGAAGAAACCGAAGTTCTGGACGCCGGTGATCCGCACTTTGTGTATTTCACCCACGCGCGTTGCCAAGAACGCGGCGACATAGCGATCGACCGTCTCGCGCTCGGCCTCCATCGCGCGCCGCTCGAACTGACTGATCAGCTGGCAGATTCGGTCGAGCGAGGCAGCGTCGTGTTCGGCAAGCCCCGTGGTGGGTGGCAGGTCGAGCTTGGGCACAGGCGGCTGCTCGAGCCCGAAGGCATCGACCAGAGCGCGATGCAGCAGCAGATCGGCATAACGGCGGATGGGGCTGGTGAAATGGCCATAAGAGGCGAGCGACAGGCCGAAATGACCCATGTTGCGCGGACCGTAATAGGCCTGGGTCTGGCTGCGCAGCACCTGTTCCATCACCAAAGGCTTGACCGTCTCATCGGTGACCTTGCCGAGGATCGCGTTGAAGGTTGCAGGCCGGACGACCTGGCCCAGCGCGAACGAGATTTCGAAGGTCTCGAGATAGTCCTTCAACGCCACCAGCTTCTCGCGCGACGGCGGTTCGTGGACGCGATAGACCACCGGTGCCTTTTTCGCTTCCAGCGCCTTGGCTGCCGCGACATTGGCCGCGATCATGTAATCCTCGACCAGCCGGTGCGCATCGAGCCGCTCGCGTGTCGCGACGCTGACGATGCGGCCTGCCTCGTCGAGCACGATCCGGCGTTCGGGCAGATCGAGATCGAGCGGCTCGCGCGCCTCGCGCGCCTTGAACAGCAGCCTCCAGCACGCCCAGAGCGGCCACAGCACGCTGTCGGTCAGATCATGCGGCTTGGTGCCATCGATCGCCGCCTGCGCATCTTCATAGGCAATGTTCGCCGCAAGCCGGACAATCGCTCGGGTGAATTTCCACGAGGTCAGCTTGCCCTTGGCGTCAATCACCAGATGGCAGACCATCGCCGCGCGGTCCTGCCCCGCTTTCAGCGAACACATGTCGGCAGATAGCACTTCGGGCAGCATCGGCACGACGCGATCGGGGAAATAGACGCTGTTGCCGCGCTTGCGGGCGGAGCGATCGATCGCGCCGCCAGGGCGGACATAGTACGAAACGTCGGCAATCGCGACGATCGCGAGATAGCCGCCCGGATTCGCGGGATCCTCGTCGGGCGCGGCCCAGATGGCATCGTCATGATCCCGCGCGTCGACCGGATCGATCGCGACAATCGGCACATGGCGCAGGTCTTCGCGGCTATCCGCATTGAGCGGCAGCCTGGCCGCGCGCTCGGCCTCGG
The DNA here is from genome assembly GCA_943370475.1 of Hydrogenophaga intermedia. GTDB lineage: Bacteria > Pseudomonadota > Alphaproteobacteria > Sphingomonadales > Sphingomonadaceae > Blastomonas. The sequence goes on from CALRRI020000001.1 coordinate 158,471, forward strand.
TGATCGCTTCTGCAGGGAATTCCGACGGGATTCCGAACTTGTGAACCGCGATCAGGCTGAACGAACGCGGCGCAAAGGGCTCGCCCAGAACTTCGGTCACCTTGGCGGACACCCGATCGCGCAGCCCGCTCTGCTCGGCGAGCACCAATTGGCCAGGCTCGGCCTTGCCGGGATCGGAAATCGGGACGAGGCGACGGATGCGCTTGTCTACCGGCTTGAGCCACAGCTTGCCGTTGCTCTCGTCACGCTCGACCACGCCGAGCAATTGCTCGCCGGCCCGCTGCAGCTTCTTCATCACGAACGCGCGATAGCCGCCGCCTGCTTCCTCGGTGCGCGCCAGGACCCGGTCCCCCACCGCCAGAGCGCCTGAACGGCCGCGTTCGGAAATGCGCACCTTGGGCGCGGGCGTTCCTTCAGCCTGCCAGTTGTCGGGAATGCCGATCAGTTCCCGGCCCTCGACCTCGATGATCTTGAGCACGGTCACCTTGGGCAGGCCGCCCATCTTGTGGAAGGCCCGGCCCGGGGCGCTGTCGATCAGGCCTTCGTCGGCCATGTCCTTGAGCAAGGCCTTGAGCGCGATCTTCTCTGCCCCGCGCAGCTTGAAGTGCTTGGCGATCTCGCGCTTGCCGGCAGGCTCGTACGACTCAGTAATGAACTTCAGGATCGCCGCACGATCGGGCATGCCGCCATCGTGCGAGCGGGGAGCCTTGGCCTTGCCGGGACGATCCTGCGCCACCAGCCGCTCAGTAAGCCCGCGCGAGCAGCACGCGCTCGACCGCAGGATTGCCGGTGAAGAAGCAGGTTTCGCCGGCAGGTGACGAGCCCTCGGGCGTGTTGCGGATGGTCAGCTTCAACGCCTTGAGCTGCTCGACGACCTTGTCGAGTGCCTCGCCGGTCGGGCGGCACCAGTCCACCGCGACCCAGCCGGGATACTTGCTGCCGTCGAAATGCGCCTTGAGGCCATCAATGTCAGTGATGTCCGAACGCACCTGGCCATCGAGCCGCGCCTTGGCGGCGCAGAACATCAGCGTCTGGATCTGGTCGAGCAGCGCCGGTGCCTGACCCACGAACGATTCCCAATGCATTGCCTGGTTGGCGAGCTTGCCGTCCTCGCCGTAGAGCGAGTCGCGGCGCAGCATGGTCACCTGTTCGCCAGCCGCATCGCGGCCACCGATCTCGAGGATGATCGGCGCGCCCTTCTTGACCCAGCCCCAGCGCTTGGGACCGGGCTTGCCCGCCTTCTTGTCGATCAGCACGCGCAGTGGCTCGCCGAACGCCGAAGCGTCGAGCAGCGCCGCGCGGATCTTGGCGCAATAGGCCAGCAGCGCCTCGTCTTCGGGATTTTCGCGCAGCATCGGGATGATCACGATCTGGTGCGGTGCAACCTGCGGCGGAACCTTCAGCCCGTCGTCATCGCCGTGCGTCATGATCACGCCGCCGACGAGACGCGTCGAAACGCCCCAGCTGGTGGTGTGCGCGAACTGGAACTGACCTTCGCGGTCCTGGAAGCGGATGTTCTGCGCGTGCGCGAAGTTCTGCCCGAGATAGTGCGAGGTGCCCGCCTGCAGCGCCTTGCCATCCTGCATCATCGCTTCGATCGAATAGGTCGCAACTGCGCCGGGGAAGCGTTCGTTTTCGGGCTTCTCGCCAGCGATCACCGGCATCGCCAGTGCGCCTTGCGCGAAATCGCGGTACATCGCGAGGATCGTCAGCGTCTCGGTCATCGCGTCGGCTTCGTTCTCATGCGCGGTATGGCCTTCCTGCCAAAGGAACTCCGATGTGCGCAGGAACATGCGCGTGCGCATTTCCCAGCGCACGACATTGGCCCATTGGTTGACCATGATCGGCAGGTCGCGCCAGCTCTGCAGCCAGCGCGAGAAGGCTGTGCCGATCACCGTTTCCGACGTGGGGCGGACGACGAGCGGCTCTTCGAGCTTGGCTTCGGGATCGACAACCAGCTGGCCGTCTTCCATCTTCAGCCGGTGGTGCGTCACCACCGCCATTTCCTTGGCAAAGCCTTCAACATGCTCGGCTTCCTTGGCGAAATAGCTCAAGGGGATGAACAGCGGGAAATAGCAGTTCTCGTGGCCGGTTTCCTTGATCTTGCGATCGAGCAGCATCTGGATGCGCTCCCAGATGCCATAGCCCCAGGGCCGCATGATCATGCAGCCGCGCACGCCCGATTCCTCGGCGAGGTCGGCTTCCTGGATCACGGCTTGGTACCATGCGGCAAAATCTTCCTGCCGCGTAACGGGCAGTGCGTTCTTCTGGGTCACGTGAATTCGGTCCTGAAACTGTAGAACAAGGCCCGCGTGCCTAGGCCGATGCCGGCCATCAGGCAATCACCTGTTTGGGTGGGCGCGGGCCCTGATGTCTTTTGGCGATCAGCCGGTCAGGTCTTGTCGACCAGGCTGTCGATCTTGCGCTGCATGGCTGAAAGCTCGGCCTTGAGCGCGGCGATTTCGTCGTCCGAAGAACTTGGGCCTGGCTGGGTCGGGGTTGCGGCCTGCTTGTCCTTGCGCGGGCTGAAGGCGCTGGACGCGGCTTCGAACATCGCCAGGTTCTGCCGCGCGAGCTGCGCGAACGGGCTGTTCTTGATGCTGCCTTCCATCGCAGTCTGGAATTTTTCCTGGTTCTTGCGGAAAGCCTCCATCGACGCTTCCAGATATTGCGGGATCATCGACTGCATCGAGTTGCCATACATCGAGATGAGCTCGCGCAGGAATCCGACCGGCAGCATCTGCTGGCCGCTCGACTCTTCTTCCATGATGATCTGGGTCAGGATGTTATGGGTGATGTCGTCGCCCGACTTGGCATCGACCACCTGGAAGTCCTTGCCTTCGCGCGTCAGCTTGGCCAGAAAATCGAGCGTGATATAGCTCGACGACCGGGTGTTATACAGACGACGATTGGCGTACTTTTTGATGATGATGACATCATCCGAATCCGAGGTGCCAGATTTGGCCATGCGTTCATCTCCCGCTAAATCCCACCGCACTGTAGCACCGCAGCATAGTGCACTGCAACATGCACCCCGCCCTCTGCCGCTTTTCCTTGCTCTCGCCCGCCAGCAGCTGGCCGACGACCCTGCGAGGCTCGTCCAGCTTTTGCAGGCGCTTGACCGCTACCAGCGTGCTGATCGCGGGTTTCTGCGCCCGCCAGGCCAGGCTTTGCTGCAGCACGGCAAGGCGATGTTGCGCACTGCAGCAGGAACACCGGCGTCCGATAGCGGGACACCAGCATCTCCTCGCGTCGTTTTCGTCCCCTCCCCCATCAACGCCCCCGATGTGCTCGACATGGATGTCGAGTGCTCGCTGATGGGCTGGATGGGCGAGCAGGGGCTGCCGTCGGCGCTCGTCGATTGGGGGCAGATCACGCCGGAGGATCGCTCAGACTCGCTGGATACCTTCGTGACCGGGCGGCTGCTCCCTCTGCTGCAGGCGCTGGATGGCCCGGTGCATCTGGTCGGCTACTGCCTGGGTGGCCTGATTGCCATGGCGGCGGCATGCCATCTGCCGGTGCGCAGCCTTTCGCTCATTGCCACGCCCTGGCATTTCAGCGGCTACCCCGCGCAGCGTCGCGCCGAACTGACCGCGATGTGGCAGCACCACCGCCCCGGCTGCGATGCCATGGGCCTGGTCCCGATGGAGGTGATGCAGCATGGCTTCTGGACGCTCTCACCCGACAAGCTGATGGAAAAATACTTGAAGTTCGGCGCAATGTCGCCCGGCAGCGCCAGCGCGCGGCGGTTCGTTGCGGTCGAAGACTGGGCCAACGGCGGCGAGCCGATGCCGTTTGCGCTGGGCGAACAGCTGTTCGAGCAGCTTTACCGCGACGATGTTACCGGCAAGGGCCAATGGAACGTGGGCGGTCTTGCCATTACGCCCGCCGCAATCCGCGGACCGGTCATGGAATTCGCCTCGGCCAGCGATGCCATCGTTCCGCTTGGTTGTTCGCCCGATCTGCCAGGTCGCCAGGTGCTGGCATCGGGCCATGTCGGCATGGTCATTGGTGGCAGCGCACCGCAGACGCTGTGGCCGATGCTCAAACGGTGGATATTGTCACACGAAAGCTCTATCTAGCGGCCACGTTCTTTCCCTCCCGCAAATGGAGTTCACTCCCATGTCGAGCATTGTCATCACCGCAGCCAAGCGCACCCCCGTCGGCAGCTTTCTGGGGTCCTATGCGGCAACGCCTGCGCACGAACTGGGCCGCATCGCGATCGAGGCAGCTCTCGCGCAGTCGGGCCTCAACGCCGATGAGATCTCCGAGGTCATCCTGGGCCAAGTGCTGACTGCGGGCCAGGGCCAGAACCCTGCGCGGCAGGCATCGATCAACGCAGGGATTCCCAAAGAGGTGCCGGCTTATGGCGTGAACCAGGTCTGCGGATCGGGCCTGCGCGCGGTGGCACTGGGCTTCCAGTCAATCGCCAATGGCGATGCCGATGTCGTGATCGCTGGCGGTCAGGAAAACATGTCGATGTCGCCGCACGCCCAGATGCTGCGCGCGGGCCAGAAGATGGGCGACCTCAAGCTGGTCGACACCATGGTCTATGATGGCCTGACCGACGTGTTCAACCAGTATCACATGGGCATCACCGCCGAAAACCTGGCCGAGAAATACCAGATCAGCCGCGAGGCGCAGGACCGCTTTGCCGTGCGTTCGCAGAACCTGGCAGAGCATGCGCGCGCTGATGGGCGCTTCATGGACGAGATCGCCCCGGTGACGATCAAGGGCCGCAAGGGTGATATTACCGTCACCGACGACGAGTATATCCGCGCCGGAGCGACCTATGAAAGCGTCGCCGGATTGAAGCCGGCGTTCAAGAAGGACGGCACAGTCACCGCCGCCAACGCCAGCGGCCTCAACGATGGCGCAGCAGCTCTGGTGCTGATGCGCGAGGAAGACGCCGCCAAGCGCGGCCTCACGCCGCTCGGCCGTATCGCCAGCTGGGCCTCGATGGGGGTCGACCCTTCGATCATGGGCATCGGCCCCGTCTCTGCGAGCCGCCGCGCGCTGACCAAGGCGGGATGGAATGTCGAAGAGCTCGATCTGATCGAATCCAACGAAGCCTTTGCGGCGCAGGCCTTGTCGGTGACGCAGGAAATGGGCTGGGATCCGGAGAAGGTGAACGTCAACGGCGGTGCGATTGCCATCGGCCACCCGATCGGTGCGAGTGGCGCACGCGTGCTCACCACCTTGCTGTATGAAATGGGCCGCCGCGACGCCAAGAAGGGCCTCGCCACATTGTGCATCGGCGGTGGCATGGGCATCGCGGTCTGCATCGAGCGCTAAGAACTCAGTCTATCCATAGCCGGTCGAAACGCCGTCCGATCTGGGTCAGCCATTCATACTGGCTGATCCCGGTCGCGGCTTCGACCTGGGGCAGGTCGAGATCGGCGGCGATCCAGTCGCCCTCGCCCAACGCCGGCGCAGCGCTGAGATCAACGCAAGTGAGGTCCATCGAGACTCGGCCGAGCAATGGCAGCCGCTGCCCCTCGCTGGAAAAGCCACCGATGGACGACAGCGCGCGCTTGAAGCCATCGGCATAGCCCAGAGACACTGTCGCGGTGCGCATGTCGCGCGGTGCAGTGAACGTCGCGCCATAGCCGATCGTGTCGCCAGCGCGCACATTGCGCACCTGCAGAATTCGCGCATCCAGCCGCATCACGGGCCTGATCTGCTCCGCCAGTGGCGGACACGGAACACCGCCGTACAAGGCGAGCCCAGGCCGGGTGCAATCGAAATGATAGTCGCTGCCAAGCGCAATCCCGGCGCTGTTGGCGAGGCTGTAGCGCCGAGCCCGAACCTGATGACGCACCTGCTCGAACCGGAGACGCTGCTGCTCGTTCTGGGCGCTGATCTCGTCGGCGGACGCCAGATGGCTGAGGCACAGATCAACGTCCAGCCCGTCACACAGCCCGGCAATATCGACACGCCAGTCGAGGCCCAGCCGGCTCATGCCGGTATCGATCATCACATGGCACCGTCCGCCGCCCGCCTGGCGCCAGCGCGCAATCTGGTCGGCACTGTTCAGAACCGGCACGGCAACTCCGGACGCTGCGACACTCTCTTCGCCCGGCGCAATACCGTGCAGCACCGACAGGCATGCAGGATCGACCAGCCCGGCAAGCGCCTGTGCCTCATGCCAATGCGCGACGAAAAAGTCGGCGCACCCTGCGCGTGCCAGCCGGGTCACAACATCGGCCGCGCCCAGGCCATAGCCATCGGCCTTGACCGCCGCGCCCGTGCTCGCACTGCCGCTCAACCGGTCGAGCGCACGCCAGTTGCCGGCCAGCGCCGCGCCATCCAGAACCAGACGCATATTGGCCATGTCAGTAATTTGCCGGGGTGGTTCCCGCGCTGCCTGGATGGTGTGTTTCGCGCAGCATGAACATCGAGACGAGAAATGCCATCAGCACCACGCCCCAGGTATACCAAAGCCCCGAGTACGGATTGCCCGTCTTGGCGATGATGAAACTGGCAATGAACGGCAGGAACCCGCCGAAATAGCCCGTCCCGAAATGATAAGGGATCGACATCGAGCTGTAGCGAATGCGCGGCGGGAACATCTCAGCCAGAACAGCCGCAACGGGGCCGTAGGTCGCCGCTGACAGCGCGCCGAGAGCGGCGAGCGCAAGCACGATCACCGCGATGCTGGCCGCAGGCGGCACGCGCGGCGTGAAGTCATAGCCTGCTGCGGTCAGCGCCGCGTTGACGCCATCGCCGCTGACATCGCTGACCGGGCTTTTCCCGACCTTGACCGCAAGCCGCGGGCTTTCGCTCAAGGTGTAAGCGACCCCCTTGGCAGTCAGCTGCGCGAGCAACTTGCCGCAGTCGCTGGTCTGCTCCTTGGCGAACGGCGAGTAATCGCAATCCGGGCCGGAGACGATCACCGGGGCACGCTCCATCGCCGCATTGAGCGACGGGTTGGCGACGCTGCCGATTACCCAGAACAGCGGGAAGAGCAGCAGCAATGTCAGCGCATAGCCCCAGACGATCGGCTTCTTGCGCCCGATCTTGTCCGACAGGTGCCCGAAATAGATATAGAACAGCGTCGAGATGCAGGCTGCTCCGCCAACGATGATCTCTGCCGCCGTCTCTTCCACCCGCATCGGCCCCTTCAGGAACGACAGCGCAGAGAACATCGCGGTGTACCAGATCACGGTGAGCCCGGCGGCGATGCCGAACAGCGCCACGAACAGCCGCGCCTTATTGCCGGGATAGGTGAAGCTTTCTACAAACGGGTTGGCCGCCAGCTCGTTGCTCTCCTTCATCGCCTTGAACACCGGGCTTTCGGAGAGCTTAAGGCGCATCCACAAAGACACCGCGAGCAGCAGCAGCGACAGCAGGAACGGCACGCGCCAGCCCCAGTTGTTCCACAGCTCTTCGCTCATCAATGCCTTGCAACCCAGCACGACGACGAGGCTGAGGATGAAGCCGCCGACGACGCTCGCCTGGATGAAGCTGGTGTAGAAGCCGCGCTTTTCGGGCGGTGCGTGCTCGGAGACATAGATCGCCGCGCCGCCATATTCGCCGCCCAGCGCCAGACCCTGCAGGATGCGCAGCAGGATGATGATGATCGGGGCTGCAATGCCAATCGTGTCGGCCGACGGGATCAGTCCTACCCCTGCCGTGGCAACACCCATCAGCGTCACCGTCACCAGGAAGGTGTACTTGCGCCCAAGCCTGTCACCCAGAAAGCCGAACAGGACAGCACCCAGCGGCCGAAATCCGAAGCCGACGGCAAAGCCCGCCCAGACCAGCAATGTCTCCAGCGTGACATTGCCGCTCGGGAAGAACGTTCGCCCGATGATCGCGGCCAATGTTCCGTAGATGAAGAAATCATACCATTCGAAAATGGTGCCGAGCGACGACGCGCCGATGACAAGCCGGATTTCCGACTTGCCCGGCTGTACAATTTTTCCATCCGCTGCGACCGTTGCGGTCATCCAGCTTCTCCCCCGAAATGCGTCCCTTATTCGAGTTCGAGTATCACCGCATCGACGGCAAGGCTATCCCCTTCGGCAGCGCTGATCGTCTTGACCGTGGCTGCCTTTTCGGCGCGCAGGATGTTCTCCATCTTCATCGCTTCCACGATCGCCAACGGCTGGCCGGGCTGCACCTTGTCGCCCTCGGCGACATGCAGCTTCACCAGCAAGCCGGGCATCGGGCAGAGCAGGAAGCGCGACAGATCAGGCGGCACCTTCTCGATCATGTGCTGTGCATGCTGCGCAACATGCGCGGGCAACACCTCGAACTTGTGCGTCGCGCCGCGCGCGGTCAGCGCAAAGCCCGTGCGGGTCCGCACGACCTTGACGGCGAGTTCGTCGCTGTTGTCCTCGTCACCGAAATCGGCCACCGCAAGCCGGTCGCCCGGCGTATAGCCCATGCTCATGTCGACAACTTCACCATCGACGACGATCGCATCCTCGCTGACCGAAACCTCCATCGCGATATCGCCCTGGCGCACGCGCCATTCGGACGGCGGGGTCAGCCGGTTGCCCAGTTGATCGCTGACCCGCAAGGCACGGTCGGCCTCTGCGGTGGCAATGAATGCAGCCATCGCCGCCAGCCGCTGGAGCAGCTCGGGCGAGGCCGGGCTCCCATGAAAACCATCCGGATATTCCTCGGCGATGAAGCCGGTGGTGATGTTGCCCGAGCGGAAGCGTGGATGCTGCATCAGCGCCGAGACGAAATCGAGATTGTGCCCCGGCCCTTCGAGTTCGAACCGGTCGATCGCCAGGATCTGCCGGTCGATCGCCTCGATGCGCGTGTCGCCATAAGTGATCAGCTTGGCGATCATCGGATCGTAATGGATCGAGACCTCGCCGCCCTCTTCGACGCCGTCATCGACGCGCACGCCCTTTTTCTGCTTGGGCGGGTTGTAGCGCACCAGACGGCCGATCGAGGGCAGGAAGCCGCGATACGGGTCTTCGGCATAGACGCGGTTTTCCACCGCCCAGCCGGTCAGCTTGACATCGTTCTGCGTGAATCCGAGCGGCTCGCCATTGGCAACGCGGATCATCTGCTCGACCAGATCCAGCCCGGTGACCAGCTCGGTGACCGGATGCTCAACCTGAAGCCGGGTGTTCATTTCGAGGAAGTAAAAGCCGTCCCCGGTCTTATCCGCACCCGAGACGATCAGCTCGACCGTGCCCGCGCTGTAATAGCCGACCGCGCGCGACAGCGCGACCGCCTGCTCGCCCATCTTCTTGCGCATTTCGGGGGTGACGAAAGGCGACGGTGCTTCTTCGACGACCTTCTGGTGGCGGCGCTGAATAGAGCATTCGCGCTCGCCCAGATAGACGATGTTGCCATGCTGATCGCCCAGCACCTGAATTTCGATGTGGCGCGGCTGGAGGATGAACTTCTCGATGAACACGCGGTCGTCGCCAAAGCTGTTCAGCCCCTCGCGCTTGGTCGCCTCGAAGCCCTCGCGCACGTCCTGCTCGTTATAGGCGAGCCGCATGCCCTTGCCGCCGCCGCCGGCAGACGCCTTCATCATCACCGGATAGCCGATTTCCTCGGCGATCCGCACCGCGTGCTCGGTGTCGTCGATCTCGCCGACAAAGCCGGGGACGACGTTGACGCCCGCCTGCAAGGCCAGCTTCTTGGATTCGATCTTGTCGCCCATCGCGGCAATCGCGCCGGGAGGTGGGCCGATGAAGGTGATGCCCGCTACCTTCAGCGCCTCGGCAAAGCTGGTGCGTTCGGACAAGAAGCCATAGCCTGGGTGGACCGCATCTGCGCCGGTCTGCTTGCACACCTCGATGATCTTGTCGGCGAGCAGATAGGACTGCGCGGCGGGCGACGGGCCGATATGCACCGCTTCATCGGCCATCTCGACATGCGGCGATCGCGCATCGGCGTCCGAATAGACGGCCACCGTCTTGATGCCCATCTTGCGGGCGGTGCGGATGACGCGGCAGGCAATCTCGCCGCGGTTGGCGATCAGGATCTTGGTGATTGGCATGATAGGTCAAATCCACTTTTTGGGTCTTGCTCGACCGCAGTTGGGAAAAGGAACTGGAGCGCCTCGGGCGAGACGGTGTGATAGATGGTGGCGTGGGTCAGATCGGGGTGCGGCGCGTAGCACCACGCGCGGCCTTCGCGCAGGTTGGCGTTGAGTGCCGACACCAGCCGATCAACGCCGGTCTGCATCTGGCGGCCTTCGTTGGCGATGGTGAGATACAGCCGGTGCGGCTTCAGCATCGGGGTTTTCAGCAGGGCGACCGCAGACTTGGACAGCCGCTCGTCATCCCACCACAGGCTGGGGCTGATCGCGGCATAATGATCGAACAGGTCAGGCTCGGTCAGGAACGTCTCAACGATGAACAGCCCGGCGAGCGATTCCCCGATGACGCCGGTTTGCTCCGAGATGCGGTAGGTTTGCGAGACCATCGGCATGACCTCGTCGCGGATGAACGCGCGGAACGCGGCCGATCCGCCTGCCGTCGGAAACTCCTTGAGCAGCGCAGCGTCCTGGGTCGGTCCGGTGAGTTCATGTCTGCGATCCTGGGTAGCGATGCCAACGACGATCAGCTCCTGCGACCGCGCCCACAACGCTCCCAGCGCACTCGTGCCGGTGATGTGCAGAAAGTCCTGATCCAGCCCTCCGTCGATGAGGTAGAGCACCGGATAGGTCTTGCCCGATGTTGCGTAACCGGCGGGCAGATAGACGTTCACCACCCGCTCCTGCGCCAACGGCTTTGACGCCAATGTGTGCGTCTCGCCGATGGTGATCGGCACCGGCTGCGCGGCGGCGGGTGATGCGCAGGCGAGTGCGATACCGAGCAGGATAACGAGAGGTCGGATCACGCGTCACCCCGCATCAGACGACGAACAAACCAAACCATGAATATGACTGATGCGATCGGAAAGACAGGGAACATCATGAACTTGATCAGGCCGTCATATTCGCAACCACTGCCGTCCGCTTCAGGCGCGCAATGTCCCATGGCAGCGCCCGTCAAAAAAAGCATGCTGAGGCCAACCAAGACGAGGCCAACCGCAAAACATCCAAGCTTTGCGGGTAGGCTCATTGTCGGTTGGCTAGCAAAGCTCACTCCGCAGCCTCCAGATGCCCATGCGGCTGCGCGGCCATCGCCTTCATGCCCAGCTTGGAGAGCAGCGCGCCATCCTTGTCGTCGCCGGCATTGGGCGCGGTGAGCAGTTTGTCGCCGGTGAAGATGCTGTTCGCGCCCGCCATGAAGCACAGGGCCTGGCAGCTTTCGGACATGCTCTCGCGGCCCGCACTCAGCCGCACCATCGAGTGCGGCATGGTAATGCGGGCGACCGCGACCGTGCGGACGAACTCGATCTCGTCGATCTTGGCGAGCGGCGTGTCGGCGAGCATGTCACCCAGCACCGTGCCCTTGACCGGAACCAGCGCGTTGATCGGCACGCTTTCGGGGTGCGGCATGGTGGCGAGCGCGTGGATGAAACCGATGCGATCCGACCGGGTCTCACCCATGCCGACGATGCCGCCGCAGCACACGTTGATGCCTGCCGAACGGACATTGTCCAGCGTCTCCATCCGGTCCTCGAAGGTGCGGGTGGTGATGACGTTGGCGTAGTTTTCCGGCGCGGTATCAATATTGTGGTTGTAGTAATCAAGCCCAGCATCGGCGAGTTGCTTGGCTTGGCCTGCGGTGAGCATCCCCAACGTCATGCAGGTTTCCATACCCATCTCGCGCACGCCCTTGACCATCGCAGCGAGCTTGGGGATGTCCTTGTCCTTGGGGTTGCGCCACGCTGCGCCCATGCAGAAGCGGCCTGATCCATGGTCCTTGGCCTGGGCTGCGGCCTGCAACACCGCTTGCACGTCCATCAGCTTGGTCGCCTTGACGCCGCTGTCGGCATCCTTGGACTGGCTGCAATATCCGCAATCCTCGGGGCATCCGCCGGTCTTGATCGACAAGAGCGTCGAGAGCTGCACCTCGTTACGCGGGAAGTTTGCGCGGTGGACGCTCTGCGCCTCGAACATCAGGTCGTTGAACGGCAGGTCGAACAGCGCGGTGATCTCTTCGCGAGTCCAGTCGGTACGGGTATCAGTCACTTGAGCGAATCCAGCCATGTAAATGTAAATCCTCCTAGGCCGACTCCCAGCAGGAAGTTCGCGGCCTTGATCAATTTGGTGAGATTGGCGGACGGTTCGCGGTTCTTGGCCCGCGCGTCGACAATCCCGAATGCAGTAGACAATGCAAGCGCCCCAGCCATTGCGACGGTTCCCGCTATCAGCACCAGACTAAATAAGGGGATTTCTGCGGCCTGGTCGGTTCCACTGAGCGACAGCACACCGCCCAGCACGATCAGCGACAGTGAGGTCAGCGTCTTGGCGAAGTCATACAGCAGCGTTTCGCTGTAATGGCCCTCGGACGCATAGTCCCTGACCTCGACCTTGGATTCCAGATCTTCGCTCACTCCGCAGCTTCCTGCAGCGGCGGCATGTTGTGCCCCAGCAGGCGCAGCACATCGGCGGCGCATTCGACGACATTCGACCCTGGGCCGTAGATGCCCTGGACACCGGCATCACGGAGGAAGTCGTAATCCTGCGGCGGGATGACGCCGCCTGCGATCACCTTGATGTCATTGCGGCCGGCTTCTTTCAGGCCCGCGATCAGTTCGGGGATCAAGGTCTTGTGCCCAGCGGCGAGCGACGATGCGCCGACGACGTCGACGCCAGCATCCAGCGCCAGCACCACGGTCTCCTGCGGGGTCTGAAACAGCGGACCCGAGACGATCTCGAAGCCGAGGTCGCCAAAGGCAGAGGCGATCACGTTCGCGCCGCGATCGTGCCCATCCTGCCCCATCTTGGCGACGAGCAATTTGGGCTTGCGCCCCAGACGGCGCTCGACGGCCTTCACGCCCTCGACGACCTGCGCCCAGCGGCCGTCATCGACATAAGGCGCGCTGTAGACGCCCTTGACCGGGGTCGGCACGGTCGCATAGCGGCCGAACACGTCCTCCATCGCCTGGCTGATCTCGCCCAAGGTCGCGCGGGCCCGTGCGGCATCCACCGCGAGCGCGAGCAGGTTGCCATCGCCCTTTGCGCCTTCGAGTAGGGCATCGAGCGCCGCCTGGCATGCCGCCTCATCGCGCGATGCCTTCACTGCTGCGATCCGCGCAACCTGGCCTTCGCGGACCTTGGCGTTGTCGACGTCGAGCGTATCGAGCTGGTCCTCGCTCGGCAGGCGGTACTTGTTGACCCCGACCACGACATCCTCGGCCCGGTCAACCCGTGCCTGACGTCCGGCGGCGGCTTCCTCGATCATCGCCTTGGGCCAGCCAGCCGCCACGGCCTTGGCCATGCCGCCTTCGCTCTCGACGCGCTCGATGATCTCCCAGGCCTTGTCGACCAGCTCCTGCGTCAGGCTCTCGATATAATAGCTGCCGCCCAGCGGATCGACGACCTTGGTCATCCCGGTTTCTTCCTGGATGACGATCTGCGTGTTGCGCGCGATGCGCGCGGAGAAGTCGGTAGGCAGCGCGATCGCTTCATCGAGCGCATTGGTGTGCAGCGACTGCGTACCGCCCAGCATCGCGGCCATCGCCTCGATCGTGGTGCGGATGACGTTGTTGTACGGGTCCTGCTCGGTCAGCGACACGCCCGAGGTCTGGCAGTGCGTGCGCAGCATCTTGGAACGTTCATCCTGCGCGCCCAGCTTCGTCATCACCCGGTGCCACAGCACACGCGCGGCGCGCAATTTAGCGATTTCCATGAAAAAGTTCATGCCGATCGCGAAGAAGAAGCTCAGGCGGCCTGCGAACTTGTCGATGTCCAGCCCCGAAGCGACCCCGTATTTCACATATTCCATGCCATCGGCGATGGTGAAGGCCAGCTCCTGCACCTGCGTCGCGCCGGCCTCCTGCATGTGATAGCCGGAGATCGAGATGCTGTTGAACTTGGGCATCTCGCGCGACGTGTAACCGAAGATGTCCGAGATGATCCGCATCGAAGGTTCGGGCGGATAGATGTACGTGTTGCGGACCATGAACTCCTTGAGGATGTCGTTCTGGATGGTCCCGTCGAGCAGTTTGCGATCGACGCCCTGCTCTTCGCCCGCGACGATGAAGAACGCGAGAATCGGGATCACCGCGCCGTTCATGGTCATGCTGACGGACATCTTGTCGAGCGGGATGCCATCGAACAGGATCTTCATGTCCTCGACGCTGTCGATGGCGACGCCCGCCTTGCCGACATCGCCGGTGACGCGCGGATGGTCGCTGTCATAACCTCGGTGGGTGGCCAGATCGAACGCGACCGAAAGCCCCTTCTGCCCTGCGGCAAGGTTGCGGCGATAGAAGGCGTTCGATTCCTCGGCCGTGGAGAAACCGGCGTACTGGCGGATCGTCCAGGGGCGGCCTGCATACATGCTGGCGCGCACCCCGCGGGTGAACGGCGCAAAGCCCGGAAGGCCGGGATCGACCGATACATCGTCCGCCGTGTACAGCGACTTGACCGCGATCCCCTCGGGCGTCTGCCAGGTAAGATCGCGTCCCTTGACCTCCTTGTCGGCCAAAGCCTGCCAGTCGGTGATATTGGGTGTATCGGTCATTCTATCGGTCCCGTGTCTGTTTGGATCAGCTGCCGGTGAAGTTCGGCTTGCGCTTCTGCAGAAAGGCGATCGCGCCCTCGCGCGCATCGTTGGTGTCGCCCGCGATCCGCTGGCCCTCGGCCTCGCGGGCGAGTGCGGTGTGGAAATCGCATTCGAGCGCCTCGACCAGGTTCTTGCGCATGATGCCGAGCGCGACGGTGGGCATTGCGGCAAGCCGCTTGGCCAGCGCCATCGCTTCGTCGATCAGGCTGTCGTGCTCGACCACCTTGTAGACCATCCCCCAGTCATGCGCCTTGGCGGCGGGGATCTTCTCGCCCAGCATCATCATCTCGGTGGCGCGCGCCTTGCCGATCAGCCGGGTGAGCATCCAGCTCGCGCCGCCGTCGGGCACCAGGCCGATATTGACGAACGCCTGCAGGAAATAGGCCTTCTCGCTGGCGACGACGAAATCGGGCGCGAGGCCGATCGAACAGCCGACGCCTGCGGCAGGTCCATTGACCGCGCTGATCGTCGGGATGTGCAGCCGGTGCAGCTTGAGCAGCATCGGGTTGTAATGCTGGGTCAGCGCCTTGTAACTGCCCTGCCCGCCCGAGATCGAGCTGTCGCGGCCGCCCGACAAGTCCGCCCCGGAGCAGAAACCCTTGCCCGCGCCGGTAATCACCAGCGCGCGCGCAGCACCCAGATGGTCGAGCGCATCGTTGATTTCGCCCGCCATCGGCAGCGAACAGGCATTGAGCCGCTCGGGCACATTGAGCGTGATGGTGGCGATCTGGTCGGCGATATCCAGCTTTATGGTTTCGTAGGTCATCATTCTCTCCCCAATAGCCCTCTCCCCTTGAGGGGAGAGGGTTGGGAGAGGGGCAGTCGCCCGACGCTGGCGGGACATCCCATCCCCCTCTCCCTTCGCCACTTCGTGGCTCTTCCCTCTCCCCTGAAGGGGAGAGGGCGTTTAATGCTTCGGCGTCTCCATAATCTCGGTCAGCACCCCGCCCATGTCCTTGGGATGCACGAAGAAGATCAAAGTGCCATGCGCGCCGATGCGCGGCTCGCCCAGCACCCGCTTGCCCATGCTCTCGAACTCCGCTTTCGCCGCGTGAATATCGGGAACCTCATAGCAGACATGATGCTGCCCGCCGTTCGGGTTCTTCTCGAGAAACGCGGCGATCGAGGCCTTGCCCGGCAGCGGCTCGATCAACTCGATCTGCGTGCCATTGAGCGAGCCATCGGCTCCCGGCGTATCGACAAAGCACACCTTCACCCCCTGTTCGGGCAGGTCGAAAGGTTCATGAATCTTGGTCGCGCCCATGACATCGCGGTAGAACACGATCGAGTCCGCTATGGAGGGCGTGGCAACCCCGATGTGGTTCAGTCTTCCGAGCTTCACTGGCGTATTCCTCTCTCAAATCCCGTCAAGCTGAACTTGTTTCAGCATCCAATCGGCTCCCCGTAACGTCGGCGCGTGGGGCGAGCTGGACCCTGAAACAAATTCAACCCGAAGCCTTGGGGCGCGGGTCATACACCGCATCGAAAAATTCGATCATGAATACCTGATGACCATGTAGACGATAGCGCCCACGGTGACCCCAAGGGCTAAAATTGCGACCTGAGTCGCATCTTTGCGTGAGGAGTTGTTGTTCACGCGCTGCTCCTAAAGCGGAATATTGTCATGCTTCTTCCACGGGTTCTCGAGGCTCTTGTTTCGCAGCTTGCGCAGCCCCAGCGCGATCCGTCGCCGGGTCGAATGCGGCATGATCACCTCGTCGATAAAGCCCTTGGATGCGGCCACGAACGGGTTGGCGAAGCGCGCTTCGTATTCCTTGGTGCGCTCGGCGATCTCTTCGGGCGTCTTGCCGCGGAAGATGATCTCGACCGCGCCTTTTGCCCCCATCACCGCGATTTCGGCGGTGGGCCAGGCATAATTGAGGTCGCCGCGCAGGTGCTTTGAGGCCATCACGTCATACGCGCCGCCATAGGCCTTGCGGGTGATGACGGTGATCTTGGGCACGGTCGCCTCGGCATAAGCGAACAGCAGCTTCGCGCCGTGCTTGATGATGCCGCTGTGCTCCTGCGCCACGCCGGGCAGGAAGCCGGGGACGTCGACGAAGGTGATGATCGGGATGTCGAAGCAATCGCAGAACCGCACGAAACGCGCGGCCTTCTTGGACGAGTTGATGTCGAGACAGCCCGCCAGCACCATCGGCTGGTTGGCGACGACACCCACGGTGCGGCCTTCGATGCGGCCAAATCCGGTGATGATGTTGCCCGCATGCGTCGGTTGGATCTCGAAGAACTCACCCTCGTCGAGCGTCTTTTTGATCAGCTCATGCATGTCATAGGGCATGTTCGGGTTGGCCGGGATCAGCGTGTCGAGGCTGTTTTCCAGACGATCGAACGGGTCGGCGGTCGGCCGCTCGGGCAGGTCCTCGCGGTTCGACAGCGGCAGGTAATCGATCAGGTCGCGCGCGGCGAGCAAGGCCTCGATGTCGTTGTCGAACGCAACATCGGCGACGCCCGACTTGGCGGTGTGCGTCACCGCGCCGCCGAGCTCTTCCTGCGTCACCACCTCGTTGGTCACGGTCTTGACCACATCGGGGCCGGTGACGAACATGTAGCTGGAATCCTTCACCATGAAGATGAAGTCGGTCATCGCGGGCGAGTACACCGCTCCGCCCGCACATGGCCCCATGATCAGCGACAGCTGCGGAACGACGCCGGAGGCCAGCACGTTGCGCTGGAACACCTCGGCATAACCACCCAAGGACGCCACACCTTCCTGGATGCGCGCACCGCCCGAGTCATTCAGGCCTATAACCGGCGCGCCGACCTTCAGCGCCATGTCCATGATCTTGCAGATCTTCTGCGCGTGACGTTCGGACAGCGAACCACCGAACACGGTGAAATCCTGACTGAACACGAACACCAGGCGGCCATTGACCGTCCCCGATCCGGTGACCACGCCGTCGCCGGGGATGATCTGGTCCTGCATGCCGAAGTCGACGCAATTGTGCTCGACGTACATGTCGAGCTCTTCGAAGCTGCCGGGATCGAGCAGCACGTCGATGCGCTCGCGCGCGGTTAGCTTGCCCTTGGCGTGCTGGGCTGCGATGCGCTTCTCGCCACCGCCCATGTGCGCCTTGTCGCGCCGGGCTGCCAGTTCTTCCAATATGGCCTGCATCGCATCCTCTTGTTTTCGAAACTCGGGATGCTTCCTTTCCAGCCTTTGGACCCTCACGCAAATGTTAAATAGCGAACTTGCAAAGCCCCACTTTGCAAACTAGGCGCGATAGGCAAATGTCACGCCGCAAACGCCTTTACGCCGGGCAAAGAGTCCGCGCCGTCCGCCGCCACTCCGGCCTCAACCAGGCCGCGATGGCCGAGGCCCTGGGCATCTCGACCAGCTATCTCAGCCAGATCGAAAATGACGAGCGGCCGATCACGCCGCAGGTGCTGACCGCGCTGTCGCGTCACTTCGCGTTCGAGCTGGAAGAGACGCCGGGCGAACCGCCTTCGCTCAACTGGCAGACGGTGCTCGACGATCCGGTGCTCGCGGGGATCGAGATCGATCCGGTGCGCTTTGCCCGGCTACAGGACAGCCATCCCGAGCTGACCCATATCATCACCAACCTCTATCAGGGCTATCGCCAGGCGCAGGAGCGCGCGGCGATGCTCGACGACAGCCTGGCGGCCACCGGCCAGCATAATGCTCGCCTGCCCTGGGAAGAGGTGCGCGACTGGTTTCACGAGGCAGGCAATTATATCGATCAGCTCGACCGGACGGCGGAATCGATTGCCGAAGAGCTGGGGGATGATCTGCATATCGACGGGCTGACCGCGCGGCTGCAGCGCGACCATGGCATCACCGTCAAGCCGCTGCGCGATGCCGATCCGAATGCCCCGCTCAGCCAGTTCGATCCGGCGAGCCGGACATTGTCGCTGGCGGACGGGCTCGCGCCGGAATCGCGCTACTTCCTGCTCGCGCACCGGCTGATGGCGCTGGAGATGCGCTTTGCCATCGCCATTCTGGTCGCCAACGCCAGCCTGCGCAGCGACAAGGCGCAGCAGCTCGTTTCGGTGGGCCTCGCCAATTATGCCGCGGGCGCGCTGATGATGCCCTATCGGCGCTTCCGCGAGGCCGCGATGGCGTGCCGCCACGATATCGATCAGCTGACCCACCGCTTCGGGGTGAGCTTCGAGCAGGCCTGCCACCGGCTCTCGACGTTGCAGCGGCCCGGCGCGCGCGGGCTGCCGGTGTTCTTCTGCCGGGTCGACATGGCGGGCAACATCACCAAAAGGCATAGCGCCACCCGGTTGCAGTTCGCGCGCTTTGGCGGTGCGTGTCCGCTCTGGGTGGTTCATGAGGCCGCAGCGATCCCTGACCGCATCCTGGTGCAACTCGCTGAAACGCCCGATGGCGTGCGCTATGTTTCGATGGCCAAGGGGCTGGTCAAGCCTTCGGGCAGCTATGGCCGCAAGCCGCGCCGCTATGCGGTCGCTCTGGGCTGCGAGGTCGAGCACGCGCGGCATTTCATCTATGCCGATGGGCTGGATACCGCAGCAGCAGGCGCAGTGACGCCGATCGGGATTAGCTGCCGAACGTGCCCGCGCGACAATTGCGATCAGCGCGCGTTTCCGCCGACCGATCGCCCATTGCTGATCGATCCCGACCGGCGCGGCATGGTGCCGTACCGGATCGGGTAACGATTAAGAGCGCGCGCCGGCGCGCTTATTTCATCAGCACCAGTTCTTCTGCCATGCTGGGATGCAGCGCGATGGTATCGTCGAACGCCTGTTTGGTGAGGCCCGCCTTCACCGCGATCGCCGCCGCCTGCAGGATCTCGGGCGAATCCGGACCGATCATGTGCAGGCCCAGGATTTTGCCCGTCGGCTCTTCGGTGATCATCTTGTACAGCCCGCGCTCGGCACGGTGCGCGAAAACATTGCGCATCGGGCGGAAATCGGCCGAATAGACGCGAATATTGCCATAGCGATTGCGCGCTTCGCCCTCGGTCAGGCCCACCGAAGCGATCGGCGGCTGCGAGAACACGGCCGTCGGGATGCAGTTGTAATCGACAGTGCTGGGCTTGTCGCCGAACACGGTGTCGGCAAAGGCCTGGCCTTCGCGGATCGCCACCGGGGTCAGCTGCACGCGGTTGGTGACATCACCCACTGCATAGATGCTGTCGCACGTCGTCTTGCTGTATTCGTCCACCGGGATCGCGCCCTGATCGTCGGTGGTGATGCCGGCATGCTCGAGACCCAGCCCTTCGACATTGGGCACGCGGCCCGTCGCGACCATCACGATATCGGTGTTGATCGGGTCATGGCCCTTGAGGAAAACGTCGAGCGTGCCGTCTTCGCGCTTTTCGATCTTCTCGAACGGCGCGTTGAACTTGAACTCGATGCCCTTGGTCATCGATATCTGCAGCAGACGGTCGCGCAAGGATTCATCATAGCCGCGCAGGATGGTGTCACCGCGGTTGACGATCGTCACCTTGCTGCCGAGGCCGTTGAGGATGCCCGCAAACTCGTTGGCGATATAGCCGCCACCGGCGATCACCGCACGGCGGGGCAGTTCGTCCAGATGGAACATCTCGTTCGAGGTGAGGCAATGCTCCGCACCCGGAAACTCAGGGACAAACGGCCGTGCGCCGACGGCCACCAGGATATACTTGGCGCTGATTTCCTGGCCGCTGGCGAGCTTGACGCGGTGCGGCGCGATGATCGTCGCGCGTTCCTCGATGATGGTGACATTGTGGTTGGTCAGCGTGCTCTTGTACGCCGCGTTCAGGCGGTCGACATCGGCCAGTACACGGTCGCGCAGCACCTGCCAGCTGAACTTGGTACCCTCGATGGTCCAGCCGTAGTTCTGGGCGTCTTCCAGATCTTCGGCGAAGTGTGATCCATAGACCAGCAGCTTCTTGGGCACGCAGCCGCGGATGACGCAGGTACCACCGACGCGATATTCCTCTGCTACGGCAACCTTGGCGCCATAAGCCGATGCGATGCGCGATGCACGCACCCCGCCGGACCCTGCACCAATGACGAACAGGTCGTAATCAAACTCGCTCATGTACTCAAAACTCCTGGGGACGACCGCTACAGGCCTGCCGCCTCGATAAGGGCTGCTGTCGAAGGGTCGAAATCGCCGGACTGGCGGTTGCCCATGGATTTGGCGATTTCCTTGCCCAGTTCAACACCGAACTGATCAAAAGGATTGATGCCCAGCAGCATGGCATTGGCAAAGGTGCGGTGTTCATAGAACGCGACCAGTGCGCCCAGGCTGACCGGATCGACGCTGTCGATCAGGATCGTCGCCGAGGGCCGGTCGCCCGGATAGCTGCGCTGCGGATCGTCGCTGGCCTTGCCCTGCATCAGCGCTGCGCCTTGCGCGAAGCAGTTGGTCAGTAATGCGCGATGATGCGCCTCGTCGAATTCGTGACCCGCCATACGCGCAGCGATGAATTCGACCGGGATCAGGTGCGTCCCCTGATGCAGCAACTGGAAAACGGCGTGCTGCGCATCGGTACCCACCCCGCCCCAGGTGACAGGGGCGCTCGGGCGACCCAGAGCGGTGCCATCGCGGCGCACCGCCTTGCCGTTGCTCTCCATCTCCAGCTGCTGGAGATAATCGGGCAGCAATCGCATGCGTTCGTCATAGGCGAACACCGCGCGCGTCTGGCAGCCGCGAACCTGCGCGTAATACAGGTCGGCAAAGGCGGCGAGCACCGGCATGTTGCGCGCGAACGGCGCGCTGGCGAAATGTGCGTCCATGGCCGCAGCCCCGGCGCGGAAGGCGGCGAAGCCTTCGTTGCCCAGCGCCATCGCGACCGGGAAGCCGATGCTCGACCAGACCGAATAGCGACCGCCGACGGTTTCAGAGAACGGCAGGATGCGGGTTTCGTCGATGCCCCATTCGGCGGCCTTGTCGGGTGCGGCAGTGAGCGCGACCAATTGGCCATAGGGATCTTCCACCCCGCCTTCGCGCATCCATTCGATCGCGCTGGTCGCGTTCATCAGCGTTTCGGTGGTGGTGAAGGTCTTCGAGGCAATCGCGACCAGAGTCCTAGCGGGATCGAATTTCGCCACCGCCTCGGACAGCGCCTCGCCATCGACATTGGCGACAACGGCGATCTCATACCGGTCACTGTCGCGGCACAAAGCGTCGATCACCAGCTTGGGGCCCAAAGCTGATCCGCCGATGCCGATATGCAGGACATGCTTGATCTCGCCGAACACACCCTGATCGATCGCATCCACCAAAGCCGCCATGCGGGCGTGCAGGCTGTTGGCGCTCTCCACGGAATCCGTCGCCCCCATGCCGCGCTCGGCGGGGTGTTCCGCCGCGCGGTCCTCGCTGGAATTGATCTTCGCGCCCGAGAGAAACTGATCGCGCATTCCCGCCAGATGCATCGCTTCAGCCAGTTGCTCGAACTGGGCGAGCAGCTCGGAGTCGAGGTGCGTCTTGGAAAAGTCGAAAAGGATGTCCGTTCCCGCCAGCGGGATCCGGTGCGCAAGAAGGTTCAGTCTTTCGGGGTCCTGTTCGAACAGATCAGCAAGCATCTGGCGGGGTGAATTCGCAATCGATTGCCAGATGGCATCGGCTTGGTCGGACATGATTTACCTTTCGGGCTGGACGAACGCCGGGAGGTTTAGCGACCCGGTTGAAGCTTGGCGAGAGGGTTTCCCGGCATGCGACAGGGCTTGACGCCGCAATTACGGGTCAGCAAAGGGGGCAGATGAACGAAACCGCCGCCACCAGCCCCAAGCCCAAGTCGGAAACGGCGGATTTTCTGCAATTTCTGGTCAAGCTTGCGATCTTCTTCTTCATCCTGCGCAGCTTCATCATCTCGCCGTTCAATATTCCGTCGGAATCGATGCAGCCCCGCCTGGTCGTGGGCGACTATCTTTTGGTGTCGAAATGGTCGTACGGCTATTCACGCTACAGCCTGCCGTTCAACCTGCCGCTGATCCCCGGACGGATCATGGCCAGCCAGCCCAGCCGCGGAGACGTCGTGGTGTTCAAGGCGCCGCCAAGCGCCAGCGCGGACTATATCAAGCGGGTGATCGGGCTGCCGGGCGATACCATCCAGATGCGCGACGGCACCGTCTGGCTTAACGGCAAGCCGATCCGCAAGCAACGGGTTGCTGATTTCGTCATCCCTGTTTCCCCCAACACGCGCTGCTATGACCGCAGCTTCGAGGTCCCGGCCAAGGATGGCACCGCCGTGTGCAGCTATCCGCGCTTTCGCGAGACGCTGCCCGATGGCCGCAGCTATTTCGTGCTCGACCTGATCGATGCGCCGCGCGACACCACCGAGGCGATCATCGTGCCTGAAGGCCATATGTTCCTGATGGGCGACAACCGCGACAACAGCCTCGACAGCCGCTTCCCTGCGATCGAAGGCCAGGGCATCGGCATAGTCCCGCAGGACTATCTCGTGGGCCGGGCGCTGGTGACAGTGTTCTCCACCGATGGGTCTGCCAGCTGGTTCCTGCCGTGGACGTGGTTCACCGCTGCCCGGTGGGACCGTATCGGGGAAGGGTTTTGAACCCCGACGTCGACCTGACGGCGCTGCTGCCCATCATCGATCACCAGCCGCGCGACCCCGCCCTGTTCATCCAGGCGCTGACTCATGGCAGCACCGGCATCACCCCTGACTACCAGCGGCTCGAGTTCCTGGGTGACCGGGTGCTCGGGATGGTGGTCGCCGATCTGCTCTATATTCGTTTCCCCAAGGCAGCCGAGGGGCAGATGTCGGCCTTTCTCAATCGCCTCGTCTCGCGCGAAAGCTGTGCCGATATCGCCCGCGCATGCAGCCTCGGCCCCTTGATCCGGCTGGGCAAGCAGGCGCGCGATGATGGCGGCGCGGGCAGCACCAACATCCTGGGCGATGTCGTCGAGGCGCTGATCGGCGCGCTGTATATCGATGGCGGAATTACCGCTGCACGGGCATTCATCGAACGCCATTGGGCAGAGCGGATCGGCGCGATCAGCGAGGCCCCGCGCCACCCGAAATCCGAACTTCAGGAATGGGCCGCCGCGCGCAACCGCAAGACTCCGGTCTATACGCTGCTGCGCAAATCGGGGCCCGATCACGACCTGCGGTTCAACGTGCAGGTCGAGGTCAAGGGGCTGGGCACGGCGCAGGCCACAGGTACAAGCAAGCAGGAGGCGGAGACGCTGGCAGCAAAACAATTTCTCGCGGAGCATGGACGATGAGCGAAGACAACACCCCCTCGCGCTGCGGGCTGGTCGCCGTATTGGGCGCGCCGAATGCCGGCAAATCGACCCTGGTCAACCATCTGGTCGGGCAGAAGGTCGCGATCACCAGCCCCAAGGCCCAGACCACGCGCACAAAGCTGCTGGGAATCGCGCTGGCCGACAAGACCCAGATCATGCTGGTCGATACCCCCGGCATCTTCGATCCTGACCGCCGCTTCGACCGGGCAATGGTCAGCGCTGCATGGGAAGGGTCGGACGGGGCCGATGTCATCGCTTTGGTGGTCGATGCGAAGGCGAAAAGATCGGAGCGCCTTGAAAAGCTCATCGAGCAGGTCGCGATGCGTCCCGAACGCAAGATCCTGGTGCTCAACAAGGTGGACATTGCCGCGAAGGACAAGCTGCTCGTGCAGGCCCAGCATCTCCACGCAGCGGGCGGATTCGACGAGGTGTTCTTCGTGAGCGCACTGACCGGCGATGGCGTTTCCGAGCTGAAAGCCTGGCTGGCGGCTGCCATGCCTGTGGGTGCCTGGCACTTCCCCGAAGACCAGGTGTCCGATGCCAGCGAGCGGTTGCTCGCGACCGAGATCACCCGCGAGCAATTGTTCAACCAGCTGCACGCCGAGCTGCCTTATGCCAGCGCGGTGGTTCCCGAAAAATACCTGACCCGCAAGGACGGCTCGATCGAGATCCACCAGCAGATTCTGGTGGCGCGCGATACACAGCGCGCCATCGTGCTGGGCAAGGGCGGCGCGCGGATCAAGGAGATCGGCGAAAAGGCCCGCGCAGAGCTCGCCAAGGTACTTGGCGTCACGGTGCATCTGTTCCTGCACGTCAAGGTGCAGGAAGGCTGGGACGAGGACCGCGAGATCTACGAGACCATCGGATTGGGTTGGGTCAAGTAACACCGCCTGTACGCATAGGCCTGCACTCCCTATGGGATAAGGCACGATGAATCGCGTGCGCGTCCTCCTGTTCAATGCCGCACTCGGGCCGCTGGATTACAGCGTGCCTGCCGGCATGGACCTGCCTGTGGGATCGGTGGTGCAAGTGCCTCTCGGCCCGCGCCGGATCGATGGAATCGTCTGGGAAGCGGGCAGTTTCGGGGCGGAAGAAATCGAGGCCAGCAGGCTGCGCCCCGTTGCCGCGCGACACGACATTCCGCCGCTGTCGGCCGCGTTGCGTCGTCTGATCGAATGGACGGCGGATTATTATCTCGCAAGCCCCGCTGCGGTCGCGCGGATGGCCCTGCCCAGCGGATCGCTGCTGGGACCGGGCCGGGCGATCACCGAATACCGGCTGGGCGGCGAGCCCCCAGCCCGCATGACCCCGCAGCGCCAGGTCGTCTACGATACGCTGGGCGACGCGCAGGCCACGGTGCGCGAACTCGCAGCGCTGGCCGGTGTCTCCGAAGGGGTGATCCGCTCACTGGTGCAGTCCGGCGCGTTCGCGGCAATTGAAGTCCCGATTGACCGCCCCTATCCACCCCCCGATCCGGCCTTCATCAGCCCCGCGCTCAATGAAGAACAGCGCGCCGCCGCCGACCGGATTGCCGAGGCCGTGCGGCATTCCGAGCCGGTGCCGTTCCTGCTCGATGGTGTGACCGGGTCGGGCAAGACCGAGGTGTATTTCGAGGCGGTGGCCGAAGCCCTGCGGCACGGCAAGCAGACGCTGCTGCTGCTGCCCGAGATCGCGCTCACCCAGCCGTTCCTGACCCGCATCGAGGCGCGCTTTGGCGCAGCGCCGGTGCCCTGGCACTCGGGCCTGAAACAGACTGAGCGGCGGCGGGCGTGGAACGCGATCATCGGCGGCGATGCGAGAATCATCGTCGGCGCGCGCTCGGCGCTGTTCCTGCCTTATGCGAACCTGGGCGTGATCATCGTCGACGAGGCGCACGAGACCAGCTTCAAGCAGGAAGACGGCGTGCGCTACAATGCGCGCGACGTCGCGGTGATGCGCGGACGGTTCGAAGGCTGTCCGGTGGTGCTGTCGAGCGCGACCCCGGCGCTCGAAAGCCGCGTGATGGCCGAGGCTGGCCGCTACGAAGCGTTGCTGCTCACCCATCGCTTTGGCGGCGCGCAGTTGCCCAGCATCGCGCTGATCGACCTCACCGAAAACCCCCCGCCGCGCGGCCAGTGGATCGCCCCGCCGCTGCTCGCCGCGATGCAGGAACGGCTCGACAAGGGCGAACAGTCGCTACTGTTCCTCAATCGGCGCGGCTATGCGCCGCTGACCTTGTGCCGCAATTGCGGACACCGGTTCAAATGCCCCAATTGCAGCGCCTGGATGGTCGATCACCGGCTATCAGGGCGCCTGGCCTGCCACCATTGCGGCCATGCCGAACCTTCGCCCAGCGCATGCCCCGAATGCGGCGAGACCGATTGCCTGGTTGCCTGCGGCCCGGGTGTCGAGCGGATCGCTGACGAGGTCGCCGCGCTGTTCCCGCAGGCCCGGCGCGCGATCGTGACATCGGACACGATCTGGTCGCCCGAAAAGGCGGCGGAGTTTGTCGCCGCGGTCGAGGCGCGTGCGATCGACATCATCATCGGCACCCAGCTGGTGACCAAGGGCTATCACTTCCCCGACCTGACCCTCGTCGGCGTCATCGATGCCGATATCGGGCTGGAGGGCGGTGACCTGCGCGCGGGCGAACGCACTTTCCAGCAGATCGCCCAGGTCGCGGGCCGCGCCGGAAGGGCCGCAAAGCCGGGCGAAGTATTCATCCAGACGCGCCACCCCGAAGCGCCTGTGATCGACGCGCTGGTGCAAGGCGACCGCGAAGCCTTTTACACCGCCGAAACCCAGGCGCGGCGCGATGCCAACGTGCCCCCGTTCGGGCGGCTGGCAGCGATCATCATCTCGTCCGAGGACCATGACGAGGCACGCGATGCGGCGCGGCAGGCAGGCGCCGTCGCGCCCGAACTCGATGGATTTTCCGTCTATGGCCCGGCACCGGCGCCATTGTCGCTGCTGCGCGGACGGCACCGCTTCCGGCTGCTGGTGCATGCCCGGCGCAATGTCGAAATGCAGCGCATCATCCGCGACTGGCTGCAGCCTTTGCGCTGGCCGCCGGGCGTGCGGGTGGCGGTGGATGTCGATCCCTATAGCTTTGTCTGATGGCCGCGCTATGAGATGGCGGCCATGAACCCGATGCGCCTTTTCGCCCTGCTGTTCGCCGCCTGCACGGCGCTCCTCGCCACCCCGCTCGCCGCCGATCCTGCAGACATCCAGGCCGCCAGCCGCTCGGTGGTTCGGGTCGTGCTGGTCGCCGAAGAGGATGGCGAGACCTTCTATGTCGGCCATGGCAGCGGCTTTGCCGTCGCGCCGGACAAGATCATCACCAATGCCCATCTCGTCGCGCCGATGCGCGAGGATGCCAGCATCCGCATCGGCATCATCCCTTCGGAGGGCACGACCACATATGGTGGCAAGCTGACCGCGATCTCGGTGCGCAACGATCTGGCTGTCATCCAGCTGGAAAAGGGGCGCCTGCCCAGCCTCGCGCTGCTGGCGACTCCGCTGGACGACGGGGCGTCGGTGATGGCGATCGGCTACCCGGCAGCCGTGGACCGGGCCCAGGGGCTCGATGCGCGCGAGACGGTGGCACCGATGGCACCGGTCAAGACGCCGGGCGTCATCTCGGGCGGCCGCACGACGCGCGATTTCGACACGATCCTGCACACCGCCGCGCTCGCCAAGGGCAACAGCGGCGGGCCGTTGGTGGACCTGTGCGGCCGCGTCGCCGGGGTCAACAGCTTCGGGTCGCTGTCGGACGGGAACGATGCCGAATACGGCTTTGCGGTATCGAACCGCGAGCTTTTCGGCTTCCTGCGATCGGCCAAGATCGATTACCAGCTGGCGGATTCGCCCTGTCGTTCGGTCGCGGAGCTGTCGGCGGAAGAGCGCGCCCGTGCTGCCGCCGCAGCCATAGATACCCGCGAGCGGCAGCAGTCCGAGCAGGCCGAGCGGCGCGATCTGGAGGAACGCGCATTGCGCGAGGCCGAGCATGAGGTCATCGCGGCCCGCGAAAACCATGTCGCTTTTGCCGCGCTGATGCTGGTGCTGGCGGGCCTCGGCGCAGGAGCGACGTTCGTGCTGCACGAACGCGGCGACACGGATAAGCGCAAGATTGCGGCTGGCGTTACCGGCGCGCTGGTGCTGACCGCAGCGCTGGGCCTGGTGCTCCGCCCGAGCTTCGACAATGCCGAGGACATCGCCCTGGCAGCCGTCAAGAAAGAGCTGGGTGACAAGGGCGTTCTCGCCGGCGCGAGTGAGGGCATTTATGAATGCCGGATCGTGCCGGAACGCAGCAAGATCACCCAGGCAACGCCGCCGTCTGTGGAAATCGGGTGGACCGCCAGCGGCTGCGTCAACGACCGGACCCAATATGGCCAGGATGCCGATGGCTGGACGCGGGTTTTCGTGCGCAACGAGGACCAGCTGGTGGCCATCAACCAGTTCAACCCCGCAACGCGTGAATTCCGCACCGAGAACTTCCAGCTGGGTCTTTCCGCAATGGAAACCGCCCGCAAGATTCGCGCGCGCTACACCAGCAAGAGCTGCACGACCGACCCCGAGCGCATGGCCGAGCTTGAAGACATGCAGAAGGCGCTGCGCCAGGCCCTGCCCACCCAGCCCAACGAGGTCCTGACCTACAGCTGCACCGTCCGGCCCAAGGCCGGTGCCAAGAAATAGGCGGTGGTCAGTCCGCCTCGCGCTTGAGCAGTTCGGTCTTGATTGCCAGCCCATAGGCATAGCCGCCCAGCGTGCCATCACTCCGCAGCGCGCGGTGACAGGGAATCAGTATCGCTACCGGATTGGCGCCGCAGGCCGAGCCCACCGCTCTAACCGCCGCAGGCTTGCCGATGGCGGCAGCCAGCTGCGCATAGCTGCGCGTTTCGCCCGCCGGTATTTCGGACAGAGCCTTCCAAACCGCCTCCTGAAACGCGGTTCCCCGGACATCGACGGGAATAGCTGCGCTAGTCGCAGGCGCCTCAACCCCGGCAACGATGCCCGCGACATAGGTTGCGGCCTCGTCTCCGGCCTCGGTCAGCCGCGCGGCTGGAAAGCGCGATGCCAGCGCCTCTTCATCCTCGTTGAACGAAAGTCGGCACACGCCCTGTCCGGTCCACGCCACCAGCATTCGGCCAAGGCTGGTGGCGCTCTGCGTCCAGTGAATGTCGACCCCCTGCCCGCCATTCTTCCATGCCGAAGGATCCATGCCGATCCGTCCTTTCATTGCCCCATAAAAACGCGAAGGCGCGCTGAACCCCGCCTCGTAGATCGCATCCACCACCCGCTCGCTATCGGTAAGCGCCTCGCGCGCCCGCTCGGTCCGCAGCGCGCGAGCATAAGCCGCTGGCGAAAGACCGGTGTGGCGGGTGAATATCCGCTGGAAATGCGCGGGGGAATAGCCGCATTCGTTTGCGAGAGCCGAAAGCGCCAGCGGTTCCTCATTGCCGCGAATCACGGTGATCGCAGCCAGCACCGCAGCCTCGTCGCGGGCAACATCATCAGGCAGACACCGTTTGCAGGCGCGCAAGCCTGCGCCCCTTGCGGCGGCTCCATCGGCAAAAAAACGGACGTTGGCGCGCGCCGGGTGGCGCGCTGCGCAGGAGGGACGGCAGTAGATGCCCGTGGTGAGCACACCCGTCACGAACTGGCCATCATAGGTCCGGTCACGGCGCAGCACCGCCTGCCAGGCGGTGCTGTCATCAATGGTAGCGCCCACCGTCACCCCCTGTCGATCTGAGCCACAAAGCAGCCATGCGCTGCGTTGTGCGCGTGGATATAGGCGATCACCGGGTTGGCAAACAGGCCTCGAATTCCCGCGTCCGCCTCTCCGGGCATCGCCAGCCTGGCATCGCGCAGCATGCCCGCCGCGTCAAAGGCGCGCAGGCCGATCGGGCGCCCCTGCAGGATGGGTGGCAAGGTATCGCAGTACTGCGCAGCTTCGCAGACCTGCCGAACATAGATCGCATAGCTGCTGCGATACGGGGTCCGGGCGCTGTGGCTGACATGGTGGAGCAGGATCACGGTCTCGCCAACGTCCGCATCCTGAAGGCTGATGCGGCATGGGAAACCCGGGTGGCTCGTGGCCGTCACCCGCATGGCATCGTGCTTTTCGAGATCGGCATCCGACATGCCGAACAGGTCTGAAAAGGCGGTCGGGTCGAGTCCGGTAATCGTATAGGTCATGATTGCAGCTCCTGCTTGAGGTGTGCCCTTGGCCTAGCCGGGGGGAGCGCACGGCGCGTCCCGGATCATGCGTTCAAAGCCGCAAACGGCTAGGCAGCGCGCACGGCCCTTGCCAGCTGCAGCATCTGTTCGCGCAACTCCTGCGATTGGCGCGCAACATCTTCCGCCGTTTCGCTGAGCGCCTGGGCCGACGCATTGGCGGTGGTGGATGTCGCAGTCAGTTCGCCGATCTGCAGCACGACCGAATTGGTACCGTCGAGCAGGTTGCCGAGTGCCTGGAGGATATCGCGGCTCGCATCATCCTGTTCGGATACGGCAGCGTCGATCCGGTCGGCATTCTGACGAATCACCTCTACATGGCCGTCGACCGATACCACCGCGCTCGATACTTGCTCGGTCATCGCGGCAACGCTGCCCAGCCGTTGCTCGACCGAAGCTGCGGCGCTCTGGGTCTGGCTGGCCAGGTTCTTGACCTCTTGCGCCACCACCGCAAAGCCGCGACCGGCCTCTCCGGCGCGTGCCGCCTCGATGGTCGCGTTCAGCGCCAGCAGGTTGGTCTGTTTGGCGATATGGGTGATGAGCGCCAGGATTCCGGAGATTTCCCCGGCCACTTCCTGAAGTTCCGCGGCGATATCGCGGCTGGATCGGCTGGCATGATGCGCATCATAGATGTTGCGGGTGCTGTCGGCGACAAGCTCGCGGACACCGCCACCGGTTTCGTGCAGCCTGCGCCCGTGCCTGTTGATCAGGTTGACCGACTGCGCAGCGCGATTCGCCCGGTCGGAACAATGCTGGCTGAGGTCCTGCGCCTGCGCGGCATTGCGCTTCATCTCGTGCACGCCCTCACGCATCCCGAGCGCAGCCTTGGCAAGCTTCTCGGACAGTTCGGACAACCGGGTTTCGTACGTCGCAAAAAGCCGGTCGATCTCGATCGATCGGCGGTTGCGTTCTTCCTGCCGGTCCATCTGTTCGCGCTGCAGCTCGAGCGTGGCCGCCTGGCGGTCCTTCTCCGCCTGCAGCACCCGATCCGCCTTGGCATGCGATCGGTGGATTGCCCTGGCGATGGCGCCGATCTCATCGCGGCGACGCAAACCCAGATCGCGCACGGGCGCCGTCTGACGGTTTTCGGGCATGGCGTATTGGGCCAGAGCCATCAGAGGCACCAGAAAGTCCCTGTTGGCGTGGCGCATGCACCAATGGGCGAAGAACCCTGCCCCCAGCATCAGCACCGTCGAGAACGCCAGCGACCCCATATAGACGCTGCGCAACGTCTTGAGCTGCGCCGACCCACGCTTTCGCATCATTTCGATGGCGTTCTGGCTTGTCACCAGCATCGGGTCGAGCCCACGATGGAGATCGTTCGTGACGAAGTCTTCGATACGATCCACCGATCCGGACTTCAGCAGGCTGCGCAGCTTGCCTTTTGCGGTATCGGCGGTCCCACGGTGCCTTTCCAGAGCCGACATTTCCTTTGGAAACTCTTTCGCAAAACCGCTGTTTTCCAACCACGCCCAATTGGTGTCGATTTTGCGGTCAAGGTTAGCGAGCGCCACCAGCCCCGCCTGCGATGTCATAATGCCCGATTTCACCTTGCTCGAAACGACCAGGGATTCGCGGTATCCATCAACAATGGCCTGTAGCCGGATCGTTGGCTGGATCCGCTCGGTCAATAGCATGCTGGTGGTATATTGGGTCACCCCGACCACGGCGATCGCGCCAAACGCCAGCAACGCCAGCAGCCCCAGCATGGTGTTCAGGACGAGGCGCATCTTGGCCTGAACGCTCAGATTCGCCGCCCAGGCCATCGTTCCAAGCCGCGCTCGTGCTAAATTCGATTTCATTGGCGGCGATTCCATGGCGGACCTGTCAGTAAGCTGTAGGGTCGGAGATAGGCCTCGGGTTCCAAACAAATGGTAAAGGCATCGTTCACCAAACCGACGCAAAGCGGGGTTTTGCGGGGAATTTAGCGACGTACCGCCGATCTCTTCCCCCGTCTTGCAATGCAACATGATGAGTGCTAACCGCCGCGCCGACAGGTGAGGGAGGTGCACATCTCCTGCTTGAGCCTGATGCAATACCATAACGACAAGGGAAAGCATTCGCGTGGACATTTCCGGCGGGATACAGGCCAGTCTGGCAGGGCGTTACGCCTCGGCACTCTTCTCGCTCGCGCGTGATGACAAGCAGCTTGCCGAAGTTGAAACCAGCGTGGCGACGCTGCGTGCAGCGCTGAACGAGTCGGAAGATTTCGCTGCGCTGACCAAGAGCCAGACGGTGAGCCGTGCGGCTGCCGAAGGCATCGCCGCCTCGCTGTCCGAGATGCTGAAGCTCGACAAGATGACCGGCAACCTGCTCGGCGTGCTGGCGACCAATCGCCGCCTGGGCCAGCTGTCGAACATCCTGGCCGCTTTCGACATGCTGGTCGCTGCGCACCGCGGCGAAGTCACCGCCGAGGTCACCTCTGCCTTCCCGCTCAGCGAAGTGCAGATCGACGAAATCCGCAAGCAGCTGAAAGACCGCGCCGGTCACAGCATCAAGATCACCGCGAAGGTCGATCCGTCCATCCTGGGCGGCCTGATTGTCCGCATGGGCAGCCAGATGATCGACTCCAGCATCAAGACCCGTCTCAACACGCTCAGCCAAGCGATGAAAGGCTAACATTCTCATGGACATTCGTGCCGCAGAAATCTCCAAGGTTATCAAGGATCAGATCGCCAATTTTGGCACGGATGCGCAAGTATCCGAAGTAGGAAGCGTGCTGAGCGTCGGTGACGGCATCGCGCGCATCCACGGGCTGGACAATGTCCAGGCCGGTGAAATGGTCGAATTCTCCAACGGCGTGCAGGGCATGGCCCTCAACCTCGAAGCCGACAATGTCGGCGTCGTGATCTTCGGCTCGGACGCCGAGATCAAGGAAGGTGACGTCGTCAAGCGCACCGGCACCATCGTGGACGTCCCCGTCGGCAAGGGCCTGCTCGGCCGCGTTGTCGATGGTCTGGGCAACCCGATCGACGGCAAGGGCCCGATCGTGGCCGACAAGCGCATGCGCGTGGAAAGCAAGGCTCCGGGCATCATCCCGCGCACCTCTGTGCACGAGCCCGTTCAGACCGGCCTCAAGGCGATTGACGCGCTTGTTCCCGTCGGCCGTGGCCAGCGCGAGCTGATCATCGGTGACCGTCAGACTGGCAAGACCGCCGTCGCGATCGACACCTTCATCAACCAGAAGGGCGCCAATGCTGGCGACGATGAAGGCAAGAAGCTGTATTGCATCTATGTCGCCATCGGTCAGAAGCGTTCGACCGTCGCACAGATCGTGCGTCAGCTCGAAGAATCGGGCGCGATGGAATACACCATCGTCGTCGCCGCAACCGCTTCGGAGCCTGCTCCGCTGCAGTTCCTGGCACCGTACACCGGCTGCACCATGGGCGAATATTTCCGCGACAACGGCATGCACGCGCTGATCGTGTATGACGATCTGTCGAAGCAGGCTGTTGCCTATCGTCAGATGTCGCTGCTGCTGCGTCGTCCTCCGGGCCGTGAAGCCTATCCGGGCGACGTGTTCTATCTGCACTCACGTCTGCTGGAGCGCGCCGCAAAGATGAACTCGGACAATGGTTCGGGTTCGCTGACCGCGCTGCCGATCATCGAAACCCAGGCAGGCGACGTGTCGGCCTATATTCCGACCAACGTGATTTCGATCACCGACGGCCAGATCTTCCTTGAAACCAATCTGTTCTACCAGGGCATCCGTCCGGCCATTAACGTGGGTCTGTCGGTGTCGCGCGTGGGTTCTGCTGCGCAGACCAAGGCGATGAAGAAGGTTTCGGGCTCGATCAAGCTGGAGCTGGCGCAGTACCGCGAAATGGCAGCGTTCGCGCAGTTCGGTTCGGACCTCGATGCCTCGACCCAGAAGCTGCTCAACCGTGGCCAGCGCCTGACCGAACTGCTCAAGCAGGCTCAGTTCAGCCCGCTGCCGTTCGAAGAGCAGACCGCGTCGATCTTTGCCGGCACCAACGGCTATCTTGATGCACTGCCGGTCAACCGCGTGAACGAATATGAAGCCGCGATGCTGAGCTTCCTTCGTACCGACCATGCCGACCTGCTCACCACGATCCGCGATACCAAGGATCTCGGCGATGCAGCCAAGGCGAGCCTGAAGGCCGCTCTGGACGGTTTCGCGAAGACGTTTGCTTGATTGCTGGCCCCCTGCGCAAGCAGGGGGCTACCTTCCGCCGCGGGCGGGAAGGTACAGGGCAGAAGATGGCCCCCCGGTTGTCCGGGGGAGACCGAACAGGGTTTGAAGTTAGGACATCATGGCCAGTCTGAAAGAACTCAAGGGCCGGATCGCGTCGGTCAAGTCGACCCAGAAGATCACCAAGGCCAAGCAGATGGTGGCATCCGCCAAGCTGCGCAAGGCGCAGGCGGCGGCGGAAGCTGCGCGTCCCTATGCCGGGCGTCTGGAACGGGTCATGGCGTCGCTGGCATCGAAGATCGCGATCAGCGATTCGAGCCCCAAGCTGCTGGCGGGTACCGGCAAGGATCAGGTTCACCTGATCATCGTCACCTCGTCCGACCGTGGCCTGTGCGGCGCGTTCAACGCCAACATCGTCAAGGCGGCCAAGCTCAAGGCACGCGAACTGGAAGCCGCCGGCAAGACCGTGCTGTTCTATCTCGTGGGCCGCAAGGGCCGCGCGATGATCATTCGCGAATATCCCAAGCAGGTCGTGCGCTATTTCGACACCACCGCGCTCAAGAACCAGGGCTTTGCCGAAGCACAGGCGATTTCCGCCGAGCTGATCGCGATGTTCGAGAAGGGCGAGTTCGACATCGCCCATCTGTTCTATTCCAAGTTCCGTTCGGCTCTGCTGCAGGAACCTGTGGGTCGTCAGATCATCCCCGTCGCCATCCCGACTGGCGGTGCACCCGCGACCGACGCGGCGGTGGAATACGAGCCCGATGAGGAGGAAATCCTCGCCGAGCTGCTGCCGCGCAACGTCACGACGCAGATCTTCGGTGCGCTGCTCGAAAACGCCGCGTCCGAACAGGGTGCATCGATGACCGCGATGGACAACGCCACGCGCAACGCAGGCGATCTGATCAACCGGCTCACCATCGAATACAACCGCAGCCGTCAGGCCGCGATCACCACCGAACTCGTTGAAATCATCTCGGGCGCCGAAGCCCTTTAACCGTCCGAAAGCAGGAAACAGCTCATGGCAACCACCAACAATATCGGCAAGATCAGCCAGGTCATCGGCGCGGTCGTCGACGTGACCTTTGACGGCGAAATCCCCGCCATTCTGAACGCACTGGTGACCGAGAACAACGGCCAGCGCCTGGTGCTCGAAGTCGCCCAGCATCTGGGTGAAAACACCGTCCGCACCATCGCCATGGACGGCACCGACGGCCTGGTCCGTGGCCAGAACGTCACCGACACCGGCGCGCAGATCCGCATGCCGGTCGGTCCCGAAACCCTGGGCCGCATCATGAACGTCGTCGGCGAGCCGATCGACGAGCGTGGCCCGATCGGTGCCAAGCAGACCGCACCGATCCACGCACAGGCTCCTGCATTCGTCGATCAGTCGACCGAATCGGAAATTCTGGTCACTGGCATCAAGGTAATCGATCTGCTCGCGCCTTATGCCAAGGGCGGCAAGATCGGCCTGTTCGGCGGCGCCGGCGTGGGCAAGACCGTGCTCATTCAGGAACTGATCAACAACATCGCCAAGGGCCACGGCGGCACCTCGGTGTTCGCGGGCGTCGGTGAGCGTACCCGCGAAGGTAACGATCTGTACCACGAATTCCTCGACGCGGGCGTTATCGCCAAGAACGAAGCTGGCGAAGCGATCAGCGAAGGTTCGAAGGTTGCTCTGGTGTACGGCCAGATGAACGAGCCTCCGGGTGCGCGCGCTCGCGTTGCTCTGTCGGGTCTGACCATCGCGGAATATTTCCGCGACCAGGAAGGCCAGGACGTGCTGTTCTTCGTCGACAACATCTTCCGCTTCACCCAAGCGGGTTCGGAAGTGTCGGCTCTGCTCGGCCGTATTCCTTCGGCCGTGGGCTATCAGCCGACCCTGTCGACCGACATGGGCCAGCTGCAGGAGCGCATCACCTCGACCAACAAGGGCTCGATCACCTCGGTGCAGGCCATCTACGTTCCCGCAGATGACTTGACCGACCCTGCCCCTGCCACCTCGTTTGCCCACCTTGACGCGACGACCGTGCTGAACCGCGCGATCTCCGAACTTGGCATCTATCCTGCGGTGGATCCGCTCGATTCGACCAGCCGCGTTCTGGAACCCCGCGTCGTTGGCGTGGAGCATTATGAAACCGCACGTGCCGTTCAGTCGACGCTGCAGAAGTACAAGTCGCTTCAGGACATCATCGCCATTCTGGGCATGGACGAGCTTTCGGAAGAAGATAAGCTCACCGTGGCCCGCGCGCGCAAGATCCAGAAGTTCCTGTCGCAGCCTTTCCACGTGGCAGAAGTGTTCACCGGCATCTCGGGCAAGTTCGTCTCGCTCGAAGACACCGTGAAGAGCTTCAAGGCTGTCGTCGATGGCGAATACGATCACCTGCCCGAAGCAGCCTTCTACATGGTTGGCGGCATCGACGAAGCGGTCGAAAAGGCCAAGACGCTCGCAGAAGCGGCTTGATTGAATGAATTGCCCTCTCCTCTTCGCGGGGAGAGGGCATTGAGGAATTGGTAAATGGCACTGCAGTTTGAACTCGTAACCCCTGAAAAGCTGGTCCGCTCTGAAGCGGTGCACATGGTTGTCGTGCCCGGCGCAGAGGGTGAGTTCGGCGTGCTCGAAGGCCATGCACCCTTGATGTCGACCGTGCGCGACGGTCTGGTCTCGATCTACAAGACCGAGGGCGGTCAGCCCGAGACGATCGCGATCGAAGGCGGCTTTGCCGAAGTCAACGAACAGGGCCTGACGATCCTGGCCGAACGCGTTTCGGGCTAAGCTGCACCGCGTTCGATGGCGGCTGCATCTCTGGATCAGCTGGACGGATTACTTGATCGGAATGCGCTTGTACCGCCACGCCTGTGGCCGTGTTCCGTCGCGCATGCTCGCTTCGGCCAGCAGCATGTCGCCTTCCAGCCAGTAGCGGATGCGCTGCGGATATTCGTGGTTGGGGTTGACGAAGACAATCTCGGAAGGCCCCGCCTTGACCGCGCGAAACGCGGCTGCCGGGTTCCCGAAGGGCGATCCGTAGAACATCAGATCGCCATTCTCGTTGCGGGCAATGCGCATGAACTCATAGCTGGTGACCGCCTCGCCACGTCCGCCGCGCCCTGTACCCATCATCGTTTCCGCGCGACAGCCGGTCCAGTTCTCCTCGGTCCAGCGCCCTTCGGCTTCCTCTGATACCCAATGCCCCTCGATCCAGCACGGCAGCGATGGGGGCGCCGGCAGGCTCGCCGTCTGCAATGCCATCGCGAATATCCATCCTGTCAGTGCCATGTTGCCCCAGCTGTCATGTCCTCAAGCCCTCATGTGCGTCCGCTCCGCAGCAGATAGATGCCGCTCGCAATGATCACGGCGGTTCCGACCAGCGCGACGACATCAGGATAGTCGCGATAGAAGACCACGCCAATGGCAATCGCCACGATGATCTGGACATAAACCATCGGCGCTACACT
This sequence comes from Hydrogenophaga intermedia, assembly GCA_943370475.1. Lineage (GTDB taxonomy): Bacteria > Pseudomonadota > Alphaproteobacteria > Sphingomonadales > Sphingomonadaceae > Blastomonas. The sequence goes on from CALRRI020000001.1 coordinate 196,098, forward strand.
CGCCGCAGAACTGCGCGAGGTGGCCAGATAGATCAGCATGTGGCTGAAGCTGGCAGTCACCGCGATGGTCGCGCAGACCGTGATGACGTAGGTGTCGGGCCAACCGACCTGCAGGGTCTCAACGCCGGAGAGATGCCCCAATACCGCATAGAGCACCAGCAACGGCGCGGCGAGGGCTGCGACCAGGAACTGGTTGAGCAGCACGCTCCCCGATCCTGCCGCGCGGGCGTTGGTCAGCATAAGGCCACTCATCCCGAATGCCGCCGCCAGTGGCAGCAGCGCAGCCCAGCCCAGATCGGCAAAGCTCGGCCGCAGCACGATCATCACGCCGATGAAGGCGACCACAGTAGCGACCCACCTGCCCCGGCTGAGCGTTTCCTTGAAGAGGATCGACGATATCACGGCGGTCAGCAAAGGCGCCATGAACTGGATCGACGTGGCGGTGGCCAGCGGCATCAGAAAGATGCTGGAAAAGAACGTCACGGTCGCCGCAGCGAGGAAAAACCCGCGTGCCAGCTGCACCCTGGGCCGTGGGAAACGAAAGCCCGACGGTCCCTCCCGGATTAGCAGCACCAGCCCCAGTCCGATGGCTCCCAACGTAAAGCGTAGCGCTGCGACCGCAGTACCCGGCCAATGCCCACTGGTCGACTTGATCAGACCGTCACCGCACGACAGCAGGGCAAACCCCGCCAGCGCAAACAGCATGCCCGAGGCCATGCTGCTGCGGGGCGCTTCGGAAGAAGCCTCATTCACGGGATTATCGGCCAAGTGGAGCGCCTGCTGGGATATTGTTAACTTTTGCCCGGCTTAATGCCCGATATTGGCGGCGATGCAAGCGCCATGCGGCACCGCAACGGGGTGATGTTTGGCTGTGTTCACAGGCTGTTAGGACATTATCAAAGTTTCCGGGCTATTCACCATGCACAACCAGGGCAGCTCATCTGGGCTGGCCATGGAAATTTTTCGGGAAAATCGGTCACCATGAGCGCGTTTGGCAGAAAAAACGGGATTGGACAGATGGGTGCCGGCGCAAGGCCGAGCTTTGGCGTCGCCCGACCGATGAAGGGCGGCGGAGCAGCACCTGCCCCCACCGAATCCCGCCTCGGCCTGTCGATGGACATGGGCGGCGACCAGTTCCCCGACCTCGATTCCGTCGATCTTCCGGGCCTCGACACGCTGGATATGACGCCAGAGAGCATCGCACTGTCTGACGCGATGTCGCGCCTGTCGGATCGTGCCAACTCGGTCGCCGACACCGGCCCCAAGGTCGAAGGCTTTGAAGCTTCGGTCCACAAGATCAAGGAACAGGTGCTGCCGCGCCTGCTCGAGCGCGTCGACCCGGAAGCGGCTGCCACGCTGACCAAGGACGAGCTCGCCGAAGAATTCCGCCCGATCATCCTGGAAGTGCTCGCCGAGCTCAAGCTCACGCTCAACCGGCGCGAGCAGTTTGCCCTGGAAAAGGTGCTGATCGACGAGCTGCTTGGTTTCGGGCCGCTTGAGGAACTGCTCAACGACCCGGACATCACCGACATCATGGTCAACGGGCCGGAGCAGACCTACATCGAAAAGAAGGGCAAGTTGACCATCGCGCCGATCCAGTTCCGCGATGAGGAACACCTGCTTCAGATCGCGCAGCGCATCGTCAACCAGGTCGGCCGCCGCATCGACCAGACCACGCCGCTGGCCGACGCCCGTCTCAAGGACGGCAGCCGCGTCAACGTCATCATCCCGCCGTTGTCGCTGCGCGGCACCGCGATCTCCATTCGTAAGTTCTCCGAAAAGCCGATCACACTCGACAACCTCAAGGATTGGGGCGCGATGTCGGAGAAGATGGCGACCGCGCTCAAGATCGCCGGCGCCTGTCGCTTCAACGTCGTGATCTCGGGCGGTACCGGTTCGGGTAAAACGACGATGCTCAATGCGCTGTCGAAGATGATCGATCCGGGCGAGCGCGTGTTGACGATCGAAGATGCCGCCGAACTGCGTCTGCAGCAGCCGCACTGGCTGCCACTCGAAACCCGCCCGCCCAACCTCGAGGGCAAAGGCGCGATCAGCATCGGCGATCTCGTCAAGAACGCGCTGCGTATGCGTCCTGACCGCATCATCCTCGGCGAAATTCGTGGCGCAGAGTGCTTTGACCTGCTCGCCGCGATGAACACCGGCCATGACGGATCGATGTGTACGCTCCACGCCAACAGCCCGCGCGAAGCCCTGGGTCGTATGGAAAACATGATCCTGATGGGCGACATCAAGATCCCCAAGGAAGCGATCAGCCGTCAGATCGCCGAATCGGTCGACATCATCGTTCAGGTCAAGCGCCTGCGCGATGGCTCGCGCCGCGTGACCAACGTGACCGAGGTGATCGGGATGGAGGGCGAAGTGATCGTCACCCAGGAGCTGTTCAAGTTCGAATACATGGACGAGGGCAGCGACGGGAAGATCATCGGCGAATATCGCTCGACCGGCCTGCGCCCCTATACGCTGGAAAAGGCCCGGCAGTTCGGCTTCGAACAGGCCTATCTCGAAGCCTGCCTGTAATCAGAAGCCCTTGAGCGCGATCGCGGCGGCAAAGGCCGCGATCGTCAGCGACAGCACCAATATGCCGGTCCACGGCATGAAGCCGACCCGGTCGAAATTGCGCCTGCGCATCCGCCGCGCATCGGCGATGGCGGCTGTGCCTGCCAGCGCTGACATCGCAATGGCCAGCTGGCCCCAGATACTGTGCATCATCCGCGCTCCTTCATGAGCGACCCATCTGGGGTCCTGCGCCGCGTTGTCCATCCCCTGCATCCAAAATTCTTGACCCGCGCGAGCGATCGGATCACCCTGCGAGTGTTCCAGGGCTTTCGGGGGAGGCGGAGCTTATGCGCGGTTCGGGCATTGTCTGGGGGTTGCTGGCCAAGGCTGCTCCCACCGGTGGGGGTGGCAAAGGACGCGGGCCCGGCCTCAACCGCCGCGACGTTCTGGCAGGGCTTGCCGCCATGGGTCTAGCTCCTGCCTTTGGCCAGCCTGCAGAAGCTGCCGTCAGCAAGAAGTCACGCATCGCGATCATCGGCGCAGGCCTCGCCGGGCTGGTGGCGCTCGACCGCCTTGTCGCAGCCGGGTTCGATGCCACGATCTACGAGGCGCGCGGCCGCATCGGGGGGCGGGTGCTGACCTCGACCGGACTGCCCGAGCTAGGCCTGTACGTCGAGGACGGCGCGCATCTGGTCAATACCAACCATGCCGACATCCTTGCGCTGGCGAAGCGGTTCAACATCGGCTTGATCGATCGCGGTGCGATGACGGCGCGTGAGCGGTTTGTCGTCGATGGCCGCGAAGTGCCGGAGGCCGAACTGATCGCCGAGTTTCGTCCGCTGGCGGCGCGCATCGCCGAGGACGCCGGCGCGGTCGATGCCGATTTCGACCGCCATGCCCCGCTGTTCGATGCGATGTCGGTGCAGCGCTATCTCGACGCCGCCGGTGCCGCTGCCAGTCCCCGCGCCCGCGCGCTGGTCGAAGCGACCATCCGCACCGAGTTCGGATCGGAGCCCGGCCAGGTCTCGGCGCTGGAGCTGTTCTTCAATCTCCCCACCATCGTGGACGACAGGGTCGCGCTGATCTCTGGCAGCGACGAGCGCTACAGCCTCGCAGGCGGCTCATCGACCATCCCGAGGGCGCTGGCCGAACCGCTGATGCCGCGCATCAAGACCGGGCATGCGCTGGTCAGCGTTCGCCGGAAGGGCAAGACGGTGGTGCTGGCCTTCGCCAATGGCGAGACGATCACCGCCGACCGCGTCATCATCACCGTTCCGGCGCAGGTCCTGCGCACGATCGATTTCGGCGACACTCTGCCCCCGGCGTGGCAGGCGCTAACGCAGGAGTTCAGCTGCGGCCGCAACGAAAAGATCAACGCCGGCTATGCCACGCGCCCGTGGGAGCCTCTCGTTGGAGCAGGCGGCGCAGCCTGGGCGGTGCGCACCGGCGAGCCGGGGCTGTTCAGCGAGTTCTGGGGAGCCAGTGCGGGGCAGGATGCCGTGCCCGAGGGCGTGCTGACATGGTTCTTCGGCGGCAATCAGGTTTCTGCGCTGCAGGACCTTGGCCCCGAGGGCATATTGCGCGCGTGCGAGCGCGAGATCGCGCCTGCCGTCCCCGGTCTTGCCGCGCGCAGCCTGCGGCGGACGGCATGGGCGGCGGATCCCTACGCCCAGGGCGCTTATTCGCGGTTCCTGCCCGGGCAACTCACCCGTTACGCCGCGCATTTCTGGGCCGAGGACGATGACGGCAAGGTGACCGCGCCCCTGCCCTCGGGTCCGATCCTGTTCGCCGGAGAGCATCTGTCCGATGCGCACACCGGCTATATGAACGGCGCAGCACAGACCGGGCGACTGGCGGCGGAACAACTGATCGGCGCGCGGCGCTGACTTCAATCCGCCGTCACCGTCTTGAAAACCATCGAGCGCCAGCCTGAGCGATCAAACGGTTTCCATTCGCCCTCCAGCTGCGCGAGACGGTCGGCGATGGCGTACATCACCATCGGATTGACCCCGAGCCCGCAATGACTGGCCAGCACTTCGAGCGTCTCGGCCTGCGGGCCTGGCTTCTGTACGGATGCGCGCCAGGCAACAATGCCGTCGCTGCGGCTGAGGATCGAGGTCGTGGGCACTGGCGGGGCTTCGTCAAGCGCCTGGAAACGGCCCTGCTGCATCGGTTCGGGGTGCTTGCCGTTGAGCCGCTCGAACAGGCGACTGGCGTTGGTATAGCCGCGATCGTTCGAGATCGGGCTGCCCAGCGAAATCACCTGGCGCACCTTGTCCGGGCTATGCTTGGCCATTTCACGCGCGAACAGGCCGCCCAGGCTCCAGCCGATCAGCGAGACGGGCCTGCCGGACTCGGCATGAACACGGTCGAGCAAAGCGTAGAGTTCCTGCTCGCGTTCGGTGCTGAAACGCAGGTTGCGCCCCAGGTCCCAGCCATAAGCTGCATAGCCCAGATCGTTGAGCAGACCGCGCATCGGGCGGGTCGAGGTGTCGCCCGCGAGGAACCCAGGCAGCACGATCACCGCATGGCCATCGCCTTTGGGCAGCCGCTTCATCGCCTGGCGCAGGGCGACAAACGATCCCAGTTCGAACACCGCGCGCCCTTCCGTGAGGGTCAGCAAGGGATGCGGCGGGCGGGCTTTCGAGGGGCTCTGGGTCTGGGTCATGGTCTGGCGGTTCCTGTCTAGAAAGGAAGATAGGAACGCGCCGACGCGGTTTTAAGCCTCACTCCACCAGAGACAGACTGCTGTCGATCAGCGACCCGTCCAGTTGCCGGGACGCTTTTCGACGAAGGCCGCCATGCCTTCGGTCTGGTCCTCGCTGCCGAACAGGCCATGGAACAGGCGGCGTTCGAACACCACGCCCTGTTGCAGGGTGGTCTCGAACGCGGCGTTGACCATTTCCTTGACCGCCAGCGTCGCCAGCGGCGCCATGCCTGCGATGGTAGCGGCGGCTTTCACCGCTTCCTCGACCAGATCGGCAACCGGCACGACGCGCGCAACGAGCCCCGACTGTTCGGCCTCGGTCGCATCCATCATCCGCCCGGTCAGGCACATGTCCATCGTCTTGGCCTTGCCGATCGCGCGCGCCATGCGCTGCGAGCCACCCATGCCCGGCGTGACGGCCAGCTTGATCTCGGGCTGACCGAACTTGGCATTGTCGCCGGCGATGATGAAATCGCACATCATCGCCAGTTCACAGCCCCCGCCCAAAGCATAGCCGGCAACGGCGGCGATGATCGGCTTGCGGGTTGCGGTGACGCGGTCATAGCCGGCAAAGAAGTTGCCGCCGTACATGTCGGCAAAGCTCTGCGTCGCCATTTCCTTGATGTCCGCGCCCGCCGCGAACGCCTTTTCGCTGCCGGTCAGCACGGCACAGCCCTGCGACGGATCGGCATCGAACGCGGCCAGCGCAGCGATCAGATCGGCCAGCACCTGGCTGTTGAGCGCATTGAGCGCCTGCGGGCGGTTGAGCGTGATCAGCGTGACAGCGCCGCGCTGTTCGACGAGAAGCGTTTCATAGGTCATCGGGCAACCTCCAATGGGGTCCAGGCCTGGTCTTCGGGCAGCGGCGCGAAGATCGTGTCGATCAGTTCATCGGTTACGCCCTCGGGCGTATCCGGGCTCCAGCGGGGCGCGTTGTCCTTTTCGATGATCAACGCGCGGACGCCTTCGATGAAATCGTGCATCTGAACGACGCGGGCTCCGATCGCATATTCCTGCCGCATCTCGGCTGCGAAATCAGGCATTTGCGCGCCATCCTTCAGTTGGCGCAAAGCCACCTTGCAGGTTTGCGGTGATTTGGTGGCGAGCGTCGCCAGTTCCTTGGCGCTCCACTCCGATCCGTCCTGGGTCAGCGCGGCCAGGATATCCTCATAGCGGTCCGAGGCGAACAGCTGGTCGATCAGCTCCCGGTTGCCAAGGATGCGTGCAGCAGGCGGCTCCACCGCGAGTGCGGCCAGGATCTCATCGATCCGGTCGGGATGTTCGGCGATCTGCGACTTCGCGTTTTCAAGCACATCCGATGGCAGATAATGCGTGGCAAGGCCGAGCGCATGACACTCCGCGCCATCGAGCCGCGCCCCGGTCAGCGCCAGGAACTGTCCGGTGCGACCCGGCAGCCGCGACAGGAACCAGCCACCGCCCACATCGGGGAACAGGCCGATACCCGTCTCAGGCATGGCAAAGCGGGTGTTCTCGGTTGCGATCCGATAACGCGATGGGAGTGAAAGGCCGACGCCGCCCCCCATGGTGATGCCGTTCATGAACGCGATCACCGGCTTGGGATAGACGAACAGCAGGTGGTTTAGCCGGTATTCGATGAAGAAGAATTCGCGCGCTTCTGCGCCATCGGCCGCGCCGCTGGTGGCGAGCATGCGGATATCGCCACCGGCACAGAAACCGCGCCCTTCGGCATGGTCGATGATCACGGCTTCGACGGCAGGATCGTCGATCCAGCTGGTGAGCGCATCGGTCATCGCCGTGCACATCGCGGTGTTGAGCGCGTGGATGGCCCCTGGACGATTGAGGCTGATGATGCCGGTGCGCCCTTCGACGCGGGTGAGAATCTCGCTGGTCATGGCTGTTGTCCTTACTGGCGCAGCATTTCGCGCGCGACGATCATCCGCATTACCTGATTGGTGCCTTCGAGGATCGAATGCACGCGCAGGTCTCGCCAGAAGCGCTCGATCGGATAATCCTGCAAATAGCCATATCCGCCAAACAGTTGCAGAGCGTCATTGACAATCTTCGAACCGCTGTCGGTGCTGAGGCGCTTGGCCATAGCGGCGAACTTGGTCTTGTCAGGCGCGTTGGCGGTGACCTTCGCGGCAGCCAGATACAGCAGCGCCCGCGCGGCCTCCAGATCGGTCGCCATGTCGGCGAGCATGAACTGGGTGTTCTGAAAGTCGCTGATCCGCTTGCCGAACTGCTTGCGATCGTTGGTATAGCTGACCGCCTCGTCAAGACAGCGCTGCGCCCCGCCCAGCGAACATGCGCCGATGTTCAGGCGACCGCCGTCGAGCCCCATCATTGCAAAGCGAAAGCCGTCGCCTTCCGCGCCGACGCGATTGGCGACAGGAATGCGGGCGTTGTCGAAGATCACCTGCGCGGTCGGCTGGCTGTGCCAGCCTAGCTTCTTCTCGTTCGCACCAAAGGAAACCCCCGGTGTGTCCTTGTCAATCACCAGGCACGAAATGCCCTTGGGGCCACCCTCACCGGTGCGGACCATCGTGACATAGACGTCATTTGCGCCCGCGCCGCTGATGAACTGCTTCGAGCCGTTGACGACATAATGGTCGCCATCGAGCACCGCCTTGGTCTTGAGCGCCGCGGCATCGGAACCCGAACCCGGCTCGGTCAGGCAATAGCTGGCGATCTTGTCCATCGTCACCAGGTCGGGAAGATAGCGGCTCTTCAGGTCATCCGACCCGAAGGTGTCGATCATCCATGCTGCCATGTTGTGGATCGAGATGAACGCGCTGGTCGAGGGGCAGCCATAAGCCATCGCTTCCATGATCAGCGCGGCTTCGAGACGGCCAAGGCCGATGCCGCCGCTTTCCTCGCTGACATAGATCGCGGCAAAGCCCAAATCAGCCGCCTCCTTGATGGTGTCGCGCGGAAAGATGTGTTTCTCGTCCCATTCGGCGGCGAAGGGCGTGATCCGGTCGGCAGTGAACTTGCGCGCCGCGTCCTGAATGGCAAGCTGGTCCTCGGTGAGCTCGAACTGGTCGGTCATGGCTATCCTGTCGCTATGGCTGGGGGTCGTGCTGCCCCGCTATGGCCTTGGCGATTAATCCAATCGCCCGGCTTTGGCCAGAGCGCGCAGCGCTGCCCTTTTGGTTCTGACCTATGCGAAAATGCCGGGACGATGTTTGCCTGGCGAAGATTTGCGGCAAACTTGCCATTCCGCGGGATGACGTAGCGGCTCGCTGCTGTTAGCACGGGCTTGATGGCCCTGCCCGACCCCCAGCCTGCCCCCGTCGCTCTGCCCGACAGCAATCCGCCCGCCAACCAGGCGCTGATTGCCATTGGCATCCGGCTGCTGGCTGCGATCTCGATCACCGCGATGTTCGCTTGCGTGAAGCTGGCATCGAACCATGGCGTGCATGTGCTCGAAAGCGTGTTCTACCGCCAGTTGACCGGGGTCCTGGTGCTGATTCCGGTGGCGCTGGCGGGGTCCGGCCTGGCCGTGCTCAAGACAGAGCGACCCTGGACGCATGCCGGTCGCATGGTGATCGGCATGATCGCGATGTCGCTGAACTTCCTGTCCTTTGCACTTCTGCCGATCGCAGAGGCAACCGCGATCGGGTTCATGGTGCCGATCGTCGCGACACTGCTGTCGATCGTGCTGTTGCACGAATCGGTGGGCGTCCATCGCTGGAGTGCCATCGCCGCCGGGCTGATCGGCGTGATCATCGTGGTCCAGCCGGGCGACGGGCATATCCCGCTCACCGGCGCGCTGGTGGCGCTCACCGGGGTGGTGATCACCGCCTGGGTCAGCATCATCATCCGCAAGCTCGGTGAAACCGAAAGCCCGGTCACCACGATGTTCTGGTTCTCGCTGAGTTCGCTGGTGCCCCTGGGCATCGCGATGCTGTTCGTCGGCCAGATGCACGATGCGGAAACATGGGGCATCATCGGCCTGATGGGCCTGTTCGGCGCGGCCGCGCAGCTTGGCATCACCTGGTCGTTGCGGCTTGCACCGGTGTCAGTCGTGCTGCCGATGGACTATTCCAGCCTGATCTGGGCCGCGCTGGCCGGTTGGCTGATCTGGGAAAACTGGCCGGTGCCCGCAACCTGGATCGGGGCACCGCTGATCATCGGATCGGGCCTGTACATCGCCTGGCGCGAGAACCGGCTGGCGAAACAGCGCAGAGGTTGACCGGTCAGCCCGCCACCTAGCCCACCGCCCGGTCGCGCCCCACCCAATACGGCGCGCGCAGTTCGCGCCGCAGGATCTTGCCGGTCGCGTTGCGCGGCATTTCCGGAATGACATCGATGCTCTTGGGCGCCTTGAACGGCGCGATCCGTTCGCGCGCCCAGGCGATGACCGATGCCGGATCGACCTCATGTCCGGGCTTCGGTACCACGACGGCCTTGACCGCCTCACCCCATTTGTCATCGGGAACGCCGATGACGGCGACTTCCAGCACATCGGGATGGCCAAAGATCGCGTTCTCGACCTCCGCCGGGTACACGTTCTCGCCACCGGAGATGATCATGTCCTTCACCCGGTCCTGGATGAAGACATAGCCATCGTCGTCCATATAGGCTGCGTCACCGGTCAGCAGCCAACCATCGGCATCCACCGTCTCGCGGGTCTTGGCGTCGTTGCGCCAATAGCCCACCATGTTGAGCGGCGAGCGCGTGGCGATTTCGCCGATCGTGAAACTAGGAACGGGCCCACCCTGACCATCGACGATCCGGATTTCCACACCGGGCAGCGCCTTGCCAGCCGAACGCATCCGCTCGTTGCCGGCGGGATCATGGTCCTCTGGCGGCAAGGCGCAGAAGGTGCCGGTGGTCTCGGTCATGCCATATTGCTGGCAGAACTCGGCCCCCATCGTCTGCATGCACTGGCGCAGCAGTTCGAGCGGGATCGGCGCTGCGCCGTACATCACCAGCTTCAGCCGCGACCAGTCGGTCCCAGTGGCGCGAGGATGGTTGACCACCATCTGCAGCGCGGTAGGGACGAGGAACATGTGCGTCACGCCGTCGGCCACGCAATCGAGCACGGCATCGGGTGAAAACTCGGCCCGAATGACAGCCCGGCAGCCGTTGTAGAACGCGATGGTACCGACGCCCGACCCTGCAATATGTGCGACCGGCATGATCACCAGCATCGAATCGTCGCTGCTGATCTTGTACCAATCGACATCCGATGCCTCGATGATCGGTCGCAGCGCGAACATGTTGCGGTTGCACAACACCGCTCCCTTGGGGTTGCCCGTGGTGCCCGATGTGTAGAGCTGCAGCACGCCGCGTTCGGGATCGACGTCAATCAGTCCACCCGATCCCTGCGCCGCAGCCCAATCGTCCAGCACCTCAAGCCCTGTGCTGTCATCGCGGGTATCGAGCAAAACGGTGCGCAGGCTGTCGAGGCCCTCTGCCGCCGCCTTGGCGGTTTCGGCGAACCCGGGCTGGCAGACCAGCAAAGCCGCGCCGGTATCGCCGAGGATATAGCGCACCTCGGGTACCGCCAGACGCCAGCCTACCGGCACCATGGCCAGACCTGCGCGGCTGGCGGCGATCAGCAGGATGAAATAGAGGCTGGCGTTCTTGCCCAGCCAGGCGATCCGGGTGTCAGGTTCCAGCCCGGCAGCGGCAAAGGCGCGCGCATAGCGATCGACCTGTTCATCGAGTTCGCGGTAAGTGATACGGGTGACCCCATCGTCGAGGGCGAAGCCATCGGGTCGCTGTTCCGCCCAGTAACGCACGGTGGAACCCAGGTCGGTACGCGCTTCGGTCACGCTGGCCAGCATATCTCTCTCCCACTATGGCGGTGGAGCGGGCCTTTGCGGCCCTGCCCATTGCTTAGAAGGCTAGGCGCAAAGCCCAGCGCTTGACAATAGATATGCGTCAGCTCCGCCGATAGAGAAGCGAGAGATTGTTGGCGGGCATTTCGATCAGCGCGGCGCGGGCAAAGCCATGCGCGCTGGCCAATGCATCAACATCCGCAACGTCGCGAAACCCCCAGGCCGGATTGCGCTGCTTGAGCGAGGCATCGAAGGCCAGGTTGCTCTCGGCTGTCATGACGTCATGACGCACGAATGGACCGTACAGATACAGTGGCGCCCCCGGCGGCAGCAGCCGCCCGGCGTTGCGGAACAGGGCCGTGCTGGCGCTCCACGGGCTGATGTGCAGCATGTTGATGCAGAGCACGGCATCGGCGCGCTCGATGGGCCAGCTGGCCTGCTCGACATCGATCAGCAGCGGGGGAAGGATGTTTGCGAGCCCTGATTGGGCCGTCCAGGCGGCGATCGAGTGGAGCGCAGCCGGTTCGCAGTCGCTCGGCAGCCAAGTGACGCCGCGAAACAGGCCTGCAAAATGCACGATATGCTCGCCGCTGCCGCTGGCGATTTCCAGGACGGCGCCATGGGCGGGGAGCCGGGCTTTCAGCACATCGGCGATGGCATCGCGGTTGCGCAATGTGGCGGGGGCATGGCGGCGGGCTTCGGTGCCGGCCTCGTTGATCAGCCAGGGCTTAGGTTCGCTCATCACCGCATCATGCCGTCAAAGACAGGGCCAGGCAATCGCACCGCTTGCAAGCGGCCCGGCAAAACGCCAGTTTGGGGCATGATCAACGACGAACCACCCCAGTTGCCGCGCGTGGATGCGAGCATTGCCCCTGCAGTCGGATTTCCGCCGCCGCTGGTGTTCCTGGGCTTCATCCTGCTCGGGCTGCTGGCCGATGATCTGCTGGCGCTTCCGCCCATTCCGATGGCACGATCGCTGGAATGGGTGGGCTTTTCGCTGATGGTGGCGGGCATCGGGCTGCTGATCGTGTCGCTGGGCCTGTTCCGCGCCTATGGCGAGAACCCCGAGCCGTGGACTCCGAGCCAGGCGATCATTGCGCGCGGCCCCTACAGGCACAGCCGCAATCCGATGTATCTGGGAATGCTTGCCATCCATATCGGCTATGCGCTCTGGGACGGCAGCATGGGTGTTCTGGGTTTCGTGCCGTTCGCCTTCATCGCCATCGATCGGGCGGTCATTGCCAAGGAAGAGAAATACTTGGCCGAGAGATTTGGCAAGCCATTTGAAGATTACTGCGCCCGCGTGCGGCGCTGGATATGAAAAACCCGCCCGGCGTGTGACCGGGCGGGTTCGCAAGGCTCATTCGGCAGCTTCGGCCTGTTCGATCGCAGGCTCGGTCCACACCAGCACCGGCTTGCGCGCGGCCAGCGTCTCGTCGAGACGGCGGCGCGGCGCAAAATGCGGTGCACTGTGCAGCAGCGGATCACCCTGCTTGGCGCGCAAGGCGACCGAGCGGAATGCGCCGATGAACTGATCGAGAGCCGCCTTGCTCTCGGTCTCGGTCGGCTCGACCAGCATCGCGCCATGCACCACCAGCGGGAAGTAGACCGTCATCGGGTGGAAGCCTTCGTCGATCAGTCCCTTGGCGAGGTCGATCGTCGAGAAGCCCTCGGCAAAACCGGCGTCGGAGAACAGCGCTTCGTGCATGCACGGCCCTGCTCCCGCGAACGGTGCATCGAGAATATCCTCGAGCGAGCGCAGGACATAGTTGGCATTGAGCACCGCGTCTTCGGCGACCTGCTTCAGTCCGTCGGCACCATGGCTGAGGATGTATGACAGTGCGCGGGTGAACATGCCCATCTGGCCGTGGAACGCGACCATGCGGCCAAAGCTCGACGCATGATGGTCTTCGGCGCTCTCTTCCTCGATCAGCACCAGCTTGCCATCGTCGAGACGCTCGACAAAGGGCAGCGGCGCAAACGGGGCCAGCGCTTCGGAGAACACCACCGGACCCGAGCCAGGACCGCCACCGCCATGCGGGGTGGAGAAGGTCTTGTGCAGGTTGATGTGCATCGCATCGACGCCAAGATCGCCCGGGCGCACCTTGCCGACCACGGCGTTGAAGTTCGCGCCATCGCAATAGACGAAACCGCCCACTTCATGCACCGCGTCCGAAATGACCTTGAGATCACGCTCGAACAGGCCGCAGGTGTTGGGGTTGGTGATCATCACGCCAGCCACATCCGGGCCAAGCCGGGCGATCAACGCATCGACATCGATGCGGCCATCGGGCTTGGCGGGAATGTCTTCGACCTGATAGCCGACAAACGCTGCGGTGGCAGGGTTGGTGCCGTGCGCGCTTTCGGGGACCAGGATCACCGAACGCTTGTCACCGCGCGCTTCGAGCGCCGAGCGGATCGCGAGGATACCGCACAGCTCGCCGTGCGCACCGGCCTTTGGCGACATCGCAACACCAGCCATGCCGGTCAGCTTCACGAGCCATTCGCCCAGCTCGTCGATCACCGCGAGTGCGCCCTGCACCGTGTGGATCGGCTGGAGCGGGTGAATGTCGGCAAATCCGGGCAGCCGCGCCATCTTCTCGTTGAGACGCGGGTTGTGCTTCATCGTGCACGATCCCAGCGGAAACAGGCCGAGGTCGATCGCGTAATTCTGACGACTGAGGCGCGTATAGTGACGGACCGTTTCCTGCTCGGACAGGCCGGGAAGGCCGATAGCTGCCTTGCGCTCCAGCCCACCCAGCCGCGATGCGACCTTGGGGGCTTCGGCGAGATCTACACCGGTGCGGTTCCGATCGCTGATCTCGAAGATCAACGCTTCTTCCAGCATCAGTGCGCGGTTGCCGGTGCTGGTGGCAGCGCCAAATTCGACCACGGTGTCTTCAGCCTGCCGGGTGGGGCGGCCCTGATTGTTCATGCTCATGCCAGCAACTCCTGCAGGGTGTTAGCGAATGCTTCGATATCGTCCATCGAAACGGTCTCGGTGACCGCCACGACCAGCCCGTTGGCAAGGCCCGCCTCTTCGGGGAACAGCCGGCCCAGCGACACGCCGCCCAGGATCTGGCGATCGGCCAGCTCGCGCACGACATGCCGAGCATCTTCGGGAAGAACCAGCGTGAACTCGTTGAAAAAGCTGTCGTTGAGCAACGTGACGCCGGGCACCTGGGCCAGACGCTCGGCCGCCGTCACTGCCATGGCGTGGTTGATCTCGGCCAGACCGCGCAGGCCCTTTTCGCCAAGCAGCGTCATGTGAACGCTGAACGCCAGCGCGCACAGGCCGCTGTTGGTGCAGATGTTGCTCGTCGCCTTTTCGCGGCGGATGTGCTGCTCGCGGGTCGACAGCGTCAGCACGAAGCCGCGCTTGCCTTCGGCATCCACGGTCTCGCCGCACAGGCGGCCCGGCATCTGGCGGACATATTTCTGCTTGCAGCCGAACAGGCCGACATAAGGTCCGCCAAACTGCAGGCCGACGCCAATCGACTGGCCTTCGCCAACAACGATGTCCGCGCCCATTTCTCCCGGACTGCGCAATGCGCCGAGCGCAACCGGCTCGGTCACCACCGCGATCAGCAGCGCGCCTGCCGACTGCGCGGCACTGGCCAGTGCCGACAGGTCGCTGATGCGGCCGAGAATATCGGGATACTGAACGACGACGCAGCTGGTGTTTTTGTCGATCTGACCGATCAGCGCGTCAATGTCGGTCTCGGCCGTCAGGCTAGGGGCCTGATGGACCAGCGCATCGCCAGTGAACCGCGCCATCGTCTTGGCGACGCCGACATAATGCGGGTGAAGGCCCGAAGACAGCAGCGCCGTACCACGCTTGGTGATGCGCCGCGCCATGCTGATCGCTTCCCAGCAGGCGGTGGAGCCATCGTACATCGACGCATTGGCGACATCGCAGCCCAGCAGCCTTGCGACCTGCGTCTGGAATTCGAACAGCATTTGCAGCGTGCCCTGCGCGATTTCCGGCTGATAGGGCGTGTAGGCGGTCAGGAACTCGCCGCGCTGGATCAGGTGATCGACCGAGGCAGGAACATGGTGGCGATAGGCCCCTGCCCCCATGAAGAATGGCACGTCGCCAGCCACCACATTCTGGGCAGCCAGCTTTTTCATGTGCCGCTCGACCACCATTTCGGGTGCGTGCATCGGCAGATCGTGAATGGGTCCGGTCAGCCGGGCCTCTTCGGGAATGTCGATGAACAGATCATCAATCGATGCCGCGCCAATGGTCGCGAGCATCGAGGCACGGTCCTGGGTATTGAGGGGGAGATAGCGCATCGCCTTATCAGATCCTTATCGCTTCAGTGCCTGCAGGTTCGATCGTTTGAAATCAGAGACCTGCGACAAACTTCTTGTACGCGGCCTCATCCATCAGGCCTTCGAGTTCGCTGGGGTCGGACAGTTCCAGCTTGAAGAACCAGCCGTCGCCTTCGGGGTCCGAATTGACCAGGGCGGGCTCGTCGGCGAGCACGTCATTGCCTTCGACAATGGTGCCGGACACCGGGCTGTAGACATCGCTGGCGGCCTTGACCGATTCGACCACGGCGGCTTCGTCGCCCTTGTCGAACTGCTTGCCTTCGCCGGGCACGTCGACGAACACGACATCGCCCAGCTGTTCCTGCGCATATTCGGTGATGCCGACCGTGGCGACTTTGCCTTCGACTTCAACCCATTCATGTTCTTCGGTAAAATAACGGCTCATGTTGTTGCTCCATCAACTCGTGAGATAATCAGACTGCTTTCGCGCGGTGGTAACGGTGCGGCACAAACGGCATGGTGGTCACCGTGACGGGGATGCGCTTGCCGCGGACTTCGGCCTCCAGAAAGGTGCCGGTCTCGATAAAGGCGGCCTTGACCAGCCCCATCGCGATCGGCGCGCCGATCGAGGGCGAAAACCCGCCAGACGTCACCTTGCCGACCATGCGATCACCGACATACAGCTCCGCGCCTTCGCGCACCGGCTGACGGCCTTCGACCATCAGCGCCACGCGCTTGCGATCGACGCCTTCGGCCAGCTCTTCCAGAATGCGTTCGGCCCCGGCAAAGCCACCCTCGTTGCGGCGACGCTTGCTGATCGAGAACGCCAGATCGCCTTCGACCGGGCTCACCGTTTCATCGAGGTCATGACCGTACAGCGGAAGCCCCGCTTCCAACCGCAGCGAATCGCGTGCGCCCAGACCGATCGGCTTGACGCTGTCGAGCGCGCACAGGCGGTCGGCCAAAGCCGCAGCATGGTCGCAATCGACGCTGATCTCGAAGCCATCTTCACCGGTATAGCCCGAACGGCTGATCCACAAAGCCATGCCATCGAGCGTGAACGCGCCGGCCTGCATGAAATAAAGCGATGCGACATCGGGGATCAGGCTGGCGAGCGCTTCGCCGGCCTTCGGGCCCTGCAACGCGAACAATGCGCGCTCGTCGAGCAGGGTGATCACTACCTCATCGGGGAACACTTCGCGCATATGCGCCAGATCGTCGTATTTGCAGGCGCCGTTGACGACCAGATACAGGTCGCGTTCGCGCCGGGTGACCATCAGGTCGTCCAGAATGCCGCCATCATCGCCCAGCAGCACCGAATAGCGCATGCGGTTGACACCCAGCTTCTGGATCTCACCCGGAACGACGGCCTCAAGCGCGACGTCCGGCGCTTCGCCGGTCAGCAGCACCTGGCCCATGTGGCTGACATCGAACAGGCCGGCATTCTCGCGCGTCCACAGATGCTCGGCCATCACGCCTTCGTACTGCACGGGCATCTGATAGCCGGCGAAGGGCACCATGCGCCCGCCGCGCTCGCGATGCCAGGCATCGAGCGGCAGCAGCTTCTCGGGCAGGCGTTCCATCATTTCAGCGATAAAGTCGGTCATCAGGGCACTCCAGTGGCATGAGGCTGAACAGCGTCCATAGCCCTCATAGGCCATGCCCGGCATTCAACCCCCTCTGTCACTTGAACCTGAGAGCTTTCATGGGCGGGCGAACCCGGCCATTTACCCCTTCGGTGGAGCAGCCCGGCAGGACCGCTCGCTTTCCAGAGCGCCGACTAACGACACGGTCCCGATGACCTGAGAGATTCCGGGGCGGTTGCTCCTTCGGTGGTGAGGCTTGCACCCCACGCTCTCCCGTGTCGTCTTCAAGAGCTTGCGCCCCATCGACGCTGACGGAATGACCAAAGCCGCAAGGGCTGTCAATCAAATTACGCTGCGATGCAATATAGATGGGTCAGACGTGGCTGAGCCCATCGGGCGCATGGCCGAAGATCTGGCGGTGGCAGGTCAGCGCAAAACGATCTGTCATGCCCGCCAGAAAGTCGGCGATATGACGGCTCTTGAGAGGCTCCGCCGTCGGCAGACGTGCGCGCCAATCCTCCGGCAGCAGCGAGGGATCGACGTGATAGGCCGCAAACAGCGCCGCGATCACATGCCGCGCCAGTTCGGCCGCCTCCAGCTGTCGCGGATGGTGATAAACGCGGTCGTACATGAACGCTTTCAGCTCGCGCTCCTGCGCTGCCATCGGGTCGGAAAAGCCTGCGATCATCTGCCCTGCGGCCCGGACATCGCCAATATCGCCAATACCCAGATCGGTGATTCGCTGCCGGGTTGACGCTATGACGTCATTGACCATCAGGCCGATCTGGTCGCGCACGAATTCCGAGCGCAACCGGTCTTCGGCCACGCCAGGAAAACGTCCGCGAATGGCATCCCATTGCCGCGCCGCACTGGGCAGCGTGAGCAGGTCATCGAACGACAAGAAGCCCGCGCGAAGTCCGTCATCGATGTCGTGATTGTCATAGGCGATGTCGTCGGCGACCGCTGCGACCTGCGCTTCGAGCGATGAGAATTGCGGCAGATCGAAGTCGAACGCCGCGTCGATCTGTGCCAGCGCCCAGGGTGCGGATGCAACCGGGCCATTGTGCTTGGCCAGCCCCTCCAGCACTTCCCAACTGAGGTTCAACCCCTGCCAGAGCGGATAAGGCGATTCGAGCACGTGCAGCGCGCGCAGCGTGTGCGCGTTGTGATCGAACCCGCCCTGCTCCGCCATCGCTTCCTGCAACGCGTCCTCGCCGGCATGGCCGAATGGCGGATGGCCGATGTCGTGCGCCAGGCACAAAGCCTCGGTCAGATCCTCGTCCAGCCCCAGCGCGCGCGCGATCGTCCGTCCGATCTGCGCGACCTCCAGGCTGTGGGTCAGCCGGACGCGGTAATGATCGCCATCGGGCGCGACGAACACCTGCGTCTTGTGCCGCAACCGGCGAAAGCTGATCGAATGGATGATGCGATCGCGGTCGCGCTGGAAAGCCCCGCGCGGGCCCCGTGTGGGCGCTCCGCTTTCGGCATATTGTCGTCCGCGCGTTCGGGCCGGGTCGCAGGCATAGGGTGCGCGGGGATGCATGTTTGTGGCGACTCCATGGCTTCGCCGCCATCCGGCAAAGGCCCACGCGCTTTAGGCGCAAGCCACCGTGAGACTCAAGCCTCGCCCATGATCCAGTTCACGGCGGCATGCGCGTGAATCTCGGTGCCGTCATAGATCGGCAGAACGTTGGCCTTGGTATCGATGATCATTTCCAGCTCGGTACAGCCCAACACCACCGCCTGCACGTCTTCCTTCGCGATGTTGGTGAGGAAGGTCTTCATCGTGCGTTCCGATTCGCGGACCACCCGGCCTTCCATCAGTTCGTCATAGATGATCCGGTCGATCTCCTCGACGCGCTCCATGCTGGGGGCCAGCAGACCGATGCCGTGGCGCACCAGTCGCTGCCGGTAGAAGCTTTCCAGCATCACGTTGCGCGTGCCGATGATCGCAGCGCGCTTGATGCCATCGGCCTGCATCTTCTCGCCGACGCAATCGGCGATATGGATGATCGGGACCGACACTTCCGCCTGCACCCGGTCATAGACCTTGTGCATCGAATTGGCGCAGATCAGGATGGCGGTCGCGCCCGATTGCTCGAGCGACCGCGCCGCCGTGATCAGCTTTTCCGCCGCGTTATCCCAGCCTTCGGCTGTCCTGATCTGCGCCAGTTCACAAAAGTTGAGGCTCTCGATCGCGATCGGACCGCTGCACAGCGATCCGGCGCGCTTCTGCACTTCCCTGTTGATCAGGCGATAATAGGTTTCGGTAGAAACCCAGCTCATCCCGCCGATCAGGCCGATCTTCCGCATGAAGCTCAGTGCCCCAGGTTCTTGCAGATATCCTCGACCATCTTCTTCGCGTCGGCCAGCAGCATCATCGTCTGGTCCATGTAGAAGACATCGTTGTCGACGCCTGCATAACCCACACCGCCCATCGAGCGCTTGATGAAGAATACCGTCTTGGCCTTGTCGACATCGAACACGGGCATGCCGTAAATCGGCGACGTCTTGTCGGTCTTGGCCGCCGGGTTGACCACGTCGTTGGCGCCAATGATGAACGCGACATCGGTCTGCGCGAATTCGCTGTTGATGTCTTCGAGTTCGAACACCTCGTCATACGGCACGTTGGCTTCGGCGAGCAGCACGTTCATGTGGCCGGGCATACGGCCTGCGACCGGATGGATCGCGTATTTGACGCTGACGCCTTCCTTCTTGAGCAGGTCACCCATTTCGCGCAGCGCGTGCTGAGCCTGCGCCACCGCCATACCGTAACCAGGCACGATGATCACGCTTTCAGCCTGCTTCATCATATAGGCCGCGTCTTCTGCGCTGCCGCGCTTCCACGGACGGTCGACCTTGGCCGCACCTGCGCCGCCACCGCCGCCGGCATCGGCGCCAAAGCCGCCCGCGATCACCGAGATGAAGCTGCGGTTCATCGCCTTGCACATGATGTACGAGAGAATTGCACCCGACGAGCCGACCAGCGCGCCGGTGATGATCATCGCGGTGTTCGACAGGGTGAAGCCCATCGCAGCCGCTGCCCAGCCCGAATAGCTGTTGAGCATCGAGACGACGACAGGCATGTCCGCCCCGCCGATCGGAATGATCAGCAGGAAGCCGATGATGAACGACAGCAGGGTGATCAGCAGAAACAGATAGCCTTCGCCCGGACCGCCATCGGCAGACACGGTGTAGACGGCAATCATGCCCAGGATCGCGGCCAGCACGCCCAGGTTGATGACATGACGGCCCGGCAGCATGATCGGCGAGCCCGACATGTTGCCGTTCAGCTTCAGGAACGCGATGACCGAGCCCGAGAAGGTGATCGCACCGATCGCAACGCCCAGGCCCATTTCGACACGGCTGACCGCCATGATCTGCCCCGCGGCATCGAGAATGCCGAACGCTTCGGGGTTCAGCCACGCGGCGAGCGCGACCAGCACCGCAGCAAGACCGACCAGCGAGTGGAACGCAGCGACCAGCTGCGGCATGTCGGTCATCTTGATCTTGCGTGCGATCACGAAGCCGGCGACGCCGCCGATCGCGATGGCAGCGACGATCTCGACGATATTGGCGATGTCATGCGTGATCAGCGTCGTGATGACGGCGATGCCCATGCCGATCATGCCGAAGCGGTTGCCGTCGCGGCTGGTTTCGGGGCTGGAAAGCCCGCGCAGCGCGAGGATGAAGAATACACCCGCGACCAGATAGGCCAGCGAGACCCACGGGCTCACCGGCGCGGCATCGCCACCCGATGCAAGCGCAGGGACCGAAGTCAGTGCGCTGGCCGCAGCGGCGGCGAAGGCCAGTGGACGACGGGTCATGTTCATTGCTGCCCCCAGAACCATCACTTGCGCTCCTTCTTCTTGTACATCGCAAGCATGCGCTCGGTGACGGCAAAGCCGCCAAAAATGTTGACGCTGGCAAACACGACCGCCAGCAGCCCCAGGTATTTCGCGATGGCAGAGCCGGCCTCGGCGCTGGCGATCAGCGCGCCGACGATAATCACAGACGAAATCGCATTGGTCACCGCCATCAGCGGCGTGTGCAGTGCCGGCGTCACCGACCAGACGACGTAATAGCCCACGAAACAGGCCATCACGAAGATCGAGAGGATCGAGATGAAATCCATCTTCATATTCTCCATTCGTCCCGGCGTATCGGCCATGCCATCGCGCGGGAAAGGTCCGGGCAAAGCCGGTCAAATGTTCAACCGCTGAGGATCAGCTAGCGAGCAGCCTCTCGCTCACAACCTTGCCGCCCATGGTGACGCGGACGCCCTGGACGATTTCGTCGTCATCGGGGAAGACCGGTGCCTTGGTTTCCTTGTCCCAGAAGGCCGAGAAGAAGTTGTAGAGGTTGCGCGCAAACAACGCCGATGCGTCGGTGGCCAGGCGCGAAGGCACATTGCGGTGGCCGACGATCTTGACGCCGTGGCTCACCACGACCTCGCCTGCAACCGCGCCTTCGACATTGCCGCCCTGCTCGACCGCGAGGTCGACGAGCACGCTGCCGGGCTTCATGCTGGCCACCTGCGCATCCGAGACGAGCCGCGGTGCGGCGCGCCCGGGGATCAGCGCGGTGGTGATGACGATATCCTGCTTGGCGATATGTGCCGAGACAAGCTCGGCTTGCGCCGCCTTGTACTCGTCGGACATTTCGGTGGCATAGCCGCCTGCGCCTTCACCCTCGATGCCAGCGACATTCTCGACGAAGATCGGCTTGGCACCCAGCGACTGGATCTGTTCCTTGGTGGCAGAGCGCACGTCGGTCGCAGACACCTGCGCGCCCAGGCGGCGCGCGGTCGCGATCGCCTGGAGACCGGCAACGCCGACACCCATCACGAAGACCTTGGCGGCAGACACGGTGCCCGCCGCGGTCATCATCATCGGGAAGGCCTTGCCATATTCGGCCGCGCCATCGAGCACCGCCTTGTAGCCCGCGAGGTTCGACTGCGACGACAGGATGTCCATCGATTGCGCACGGGTGATGCGCGGCATGAATTCGAGCGCGAGAGCCTGAAAGCCGGCGGCTGCATAGGCATCGATCCGGGCGCGTTCGCCGAACGGATTGAGCGAGGCCGCGATCATCGCACCGGGTTTAGCACCGGCAAGGCTGTCAGGATCGGGGCCCTGGACACCAAAGATGATGTCCGCGCCGCTCACAACCTCGGCGCGCGAGCCTACGGTGGCACCTGCCGCAGCAAAATCCGCATCGGAAACCGAAGCAAATTCGCCTGCCGCAGTTTCCACCGCAACTTCAGCGCCCAGAGTGATGAACTTCTTGACCGTTTCCGGGCTCGCCGAAACGCGCCGCTCGCCCGATGCCTGCTCCTTGAGGACCGCGATCTTCATGCCGCCGCCGGTCAGCTGGCGATGAGGACGACGACGAACGCTGTTACCAGCGCCGCGATGATGGAACCGGTCTTGAGCAGGCCCATGAAGCCATCATAGGTCTGGCGGGCATATTCGATATTGTTGCTGGACGTGTCGTTGGCCATGGTCAGAGCCTTCCCCATTGCAATTGGTGCCGAAATTGACTTCGGTTCGCCTTAACCGAATGCCGGGTGTCGCTCAATCCCGCAAGCTGCAAATCGCTAGGGGGGAGGCAAGCGCAACTTTAATGGGGTTTTTACCACATGTCGCTAAGCCCTGTCGGTGATGGCAAAGGAACGAACAGACGCTGACCAGCAGACCCGCCGGGTGATGCTGATCGATAACGAACCGGCACAGTGCCGTCTGGTCGCGGCGCTGGCCGCAAAGGCTGGCTGGCGCACGGTGTTCGCGCACGATTCGGAAACCGCGATTGCCATGCTGGGCACGCAAGAAGGGATGATGCTCGACGCGATCATTCTCGACCAATGGGTGCCGGGCGATGACGCGGCCGAACTGATTGCCGAACTGAAGGCGCGCCGCCCTGCCCTGCCGATCCTGATGCTGACCACCAGCACCTCGCCGCTGCTCGCGGTCGAGGCGATGCGCGCTGGTGCCACCGATTACCTGATCAAGCCGATCGCGCCCGACCGTCTGGTCGCCGCGCTGAACGCCGCTGCGCGCACCGACGATGCAGCGGAACTTCGTCCCCTGACCGAAAAGATTGCGGCTCCGCTCGACTTCGACGAGATGATCGGATCGTCGCCCCGCTTCCGCGCGGCGCTGGCCATCGCGGCCAAATCGGCGCGCACCCATTCGCCGGTACTGATCGAAGGCGAAACCGGGACCGGCAAGGAAATGATCGCCCGCGCCATCCACGCCTCCAGCCCGCGCTCCAAGCTCGCGCTGCGGCTGGTGACCTGTGCCGGCGCGTCGAGCGGACAGATCGAATCGCAACTGTTCGGCCATGAACGCGGTGCCTTTCCCGGTGCGTTCGACCGGCATGTCGGCGTGCTCCAGCGGGTCGAGGGCGGCACGATCTTCATCGACGAGATCGATCAGGTGCCGCTCGAATCGCAAGCCAAGCTCGCGGACGCGATCCGCGCCGGCGAAATCCGGCCCCTGGGGGCACGGCACAGCTTCCGCTGCGATGTGCGTTTCATCTGTGCGAGCAACATGCCATTGAAGCCCATGGTCGAGGCAGGCACGTTTCGCGAGGACCTGTATTTCGCCATCGCGCCTGTTCAGATCACCATCCCCGCGCTGCGCGACCGTACCAGCGACATTCCCGCGCTCGTCCGTCATTTCCTGGCGCGCATCGCCGAGCAGCCGGGCCTGCGCGGCCTGGGTATCACCGACGAGGCGCTGCAGCTGCTCTCCAGCTATGACTGGCCGGGCAATGTCCGCCAGCTGCAGAACGCGCTCTTCCGCGCGGCAATCTTCTGTGACGGCGATGCGCTGACCACCGCCGAATTCCCGCAGCTCACCCATATGCTGGGCGAGGAAGAACCGCGCCGGGCATCGGCCAGCCATGACGGCATCGGCATCACGCTGTACGCCGAGGACGGCAATCTGCGCCCGCTCGAGGAAATCGAGGCCGATGTCATTCGCCTCGCCATCGGCCATTATCGCGGACGGATGACCGAGGTCGCCCGCAGGCTCGGCATCGGCCGCTCGACTCTCTACCGCAAGCTGACCGAACT
Source organism: Hydrogenophaga intermedia (assembly GCA_943370475.1). Lineage (GTDB taxonomy): Bacteria > Pseudomonadota > Alphaproteobacteria > Sphingomonadales > Sphingomonadaceae > Blastomonas. The sequence goes on from CALRRI020000001.1 coordinate 220,032, forward strand.
GGGCATCGACAACGCCGCCTGATCTACGCGGAGTCGAAGGCCCTTTTTCCCTTCCCTGCACCCGCCTGCCCCCATAAGAGCGGGCGGATGAGTCGCGACCCGCTTGACGTCCTGCAAGAAACCTTCGGCTTTTCGGCCTTTCGCGGCGTTCAGCAGCAGGTGGTGAGCCGCGTGCTCGCCAGGCAGAACACGCTGGCGATCATGCCCACCGGGGCCGGCAAGTCCCTGTGCTATCAGCTGCCCGCCGTCGCACTCGACGGATGCTGCGTGGTCATCTCCCCGCTGATCGCGCTGATGCATGACCAGCTTCGTGCCGCGCAAGCACTGGGCATCCGTGCCGCCAGCCTGACATCAGTCGACGCCGACTGGCAGCAAACGCAGGACAGGTTCCGCGCAGGCGAGCTCGACCTGCTGTATGTCGCCCCGGAACGGGCAAGCTCGGAAGGGTTCCGCAACTTGCTGGGCCGCGCCCCGATCGCGCTGTTCGCGATCGACGAGGCGCATTGCGTGTCCGAATGGGGGCATGATTTTCGCCCCGATTACCGGCTGTTGCGGCCGTTGCTCGACAGCTTTGCCGATTGCCCGCGCCTCGCGCTCACCGCCACCGCCGATGAGCACACCCGCCAGGATATCCTCAAGCAGCTGGGGATCACCCCCGATGGCATGATCATCGCCGGGTTCGACCGGCCCAACATCCGCTATGCCATCCACCCACGCGACGGGCTCACGCGGCAGATCGGCGACCTGGTCAGTGCCAATCCGGGCCCGGGCATCGTCTATGCCCAGACCCGGGCTGCCACCGAAAAGCTGGCAGAGCAATTGGGCCGCGACGGACGCCGCGAGGTTCGCGCCTATCATGCCGGCATGCCGCCGGATGAACGCCGCGCCAACCAGGACGCCTTCATTGCCAGCGAGGACATGGTGATGTGCGCCACGGTGGCGTTCGGCATGGGTATCGACAAGCCAGACGTCCGCTTTGTCGTGCATGCCGGGCTGCCCAAGTCGATCGAAGGCTATTACCAGGAATCGGGCCGCGCCGGACGCGATGGCGAGCCTGCCGAAGCCCATCTGTTCTGGGCAGCGGACGATTTCGCCCGCGCCCGGATGCGCATTGCCGAGATCGAGCCCGAACGCCAGGCAGGCGAACGCACGCGCATTTCGGCGCTGGGCGCCCTCGTCGAAACCGGCGGCTGCAGGCGCGCCGTGCTGCTGCGTCATTTTGGCGAGGATCCGCCCGAACAGTGCGGCAATTGCGACAATTGCCTGAGCCCTCCTGCCAGCATCGATGCGACGCAAACCGCGCGCAAATTGCTGTCGGCGGTCTACCGAACCGGGCAGAGCTTTGGCATCGGCCATCTCGAATCGGTGCTGCGCGGCCAGACCAACGACAAGGTCCAGCAGCGCGGGCATGACCGGCTGTCGGTGTTCGGCATCGTCAACGACGATGAGGCGATGCTGATCAAGCCCGTCGCTCGTGCGCTGCTGATCCGCGATGCACTTGGCACCAACGAACATGGCGGGCTGATGCTGGGCCCGCAGGCGCGCGCGATCCTGCGCGACGAGGTGCAGTTGCCGCTGGTCCTGCCCCCCAAGCGGACGCGCAAGGGCAAGCGCGGCGGCGATACGTCCAATCCCGTCAGCAATCCGCTGTTCGAGGCGCTGCGCGGCTGCCGCCGCGATCTGGCGCAACAGGCCGGCGTGCCGCCGTATGTGATCTTCCACGACAGCACCCTGCGCGAGATGACCGAACGCAGCCCGCACACTATGGAGGCGCTGTCGCGCATCTCCGGCGTCGGCACCCGCAAGCTCGAGGCCTATGGCGAAGCGTTCCTGCAGGTCATCCGCGATCATCTCGATTGAGCGGGGTCAAAACTCTCGCGTGCATATATTGACACGCCATATGTCAAAATATAGCCTGCTCCCCAATTGAAAAGGGAGAGGACCCTGCGATGCCCCAGCCATTTACCGTGCTCAACGAGGTTTTCCCCGGCAATCCGGAGACCATGGCAGGGCTGATGCAGCCAGGTCCCGATGGTCCGATCTTCATGATCAACCTCCTCAAGTTCAAGGACAAGGCTGTCTATGAGGATGGCCGCGAAACCGATCTGACGGGGCGCGAGGCCTATATGATCTACGGCCGCGCGGTGTCCCAGCTTTTGCCCAAGTTCGGCGGCGTCGCGATGTTCGCGGCCGATGTCACCTTCCTCTCGCTCGGCCAGGTCGGCGAATTGTGGGACGAGGTTGCCATCGGCGTCTACCCCAAGCGCGGCGACATGGTGCGCATGTCGATGTCCGACGAATGGCGCGAGATCGCCGTGCATCGCAGCGCCGGGCTCGATGGGCAGCTGAACATCGAGACGGTGCTGTCGACCGAGGCGATGAACATGCCCTGGCTGCAACCCATTCTCACCCAAATTGGCGGCAAGGGGTGACAGATGCGGAGCTTGGGGGTAAGCCGTTTTACATGAATCAGACACCCTCAGCCCGCCACCCCGATGGGCGCAAGCAACGTAGTCAGCGCAGCCGAAAAGCCATAGTCGATGCGATGCTCGACATCATCATGGGCGGCAAGATGGAGCCCAGTGCCGCCGAGATCGCCGAACGCGCAGGGGTCAGCGCGCGCACCGTGTTCCGCCATTTCGAGGAAATGGACAGCCTTTACAGCGAGATGACCGAGCGGATGGAGGCAGAGATCATGCCGATCATCATGCAACCGTTCACCGGAGAGGGTTGGCGCGCCCAGCTTGACCAGATGCTCGAACGCCGCGCGATCATCTATGACCGGATCATGCCGCTGAAGATCGCGGCCAGCATCCGCCGGTTCAGTTCGGATTATCTGATGCTCAATTATCAGCGCTTCCTGCATCTGGAGCGCACGGGTCTCGAAAGCCTGCTGCCCGAATCGTTCCGGAAAGATGCGACGCTGTTTTCCGCGATCGAGATGTGTGCGGGCTTCCAGACATGGCGGCGGTTGCGGCAGGACCAGAACCTGACCGTCGACGAGGCCGAAGACGTGGTCAAGCTGACCATTGCCAGGCTGGTGGACTGACCTTGCAGCGCGCGCTGCCGGGTCTGATCTGTGCAGCCCTGCTGGCCGGGTGTTCGGCCGACCCGCAGTCGGCCACGCCAGTGGCTTCCAGTCCGCGCGAATGCCCCGCCGATGCCTTTCACGCGGGCCAGTTTGTCACCCTGCCCTCAGGATCCTACCTCAAGGGGGCTGATCCGCTGTACCCTGAGGAAAACCCCTCGATGCGGCTCCGGGTCGAGGGCTTTGCGATGCAGAGCCATGAAGTGACCAACGACCAGTTTGCCGGCTTCGTCAAGGCAACCGGCTATGTCACCGAGGCCGAGAAAGCCGCAGCGAGCGATGATCCGGCGGCAGGCTCTGCGCTGTTCGTGCGCGATGATGCCGGGCAGAACGGCCGCTGGGTACTGCGCAAGGGAGCCACCTGGCGCGCGCCGGAAGGCAAGGGCTCTTCGATAGAGGGCAAGGGGCGGCATCCGGTGGTGCATGTCACGCTCGCCGATGCGCGCGCCTATGCGCGCTGGGCGGGTGGACGACTGCCGACCGAGGAAGAGTGGGAATATGCCGCCAGCAGCGGGTTGCCCGATCCCGCCAACCGTTTTTCGGGCGCGATCGACGATACCGGTCAGCCGCGCGCCAACCACTGGCAGGGCGTGTTCCCGGTCAAGGACACAGGGGCCGACGGCTTTTCCGGGACTGCGCCTGCATCGTGCTTTCCTGCCGATCGCAACGGGGTCCATGACCTGATCGGCAATGTCTGGGAATGGACCGACAGCCCCGCCGACGACACCCACATGATCATCAAGGGCGGCAGCTGGCTGTGCGCCGCCAATTTCTGCGCGCGCTATCGTCCGGCAGCGCGGCAGCCGCAGGAAAACGACTTCTCGTCCAACCACATCGGCTTTCGCATCATTCGCGACGCCTCAGCGCCAGCAGCAGGAACAGCGCGATGACGGGCAGCGCTACCAGCACGGCATAGCTTTCCGGCGGGTGATGCCCGCCCGATTTGAGCACCCAGAAATTGAGTGCGTGCAGCCCTCGTTCCAGCAGCAAGAGCAGCAGCGCGAGTGGCACCAGCGCACGATACCGCAGCGCCACGGCCAGCATCATCAGCCCCCAGGCAATCTGCGTCGCGCCCGCCCAGGCAAACACGCTGACGATGCGCTCACCACCAGCGGCCAGATCGATCCCCGCAATCACGCCGGCGCCACCATCGGGCAGGAAGACGTGGATACTCCCCGGAATAACTGCCAGCACTCCGCATAGCGCCAGAAAGCGCGACGAGGCGGTCGGCGCGACAGGCCTGTCTGGTGCGGGCAGCAGTCGGGCTATTAGTTGGGCCATCAGTTGGGCCAGTAGATATAGGGGTCGCCCTTCTTGAACTTCACGCCCAAAGGCTTGTCGATCGCCACCGGAGCCTCGATCGTGTGCGGATACAGCGGCTTGCGTGCGCTCCGCTGGTGCTTGTCGAGAAGGGCCTTCAACTGCGCGACCTTCGCCGGGTTGCTGGCAGCCAGATCGCGTTTTTCGGTGGGGTCCTGCCTGAGGTTGAACAGCCATGTCTTGCGCGGCCGTTCGGTGACCTGAAGCTTCCAGTCCCCCTGGCGGACGACGCGATAGTAAGCGCTCTGCCAGTAGATCGCGTCGTCAGGCCGTTTTCCGACCGGGTTGGCCGGATCGGCACCCAGCAGATCGACTCCATCGATTGCCAGATCCTTGGGCAACGAAGCGCCCCCGGCCTTGGCGAAGGTGGGCATCAGGTCGATATGCGCAACGGGCGTATCGATCCGGCTTCCCGGCTTCACCCTGGCCGGCCAGCGCACGAACATGGGCACGCGGATGCCACCTTCGAACAGGGTCAGCTTCCAGCCGCGATAGGGGGCGTTGACTTCAGGCAGGCCGATATAGCCCGCGCCGCCGTTGTCGCTGGAAAAGACGATGATGGTGTTGTCGTCGAGGCCCTGCTGCTTGAGCGAAGCCATGATCCGCCCGACGCTGCGATCAAGCGCGCGAACCATTGCGGCATAGACCCGCAGACGGTGGGGCTTGATGTCGCCCACAGCCTCATAATCGGCCCTGGTCGCCTGCAGCGGCGTGTGCACATTCCAGTGTGCGAGATAGAGGAAGAACGGGCGGTTGCGGTTGGCCTCGATCACCTTGATCGCCTCGTCGGTCCAGTAATCGGCGAGATAGCCGCGCGGCTTGAACCACTCTCCGCCATTGTAGCTGGTCGCGTATTGCATCCGCGCCCAGAGGAACCTGTCGATGGGGTCGAAATCGAGCTTGGCGTTAACCACGTTCGGATCGTCTTCGGGCAGATGCAGCGCGCTCGCCATCAGCAGGCTTTCGTCAAAGCCTTGCGCATTGGCGCTGAACTCGGGCCCATCGCCCAGATGCCATTTGCCGATGTGCACGCTGTGATAGCCCGCAGGCTTGAGAATCTCCGCAATCGTCCGTTCGCTGCCCGGAAGGCCCTGGCCATCGAAATCGGGCGCGCCTTCGACTGCAGCTTCCTTGTAGGTCAGCGGCGGCAGGCCCGAATCCATTTCTGCGGAAAGCGCCGAAACGATGCGTCCCATGCCGTCGGGAGTGGGCGTGAATTCGAACCCGGTGCGGGTGGGATAGCGCCCGGTGAGGATCATCGCGCGCGATGGCGCACAGCTGGCCGTCCCGGAATAGGCGTTGGAATACAACGCGCCTTCGGCGGCCAGCCGGTCGATATTGGGGGTGGGCACGCGTCCGCCGGCCACGCCGCCACCAAAGGTCGACAGATCGTTGATGCCCAGGTCATCGGCGAGGATGAACACGATATTGGGAGGCCGCTTGTCAGCCGGCAAAATGGGTGCGTCCGGCCCCTTCTGCCAGGCCACTGCGCGGTTGGGGGCAACCTCGTGCTTGCCGAAATTCGATGCCGCAAACAGCAGGACCGTGCTCTTGTTGAACCAGGCCCAGGTGCCGCCGGCGATCAGCAGCACCACCAGCGCCAGAAGGGCCTTGCGGATCATGCCGCCACCTCATCGGCAAACATCGCCTCGCAGCCGCTGCCCGCCAACAGGCCGTCCAGCGCTGCACGCGTGCTCGCGGACAAGGCCTCCCGCGCCGACCGCAAGGTCATCAGGCACTTGGCCTGGTAGGGGAACACCGGCTGTGTCCATCGAAGGCCGTCAATCTCGGTCTCGAAATCGCTCTGCCCGGCCGCGGCGGCGCGGGCGTTGGCGAGCAGGAAGGGCACATAGACGCGCCCGATCTCTCCCAGCAGCTCCGAAAGATGCCCGGCCAAGGCATCGGATGCCAGCCATGTGCCGTCGGGAAGACCCGACAGGTCCTCCACCCGGTCAAGCCAGGCGCGCAGCCGGGGGGCTGACCCCGCCATCAGTGTTGCGGGCGTGGGGTCGACGATGCCCAACTGTGTCAATTGGGCGTAGATGGCAAAATCGGCGGCGGACGGGCGTGTTCCCAGCACGAAACCGGTGCGCGACACGATCCGGTCGAGAATGCCGAGGAGCCGGACATAGCTCGCCTCGATGATCGGCGCGGTGACATCGTTCGATCCGACGACATACAGCCGGTCGATCTGGCGTTTCGCGAAGCCATCGGCCATCTGCCGCGCCACATCATCGGGATAGGTCGGGCTCTGCCAGAAAATCAGCAGCGGCCCGGCATTCGCCGCGTCCTCAGCATAATGCCAGCGATAATGGAACATCGCCTTGGTCATCCACTCATCGGCAAAGTCCTCGATCAGCAGGTCGAGAAACGCGAGGAGCTCGTCTCCGGGCAGCACCGAGCGCCCGTCATATTCCGCTTCCAGTCGCCTTATGATGGGTGTCGAATCGACTACCGCCTCGCGCACATCGCCTTCGCCGAAGTAGAAAGTCGGGAGCAGTTTGACCTTGGGCACCGGATAGCCCGCTGGTGGCTGCATGTGGCTGCCCCAGATCATTCGATAGGGAATTTCGCGGTAGCGCAGCAGCGCGAGCATCTTGCGTGTGTACGGAGAGCCTGGCGCTCCCAGCAGTTCGACAGCGTGCATCCATCCCTCCACACTTTTTATTGACACAGGCTATGTCAATAAATGGCATCGGTCAAGCTGCAGCGCGTCGCTTTCGGCGCCTGATCCAGCGCAGCAGAGCGTACAGCACCACCACCAGCCCGGCGCCTGCGAGCGCCAGCACGCTGGCATAACGCGCCGCGAGTTTGCCTACGGTATTTCTCGTAATCTGCTGGGTGGAATCATAGCCATCGGGCATTTCGAGCACGCCATTGCGCTTCGCGTAGCTGCGATAGTCCGCCATCAGCTCGCGGAACTTGTCAGGCTGTGCCTTGCTCAGATCGCGGGTTTCGCCGGGGTCGCTGGCGATATCGAACAGCCGCCAGACGCCGTCACCATAAGGCGCAAGGTTGCGCACCAGCTTGTAGCTTCCCTTGAACAGCGCCGCATTGCCCGACACCTCGAAGCCAGTGGCAACCTGCGCCGAACGCACCGTATCGCTGGCACCGGTGAGCACCGGCATCAGCGAAAGCCCATCGAAGGGCTTTCCGTTCGCCGAACCTCCGGCCAGCGCGAGCAGGGTCGGCGCGATATCGCTGACGGTGGTCATTGCGTTGCTGGGGGCTGCTGGCGCAATGCCGGGTCCTGCGATCACCATAGGCACATGCAGACCACCCTCGCTGGTGTAGAATTTGAACATTGCCCCGGGGGATGCTGCGGCATTGGCAAACTCCGGCCCGATAAAGGCATAGGTCCCTTTCTCACCCCAGTTGTCGGCCGACACACTGTAACCGTTGGCCCGGGTCCACCAATCCATGGTGCGCGAGGTTGCCATCGGATTGCTCGGCTCGGGGCCATTGTCGGATGTGAAGACGAACACCGTATTGTCATACTGACCGGTGCGCTTGAGGTGCTCGATCAACCTGCCGATATGGTGATCCATTGCCTCGATCATCCCGGCATTGATCGCCATGTGCCGCGCAAACAGCGCTTGCTCCTTTTTGGACAGGCTCTCCCATCGGCGAAGGCCCTGCGGCGGGTCGGCGAGCGGCGCACCGTGCGGGATCAGCCCGATCTCTTTCGCGCGTTGCCAGCGCGCCTTGCGCATCGCGGCCCAGCCTTCGCGATAGGTATCGGCATATTTGCGGGTGAACTCTTGCGGAGCCTGCACCGGAATATGGATGGCCTGGAATCCGATATAGGCGAAGAACGGCTGCTGCGCATCGCCAGCATCAATATAGTCGATCATCCGGTCGACAAGGAAGCGCGAGGAATAGAAGTCCTTGGGCAAGGTCGCCGGCTTGCCATCCTCGAACCAGGGCGCGGTGGCATAATAGGGGATATAGGATTTCTGTTCCCAATTGTCCGCGCCCGAAGCGTCGAGCACGAATGAGCGGTCGAAGCCGTGGGAATTGGGCAAGTCTCCCTTCCCTCGCCCCAGATGCCACTTGCCGGTCATATAGGTGCGATAGCCACGCTCCCTCAGCCGCGTGGAGATAGTGGTAACGCCGGGCTCGAAGCGCAGCGAATAGCCCTTCTTCCCGACATGTTCCTGCGGGATCACCTCGGGGATGGTCGAAACGCCGGTGCGGTGATTGTCGAGCCCGGTGAGCAGCATCGCGCGCGATGGCGAACACAGCGGCGAGGTGTAGTGGTGGGTGAACATCCGCCCGCGCCTTGCCAAGGCATCGATATGGGGCGTACGGGCCTCGCCGCCATAGACGCCCAGATCCATCAGGGCGAGATCATCGGCCAGCAGCACGACGAAATTGGGCGCCTTCACCGGCGGACGGACGGCAGGCGGCGGCTGGGATGGGCCCGATGCGTCCGGCTGAGGGTTGCGCGCAGTATTCGGTGCTGCCGCAGCAACCGCCAGCGCGAGCGCGACAAGTGCAAACGGCCTTATCCCGGACAAGCCACTCTCCTCCTGCATCGGCGGTGCAACACCACCTTTTGACACAGGCTATGTCAGTTTATTGTCCGGTGCAAGGGCTGCAATGCGTCTTCAGGCCTTGGGCTTGAACACCAGCGATGCGGTGACCGGGACCGCGGTGCTGATTGCCGGCAGGTTGGCGACCGCACGCAGCTTTTCCACGCCCTCGCCCAGCCCCACGGCTGCGGCATCAACGATCAGCGGTGCGGTTGTCTCTACCAGCACGCTATCCCCCGCCAGCCGCGTGACCATCAGCTTGGCCTCGATGCTGTTGGTGGTGCCATGCAGGTCGAGCGTGACCGGAACGGTCATCGCCTTGCGCTCGCCAGGCTTGAGCGCGGAGATCGCGGCAGGATCGATCTTGGCGGTGAGCTTGGCCTGCGGAAAGCTGACCACTTCGAACAACATGTCGCGCATCCGCTCGTTGCGGATGTCGACATTGGTTTCTACGCTGGCAAGATCGATATCGACCCCCACCGTACCGTCGGGCTGGACTGAACCGGCAACCGTCTTGAAGCTGTGCGCTTCGCCGACATTGCCGCCCTTGACCGAGACGAACGCGACATTCGACTGATCCGCTGCGAGCTGCCAGGCGCCTTTTGGCAACGGTGCATCCGCGGTGTCGGCCGCAGGTGAGCACGCCGCCAAGGCAAGCGCAGGCAACAGCAACAGAGCGGGAGTGAACGAACGGATCATGGGGAACCTCCAAAGCACGGACAGTTCCTGTCTCATATCCGCCCTTGCAGGGGCTGTCACGCGGTCAGGCGCGCATCTGCTCGGGGAAGCCGCTGGGAATCTGCGGCGGACTGGACTGGCGGAACCTTTCCAGGCTGATCGGCATTTCGAACTGGAGCCCTGAGCGATCCTCGATCGACCAGCGGGCGATGGCGCGCACCTTCAGGTTGGCGCCAAGGGCCACCTCGAACTCGGTCCCCGGCGGCACATCCCACAGCCCTTCGATCAGCGCCCCGCCCGGCGAGATGTTCTTGATCTTGGCGGGATAGCAGAACCCGTCGTGATAGATGCCGATGGTCCGCAGCACCTTGTAGCGCGTCTCGCGGCTGTGCTTGTGGCCGATCGGTTCGACATGGTTATCGATGCCCGCCATGCGCTCGATGGCTTCGGCGAGGCCCACCGGCTTGCCGTAGATATAGCCCTGGACATGGCTGCACCCCAGCGAACGGATGAGTTCCAGCTCGTCAATGGTCTCCGCGCCCTCGGCGGTGGTTTCCATGTTCAGCGCTTCAGCCAGCGACACGATCGAACGGATGATGGCGCTGTTGGCACTGCCCGATTTGGCAGCCCCGCGCACGAAGCTCTGGTCGATCTTGATCTTGTCGAACGGCGCGCTGCGCAGATAGCCGAGCGCGGAATAACCGGTGCCGAAATCATCGAGCGCCAGACGGACGCCGATGCCCTTCAGCCGCTCGAAGATACGCGTCGCATCGAGCTTGTCATCGAGGAACACGCTTTCGGTGATTTCCAGCTCTAGCCGCTCCGGCTCAAGCCCGCTCTGCGCCAGAGCGTTGAGCACGATCGCGGGGAAAGCAGGATCTGCAAACTGGATCGGGGACACATTGACCGCGACGCGCACCTGGCTGGGCCAGGCAGCTGCATCGGCGCAGGCGGTGCGCAGCACCCATTCGCCCAGTTGCATGATCAGGCCGGATTCCTCGGCGATCGGAACAAAGGCACCCGGGCTGATCGGCCCACGCACCGGATGGTTCCAGCGCGCCAGCGCCTCGAAGCCGCTGATCGTCTCACTGGCCACGTTGATCACCGGCTGATACGCCACGCTCATGCCGCCAGCTTGCAGTGCTGCGCGCAATTCGCCTTCCAGCGCGCGGCGTTCATGCGCGACCTTGTGCATGTCCTCGCTGTAGAATTTCCAGATGCCGCGGCCGTTTTCCTTGGCCGAGTACAGCGCGAGATCGGCGTTGCGGATCAGCGTTTCCGCGCCCGGATGATGGCGTCCATCGGCAATGGCGATGCCCACCGATGCACCGATGACGATCTGGTTGCCTTCGACCATATAGGGGTGGCTGAGGTTGACGATCACCGACCTTGCGATATCGGCGAGACGATCATCGCTGATGATCCCTGGCAGAACGACCTGGAATTCATCACCACCGAGACGGCCGACTTCGCCGCTCTCGCCGATGGTCCGCTTCAGCCGCTCGGACACCTGCTTGAGCAGCGCATCACCGATCGGGTGGCCCAGGGTATCGTTGACCTGCTTGAACCGGTCGAGGTCGAGCAGAAACAGCGAGCACGGGCTGGGCTCGCCGCGATGGCCGATCAGCGCCTTTTCAAACAATTCCTTGATGTAGAGGCGGTTGGCAAGGCCAGTCAGGTTGTCATAGCGCGCCAGCTGGGTCACGGCCTCGTGCGAGCGCCGGACCTCGGTCAGGTCGGTACCATGGCCGCGGAAACCGACAAACTGGCCAAGTTCGTTATAGAAGGGCGCGCCGGACAGAGACCAGGCACGCTCCTCCTCGGCCTGTGCCACCCGCACCGCCAGATCACTGAAGGCCGTGCGCGCGGAAAAGTGAAAGTTGAACGTACGTTCGCTGCCGCCGCCTTCAGCACCCGGCGAACAGATCACCGAGCTCAGCGGCTGACCGATGATCGTGCCGGGGTCGGCTTCGATCGCGGTCACCGCTTCGGCGCTGATATAGACGATCCGTCCATGCCGGTCGGTTTCCCAGAACCAGCCGCGGCCGGACTTTTCATAGTCAGACAGCATGCAACGTGCGCGATCGTTGTTCAGCTTCTGCTGATCGAGCGCGGCTTCCTCGTCGCGATCATCCTTGCTGCGGACGATGGCCACCAGCAGCATCGCGGGCAAAAACACCAAAGTCCCCACTGCAAAGTGCAGGTTCCAGCTCGCCAGCAGCACGCCCAGGCCGGTGGCAAGGCTGACCATGAACATCAGCATCCGGTGCGGAACCAGCACCGCGACGGTCGGCAGCAAGGCGCCAAGCAGCGCCATCAGACCGACCAGAACGCCGGCGTTCGACGTACCGGAGACCAGAGTGATCAGGGCAAAGGCAAAACAGACCGACGAGGCGCAGACGGTCGACGACAGCAGGTTGGGGAATCGCGTGCCCAGCGTCCGCCGCGCACAGTCGCTGCGCGCAGGGATGTAGATCCACAGATCGATGAGGACCGAAAACGTTGCCGCGATCATGAAGGGTATGGTCAGCAGAGTGCTGGAAAAGCCCGCAGCTGCCGCCGTGAGCAGCATCGCTACCGACCGCACGCCCATCACCACCGGCCACAACGAACAGATGGCCAGCAGCGATCGCGCGGACAGCAGGCCAGCAGCGGTTGTGTCGCCCGATCCCAAGTCTGGATTCTTCTGTCCGAACATCCGCGCAGCTTTAGCCGAGGGCGATTAGCAAAGCGTTACCAACGGCCCTGCAAGCCATAGGAAACCTTGCAAATCGGGACTTCCGACGGATTGCGGAAGGCGTTCTGCGGCATTTGCAAAACCGAACTGATGCACCATATTGATCGCATGCCAACGCTGCGCGATTCCATCGGAAGCGAGATCCGCCGCATCTTCGCGGAGCCGGGCGGGCAGCCGATCGAAATTTCGCGCCAGGACACCGGCCTGTTCGGACCTGCTTCGATATGCTGGCAGGTTCATGGCGATGTGACATCGATGATGATCGGCGGTATTGCCTCGCTGTTGCTGCAGATGCTGGAACCCAGCGTGCTGGCGGGCGTCTGGGACCATTCGGTGTTCCGGCAGGACATGCGTGGCCGCCTGCGCCGCACCGCGGCCTTCCTGGCACGCACCACCTATGGCGACCGCGACCAGGCCTTGGGCGAGATTGCCCGCATCCGGCGCATTCACGACCATGTCAATGGCACCCTGCCCGATGGCACGCCCTATCATGCCAATGATCCGCAAGCGCTTGCCTGGGTGCACGTGACCGAGAGCCTGTGCTTTCTCGACAGCTATATCCGTTACCGCAAGCCGCACATGACGCTGCGCGATCGCGATCGCTATTTTGCCGAAATGGCGCAAATCGGTCGTCTGCTAGGGGCTGATCCGGTGCCTTTCACCTATCGCGAGGCGCAAAGGATTGTGCAGCAGGCCCGCCCGCGCCTGCGCTTCGATGCCCGCACGCGCGAGATTGCCGATCTGCTGATGAGCCAGCCGCCATCGACACCCAGGCTGGCCCCGTTTCATCACATGACGATGCAGGCCGGGGTCGACCTGCTGCCGCGCTGGGCCCGCTCGATGCATGGGCTGTCGATATCGATTCCCGCGCGGCTGGCGGTGCGCGGAGGAACCACCGGCATGGCCGCGATCACCCGTTGGGCGTTATCCGAAGGCAGCACCGTGCGGAACCCCAGCGCCACCTGATTTTCGAAGCGTCAGGACTTGCGCAGCGCGCGGCCCGCCACCGCATCGAGCCGCGCCAGCAGGCCGGGGTCACGGGCATCGGGTGCGGTGATCAGCGCAAAATCGAGACAGGTGTCGATCGAGCTTGGCTCGCGCCGTTCGGGCAGTGATTTCGCCAGTTCGACTACCAGATGCCGGGCCTTGGCGGAATTGCTGTTCATCTGCGCGATGATCGCCTCCACCTCGACATGCGCCTCGCCTTCGCGCCAGCAGTCATAATCGGTGACCATGCCGACGAGCGCATACGGCAGCTCGGCCTCGCGCGCGAGCTTGGCCTCGGGCATGGCGGTCATGCCGATAACATCGCAGCCCCAGGCGCGGTACATGTGGCTTTCGGCCCGGCTGGAAAACTGCGGCCCTTCCATCGCCAGATAGGTACCGCCCTCGTGCACAGGTGCGCAGGCCGCGCGCGCGGCCTGCGCTGCCAGACTCGCCAGTCGCGGGCAGACCGGTTCTGCCATCGAGACATGCGCCACCATGCCGGTGCCGAAGAAGCTGCTGGTGCGGCCCACCGTGCGGTCAATGAACTGATCGACCATCACGAAGCTGCCCGGCGGCAACTCCTCGCGCAGCGATCCGATGGCCGAAATCGCCAGTATGTCGGTGCAGCCGGCACGCTTGAGCACATCGATATTGGCGCGCGCGTTGACGTCGGTCGGGCTCAGCCGGTGACCCTTGCCGTGGCGCGGAAGGAAGGCGAACCGGTGGCCGTGCAGCGTGCCGATCACCACTTCATCCGATGCCTCGCCAAACGGGCTGTCGATCCGGATCGATTGCGCGTCTTCCAACCCGTCGATTGCATAGAGGCCCGATCCGCCAATCACGCCAATCGTCCATTCGCTCATCGTCAACGCCCCTCAATAGCCGCTCGCCCCCGAACTAACGCAGGCCATGGCAGGCGCAATCCCTAATCGGCAGGCATCGATGAAATCCATTCCCGAATCAGCGCGACGCCCTCTTCGTGGACGAGGGACCTGCCGACCTCGGGCATCGCAACGCCCGGCTCTGTCGATCCCATGCGGTGGATCATGATCGAGGCTTCGGGCTTTCCCGGCGCAATCGCGAAGTCATGCCCGCCGCTGCCGCGGCCTGCGGCGACCGGGCGCTTGTACATGCCCGTGGCGGTGCGATCCTGCGCGGCAGCATGGTTGAGGAACAGCCCCGAGTTGCTCGCCGACCCTTGCGGATTGTGGCAATGCGCGCAGTTCACCATCAGATAGGCCCGCGCTCGGGCATCCAGCGTACCGGTGGCGGGGTTATTCCAAACCGGCCCGTCGCTCTTGAGCGGCCCAGCGGCCCAATCGATCCTTGCGCGCAGCGTCCGGGCAGCGTCGGGGGACATATCCAGATTGGCGACCACCGGTCCGATCGGCACCACCGCGCTATTGGCCGAATGGCATTCCTTGCACTGATTCTTGTTCGGCACCGCATAGCTGAACTGGACTGCGCGTCCGTCTGGTCGGGGCACGGTGACCGGCAGCCTGGTGCCTGCGACCTTGAGATCGGCATCGCTGAGGTCGGCGTTCCAGACATAGGGCAAAGCGTCCCACCCGCTGGCGCGGCGGAGGAGCACCCGCGTCTCGATCGGGCGAAAATCAGCGCCGGCACCATAGCCGAATGTCTTGATCAGCGCGCTGCCGACCGGGAAATCGAGCCGCCCGGATTCATCTGCGGCGATCCGCGTGTTGCTGGGCACATAGATGAACCGCTGCTTTTCCGCGTAATCTGAAAATAGCGGCGTCTTGAGGCTATAGGCGACGAGACCTGCTGCAGGCTGCGTTGCCCCCGGTCCGCCAAAAAATCCGAAGTCGGAGAGCTTCCTAGGCAGCGCTGAATCGGTGATCACGGTGTCATTTACCCCGCGAGGGGCAGGCAACGCGCTAACCAGCAACGCTGCCGCCGCCAGAGCGCCCAGGCCAGGCCATAATCTCACCGGATTGCAGCCTCCATCGCTGCGGGCATCACGATCTTGGGCAGCCTCGGCGCAGCATCGCCGGTCAGCTTGGCGAGCGAAGGCTGGGCGGTCTCCACGGGCTGATCGGAGCGCGTCATGCCAAGGTTGAGCACCGGCACCTCGTCGCTCGAGACGATGCTCGCCTCTGCCCCGCCGACGCCGTCCCAGATGATCGGCGGTACGCTGCCGCCAAAGGCCGCCGCCAGCATTTCGCCACCGGCAAATTTCGGGGCAAAGCCCGTCTTGCCATGCGCATTGTCGCTGATGCGGACATTGCGGACCATTGGCTGGTACTTGGCATCGTCGAACTTCTGGCGGTAGCCGATCACCATGATGTTCGAAGACCCATTACCCTCGAACACATTGTCGAAAATCTCGATATCGCGATTGGCCATCACCATCACGCCGGTGCCGGTCGGCACGCTGGCGACGATATTGCCCTTGGGCGCGAAATTGGGCGTGTCGTTCTGCACCACCAGATTGTCGAAAAGGCGAACGTTGTGGCCACCCTGTTGGGGCAGGTTGGGCAGATCGAACACCAATATGCCGCCGGTGTTCTTGGTCGCGACATTGTCATGGACATCGGCGTTGAAGCTGTTCTCGATCTCGATCCCGGCGACATTGAAGCGGGCAATCGAGTCGCGCACGATGATGTTGCGAGACTGGCCGACATAGATGCCCGCGTCGGATGCGCCGATCACCAGCACGGAGTCGATCAGGACGTTTTCGGATTCGACCGGATAGATGCCATAGGCACCGTTGGTTTCCTTTGGCCCGCCGGTCCATTCAACGCGGATGTTGTAATAGACGATATTGTCCGCGCCCTTGGACTTGATCGCATCGCCCTTGCTGTTCTCGACCGCGAAATCACGGAGCACCACATTGTCCGATGTGACCAGCAGCCCCTCGCCCGCAGCCAGCTGACCGGCAAAGCTCAGGACCGAACGGTCAGGCCCGGCGCCCTTGACGGTCACACCGGCCACGTCGAGCGACAATCCGTCGGTCAGCTCGAACCGGCCATCACCCAGCAGCACGACATCACCGGGCTGCGCCATGATGAGCGCTTCCTGCAGACGCTCCTGCGCGCCTGTACCTGCCGATACGGCAATATCCTTGGCCGCCAGCGGACTGACCATCAGCGGACTGGCGATTGCGAGTGCTGCCAATGAAACAAGGCCTGCAAAATTCCGCTTCATGCTCATCCTTCCCCGCGTTATCACCGGCGTGACCGACAGACTGGCTGCCCGTCTCGAGCGAGCATTGTAGGTAGGCTAGTCGCAACAACGATGGAGAACAATATGCGCATGCTGGCATCCGCCACAATTCTGGCAGCAGGCTTGCTGGCCATGGCCGCACCTGCCTTCGCCTCGGCGCCAATCCAGGGTCAGTGGTACACCAAGGGCAAGCGGGCGGTCGTGACGATTGCTCCCTGCGGCAGCAATATGTGCGGACGGATCACACGGTTTATCGAGCAGCCGAAGAACGGCGTCACCACCGATGTCAACAATCCCGACCCTGCCCTGCAAAAGCGCAAGCTGGTTGGCCTTCCGATCCTCAGCGGGTTTGTCGCAGATGGCAAGAAGTGGCGCGGAAAGATCTACGACCCAGAAAGCGGCAAGACCTATCGGTCGATTGTTGCACCCGGCAAGGGCGGAACTTTGAGCGTTGAAGGCTGCATCGCCATGTTCTGCCAGGCGCAAACATGGACCCCGGCGAAGTAACGGAACTTCAAATAGAACAACCGTTACATTTTGGCACAGGTCGTGTCATAAAACGGTAACGTCACTGTTGGACGTATGACGGGTCGGCGCGTAACTTGCCTCAAAGCCGCTGCCGACCCGTCGCTTCGCACCTGCTACCGTTTGCGACCCGGCAGGTTGAAGTTGATATTTGAAGATCATTCAAAGTTGGGCGATCACTCCGTCTCATTATTACGAAGTGCGATATCGTTCACATAGCGATCGGCCTGCCACAACAGCGAGACGGTCGCCCTGAGCCCCCGCTTGTCGTTGCGCCAATAGCCGGCGTCACGCAATTTCACCGCCAATTCACGCAATCGTTGGCGTGCGATCGAAATTTCTTCATGCGTCCGTCCGGTTGCGGCCTGATCGAGCGCGGCCGTCAGTCGCGCGCTGGCGTCAACAAACGCCTGCTCGTCTGCTGCGGAAACAACCGACTTCGCCGGCTCCCCGGCTTTTATGGGATCGACGACTGGCGCAGGGAATCGGGGCACGGAGTTGGACATACCCCGCCTCTAGATAAAATTGCGCCGCTTTGTAAGTTTATTACCGTAACGTGATCGTATGTAACGAACGCTCTATCGCAGCTTCACGGTTACCGGTGTCACTGATCGCCCGAGCCCCGCAACAGTCCGGGCATGATGATATCGAGCGTGTGATCGGCATAATCATCGCGCATCTGCTCGGTCAGCTCGCTCAAACCAAAGCAGTGATGCAACACAAGGCGCGCCGAAAAGAAACGGTCGGCCGCTCCGGTGACGGTGAAATAGAACAGTTGGGGATCGATCTGCCGAAACAGACCCTTTTGCACGCCCTCGTCGATCAACCTGGTATAAGCGTTCGAGATCGGCCGCAGATAATCGTCGGCAATCTTGCGCGACACTTCGGGCGCAGCGTCGCGCACCAGGCGCATCAGCAACCGGTTGAGATAAGGGAAGCGGAAATAGGTGCTGATCACAGCGCGGATATGCACACGCAGCTTCTCGTCGGGTGCCAGGTCCTTGGCCAGCAGCGCATCGAGGCTGTTGACGATGTTGCGCATGTCGCGTTCCAGCAGCGCGAGCATCAGGCCCTGCTTGTTGCCGAAATAATATTTGACCAGCGCGCTGTTGAGGCCCGACCGCAGCGACAGTTCGCTTAACGAGAGGTCGACGGTGTCGCCATCGCGCATGATCATGCTGGCAGCTTCGATCAACTGATCGCGGGCATTGGGTTCGCCTTGCGGCGCGGGTTCATTCATATCCGGGTTCATCCCACCACGGATAGAATTCCGGCATGTCCGATGCAACCCGGTCAGGATAGATCGCAGTCCGTTTTTCAAGGAAGCTCGAAATGCCTTCAGCCGCATCGCCTGATCGCGACCGGGTGTAGATTGCACGGCTGTCTATGCGATGCGCGTGCATGGGGTGCGGCGCAGAGGGGATGCGCCAGAGCATCGCCCTGGTGAGGGCCACCGAGACGGGCGCTGTGTTATCGATTATTTCCCGCGCGAGGGCTGTCGCTGCAGGCAGCAGGTCCTCAGGTGCATGCACCGAGCGGACCAGGCCCCCAGCCAGAGCCTCGTCTGCCCCGAATACGCGCCCAGTCATGCACCACTCGAGCGCCTGCTGCTGGCCGACAAGACGGGGCAGAAACCACGACGATGCCGCTTCGGGAACAATGCCGCGCCGTGCGAAGACGAATCCGAAGCGCGCATTGGTCGAGGCAAGCCGCATGTCCATCGGCAACTGCATGGTCACGCCGATACCCACCGCCGCGCCATTGATCGCGCCGATGACGGGCTTCTGGCACTGGAAGATGCGCAGGGTCAGCAAGCCGCCGCCATCGCGCACGCGCGGGTCGGAAAGGTCGGTGACCGGATCATCGCTTGAAAACGGACCGCCGCCACTGGCAGGCGTCAGATCGGCGCCGGCGCAGAACGCCTTGCCTTCGCCGGTGACGATGACAGCGCGGACGGCGTCATCGGCATCGATCCGATCGAAGGCATCGATCATCTCGCCGCACATCGTGTTGGTGAACGCATTCATCTTTTCGGGGCGGTCGAGCGTGATCGTGGCAATGCTGTCAGCGACGCCGTAGCGGATGGTCGTATAGTCCATGATGCACTCCCGAAAAGAAGCGACCCCGCCCGGTCCGCCGGGCGAGGTCTGTGTCACATCAGCGCGGTGCCATGCGGATGCCGCCATCGAGGCGGACGTCTTCGCCGTTGAAATAGCCGCACTCGATCATGGTCATCGCGAGCTGCGCATATTCTTCCGGATTGCCCAGACGCTTGGGGAACGGAACCGACGCGCCCAGCGCATCCTTCACCGGCTGCGGGGCTGCTGCGAGCAGCGGGGTGTTGAAAATGCCCGGCAGGATGGTGTTGACGCGAATGCCTTCGCTCGAAAGATCGCGTGCGATCGGCAGGGTCATGCCGACGACGCCGCCCTTGGAGGCCGAATAGGCCGCCTGGCCGATCTGGCCGTCTTCGGCTGCCACCGATGCGGTGTTGACGATCGCACCGCGCTCGCCGTCTGCCATCGGCTCCAGCGTCATCATGCCGGCGGCCGACTTGGCGATGCAGCGGAAGGTGCCGACGAGATTGATCTGGATGATCCAGTTGAATGCATCGAGCGGAAAGTGCTTGATGCTGCCGTCTTCCTTCGAGCGGCTAGCGGTCTTGATCGCGTTGCCGGTGCCGGCGCAGCAGACCAGAATGCGCTCCTGGCCGATGGCGGCACGTGCCTTGGCAAAGCCGGCATCAACGCTGGCATCGTCGGTCACATTCACTTCGCAGAAAACGCCGCCGATTTCATTGGCGAGCGCGGTGCCTTTCTCTTCCTGCAGGTCGAAGATGGCAACTTTCACGCCCTTAGCGGCGAGCGCGCGGGCGGTCGCCGCGCCAAGGCCCGAAGCACCGCCGGTGACGACGGCGGAAATGCTGGAATCGAGTATCATCAAATGTCTCCTGGAATGGATTTGGAATTGAGCCCTTCCCCCGGTCGGAGAGGGAAAGTCGGCAGGACCGACGGAATGGCTTCAGGGTGGACGCGTCCCTCCCGGACGCTTCCCCTCCACCGCTCCGCGGTCCCCCTCCCCGCAGAGGAGAGGATTTCGTTTATCTCAGCTCAGCCGTTCGATAATGGTGACGTTGGCCTGGCCACCGCCTTCGCACATCGTCTGCAGACCGTATTTGCCGCCGCGCGTTTCCAGCGCGTTGAGCAGGGTCGCCATCAGCTTGGTGCCCGATGCGCCGAGCGGGTGGCCCAGAGCAATCGCGCCACCATTGACATTGAGCCGGTCATGGCTGGCACCGAGATACGACATCCAGGCCAGCGGCACTGGCGCGAACGCTTCGTTCACTTCGTACAGATCGATGTCGTCGATCTTCATGCCCGCCCGCTTGAGCGCCCGCTCGGTGGCGAACAGCGGCTCTTCGAGCATGATCACCGGATCGCCTGCCGTCACCGAAACATGGTGGATGCGCGCACGCGGGGTGAGGCCATGGTCCTTGAGCGCCTGTTCCGAGACGATCAGCACCGCCGAGGCACCGTCGCAGATCTGGCTGGCGTTGGCCGCCGACAGCAGCCCGGTTTCGGTGATCCGCTTGACGCCGGCAATGCCTTCGAGCGTGGCATCAAAGCGAATGCCCTCGTCGACCTTGTGCCATTCCTTGCCGTCAGCAGTCTCGATCTCGACCGGCACGATCTCGTTGTCAAAAGCACCGGCCTGGGTCGCAGCAGCCGCACGGCGGTGGCTTTCGAGCGAATAGCCGTCGAGCATTTCCCTCGTCTGGCCATGCTTCTTGACGATCATTTCTGCGCCATCGAACTGGCTGAACATCACGCCCGGAAACGCCTCTTCAAGCCGCGCCGACTTGTAGTTGCCAAGGCCAGCCTTCATGAACAGTACGGCGGGCGTTCCCATCGGAACGCGGGTCATGCTCTCGATGCCGCTGGCGAGCACGATGTCCTGCGTGCCGCTCATCACGGCCTGCGCGGCAAACTGCATCGCCTGCTGCGACGAACCACACTGGCGATCAATCGTCACGGCGGGGATGCTGTCGGGAAGCTTCGATGCCAGCACGGCATTACGACCCAGGTCCATCGTCTGCTCGCCACCCTGGCCGACGCAGCCGGTGATCACGTCTTCGATCGCCTTGGTGTCGAAATCGTTGCGCGCGGCAATCGCGTCGAACACCGCTGCGCCCAGATCGACCGGGTGGATACCGGCCAAACGGCCGCCGCGACGGCCTCCAGCGGTACGCACCGCATCGACGATATAAGCATGGGCCATGAATTCTCTCCTAGCAGATAGCGGGACCCGTCGCGCCAGTCGCGCGACTCCGCCATGGATTTAATCGAACGGTTAAACCGCGTTGCAGCTGACGTCAACGGAAAGAAGAAACCCTCCCCGAGACAGGCCCGGGGAGGGTCTCGATCAGGCCAGAGCCTTTTCGCGCTTGACGGTGATGACCTGCGGATAGGTAAATTCGAGCAGGCCTTCCTTGCCATATTCCGCGCCAAAGCCGGACTGCTTGTGCCCGGCAAAAGGTGCGAAAGGCGAGAGGTGGAGGAACTCGTTCACCCACACGGTGCCGGTTTCCAGCTGCTCGGCCACGCGCACGCCTTCTTCGGGGTTGCTGGTCCAAACAGCGCCTGCCAGCCCGTAATCCGAAGCGTTGGCCCGCGCGATCGCTTCATCGACGGTCGCAAACTTCATCAGCGGCATCACCGGGCCGAACTGCTCTTCGGCAACAATGCGCGCGTCCTCTGGCGGATTGTCGAGAATGGTGATCGGCACGTAATAGCCGGGGATCGAAGGATCGTGATCGCCGCCGACCAGGAACTTGTAGCCGTTGTCCTTGGCGTCCTTGATCAGCTCGAGCACGCGTTCGTACTGCTTCTTGTTCTGGATCGGACCGACGGCGGTACCCTGTTCCGCACCATCACCCACCTTTACGTGGCGGGCATATTCGGCAATCGCCGCCGACAGCTCGTCATAGATATCCTCGTGGATATAGATGCGCTTGGCCGCGACGCAGATCTGGCCCGCGTTGGTGAAGCTCGACCAGAACAGCTGTTCTGCCACCTTCTTCACATCCGCGTCGGGAAGCACGATCGAGGCATCGTTGCCGCCGAGTTCCAGCGTGATGCGCTTCAAGTCCTTCGAGGCGGTTTCCATCACGCGCTTCCCGGTCGCAGTCGAGCCGGTGAAGGTGATCTTGTCGATATCGGGATGCGCGGTGATCAGCGGACCCAGGTCGTCCCCACCGGTGATGACGTTGAGCACGCCTGCAGGTACCTGATCGGCGATCAGCTCGACGATGCGCAGCGTAGCCAGCGGGGTGAACGGCGAGGGCTTGAGCACCATCGTGCAACCCGACAGCAGCGCGGGCACGATCTTCTGCACCGCCATCATCACCGGGAAGTTCCAGGGCACGATGCCGCCGACCACGCCCACCGGCACGCGGCGGGTGCGCGACAAACGCGTTTCGCTGTCCTCGTTGATCTCGTCTTCCAGGCTCAGCGTCGACTGGGCTGCTGCCATGCCGGCAGCGCCATAGATTTCTCCGGTCGCCTGCGCATGCGGCTTGCCCTGTTCGCTGGTCAGCAGCCGCATCAACTCATCGGCGTTTTCCTTGATTGCCGACGAAATCTTCATGATCACCGCCCGGCGATCGTCGATCGGGGTCTTCGACCAGGTCTTGAACGCGGCGCGCGCAGCGGCCACCGCCCGGTCCAGCTCTTCCTTGCCGCAATCGGGCACCTGGCCGATGACCTGCTCGTTCGCCGGGTTGACGACGTCGAGCCACTTGCCGGGCTTTTCCAGCTGGCCGTTGATGAGAACGCTGTACTGCTGAACCATCGGAACATTCCTTTCCTGTGAAGCGTGCCCGATACCTTGGCGGCGCGGGCTTATGTCATATGGGGCGTGGCGCGCAGGCTACATCCCACGCCCGCCGTGCGCCACTATCTATTCATCGTGCCACAAAGCGGATCGGCAGGGTCTTGGGCCCGCCGACGAAAGTGCTGCTCGCGCGTTTGGGTGTCCCGGCCAGCTCGACGCTGTCAATCCGATCGAGCAGTTCATCGAACAGGATGCGCATTTCCAACCGCGCCAGATGCAGGCCGAGGCACTGATGGACGCCTGCGCCAAATGCGACATGGCGGTTGGGCCCGCGCGAAGCATCGAACCGGTCAGGATCGGGGAACACCCGCTCATCGTGGTTGCCCGAGACGTAACACAGCATCAGCCAGTCATCCTTGGCGATCTGCTGGCCGCCGATCTCGCAGTCTTCCGCCGCAGTCCGCATGAAGTGCTGCACCGGCGTCGTCCAGCGGATCGCCTCCTCGATCAGGCCGGGCAGCAGGCTGCGGTCAGCCTTGATCCGTGCGAACTGTTCGGGATCGTTGGCCAGCGCCCACATCGCGCCCGCGGTCGAAGCGGAGGTGGTATCGTGCCCCGCCGCCGCGACGATGATGTAATAGCCTGCCGCATTGCGATCGCTAATCGGTTCGCCATCGATCACGGCATTGGCAATGACGCTCGCCACATCATCGCGCGGGTTGACCCGGCGATCAGCGGCAAGCTTCATGAAATAGCCTTCGAAGTCGCGCACCGCATCGATCACGAACTGCGTGACCTGCTCGGGCGTCAGTTCGATGGAGCGGGCGCGATTCAGATCGGGGTCTTCACCGCCGAACATCTCCTGCGTCAGCTTGAGCATCAGCGGCTCGTCCTCGTGCGGCACGCCGAGAATCTGCATGACAACGTGCAGCGGATAGAGTGCTGACACCTGATGGACGAAGTCGCATGTTCCGCCGGTCGCGATCATCGCATCGATCGAGGCGCGCGCGATGCCGCGGATCTTGTCCTCAATGCTGGCGAGGTTCTTGGGCATGAACCAGCTTTGGGTCAGCTTGCGATAGTCCATGTGCTCGGGCGCATCCATCGTCACCAGCGAGCGCACCAGATGCGGGCTGCCGCCGGTGATCATGTGGGTGAGCATCTGCACCGCGACCGGGCCCAGCACCACGGACTTGGGCGCGTTGAGAAAGCGCTGGTTGTCCTTGCTGACCGTCATGATGTCTTCATGCCGGGTGATAGCCCAGAACGGCATATAGCCTTCTGCCTGGACCAGCCCCACCGGCATGTTGTCCCTCGCCCAGCGGAAGGTTTCCTTGATACCGTTCCACTCGCCATAGGCGGTGGGGTTGACGATCGCTGCCGAAACTTCGGGAGGCAGGGCGGCGGGTGCGATGGTGGCCATGGCTCAGGCTCCTGCCATCGCTTCGGCAGCTTTCGCCGCGGCCCAATATTCGTCGCGCAGCAGCCTTTTGTAGAGCTTGCCCGTAGGGTGGCGCGGCAGTTCATCGCGGAAGTCGATCTGACGCGGCATCTTCACGCCCGAAAGCGAGGCGCGCAGATACTTCGACAGCTCGGCCGCCAGATCCTCGCCGGCATGCGACAGATCGAGCGGCTGGACGATCGCCACGACGCGTTCGCCCATGTCGGGGCATGGCGCGCCGATCACCGCCGCATCCGCGACCTTGGGGTGGCTCACCAGCAGGTTCTCGATCTCCTGCGGGTAGATGTTGACCCCGCCCGAGATGATCATGAAGCTCTTGCGGTCGGTGAGATAGAGGAACCCGTCCTCATCGACCCAACCCACATCACCGAGCGTGGTCCACCCTTGCGGATGCGTTGCCTCACGCGTCTTGCCCGCATCGTTGTGATATTCGAACTTGCCGCCGCCCTCGAAATACACCGTGCCCTCGGTGCGCGCAGGCACCTCTGCGCCACTCTCATCACAGATTCGGATCGTGCCCAGCAATGCCCGACCGACCGAGCCCTGATGGGTCAGCCAGTCCTCGCTCGACACGAAGGTGAAGCCATTGCCTTCGGTGCCGGCATAATATTCCTTCAGCACCGGCCCCCACCAGTCGATCATAGCCTTCTTGACCGGCACCGGACACGGCGCGGCAGCATGGACGGCGGATTTCAGGCTGGAGACGTCGTAGCGCGTCCGGACCTCTTCGGGCAGCTTGAGCATCCGCGTGAAATGCGTCGGCACCCACTGGCTGACATTGACCTTGTACTTTTCGATCAGTGCCAGCGCAGCCTCGGGATCGAACTTCTCCATCGCGATCACGGTGCCGCCCAGCTTGTGCACGGTCATGCACCAGCGCAGCGGCGCGGCATGATAGAGCGGCGCAGGCGATAGATAGACGCTGTCCGGGCCGAAGCCGAATGCGCCCTGTGCCAGCGCGACCAGCGTATTGCTGGCGGCGATATTGCCATCCTCGGGCAGCGGCAGACGCACGCCTTTGGGCCGTCCGGTGGTGCCCGACGAGTAGAGCATGTCCGATCCGGCGCGCTCATCGGCGATCGGCGTATCGGGCATCGCATCGATCGCGGCCAGGGTCGCGGCGTCATCCAGGCTCACAATCGGGGTCGCCGGGCAGGCATTGCGGATGCCCTCCAGATGCGGCCTCAGATAATCCGAGGTAAACAGCAGCTTTGCGCCGCTATCCTGAAGGATGTAGCCGATCTCGTCCGCCGTCAGCCGGTTGGAAATCGCCACAAAGATCAGTCCGGCGCGCTGCGCACCCCAGACAATGTCGAAATATTCGGCGCGATTTTCCAGGCAGAGCGCCACGGTATCACCGATGCCGATGCCCTGCTGGCGCAGATACTGCGCGATCTGGTTGGAGCGGCGATCAAGCGCTGCGTAGCTTACCGTCTGGCCGGAGCCAGCCATGATCACCGCAGGCTTGTCACCCTGTGACTGGGCGTGGATCGATGGATGCATAGCGACATTCCCTCCTGCTCTTCAGGAACCTGCCCCGCCCGCCGTTTGGCGCGTGTCAGGACGATTCCCGTCTTTACGACCATCATTGTTTAATCGCGCGATTAAAGCAACGAGATTTCGCCAGATTTCAGCAGCGCACGAACAAAAAGCGCCGGAAATCCGGCGCTTGATGTGATCGGTTCGAGGGATCGCAGAGATGGCTTACTCGGCGGGGCCACCCTGGGCAACGCGGCTGCCGTCCTTGATCGCGAGCAGATAGTCGCGCGACGAGATGAAAGGCATCGGGTTGACCGAATTTCCGGCGATGCGGACTTCATAATGCAGGTGGCTGCCGGTCGAGCGACCGGTCGAACCCATCAGGCCTATGACCTGGCCCTTGGTGACGCGCTGGTTGGGCTGCACCAGGATCTGCGAAAGGTGACCATAGCGGGTCTGGATTTCACCGCCGTGGTTGAGTTCGACATACTGGCCGTAGCCGCCGACCCACTGGGCCCGGCCGACGATGCCGTCAGCGGTGGCATAAATGGGCGTGCCGATCGGGCCTGCCATGTCGACGCCCTTGTGGCGGGCGCGGCGTCCGGCGAACGGATCAGCGCGGAAGCCGAACTGGCTGGTGAGCTTGAAGCTGTCGACGGGCTTGCGCGAGGGGATCGAAACCCGGCCGGTGTCGCGCTTTTCGAGAGATTTCCAATCGGAGAACAAGGCGCGGAATTCGCTGTCCTGTGCGGTCAGGCTGCTGTCGGAGGTCGTTGAAGGAACGACGGCGGCGACATCGGTGGAGCTGCTTTCAGCAAGAGCGGGTGATGCAGCGCACAGCAGACTGGCTGAGGTGGTGGTAATGACCGTAGCGATAATTCTGGTTGCGACCATGAATATTCAGCACCTTTTGACCGGGCAGCACGTCTGGCCGTTGGGCCATGGCGGCTGTCCTTCTTTCCCGCAACCTCAAGCGAGGCGGGGCAGAAAAACACAAAGATCGTTGGAACCCCTTCCCTCCGACTTCGTAGGATTGTGAGTAGAGGTAAATGATTGTGCGCTGCAACCCACATGGCGCGGTGGAGCGTTAAACCGGCTGGCTGGCGCGTTGAATCGTTTTAGCGTGGGTCAAATAGGCCGATTTTCGGCCATTTTCGGTGTTCGACCTGTCTGATCAACCGCCAGAATCAGGACGAACCGAGGCCGTTTGCACCCGTGCGTTAACCTTTCGGCGTACCGGATGATTGCATATTTCGGTCATGCGATACGAAAAAGGCCCGCAGCGATTCGCAGCGGGCCCTTTTTCCGGCGCTATCAAAAGTGACCGCGCTCAGAGCGCCTGTGCCGCTGCCAGTACTTCGTCGACATGCCCTGCGACCTTCACCTTGCGCCACACGCGGGCAACCTTGCCGTCCTTGCCGACGAGGAAGGTCGAACGGTCCATGCCCATGTATTTCTTGCCGTACATCGATTTCTCGATCCACACGCCCATTGCCTCTGCCAGTCCGTCGGTCTCGGCATCGCTGGCCAGCGGCACTGTGAGCGCGTATTTCTCGATGAACTTCACATGCTTCTTCGGCGGGTCCTTCGACACGCCCAGCACCTGAACGCCTGCGGCTTCGAACGCTGCCAGCTGCGCGCTGAATTCCTGCGCTTCCTTGGTGCAGCCGGTCGTGTCGTCCTTGGGATAGAAATACAGCACCCAGGCGCTGCCGGCATAGTCAGCGGCGGATACGCTGCTGCCATCGGGCCGGGTCAGTGCCACCGGGGGAATGCTGTCGCCAATATCGGTCATCGTCTTGTCCTTCTCACTCTGCGGACGGTTCGGCCCCAAATAGGTGCTGCCATGCGGTTTGAACACCGGTCCGCGCCAATTCGACCGCCTCCAGCAGCGCATCCCAATCCACGTGACCGCAGGCCCGGGCAATCAGTGCCTGGCTGGCCGGAGGCGGAACCGCACAATCGGGAGCGACGAGCCGGAGCGTGATCAACAGACGCGCCATCAGATCGTGCGCATCGCCCAGCAAGGGATCGGCCAGCCCTGCCTGAATCAACAGCGCTATGGCCATGCGCAGATCCGGATCGAAGCCGGTGTGGTGGGTCAGCTGAAGCGTGTGGACGATGAACTCGATGTCGACCAGCCCGCCGGGAAGCAGCTTCACATCGAGCGGACCCAAAGGCTTCTTGTGCGCCGCCATGTCGCTGCGCATCTTCAATGCATCAGCAAGCGTCTGTGCGCGATCGCGCGGAGCATGCAGCACGTCACCGATGATGCCCTCCAACCGCTGTCGGCTCTCGTCCGATCCATAAACCACCCGCGCCCGGCACAGGGCCATATGCTCCCATGTCCACGCCTGGCTGCGCTGATATTCATCGAAGCTGGCAAAAGATACGGCGAGCAACCCCTGCGCGCCATTGGGCCGCAACCGGGTATCAACCTCGTACAAGGCCCCTGCCGCCGTGGGCACGCTCAGCGCTGCGATGATCCGCTGCGCCAGCCGGTTGTAATATTGGGTGCTGCCCAGCGGCCGCCGGCCATCGGATTCACCGCCGATCTCGCCACTGAACAGGAAGATGAGGTCAAGGTCCGATGCGTGGGTCAGTGCCCCGCCGCCCAGCCGGCCCAGCGCCAGGATAACAGGCTCGCTATCGGGCATATGGCCATGCACGGCGATGAACTCGCTGATCGCGCAATCGGCAAGTCGGACAATCGCAGCCTCGGCCACCCGGGCATAGCCGCCGGCGATCTCCACCGGGTCATGTTTGCCCTCGATCAGCTGGACGCCAAGCGCGAACCGCATTTCGCCCACCCGCACCCGAACGGCATCGAGCCGCTGCTGATAGTCGTCCCCCGGCTCCTCGCGCGACAGCCGCTGGACGATGGCCTCGACACTGCCGACCAGATCGAAGGCGCTGGCGTCGATGAGGCCATCGAGCAAGTCTCCGCGCCGCGCCAAAGATTCGGCCAATGTCGGCGCATGGCTCAGCACATCGACCAGGGTCTGCATCAACGCAGGGCGGGCCTGCAGCAACCGGAACACGTTCACCGTGCTGGGCAGCTGGCGCAGCACATCGTCAAAGCGGTTGAGCGCAGCGGATTGATCCGGGGCATCGGCAAAGGCCGCCAGCAGCGCCGGCAGCACTTCCTCGAATGCCTTGCGTCCCGCCGCACTGCGTAGCGCCCGCACCGCGCCACCGCGCCATGCCTGGACCCGTGATGCCAGCGCCTCTGGCTCGGCCAGCCCGGCTCCCGCCAAAGCCTCGGCGAGCAATTCGGGATCGTTGCTCAGAGTGATCGCGGCGCCATCCTCGCTCGCCTTTTGTGAAGCGATGAGCCCGTCATAGATCACCGCGACATCGCCCGTCACCGTGCGCAACGCGGCAACAATCGCCGCGCCATCGGCCAGCCCGTGCAGCCACGCGACATTGTCCATCGCGGCCTGATCCAGCGGCAGGCTGTGCGTCTGCTGGTCGTCGATCATCTGCAACCGGTGCTCGAAGGTGCGCAGCGAACGATAATGCCGCGCCAGCAGATCGGCCTCGTCCGCAGGCACGATCCCCTGCCCGGCCAGCGCCGCCAGCGCATCCAGCGTCGAGCGCACGCGCAGCGCGGGATCGCGGCCGCCATGGATCAGCTGGTGCGCCTGGGTGAAGAACTCGACCTCGCGAATGCCGCCGCGTCCGCGCTTGAGATCGAAGCCGGGGCCCAGAACCTGACCCTTGTTGTAATGGTCGCGGATCTGGCGGGTCAGCGATGCGATCTCGTCGATCGTGCCGAAGTCGAGCGACCGGCGCCAGATGAAGGGGCGCAGCGAATCCATAAAATAGCCGCCCAGCCTGCGATCACCCGCCGCCGCACGAGACCGGATGAAGGCGGCCTGCTCCCATGTCAGTGCCTGCGATTCATAATGCGACAGCGCAGCATCGACGGGGATCGCCAGCGGCGTCACCTCGGCGGCGGGGCGCAGCCGCAAGTCCATGCGGAAGACATAGCCATGGCCGTCGCGCTGGCTCATCATGTCGATCAGCTGCCGCGCGATCCGCTGTGCGCCATCGGCGGGGTCCTCGCGCGATCGGCATGGCAGGGTTTCGGGGTCGTAGATGAAGATCGGGTCGATATCCGACGAGTAGTTCAGCTCCTGCCCGCCATGCTTGCCCAATGCGATCACCGCAAAGCCCTGCACCGGCGCATCGGGCGTCCGGCGAGCGAACACATCGGCGAGCGAGGCGTCGAGCGCCTGATCGGCGAAATCGGAAAGGTGGCGGGTCACTTCATCGACCGTCAACACCCCTGCCAGATCGCCGATCGCCAGCACCAGCGCCAGGGCGTTCTTCCGCCGTCGCAGCGCCTCCGACACGCCAGCGTCACCGAATGCCTGGGTTATCCATGTCAGCGTTTGATCGAGGCCTTGCGCCTCAAGCCTCTCGATCAGGCCGGGATTGCGGTCCATCGCAGAAGCCAGAAACGGGGCGTGGGTGCGTGCGCGACGCGCGGCATCGGCAAAGGAGGTCTGAGCTGTCATCGGCTGCGGTGCTAGCCCCCGACCGATCGATAGGCAATCGCTGCCGCCGCTGCCAGCAGATCAGTCGTCGTCATCCACCCGGCCCGGCAGGCCGCCGCTGACCCTGTCGACATCAGCCATGATCGCAGCCATCGGATCGGCGGTGCGTTCCCCGCGCCCTTCGCTTGCCACCGTTTCTTCGATCAGAGCCGACAATGCCGAGCGGCCCCGCGCGACCCGGCTCTTGATCGTGCCCAGCGCCACGCCGCAGATGTCGGCGGCTTCCTCATAGGAAAAGCCCCCGGCGCCGACGAGGATCAATGCCTCGCGCTGGCTTTCGGGGAGCTGCATCAGTGCCCGCTGGACATCGGCGAGATGGAGCTGGTCGCCCTGCCCTGCCGGCATGGACAGAATGCGATCGGCGACGACATCATCCCATTCGGTGGTGAAGCGCGCGCGCCTGCGCTGCGACAGGAACGAGTTGCGCAGGATGATGAACGTCCAGGCGCGCATGTTGGTGCCAGCCGAAAACCGGCCACGCGCTGCCCAGGCCTTGAGCATCGTATCCTGCACAAGGTCGTCCGCGACATCACGATTGCCACTGAGCGACCGGCCATAGGCGCGCAAATGGGGGATCAGCGCCGCGAGCTGAGACTTGAACGCATCATCGTCCAGTGGCGTTGCGGCCTCTGGCGCGGCGTCTGCGGAGCTGTCAAACGCCATGAAATGCAGGCCTGACCTTCTTGAACTCTAAGGCTGGCGGGGAAAGACTCGCAGCATCGATCGAGCGCCCGTCATTGACACATGTTAATTCCGAAACCAGCGTTAAGGAATTTCGTTGCATTTCACAAGCATGCGTCGCCTGGCCGGAAACAGCCGCGCTTGCCTGCGCGCGCTGAGGATGGCAAACACGGCCACAAGGCGGCGCTTTGCCTCGCCCACTCCCCATTTCTGCGAAAAGAGCGCCCATGACCCTCAAGACCCTGTTCAAATTTGCTGCGGCACCGCTGGCATTGATGGCCGCCAACCCTGTCCACGCCCAGCAGGCGCGGTCGCTCGATATTCCCGATGTCGCTGCGAAACCGGTATCGCAAGCTACGATGCAGGACGTCACACGGATGCTGTCGTCTGACGAGTTTGAAGGCCGGGCGCCCGGCAGCGTCGGTGAACAGAAGACAATCGCGCTGCTGACCGAGAGATTTGCCAAGGCAGGCCTGAAGCCCGGCAATGGCGACAGCTGGGTGCAGCAGGTGCCTCTGGTCAGCATCGAGGCGGGCAAGAACAGCCCGCTCGCCATCACTGGCGGCAAGACGCCTTTGTCGTTCGACTATGGCAAGGACATGGTGATCGGCACCTATCGCGAGGCCGCCAGCATCGACATCGCCGATAGCGACGTCGTCTTCGTCGGCTATGGCATCAACGCGCCGGAAAAGGGCTGGAACGACTATGCCGGGCTCGATGTCCGCGGCAAGACGGTGGTCATCCTAGTCAACGACCCCGATTATGACAGCGCCGACCTCAGGGGCGAATTCGGTGGCAAGGCGATGACCTATTATGGCCGCTGGACCTACAAATACGAGGAAGCCGCGCGCCAAGGTGCCGCTGCCGCGCTGATCGTGCATGATACCGTGCCCGCCGCTTATGGCTGGGGCGTGATCGAATCGAGCTGGACCGGTCCGCAGTTCTTTGCGCAGAGCGCCGACAAGGGTGCCAGCCAGACCCAGGCCAATGGCTGGATTCAGAAGGACGCAGCAGAAAAGCTGCTGGCCAGCGCCGGGCAGGATCTGGCGACGCTCAGCGCGGCGGCCAAGCGCAAGGGCTTCAAGGCCGTGCCATTGGGCGTCAAGGCCTCGGTCTCCTTTGCCAACGCGATCGAAACGACTTTCTCGAACAATATCATCGGCATTCTGCCGGGCGCCAAGCGTCCCGACGAATATGTGCTCTACACCGCGCACTGGGATCATCTGGGACGGTGCAAGCCTGCAGCCGACGGCGATGACATCTGCAATGGTGCGGTCGACAATGCGACGGGTACGGCAGCGCTGGTGGCTCTGGCCGAAACATTCGCCAAGGACGGTGCGCCCGACCGCAGCATTGTGTTCCTTGCCGTCACCGCAGAGGAATCGGGACTACTCGGCTCTGCCTTTTACGGACAGAACCCGATCTATCCGCTGGCGCAGACCGTGGGCGGCATCAACATGGATGCGTTCATGATGGCGGGCCGATCGAAGAACGTCACCGTGGTCGGCAAGGGCAAGTCGCAGCTCGACGAATTCCTCGCCGCCGCGCTCACGTCCGAGGGCCGCGTGGCAGAGGCCGATGCGATGCCGCAGAACGGCTATTATTACCGATCCGACCATTTTAGCCTCGCGAAAGAGGGCGTGCCGATGCTGTATATCGATGGCGGCGACGATCTGGTGAAGGGTGGCAAGGCTGCAGGCGAGGCCGCCGCCAAGGACTATACCGTCAACCGCTATCATGGCCCCAAGGACGAATATAATCCCGACTGGGACTGGTCGGGCGTGATGGCTGACCTTTCGCTTTACTACCGCGTCGGGCGCAGCCTGGCGATGTCGCAGAGCTGGCCCAACTGGGTCGAGGGCGACGAATTCCGCGCCATCCGTGACCAGAGCCGTGCGGGCCAGTGATCTACGGGAAGTGAGCTGAACCTATGACTCAGAAGATGCCCCCCGAATGGTGCGCGCAGCAATGGTTGTGGATTGGTTTTCCGCAACTTGCCGATGAGTGGCAAGGCTTTCTGGGCTCAGCCCAGAGCGAGATCGCGGCCTTTGCGCGCGCCGTGGCCGAAAGCGGTCAATCCGCGCGTCTGGTGTGCCCGGATGAAGATCACGCCGCGTTGGCACGCGCGCTGACCGGCGATGCGGTCGATATCCGCATCCACAGCTATGGCGACATCTGGCTGCGCGACACCGGGCCGTTGGTGGTGCGCGATGCTAAGGGCGAGCTGCAGGCGCAGCTGTTCGGCTTCAATGGCTGGGGCGGCAAATATGTGATGCCCGGCGATCCCGAAATCGGAGCGGCGTTGGCTAATGAGGCCGCGCTGCCCTCAGCCAGGGCGGACTGGGTGCTCGAAGGCGGTGCGATCGATGTCGATGGCACAGGCCTTGGCGTCACCACCGAACAGTGCCTGCTCAACCCCAATCGCAACCCGCATCTGACGCGCAAGGAGATCGAGGCAAGGCTGAACCGCGACCTGGGCATTGAACGGCTGTTGTGGCTGGGCGATGGGCTGATCAACGATCACACCGACGGGCATGTCGACAACCTGGCGAGGTTCGTGGCTCCAGGCACGCTGGCGCTGCCGGTGGCGGCCGGGCCAGATGACCCCAATGCGTCCATTTATGCCGATGCTCGCCGGCGCGCGGAAGCCTTCGGGCTGACGGTGGTCCCCATCCCCTCGCCGGGGCTGGTCGAGCGGACCGATGCCGAAGGCGAGATCAAGATCCAGCCCGCCAGCCATATGAATTTCGCCATCACCAGCCATCTGGTGGTGGTGCCGGTTTATGGGGGTGCATCGGATGGCCTTGCGGTCGATGCTATCGCGGCGTGCTTCCCGGATCGCCGCACCATCGGTCTGCGCGCGGACGCAGTGCTGGCGGGCGGCGGCAGCTTCCATTGCGCCAGCCAGCAGATGCCGCAGCTTGATTGATCGGTTTTGATGGCGCGGGTATAGCCGCATTATCCAGGCTACCTATATTCCCCGAACCACACCACAAGAGGATTGCCCCATGCGCCATCTGATAATCCCTGCCCTGATTGCGGGCACTGCCCTGCCCATGCTCGCCGCTGCGCCGGCCCTTGCTGCCGAAGCCGAAACCGCCAGCGCCTCGTCCGCGATCGACGCGGCGGTGGCTGCCGATCTGCGCGGCGAAGACAAGGCGCGCGACAAGTACCGCCATCCCAAGGAAACGCTCGAATTCTTCCAGGTCGCGCCGAACATGGTGGTCGCCGAATATGCCGCTGATGCCGGCTGGTACACCAAGATCCTGGCACCGCTGACCATCACCAGCGGCAAATATGTGGCGCTCGGCGTATCGCCCGTCGCACCGGCGTTCAACGAACAGCGCAAGGCGCAGATGGCGGCATTTCCGACTGCCTATCCTGAACGCGCGGCCAAGGCGACCGGCATCGCTACCGACAAGATCCACGCCCATGTCACCAACGCCGTGCCGGCAGAGCTCGCCGGCAAGGTCGACCGCATTCTCATCTTCCGCATGCTGCACAACATGAACCGCTGGGGTATCCTGGGCAGCGAGTTGGATGCGATGCACACCATGCTCAAGCCCGGCGGCATGATCGGCGTCGAACAGCACCGCGCCAAGGCGAACGCGCCTGCCGACTATGTCGATGGCTCCAAGGGCTACCTCAAGGAAGCCGATGTCATCGCGATGTTCGAAAAGCACGGCTTCGTGCTGGCCGGCAAGAGCGAGATCAACGCCAACGCAAAGGACAGCGCGGATTATCCCGGCGGCGTATGGACGCTTCCGCCCAACTATGCACTCAAGGACGTGGATCGCGACAAATATGCCGCGATTGGTGAATCCGACCGCATGACCCTGTTGTTCAAGAAGAAGTAAGTTCGCCCCATGACCGAGATTACCGTTGCCGCCTTGCAGCTCACCCTGGGCGCCAGCACGCCCGAGAATATCGAGGCGGTGACGGACCTCGTCGCATTTGCAGCCGAAAGAGGCGCACAGATCATCCTGCCGCCCGAACTGTTCGAGGGGCCATATTTCTGCCAGGTCGAGGACGAAGCGCTGTTCGCAACGGCGCATCCTACATCGGAGCACCCATCGGTGCGCGCGATGGCAAAGCTTGCAAAGCAACTCAAGGTCGCGATCCCGACCAGCTTTTTCGAGCGCGACGGGCCGCACTATTATAACTCGCTGGCGATGATCAATCCTGACGGCGAAATCCTGGGCGTCTATCGCAAGAGCCATATCCCGGACGGACCGGGCTATGAGGAAAAATACTATTTCCGCCCCGGCAACACCGGCTTTAAGGTGTGGGATGTGGTCGGAACACGCATTGGCGTCGGCATCTGCTGGGACCAATGGTATCCGGAAACCGCGCGCGCGATGGCGCTGATGGGCGCAGAATTGCTGTTCTATCCGACCGCGATCGGATCAGAGCCTTATGACGCCGATCTTGAAACCAGCCGGATGTGGCGGCGCGCAATGCAAGGCCATGCGGTGTCGAACTGCATGCCGGTCATCGCCAGCAACCGCATCGGCGTAGAAGGCCAGCAGGAATTCTATGGCCACAGCTTCGTCACCAACGAATGGGGCGATCTGGTGCTGGAATATGGCGCGGAGGAAACCGGGGTGCTGGTGGCGACGCTCGATCTTGCCCGGGCGCGCAAGCACCGCGCCGGCATGGGCTTCTTCCGCGATCGCAGGCCAGAGCTTTACGGGCGGCTGACGCAGGATATCTGACCTTCGATCCCGATAGGGGGCAAAACGCCCCCTATTCGCCGATCCCGTCCCACATTTCCTTGAGCTTGGCGAAGAACCCGGTGCTCTCCGGGCTTTCCTGACCCGTTTCGGTCGCCTGGAACTCGCGCAGCAGTTCCTTCTGGCGGGCAGACAGCTTGGTCGGCGTTTCGACATCGATCTGGATGACCATGTCGCCGGTGCCCCGGCCCTGCAGCACCGGCATGCCCGCACCGCGCTGGCGCAATTGCTTGCCCGACTGGATGCCGGCGGGAATGGTAATGCGATGACGCTTGCCGTCGAGGCCCGGAATTTCCAGCTCGCCACCCAGAGCCGCGGTTGTGATGCTGATCGGGCAGCGCGTGATCAACGTCGTGCCGTCACGCTCGAAGATGCGATGCCGCGAGACGTGGATGAAGATGTACAGATCGCCCGGGGGTGATCCCTTGGGGCCAGCCTCTCCCTTGCCGGTCAGGCGGATACGGGTGCCGTTATCGACGCCCGGCGGAATATCGACCGACAGCGTCTGCTGCTTGTCGACCCGGCCTTCGCCGCGACAGGTGCGACAGGGGTTCTCGATGACCTGGCCGCTGCCGTGACAATTGGGGCACGTGCGCTCGACCACGAAAAAGCCCTGCTGCGCGCGCATCTTGCCGCTGCCACCGCACAGGTTGCAGGTGCGCACCTTGGTGCCGGGCTCGGCACCCTTGCCATCGCAGGTCTCGCAGGTCGCCGCGACATCGATCGTGATCTCGCTGGCCTTGCCGTGATAGGCCTCCTCCAGCGAGATTTCCATGTCATAGCGCAGATCGGCACCGCGCGCCGGACCGCGACGTCCGCCCGCGCCACCAAAGCCGCCGCCAAAGATGGTGTCGAAGATATCCCCAAGGTCTGAAAAGCCCTCAGCGCCGCCGCGTCCACCACCACCGCCCGACATGCCGTTCTCATAGGCCTCTGGCCCGAACCGGTCATAGGCCGCGCGCTTTTGCGGGTCCTTCAGGCAGTCATAGGCCTGGCTGATCGCCTTGAACCGCGCTTCCGCGTCGGCATCGCCCGGGTTGCGGTCAGGGTGCCACTGCATCGCGAGCTTGCGATAGGCGGATTTGAGCGTGGCGTCGTCGGCAGTGCGCGAGACGCCAAGCCGCTCATAATAATCTTTGGCTATGGTCATGGTCATGGGTCGCGATTCATCATGCAGCGACCGGGCGGGACGGCGCGGCGGGCATGACCGATGCCATACCTGCCCCGCTATCCCGCCCGGCCAAACCGTCGGTCATCAATCCGGCAATCAGTTTTTCGTGTCGCCGTCAACTTCCGAGAACTCGGCGTCGACGACATTGTCCTCAGCCGGAGCGGCATCAGCCGCCGGAGAGGCTGCCGCAGCCTGTTCCTTTTCGTAAATCGCCTGACCCAGCTTCATTGCTGCCTGCGCCAGTGCCTCGGTCTTGGTCTTCATCGCATCGGGCTCGCCACCCTCGATCGCGGTCTTGAGCTCCGCAATCGCAGCTTCGATCTCGCCCTTGATCGCAGCATCGACCTTGTCGCCATGCTCTTCCAGCTGCTTTTCGGTGCTGTGCAGCAGGCTTTCGGCGTTGTTCTTCGCCTCGGCCGCCTCACGGCGCTTCTTGTCTTCCTCGGCAAAGCGCTCGGCATCCTTGACCATCTGGTCGATATCGGCGTCGCTGAGGCCGCCCGATGCCTGGATACGGATCACCTGCTCCTTGCCGGTGCCCTTGTCCTTGGCCGAAACGTTGACGATGCCGTTGGCGTCGATGTCGAACGTGACCTCGATCTGCGGCACGCCGCGCGGTGCAGGCGGAATGCCGACCAGATCGAACTGACCCAGCAGCTTGTTGTCCGCCGCCATTTCACGCTCGCCCTGGAAGACGCGGATCGTCACGGCCTGCTGGTTGTCATCAGCGGTCGAATAGGTCTGCGACTTCTTGGTCGGGATCGTGGTGTTGCGGTCGATCATGCGGGTGAACACGCCGCCCAGTGTTTCGATGCCCAGCGACAGCGGGGTCACGTCGAGCAGCAGCACGTCTTTGACGTCGCCCTGCAGAACGCCTGCCTGGATGGCCGCGCCCATGGCAACGACTTCATCGGGGTTGACGCCGGTATGCGGTTCCTTGCCGAAGAACTCCTTCACCACTTCGCGCACGCGCGGCATGCGGGTCATGCCGCCGACGAGCACGACGTCGTCGATGTCGGAGGCCTTGAGACCTGCGTCTTCCAGCGCCTTCTTGCACGGGTCAAGAGTGCGCTTGATCAGGTCGGCGACGAGCTTTTCGAGGTCCGAGCGGCTGATCATCTTGACCAGATGCTTCGGACCGTTCTGGTCGGCGGTGATGAATGGCAGGTTCACTTCGGTCGTCTGCGCCGACGACAGTTCGATCTTCGCCTTTTCTGCCGCTTCCTTCAGACGCTGCAGAGCCAGCTTGTCCTTGGTGAGGTCGATGCCCTCGGACTTCTTGAAGTCTTCGGCGAGGAATTCGACGAGCTTGGAGTCGAAATCTTCACCACCCAGGAACGTGTCGCCGTTGGTGGCCTTCACCTCGAACACGCCATCGCCGATCTCGAGGATCGAGATGTCGAACGTGCCGCCGCCAAGGTCATAAACCGCGATGGTCTTGCCGTCGTTCTTGTCGAGGCCATAAGCCAGCGCCGCAGCCGTCGGCTCGTTGATGATGCGCAGCACTTCAAGGCCAGCGATGCGGCCTGCATCCTTGGTTGCCTGACGCTGGGCGTCATTGAAGTACGCCGGAACCGTGATGACGGCCTGCGTGACGGTCTCGCCCAGATAGCTCTCGGCGGTTTCCTTCATCTTCTGCAGCGTGAAGGCGCTGATTTCAGCCGGCGAGTAATCCTTGCCGCCCGCATGGACCCACGCGTCACCGTTGCTTCCCTTGACGATGCCATGAGGCACCAGCTCCATGTCCTTCTTGGTCAGCGGATCGTCGAACCGACGACCGATCAAACGCTTGACCGCGAAAATGGTGCTCTCGTGATTGGTCACCGCCTGGCGCTTGGCCGGCTGGCCGACCAGCCGCTCACCATCCTTGGTGAACGCGACGATCGACGGCGTGGTGCGCGCGCCTTCGGAATTTTCGATAACCTTGGGCTTGTCGCCGTCCATGACGGACACGCAGCTGTTGGTGGTGCCAAGGTCGATACCGATTACTTTTGCCATAATGCTTTTCCCACGTAACTTTCGATATGCAGATGAAAGAATACGAACCGCCTTCATGCCCCCAAGCATCCGGCAATTCCGTCCCCGATGGCGGATATAGGGTTGCTTTCGCTTGGCACAAGGCATCGCAGTATCTACATCACCCTCAAGGCCCGACTGGCCAAATTCGGCACATGGCAAGCAGGAGGAAATCCCGATGGTGCGTTCAGTCTATCTGGTGTTGCTGGGGGTC
The DNA here is from genome assembly GCA_943370475.1 of Hydrogenophaga intermedia. GTDB lineage: Bacteria > Pseudomonadota > Alphaproteobacteria > Sphingomonadales > Sphingomonadaceae > Blastomonas. Next base: position 259,238 of record CALRRI020000001.1, read on the forward strand.
GCGCTCGCGCTGCTGGCAGCTTGCCAGCCGCCCGCGCAGCTGCTGGTGGAAAAGGCCAATGTCCAACTGTCACCGGTCAAGGACAATCCCTCGGTGCTCTATTTCACGATTCGGGGCGGGCCGACGGATACCGTGCTGCGATCGATCAACTCGCCCAGCATCCTGCGGCTCGAGATGCACGAGACCGTCGAGGAAAACGGCATGTCGATGATGAAGCCGATCACGGCCGTTGCCGTGCCCGAGCGCGGCAATGTGGAGTTTGAACCCGGCGGCAAGCATGTGATGGTCTGGGGTATCGATCCAGGCGCTATCAAGGCTGGCAAGGCCGAGTTCGTCTTCTCGTTCTCCAATGGCGACAAGATCGCGGTCGATGCCAAGCTCAATGCGATCAAGCCCGAAGATGGTATGGCGCATTAATGGGTCGAATGCCCATCGACAGGCCATTGGCCGCGAAAGAGATCGATCTGGCGCGGTCAGTGTTCGGCAACACGATTGCCTATGACAAGGTGCGGATACGGCTGAAGAAGTGGATTTTCTTCCAGCCTCGCCGCACCATCATGGCGCCGATGGGCCATATCCACTTCCACCCCGGCGGCACCGCCTATTGCGACGATTTCAGCTGCGCCAGCCTGTCGCGCCAGGGGCTTTTCATCCACGAGATGGTGCATGTCTGGCAATATCAGCAGGGCATTTTCCTGCCGCTGAAACGCCACCCGTTCTGCCGCTATGATTATGCGATCAAGCCCGGCCAGCGCTTTGCCAAATACGGGCTGGAACAGCAGGCGGAACTCGTCCGCCATGCCTTTCTGATCCGGCAGGGCGGCGGGGTGCCGGGTGCGCCACCGCTCGCCACCTACCGGCAGATATTACCGTTTCCGGTCTAGCCCTGAAGGCTCAATCGGGCTTCTTGGCCACCGCAACCAGGGCGGGCCGCAGCAGGCGGTCCTTGATCATGTAGCCAGCCTGAAGTTCCTGCACCACGGTGCCGGGTTCGACTTCGGCACTGGGCAGTTCGATCATCGCCTGATGCTGGTTGGGATCGAGTGGCAAGCCGATCGCGGCAATCCGCGAAATGCTGTGCTTGGAAAAGACATTGTCGAGCTCGCGACCGGTGGCTTCTAGGCCAACGACCAAGCCCTTCCACTTCTCGTCCTCGCGCAGATCCTCGGGGATCAGCTGCAGCGCGCGCGCCAGGTTGTCAGACACCGACAGGATGTCACGAGCAAAGCCGGTGGCGGCATAAGCGCGGGCGTCCTGCGCCTCCTTTTCCAGACGGCGTCGGACATTCTGCGTGTCGGCACGGGCGTAAAGCACATCCTGCTTCGCCTCGGCGAGCTGCGCCTCCAGCGTTGCGATGCGCTCTTCCAGACCGGTCTGGTCGTCACCCTGCTGCTTCAGGCTATCGGGCACGCCCTCCAGTTCGGCAGCGGCCTCTGCATCGAGCGTCTGCCCGGCATCGGTTTCGGCGTTGGCATTCTTCTGCGTTTCGGTTTCGTCGTGGATCACGGTGTTCCTGCTCATTTCAACAATCGGGTTAGGCTCTGCGCGGTAAAGTCCACCATGGGCACAATACGCGCATAGTTGAGGCGAGTGGGACCAATAACCCCGACCACGCCCACAACACGGCCTTCGCCGTCACGATAGGGCGCCGCTATCACGGATGACCCGGAAAGCGAAAACAATTTGTTTTCCGCGCCGATGAAGATCCGGGCCGATGCTGCTTCGCGCGCGCTATCAAGAAGATGGGCAATGTCCTGCATCGCTTCAAGCTCATCGAGCAGACGGCGCACGCGTTCGAGATCGGCGACCGCATCGTTGTCGAGCAGATTGGCCTGGCCGCGCACGATCAGCACAGGGCGATCCGAACCATCGCGCGACCACAAGGCCAGTCCCCGCCGCACCAGATCGGAACTGGCCATGTCGAGCGCCACACGCTCGGTGCTGATCTCTGCCTCCAGCATCGCGAGCGCCTGCGACAGGCTGCGCCCCGAAAGCCGCGCGGTGATGAAATTGCCCGCCCGCACCAGCATGGATTCGGTCACCCTGCGGTCGATCTGCAGCACCCGATTTTCGATGCTGCCGTCATGGCCGACCAGAACCGCCAGAACCTGGGTGTCGGACAGGCGAACGAAATTCATCTGCCGCAGCACCGGCTCGCGCCGCGGCACCATGACGATGCCGGCGCAGGCCGACAGCCCGGACAGCGCCTGTGTGGTGGCAGCCAGGGCCGCCTCGATAGGCCCTGCACTCTCGAGCTGCTTTTCGATCGCGGCGCGCTCTTCCTGCGAGGGTTCGGCCACCTGCATCATGCCATCGACAAACAGCCGCAGGCCCTGCTCGGTGGGCATGCGACCCGCGCTGGTGTGCGGCGCGGCGAGCAGCCCAAGCTCCTCCAAATCCTGCATCACGTTGCGGATCGACGCCGGCGACAAGTTGACCGTGGCGGATTTGGAAATGGTCCGCGATCCCACCGGCATGCCGGTATCCAGATAGCTTTCCACCACGATGCGGAAAACGTCGCGCGCGCGGTCGTTCAGTTCGGTGAACGGGCTGGTCATGCTGGCAAGTTAGGCAGAACCGGGCGGTCTGCCAAGTGATCGTGCCCCGAACGGGTCAAACGCCCAATCCTCCGCGCGAATCGACCAGGGCAAACCAGCCCGAAACACGGTCGAACGCAGCATCGGCGATATCGACGAACATCCGGCGTGCATCGGCACTGTCGGCGCGGCGCTCGAGCAACCCCTGATCGGTCATCATCCGGATCCAGCGCAGCGCAGTCGTGGGCGGAACAGCCGCAGCGATGCACAGGCTCGAGACCGAAACCGATCGCCCCTCCAGCCGGGAAGCGGACAGATCGAGCAGGATATCCCAGGCCGGATCGGCAAACAGATCGGGGCTGAAGAACCGGTCGCGCAGCCGCCGCATGCTGATGAGATGGCGAATGCGCTGCGGACTGGGCGGGGTGGCCGGTGCGCGATCTTCGGGCGCTTCGGCTCGGTAATCCTGCGCGTGTTCGGCCAGGGCTTCTTCGGGGTCGTCCGTATCCAGGTTGGACGACAGCGATCCCAACTGCTCGGCCAGCCGGGCAAGCTCTGCTGCCATCGCCTGCAACCGCGCGCGCTCGCCGCTGTTGGGATCAGAGGCGACACGGCTACCTACGATCGCGGCAAGGTCCGCCAGTTCGGCGGCTATCGTAGCCGGAGCACCATCGAACACACAGCGCGCATCGTGCCCGTGCAGCATCGCGTCAGCAGCATCGATCGTCTCGAGGCTGACGAGCACCAGCAGCCCGCAATCTGCAGGCAACGCAGACAGGCCGGCATCCGCCGGAACGGCGACGCGCCAGTCAGCGGCATAGAGTCGCGCGGATGCAACCGCTTCACTTGCCGCCGTGACCGGCCATCCCGCAGCCTCGATCAGCCGGGCAGTTTCAGGCAGATCCGCGACAATCGTCAGCGCCGCCGTGTGCGGCGCGGGCCAGTCCCCAAATGGCATTGGCCCGTCTTCGGACATCGCAGCTTTCCCCCCGTTTCGCGCTCCTCAGTCCGCGAACGGATCGCGAACCAGGATGGTATCCTCACGTTCGGGCGAGGTGGACACCAGTGCGACCGGGCACTGAATCAATTCCTCGACCCGGCGGATATACTTGATGGCCTGCGCGGGCAGGTCAACCCAGCTGCGCGCGCCTGCGGTGGATTCGTGCCAGCCGTCCATTTCCTCGTAAATCGGCTGGACCGCCGCCTGATCGCCTGCGTGCGCGGGGAAATAATCCAGCACCTTGCCGTTGAGGCGATAGCCGGTGCAGATCTTCAGCTTGTCGAATCCGTCGAGCACGTCGAGCTTGGTCAGCGCAATGCCGGTGACGCCGGCCACCGCGCAGCTCTGGCGGACCAGGGTCGCATCGAACCAGCCGCAGCGGCGCTTGCGCCCGGTGACGGTGCCGAATTCATGACCGCGCTCTCCGAGCCGCTGGCCGATTTCATCCTCCAGTTCCGTGGGAAACGGACCGGAACCGACGCGCGTGGTGTATGCCTTGACGATGCCCAGCACGAAGCCGCTGGCCTGCGGTCCCAGGCCGCTGCCGCCCGAGGCGGAGCCGGTGATGGTGTTCGACGAGGTGACGAACGGATAGGTGCCGTGATCGACATCGAGCAGCACGCCCTGTGCGCCTTCGAACAGCATCCGGGCGCCAGCGCGGCGGATTTCGCCCAAGCGCTTCCACACCGGCTGCGCGAACTGCAGCACGAACGGGGCGATTTCGGCCAGTTCGGCCAGCAGCTGTGTCCGGTCGATAGGCGGTTCGTTGAACCCGGCGCGCAGCGCGTCGTGGTGCGCGCACAGGCGATCAAGCTGCGGATCGAGCGAATCGAGGTGCGCCAGATCGCACACGCGGATTGCGCGGCGTCCAACCTTGTCCTCATAGGCCGGGCCGATCCCGCGACGGGTGGTGCCGATCTTGCCCTGGCCGCTGGCATCCTCGCGCAGCGCGTCGAGATCACGGTGGAAGGGCAGGATGAGCGGGCAATTGTCGGCAATTGCCAGATTTTCCGGGGTGATGTCCACGCCCTGCCCGCGAAGCTTCTCGACTTCATCGCGCAGCGCCCAGGGATCGAGCACAACGCCGTTGCCGATCACGCTGAACGTGCCGCGCACAATACCCGAGGGCAGCAGCGACAGTTTGAACACCTTTTCGCCGATCACCAGCGTATGCCCGGCATTATGTCCGCCCTGGAAGCGGATGACCGCATCGGCGCGCTCCGCCAGCCAGTCGACAATCTTGCCTTTGCCTTCATCGCCCCACTGGGCACCGATCACGGTTACATTGGCCACGAAACCACACCTTTGTTCGATGGAAAGCGCACGAAATGGCCGCGCGCAAAGCCGGGCCGTCCTAGTGACGCGAGGCGGCGGCGTCCAGCCCGTACCGCCCGGCTGTGATACAATTTAATGCACTTCGAGAATGGACGACGGGCCGACCAAACCGGCATTCTGCCAGCAAGGCAAGGGCTGGAGGGACAGGACCATGCAGACAAGCACGCTTATCACCCTTCTTCTGACCGGCGCAGTCGCCACATCGGTCGCAGCGCAACAGGCTGGTGGCCGCGAGCGGATGCTGTCGCGCGAGTGTCGGCGCGAAGTCGTCCAGCTGTGCGGGATGAACCGACGCGAAATCCGCGAATGCCTGCGCGAGAAGCGCGACGCCTTGTCCGGCCAGTGCAAGGCGCAGATGGCCAAGGCCATGGCGCAGCGGATGCGCCAGACCGACACCGATGCCGATACCACCGCAAGAGCGAAGCCGATCGCTTATGGCACCGACGCGGTGCAGAAGATCGATCTGTACACGCCCGATGCGGTTCGCCCAGCCCAGGGCTATCCGCTGCTGGTCTACGTCCACGGCGGAGGCTGGCGCAACGGCAGCAAGGGCATGGTCCAGCAGAAGCCGGAGTTTTTCAACGACCAGGGCTGGGCCTTTGCCTCGATCGGTTACCGGTTGCTGCCCGACGCCCCGGTGGAACAGCAGGCGGCCGATGTTGCAGCCGCCATCGCCAAGCTGACCCGCGAGGCCGGCTCACTGGGCATCGATCCCGACCGCATCATCGTCATGGGGCATAGCGCCGGGGCCCATCTGGCCGCACTGGTCGGGACCGACCCTGCCTGGCTCAAAGCCGACATGGGCCGTTTGGCGGGTGTGATCCTGCTCGATGGGGCAGGCTATGATGTGGCCCGGCAGATGCAGCAGGGCGGTTTGCTGACAAGCCAGATCTATGAACCCGCTTTCGGGACCGACCCTGCGCGCCAGGCAAGACTGTCGCCAACCCAGCATGCCGCCGCGCCCAATGCGCCGCGCTGGCTGATCCTCCATGTGGCACGGCGCGAAGACGCTGCGGCCCAATCCAGCGCACTGGCCAGCAGCTTGCGCAAGGCGGGGACCAGCGTGCAGCTGGAAGCGCTGGAGGACGTCTCGCACATGACGATCAACCGGGAGCTGGGCCAGGACGGCACGGCCCAGACACAGCTGGTTCAGGCGTTTCTCGCTGCCATCTGACCGAGGAGCGGCGGTTCAGAGAGGAACGGTTTCCTGCCCGACCAGCCGGTGTGTGCAGCCCAGGCCTGTTGCATCATCATCCGGGGTGATCGCCGCCAGGGTGCGCCATCCGATCGCGCGCAGCCGCGCCGCGGTGTCACGGTCATGGCCGATGGGCAGGAAGAGCTTGCCAGCGCCCTGCCCTTCGCCCGCGCCACCCAGATCAAGCAGGGCATCGGGATAGAGCGAAAATCCGGTCGCCACCTCCTGCCCGCCTTTGCCATTGGGGATGGCATAGGTACCGCCGCGGCCCAGAGCTCCGGCACAGCCATCTGCATAGAGCGAAAAGCCGAACCAGCTCTGGTATTCGAAGCCATGGCGTTCGGTGGGATCCAGCGTCACCGCAACGTCGTCGGGAAGACCCGCGACGATCTCGCGCAGCGCCTTGATGCGGCTGGCGAGGACGCCTCCGGCATCGATCGCGGCGAGCGCGTCAATCGCTTCATCAAATGGCCCCATCGCATAGAGCAGCGGCAAATAGGCATCGGCACCCAAGGCGGTCAGACCGCCCGCATCCTTCATGTCGAGCTCGCGCCGCACCGCGCCTATTATGCCGGCAGGCAGCGGAAAGGCGGTGGATGCCAGCGTATCGACCAGATCGGGCAGAGTGAGATCGACCGTGATGCCGGTCGCGCCAGCCTGGACCAGCGCCTCGATCGCGATCCGCACGACCTCTTGCGCGGCGGCGATATTGTCATGGCCGATCAATTCAGCGCCGATTTGCAGCCGCTCGCGTTCGGGGTTAAGCTGGTCCGATGCGATGCGCAGCACCTGTCCGGCATAGCTCAGCCGCAGCGGACGGGGCGCGGACGCCATCAACGTGGTCGCCACCCGCCCGACCTGCACGGTGATGTCCGACCGGATCGCGAGCGTGCGCATCGATGAAGGGTCGACCATGCGGAACAGGTGCTGCCGTCCGGTCCCCTGCATCCGCAGCGCGAGCGATCGTTCATATTCGACCAGCGGCGGCGAGACCCGGTCATAGCCATGCGCGGCAAAGACCTGCATCGCATTGCTGGTCAGCTTGGCCGCCTGTTCGGCGCGCGGGGGCAGCAGATCGGACAGACCTGCGGGCAGAATATCGGGATTCGGATCAGACATGGCGCAGCGCTTAGACGATTAGCGGCGAGGGGAAAACCTATCGCGGCGCGTTAAATGCGCCATGCCCAGCGAGTCAGCCCGTGCGGCCGGAGCCATTGACAATCGCATCCTTGATCGAGAACGCGTCGCGGGTCCAGTTATGCGAGGGCAGGCCATGCGCCGAGACGTCAATGGCGGCATCAAAGGCAAGCGGAAACAGTTCTGCTTCCTCGCTATCGATGCGCGCGTACATCTTGAGCAGGCGATTGCGTGCCATTGACCGGAAGTTATCCCAGTCTGCCGATATCCGCTCGGGTGTCCAATACTGCGCACTTTCGGCAAAACCGCCGAAAAGCTCTGCCAATTCGGCTTGAAACCGGCGCCCGGTCTGTTGGACATGCGCACGATCATCATTCAGCAATTTGGCGTAGAGGTGGCGATCTTCGAGCGCCAGATGCTGCATGATATAGCTGCTGAGCTGCCAGCGCGCATCGGCGAGCACATCGGATGGCGGCGGCTCGGACTGGTCGAGCAGCGCAAGCAGGGTGGCGCCCCTTTCACGCATGATGGCGTGATCGCGCAAAAGTCTCTCAAGCACCCAACGACCCTTTCTGATTGGGATCGAGGGTACGTCAGAAATGTTAAACCGGCGTAAACGAATGCACCGGCTTGGCTGCGGAGCGGCACCATGTACCGCCCCGCAGTCAGTACGTCAGCCTCAGGCTGCGGCAGACAGGCGGACAGCCGCCATCTTGCCACGACGATCCTGTTCCAGCTCGAAGTTCACGCGCTGGTCGCGATCGAGCGTGCGCATGCCCGACGCTTCGACGGCGCTGATGTGCACGAACGCGTCGTTGCCGCCGTCATCGGGCTGGATGAAGCCATAGCCCTTGTCGGCGTTGAAAAACTTTACGGTGCCAATCGGCATAGTCATTTCCTTAAGAGTAGTACGCGGGCGGCCGCTCAAAAAACGGATTGTTCCTACCGCGGAGTTGGAGCCGGAAGTTCGATTGCGACCCCTGCAACGCCCGGCTCCGGCCATTGCTAGGGAAGAAGAGGACCGGCGAGGCCTTGCGACCTGCCGACAGTCCAGATGGCATCAGCCCGGCAGGAAACTGCCCGGCTTGGGATAGACATGCTCAAGCAGCAAGGCAGCCTGAAGCCGCGCGTGCTGCCGCTGTTCATCGCGCTCGTCTGCACCAGGCGCATGCAGCGCGCGCAGATGGGCGATGTGGAGATTTTCAAACATTTGATTGAGATTAGGCAAAATAGACGCTCGTATTGCTGAACAAGCAAGAGCGTGGAGCGGCAAACCGCAGATCTCTCAGTCGCGCGCTGGCTTGAACTTCAAATCACGCGATACAAGGTGTGTAACACGAAATCCTGCCAAAGTCGCATGCTAATCTTGGCGGCCTGCCGAGGCCCCGGAGCACCTCATTCGACGCCGGGCGGCTTGCCAAAGATATTGACATCCGAAGGCGCGATCCAGCCGTTGAGATAGTTCGCATAGAACATACCGAAGACGATCGCCGAGATCAAAGTGGTGATCGCAATGACGCGCAAAGGCTTGAAATTGCCCGGGGCGCTGTCAGCCTGCCCACGCACCTTTTCCAAGCCCAGCTCCTCCGCCGTGCGCACGCCAAAGGGCATCACGACAAAAGCCGTGATGACCCAGAACAGCAGATAGATTGCAGCAATACTCGTCCAGCTCATGCGTATCGTCCTGTCATGACCGCAACATGGGTCAGCCCGCCTCGATCATCAAGACCGTGACAACCGGCTTCTTGCCCGTCCAGCGAGTCGCAGCCCGGCGGACGGCAAGGCGGATCGCCTCCTGCACATCATCCTCGCGGCTGCTCTGGCGGCCGCCCTTGCCCTTCGCCTTGGCATTGCCGGGCTTGGCGACCGCATCGCGCACGTCCTGCACCGTTTCGGCTATGAAGGCATCGAGATCGTCTTCGACGGGCAGCCCGAACGGACGCACGACAGGCTCTCCTGCCAAGCGACCGCGCGCATCGAGCGCCACCGCTACGCTCACCTGGCCATTGACCGCCAGCTTGCGCCGTTCGCCCATGGTCAGGCCATCGGCGGGCAGGATGACATCGCCGTCGAGCACCAGGCGACCTGAGCGCTCCTGGCTGATGATACCCGCCTTGCCAGGTGCAAGCCGCACAAGATCGCCGTTCTTCTGGACAACAGCATGCGGGATGCCCTGTTCCAGCCCGAACCGCGCCTGTTCCGCCATGTGCCGCATCTCGCCATGCACCGGAACCAGCACCTCGGGCCTGATCCAGCGGTACATTTCGGAGAGCTCCGGACGGCCCGGATGACCCGAGACGTGGATATCGGCCTGGCGATCGGTGATCATCTGGATGCCATCGGCAGCCAGGCGGTTCTGGATGCGTCCGATCGCAATCTCGTTGCCGGGAATGACCTTCGAGGAAAACAGGACAGTATCGCCCTTCTCCAGCTTGATCTGGTGGTTGCCCTCTGCGACCCGTGCCAGCGCCGCGCGCGGCTCGCCCTGGCCGCCGGTTGCCACCACCAGCACCTCGCGGCGGGGCAGCCCCATCGCGGTGTCGAAATCGACGAGTTCGGGCAAGTCGAGCAGATAGCCATTGGCCTTGGCCACCGCGATGATCCGGTCGAGCGAACGTCCGGCGACGCACAGCTGGCGGTTGGTCGCGCGCGCGACCTCGCCCAATGTGTGCAGCCGCGCAACGTTCGAGGCGAACGTGGTAATCATCGCCCGGCCCTTGAGCGGCTTGACCGCCTCGATCAGCGCATCGCGGACATCGCCTTCGGACCCGGAGCTTTCCGGATTGAACACATTGGTGGAATCGCAGACCAAAGCCAGGATGCCCTCATCGCCCAGCGCAGTGAGCGCCTCTGGCGTCGAAGGGACGCCGATCAGCGGCTGATCGTCGAGCTTCCAGTCGCCGGTATGGAAAATGCGGCCGTATGGCGTGTCGATCAGCAGCGCATTGCCTTCCGCGATCGAGTGCGCCAGCGGGAGATAGCGGAAGCCGAACGGGCCCAGCTGCAGGCTGCCGTCATTATCGATGACGTTGAGCGTCACATCCTTGACCAGCCCCTGCTCTTCGAGCTTGCGGCGGATCAGATCGGCGGTGAACGGCGTGGCGAACAACGGCACGCCAAGATCAGCGGCGAGATAAGGCAAGGCGCCGATATGGTCTTCATGCCCGTGCGTCAGCACGATGCCGAGCAGGTCATCGGCGCGTTCCTCGATGAACTCGAGATCTGGAAAGACCAGTTCGACACCCGGATAGGCGGGATCGCTGAACGTCATGCCCAAATCGACCATGACCCACTTGCCGTCACAGCCGTACAGGTTGGCATTCATGCCGATTTCGCCCGACCCGCCAAGGGCCAGGAACAACAGTTCTTTTCCGGGTTTCATGTAATCAAAATGCCCTTTCGGCAATCATGGCCAGGCCATGCAAAGTGAGGTCGGGTTCGACCGCGTCAAATATCGTCGTGTGCTGATCGAACAGCACTGCCAGCCCCCCGGTGGCGATCACCTTGGCCGGGCGGCCGATCTCTGCACGCATCCGCGCAACCAGACCTTCCATCATGGCCACATAGCCCCAGAACACCCCGATCTGCATCTGGTCTTCGGTGTTGCGGCCGATGACCGAGCCATTGTTGCTCGGAATTTCGATCGCGATACGGGGCAGTTTCGCGGCGGCATTGACCAACGCGTCGAGAGATAGGTTGATCCCCGGCGCGATGATGCCGCCCTTGTAGGCGCCGGTATAATCGACAACGTCATAGGTCGTTGCGGTACCAAAGTCGATGACGATCAGGTCACCGGGATGCAGCGCATGCGCCGCGATGCTGTTGACCGCGCGATCGGCGCCCAGCGACTTGGGTTCGTCGACGTCGATCTGCATCTGCCAATCTGCCGGTTCCACCCCGGCGATCAGCGGTTCGACGTTGAAATATTTGCGCGAAAGCACCTGCAGGTTGTGGAGCGCGCGCGGAACGACCGTCGAAATGATGACGTTGGCGATGTCCTGCCGGACGAAGCCCTCCAGCGCGAGCAACTGGTTCAGCCACACCGCATATTCGTCTGCGGTGCGACGGGAATCGGTCGATATCCGCCAGCGGGTCTTGATTGTACGTCCGTTGAACAAGGCAAACACAGCATTGGTGTTGCCGACATCAATGGCAAGCAGCATGTTGAACACCCTCTTCTACCAGCAGAAAACCCGCATCACGCGACAAGATTGACGTCCCCGGCACTGACGATCTCCACGCGGCCATCGGCCAGGCGCAGTCGCAGCGCGCCATCGGCTGACAGTCCATCGAACACGCCGTCGATACGGTCGTCAGGCGCACGCTGGACGATCATAGCTTCGCCCGGCTTATGCGCGGCGGCGGACCAGACTTCAAGCAGCGTTGCAGGGGGCGATGCGCGCCACTGGAACAATCGCGCGGCAAACCGGTCGGCGAGCAGTTCCAGCATGGCGGCCGCATCGACCTGTGCCATCGCACCGTGATCGCGCAGGCAGGTGACAACACGCCCCGGCACTTCGGGTGCGAGCGCGACGTTGACACCAATGCCGACCACCACGACATCATGCCGGCGCTCGAGCAGAATGCCGGCGAGCTTCGCACCATCGACATGCACGTCATTGGGCCATTTCAGCCGCGCGCCACATTCGGGCAATACCGTCAGCACCGCATCGAGAACCGCGAGGCCTGCGACAAAGGCCAGCAGATGGGCTGGCGGATCATCGGCGCGCACGCGAACGATAGTGCTGCAATACAGGTTGCCGACCGGGCTCAGCCATTGCCGGCCCAATCGCCCCCTGCCCCCGCTCTGCTGCTCTGCGCGAAGCCACAGGCCTTCCGGCGCGCCCGCTTCGGCGCGCGCCAGCATGTCGGCGTTGGTGGAGGCCGTCAGCGCGACCGTTTCGATCAGGCTGCCCAGAACAGCGCCTTGGCGGCACCCGCCGTGACAGGGCTGAGCGCCAGCGTCGCGAAATAGCCCAGTGGCGACACGAACAGCGCGGTCATAGCGACCAGTACCATGCGCGCCGGTGAATCGCTGGCCGCGATCACATCGGCAGGCTCATCGAAGTACATGACCTTGATGACCTTGAGGTAATAGAACGCGCCGATCACCGATGCTGCGATACCGACGGCGGCGAGCGGGATGAGGCCTGCTGCCACGGCGGCGTCGAACACCACGAACTTGCCCCAGAAGCCGAACAGCGGCGGAATGCCGGCCAGGCTGAACATGAACACGGCGAGCGCCGCCGCCAGGCCGGGACGGGTGCGCGACAGGCCGGCGAGCTTGCCGATGTCTTCAACCGGCTGGCCATTGCGATCGTTGAGATCGAGCACGCAGACAAAGCTGCCCAGCGTCATCGCAACATAGATCACCAGATAGGTGAGCATGGCCGACGCGCCGTCGGGCGTTCCGCACGCCAGGCCGATCAGCATGAAGCCGACGTTGTTAATCGAAGAATAGGCGAGCAGCCGCTTGATGTTGGTCTGGCCAATGGCGCCCGCAGCGCCCAGGATGATCGAAGCCAGAGCGACGAAGATCACGATCTGCTGCCACACATCCTGCTGGCCACCGAACGCTTCGATGGCAACGCGCATGGTCAGCGCGAGCGCAGCAACCTTGGGAGCAGTAGCAAAGAAGGTCGTGACCGGGGTGGGCGCGCCTTCATAGACATCGGGCGTCCACATGTGGAACGGTACAGCGCTGATCTTGAACGCCAGGCCCGAGAGGACGAACACGATGCCGAACAGCGCACCGGTCGAGACACCGTCGGTGAACGCAGTCTGGATGCCGATGAAGCTGGTGGTGCCGGTAAAGCCGTAGAGCAGCGACATGCCGAACAGCAGGATGCCGCTCGCCAGCGCGCCCAGCACGAAATACTTGAGGCCCGCTTCAGCCGAACGATCATCGGTGCGCAGGAAGCTCGCCAGCACATAGGCGGCGAGGCTCTGCATCTCGAGGCCGATATACAGCGTCAGCAGGTCGACCGCCGAAACCATCAGGCCCATGCCGATCGTCGCGAACAGGATCAGGATCGGATATTCCGGACGCATCATGTTGCCGCGCGCAAAGAACTTCGGCGCGACGACGATGCAGCCGATCGCCGAGAGCAACACCAGCACCTTTGCCAGCGAGGCGAAGCGGTCCATGCGGTACTGACCGTAGAACGCGTCTGCACCTTCAGCGAAGGCCGGATCGAACAGGAAGTTGAGCGCCAGCGCCAGAGCGCCAAACATCGCGACGACGGTCAGGATGCTGACCAGACGCGACGACTGCACGCCGCCCCAGGCCGCGATCAGCAGCAGGACGAGGCTGGAGGCGCTGAGGACGATCTCGGGCGAGGCCAGCTGGAACCAGAGCGCGTAATTCATCAGTGATGGCCTTTTTCAGCATGGGCAGCGGGGACAAGCGCCGGTGCGGCACCCATCTTCACCTGAGCATCGCCAGCGGGCTTGACCGAGGCGAGCCGCGCTTCGAGCGCGCCCACATCCTTGCGCATCGGCGCCAGGAAGCTTTCGGGATAGACGCCCATCCACAGCACGACGAGCGCGATGGGCAGCAACAGCGCGATCTCGCGCTTGTTCAGATCGGGCATCGCGGCGAGGTCATCAGACTTGATCACGCCATAGGCGACGCGGCGATAGAGATAGAGCATGTACGCAGCGCCGAGGATGATGCCGGTGGTCGACACGATCGCCACCCAGCTCGACACTTCGTAGACGCCGACCAGCGAGAGGAACTCGCCGACAAAGCCGCTGGTGCCCGGCAGACCGATCGATGCCATCGTGAACAGCAGGAACAGCAGCGCATAGCGCGGCATGTTGATCGACAGACCCCCATAACGATCGATCTCGCGGGTATGCAGGCGGTCGTAGATGACGCCAACGCACAGGAACAACGCGCCCGAGACCAGACCGTGGCTGAGCATCACGACCAGCGCGCCTTCGAGGCCCTGGCGGTTGAACGCGAACAGGCCGACGGTGACGATCGCCATATGCGCGACCGACGAATAGGCGATCAGCTTCTTCATGTCGCTCTGCACCAGTGCGATCAGCGAGGTGTAGACCACCGCGACCATCGACAGCGCAAAGATCAGCCAGATGTAATCGACGGACGCGACCGGGAACATCGGCAGCGAGAAGCGGATGAAGCCATAGCCGCCCATCTTGAGCAACACGCCGGCGAGGATCACCGAGCCGGCGGTCGGAGCCTGCACGTGCGCATCGGGCAGCCAGGTGTGCACCGGCCACATGGGCATCTTGACCGCAAAGCTCGCGAAGAACGCCAGCCACAGCCACGCCTGCGCTTCCACCGGGAAGTCATAGGCCATCAGCGTCGGAATGTCCGATGTGCCCGCCTCGTTGACCATCCAGAACATCGCGATCAGCATGAGTACTGATCCAAGCAGGGTGTAGAGGAAGAACTTATACGACGCGTAGATGCGGTTCGCGCCGCCCCAGATGCCGATGATCAGGTACATCGGGATCAGGCCGGCCTCGAAGAAGATGTAGAACAGGAAGATGTCCTGCGCGGCGAACACGCCGATCATCAGCACTTCCATCAGCAGGAACGCGGCCATGTATTCGCCAACGCGGGTCTGGATCGCTTCCCAGCTCGCCCCGATGCAGATCGGCATCAGGAAGACCGAAAGCATGATCAGCATCAGCGCGATGCCATCTATGCCCAAAGCCCAGCTGAAGCGGTCGAACAATGCCGCGCGCTCGACGAACTGCCACTGCGCGCCGCCGATGTCGAAATTGATCCACAGCACAATGCCCAGCGCCAGATCGGCCAGGGTGGCGATCAGCGCCAGCCAGCGTGCGGTATTGGCGCTGACGAATAGGCACGCGATGGCAGCCGCCATGGGGATGGCGAGCATCAGCGACAGGATAGGAAAGCCCAGATCGTTCATGTCAGCGCACCATCAGCCAGGTGAGTGCAGCCACAAGGCCGAGCAGCATCACCAGAGCGTAACTATAAAGGAAACCAGATTGCAGCTTCACCGCCATGCGGCTGCCGGAGGCGACGAGGACCGCGGCACCATCGGGACCGAAGCGATTGATCGTCCCTTCGTCACCGACCTTCCAGAAGAAGCGGCCGAGCGCAAAGCTGGGCTTGACGAAGATGTGATTGTACAGCTCGTCAAAATACCACTTGTTGAGGAAGAACTTGTAGAGCGGCGAGAACGCCGCTGCGACCTTAGCCGGCAGGCTGTTGTTCACCAGATACATCAGGATCGCGGTCATCAGGCCGATCAGCATCGCAACGGTCGACGCCAGCTTCACCCACAGCGGCACTTCATGCATTTCATGCATCAGGTGCGCGTTGAAGAACAGGCTGCCGTTCCAGAATGCTGCGCCGTGCTCCGCGTCGATGAACGCGTGGTGGAAGACGAAACCGGCGGCAATCGCACCGATGGTCAGCACACCCAGAGGGATCAGCATCGGTAGCGGGCTCTCATGCGGATGGTAGCCGCCAGTGGTGTCTGCTCCTGCCTGCTCGGGTGTCTTGTGGACGCTGTGCTGGATATGCTCGGACTGGATCCAGCGCGGGGTGCCGAAAAACGTCAGGAAGATCAGGCGCCAGCTGTAGAAGCTGGTGAGCAGCGCCGCGAACACACCGATGGTGAAGGCGAACTGGCCGACCTGCGTGCCGCTGGCAAATGCCGCCTCGATGATGCCGTCCTTCGAATAGAAGCCGGCAAAACCCGCGACGCCCACAATGCCGACACCGGTGATCGCGAGCGTTCCGGCCATCATCGCCCAGAAGGTGAGCGGGATGTGCTTCCGCAGACCGCCGTAATAGCGCATATCCTGCTCGTGGTGCATCGCATGGATCACCGAGCCCGCACCCAGGAACAGCAAGGCCTTGAAGAAGGCGTGCGTGAACAGGTGGAACATCGCCGCGCCATAGGCGCCGACGCCGGCGGCAAAGAACATGTAGCCCAGCTGCGAGCACGTCGAATAGGCGATGACGCGCTTGATGTCGGTCTGGACCAGACCGACGGTCGCGGCGAACAGTGCGGTGCACGCGCCCACAACGGTCACCACGGTCAGTGCAGTCGGGCTTGCTTCGAACATCGGCGACAGGCGGCACACCATGAACACGCCTGCGGTCACCATGGTTGCCGCGTGGATCAGCGCCGACACAGGCGTCGGGCCTTCCATGGCATCGGGAAGCCAAGTGTGGAGACCAAGCTGCGCCGACTTGCCCATCGCGCCGATGAACAGCAGCAGGCACAATACGGTCATCAGGTCGAAGCGATTGCCGAGGAAGCCGATCGTCGCCCCCTGCATGCCGGGCGCAGCTTCCAGGATGGCGGGGATCGAGACGGTCCCGAACACCAGGAAGGTGCCGAAAATGCCCATCATGAAGCCCAGGTCACCGACGCGGTTGACGACGAACGCCTTGATCGCGGCGGCATTGGCGCTCGGCTTGCGGAACCAGAAACCGATCAGCAGGTACGAGGCGAGGCCCACGCCTTCCCAGCCGAAGAACATCTGCACGAGGTTATCGGCGGTCACCAGCATCAGCATGGCGAAGGTGAACAGCGAGAGATACGCGAAGAAGCGCGGCTGATCGGGATCCTCGTCCATATAGCCCCAGCTGTACAGGTGGACGAGCGCCGAGACCGACGTCACCACGACCAGCATCACTGCGGTCAGCGTATCGACGCGAAGGGCCCAATCGAACTGCAGGTCACCCGAGCGCAGCCAGGACAGGACGGGCACCACATATTCGGTGCTCGAGCCATTCAGGAAGCTGAGGAAGATCGGCCAGCTCAGGCCGCAGGCTGCGAACAGCGCAGCGGTCGTCACCAGCTTGGCGGGCACATTGCCGATGATCCGGTTGCCCAGGCCTGCAATGATCGCTGCCAGAAGCGGCAGAAACACGATGAGGGTAATGGTCATGTGCTTCAACCCTTCATCTGGTTGATATCGTCAACCGCGATCGTGCCGCGGCCGCGGAAGTAGATGACAAGGATCGCAAGCCCGACGGCAGCCTCGCCAGCCGCCACGGTGAGGACGAACATCGCGAAGATCTGGCCGACCATGTCGCCCAGGAAAACGCTGAACGCGACGAGGTTGATGTTCACCGCCAGCAGGATCAGCTCGATCGCCATCAGGATGATGATCACGTTCTTGCGGTTGAGGAAGATGCCCAGCACGCCCATCACGAACAGGATGGAGCTGACCACGAGATAATGCTCGATGCCGATCACAGTTCGACCCCTTGTCCAACGGCGGGCTGCGTGTTGCGTGTCGCCTCTTCAGGGCGGCGACGCACCTGCGATCCAATGTTCTGCGGGCGGACACCTGCGCGCTTGCGGTGGGTCAGCACGATCGCGCCGACCATTGCCACCAGCAGCACGATGCCTGCGCTTTCGAACAGGAAGATATACCGCGTGTAGAGCAGTTCACCCACGGCCTGGATGTTGCTAGCGCCCATGCGCGCGGGGTTGAGACCATGTTCGCCCAGTGCGATGTTGCCGGCCTGATACGCGCCGATGCCGAAAATCAGCTCGGCTAGGAACACCGCCGCAAGCGCGAGGCCCAAAGGCAGGTTCTTCATGAAACCGCCGCGCAGTTCGGCAAAGTCGATGTCGAGCATCATCACGACGAACAGGAACAGCACCGCGACTGCGCCGACATAGACGATCACCAGCAGCATCGCGATGAACTCTGCGCCGATCAGCACCATCAGCCCTGCCGCGTTGAAGAACGCGAGGATGAGCCAGAGCACCGAGTGCACCGGGTTCCGGGCCAGGATGGTGAACGCGCCACTGGCGATCACCACCGAGGCGAACAGGTAAAAGGCAAATATCTGGATCAAAGCTTTACAGCCCCCGATGCGCCCAATCGAGCAGGTCTGGTGTCCGGCCCCTGCCCCGCCTCTCCCAGCGGGTCAAAAACCATGCGTGAATCGAATTCGAGTGCGCCTTAACGATAAGGGGCATCGGCTTCAAGGTTGGCGGCAATGGCTCGTTCCCATTTGTCGCCATTCTCTAGCAGCTTGCCCTTGTCGTAGATCAGCTCTTCGCGGGTTTCCGTCGCATATTCGAAGTTCGGCCCTTCGACGATGGCGTCGACCGGGCAGGCTTCCTGACAGAATCCGCAATAGATGCACTTGGTCATGTCGATGTCGTACCGCGTCGTGCGACGGCTGCCGTCCTCGCGCGGTTCGGCCTCGATGGTGATCGCCTGCGCGGGGCAGACAGCCTCGCACAGCTTGCACGCGATGCAGCGCTCTTCCCCGTTGGGATAGCGACGCAGCGCATGCTCGCCCCGGAACCGTGGGCTCAGCGGGTTCTTCTCGAACGGATAGTTGATCGTCGCCTTGGGCTTGAAGAAATACTTCAAGGTCAGCGCGTGCGCCTTCACGAACTCGTAGAGGGTGAAGGCCTTGATCGTCTGCAACATGACTTCAGACCCCGTATCTGGTGAGCATCAGGTAACCTGACACCAGGAAAATCCACAGCAGCGAAATCGGCAGGAAAACCTTCCAGCCCAGCCGCATCAGCTGGTCATAGCGGTAACGCGGTACCGTCGCCTTGACCCAGCTGAAGATGAAGAAGAATGCCGAAATCTTGAGGATCAGCCAGAAGATGCCCGGGATCGCATAAAGCGGGGCCCACTCGACCGGAGGCAGCCAGCCACCCCAGAACAGCACCGCGTTCAGCGTGCACATCAACAGCACGTTGGCATACTCACCCAGCCAGAACAGCGCGAAGGCCATCGACGAATATTCGGTCTGATAGCCCGCAACGAGCTCGCTCTCGGCCTCGGTAAGGTCGAACGGTGCACGTGCCGTCTCCGCCAGCGACGAGATGAGGAACATCACCGCCATGGGGTAGAGCAGCAGGTTGAAGCCGTACCAGTTGAAGAAGCCGAGGCCGTGGCCGCGCTGTGCCTCGACGATGTCGTTCAAGTTGAAGCTGCCGGTCCACAGCACCACCGAGATGATGATAAACCCGATCGAGACTTCATAAGAGATCATCTGCGCAGCCGCACGCAGCGCCGAGAAGAACGGATATTTGGAGTTCGACGCCCAACCGGCAATGACCACGCCGTAAACGCCCAGCGAACTGATCGCCAAGATGTACAGCAGGCCGACGTTGATATCCGCCAGCACCATGTCCTGATCGAACGGAATCACCGCCCAGGAGAGCAACGCCACCGTGAAGGTGATGATCGGCGCGAGCAGGAACAGGCCCTTGTTGGCGCCCGAAGGAATGATGGTTTCCTGGAGGAACACCTTGGCCGCATCGGCAAAGCTCTGCAGGATGCCGAACGGGCCGACCACGTTGGGACCACGCCGCAGCGCCATGGCGGCCCAGATCTTGCGGTCGAAATAGATTACGATCGCCACCGACAGCATCACCGGCAGCGCGATCAGCAGGATGAGGATGAGGTTGGCAACAAACCAGCCCCAGCCCATGCCGAGCGTGGATTGGAAAAACTCGGTCATTCCGCTGCCTCCAGAATTTCTTCACCGTGCAGCAGTTCAGCCGAGCAGCGCTGCATCGTCGCAGAGGCGCGGGCGATGGGGTTGGTCAGGTAGAAGTCCTTGATCGGATAGCCGACCGGACCCGAGGGGCTGCCTGCCAGCTTGGGCGGCGACCAGTCATAGCTGGCCAGGCCTTCGACACCCAGCGCGGGGACCGACGCGATCATCGCGGCGCGGCACTCGGCAAAGCTGTCGAACGGCAGCTTGTGACCCAACACTTCGGACAGCGCGCGCAGGATCGACCAGTCCTCGCGAGCATCGCCCGGCGCGAACACGGCCTTGTCGCTCATCTGCACCCGGCCTTCGACATTGACATAGGTGCCGTTCTTTTCGGCATAAGCCGCCGACGGCAGGATCACGTCGGCAACAGCCGCGCCCTTGTCACCATGATGGCCGACGAACACCTTGAAGCTGCCTTCGAACTGGGTGAAGTCGACCTCGTCCGCGCCGAGCGCGAACAGCAGCTTGGGGTTGGCCGCAACCAGATCGGCAATGCCGCCGGGCTGTGCCCAGCCGAGCATCAGGCCGCCCATGCGCGATGCCGCCATGTGCAGCACGTTGAAGCCGTTCCAGACGCCCTCTTCGGTCTCACGGACCATGTTGAACGTTTCGGCCAGCGCCAGCGCGGCACCATGCGCACCTTCGACGCCCAGAGCACCGCCGCCCATGATGAGTGCGGGCCGCTTGGCGCCCTTGAACGTCTCGGCAACAGCATCGGGCAGCGCGGACAGCAGACCCATGTCATTGCCCAGCCATTCGACCTTGTAGGTCAAGTCGATCTCGGCGCCGATTGCATAGACCTTTGCACCGTGCTTGATCGCCTTGCGGATGCGGGTGTTGACCAGCGGCGCTTCCCAGCGCGGGTTGGTGCCCACCAGCAGGATCGCGTCAGCGGTCTCGATGCCGTTCAACGTCGAGTTGAAATTGACCGCAGCCAGGCTCGACACGTCGTACTTCAGGCCAGTCTGGCGACCTTCGACCAGGCTCGATCCCATCCTGGCCAACAGTTCACGCGCGGCGAACATGGTTTCGCAATCGAGCAGATCGCCTGCAATTGCGGCCACGCTCGATCCGGCATGGACCGCAGCGATCGCTTCAAACGCCTCACCCCAGCTTGCGGGAACCAGCTTGCCATTGCGGCGGACGTAGGGCTTGTCGAGGCGACGACGCATCAGGCCATCGACCGCATAGCGGGTCTTGTCGTGCGCCCATTCCTCGTTGACGTCGTCATTGACGCGCGGCAGCACGCGCAGCACTTCCCTGCCCCGGCTGTCGAAGCGGATGTTGGTGCCGACCGCGTCCATCACGTCGATGCCCAGCGTCTTCTTCAACTCCCAGGGCCGCGCTTCATAAGCATAGGGCCGCGAGGTCAGCGCGCCAACCGGGCACAGATCGATGACATTGCCCGAAAGCTCGGACGATACCGCCTTTTCCAGATAGCTGGTGATCTGCATGTTCTCGCCGCGACCGACCGCGCCGATCTGCTCGGTTCCGGCAACCTCTTCGGCAAAGCGCACGCAGCGGGTGCAATGGATGCAGCGGGTCATCACCGTCTTGATGATCGGACCCATGTACTTTTCGGTCACCGCGCGCTTGTTCTCGTCATAGCGCGAACCGCCACGACCGTAAGCGACCGACTGGTCCTGCAGGTCGCACTCGCCGCCCTGGTCGCAGATCGGGCAATCGAGCGGATGGTTGATCAGCAGGAATTCCATCACGCCTTCGCGCGCCTTCTTCACCATCTCGCTGTTGGTGCGGACGTCCTGATTGTCCATCGCGGGCAAGGCGCAGCTGGCCTGCGGCTTGGGCGGTCCGGGCTTCACCTCGACCAGGCACATCCGGCAGTTGCCGGCGATGCTCAGCCGTTCGTGATAGCAGAAGCGCGGGATTTCCTTGCCGGCGGCCTCGCAGGCCTGCAGCACGGTCGCGCCCTGGGGGACTTCGACCTCGATCCCGTCTACGGTGAGTTTAGGCATATTCTTTCCGTCGCCTTTAGCTTTGTGTGCCGCGCTTGGCAGCGCGATAGAGCGCTTCGGCCATCAGCGAGCGCGCCGACGCATTGTCCATCGAACTGAAGCTGGTCTTGGCGATGCATTCGCGCAAGCGCGGCATCAGCGCAGACAGCGCGGCGCCCTCGTCGCTACTCTTGGGCGCGGTACCGATCAGCGTGCGGACTTCATCCAGGCTGCCATCGACGGCACAGTCGGCAAAGCGTTCCTTCTCGCCCGCTTCATCGGAGCGTACGGCCAGGTCCTCGACGTTGGCTGCCGAATAGTTGGTCCAGAACATCGCTTCGGCCAGGCTGCCGCGCACCGACATGCCGCCGAGCGTGAAATCGCCCGCAGGCATGCAATCGAAGCTCGCCTGGGTAAGTCGCCGCGAAGCAGCGCGCTCTTCCAGGCTTTCCTGCCGCGTATCGAGCAGCGCCTCGACAGCCTTGGGGCTGCGCTTGACCGAGCAGAGCGCAAACGCCCGCATGCGGTCGGCACCACCGACAGTCATCCGCTTGAGCGAGGCCTTGACCGCTTCGTCAGGGACATTCCACCAGCCGGCGCCTGACGCCAAAGCCGGAGCAGTCATCGATACCATGGCCATTGCGGCCAAAGTCGTCTTGGCAAACGTCCTCATTCTGCAGCCTCCATCAACGAAACCGAACCCTGTTTCTCGACGATGCGGCGCTCCATCTCGGGACGGAAATGCTTGATCAGGCCCTGGATCGGCCAGGCCGCAGCATCGCCCAGGGCGCAGATGGTGTGCCCTTCAACCTGCTTGGTGACTTCGTACAACGTATCGATTTCGCTGATGTCGGCATCGCCGGTGCGCATGCGCTCCATCACGCGCCACATCCAGCCGGTGCCCTCGCGGCACGGCGTGCACTGGCCGCAGCTTTCGTGCTTGTAGAAATAGCTCAAGCGACTGATCGCCTGAACAATGTCGGTCGACTTATCCATGACGATGACCGCAGCCGTACCCAGGCCCGATCCGACCTCCTTGAGGCCATCGAAATCCATCGGCGCATCGATGATCTGTGACGCGGGCACCAAAGGCACCGATGATCCGCCGGGGATCACCGCCAGCAGATTGTCCCAGCCGCCGCGAATTCCGCCGCAATGCTTTTCGATCAGCTCGCGAAACGAGATGCTCATCGCTTCCTCGACCACGCAGGGCTTGTCGACATGCCCGCTGATCTGGAAGAGCTTGGTGCCCTTGTTGTTCTCGCGTCCGAAGCTGGAGAACCAGCTTGCACCGCGCCGCAGGATGGTGGGCACCACCGCGATCGATTCGACGTTGTTCACCGTCGTCGGGCAGCCGTAAAGGCCCGCACCCGCCGGGAACGGCGGCTTGAGCCGGGGCTGGCCCTTCTTGCCTTCGAGGCTTTCGATCATCGCGGTTTCTTCACCGCAGATGTAGGCACCCGCGCCGCGATGGACGAAGACGTCGAAATCATAGCCGGACTTGGCGGCGTTCTTGCCGATCAGACCTGCGGCATAGGCCTCGTCCACCGCTGCCTGCAGCACCTCGGCCTCGCGGATATATTCACCGCGGACATAGATATAGGCGGCGCGCGCGCGCATCGCGAAACCGGCGATCAGCGCGCCTTCGATCAGCTTGTGCGGATCGTGGCGCAGGATCTCGCGGTCCTTGCAGCTGCCCGGCTCGGATTCGTCGGCGTTGATCACCAGGAAGCTGGGACGGCCGTCCTTCGATTCCTTGGGCATGAAGCTCCACTTCATGCCGGTGGGGAAGCCCGCACCGCCGCGTCCGCGAAGCCCCGAGGCTTTGACTTCCTCGATCAGCTTGTCCTGGCCCCAGGCGATGAGGTCCTTGGTGTTGTCCCAATCACCGCGCGCCTGCGCCGCTTTCAGGTTCCAGGGCTGGAACCCGTAGACGTTGGTAAAAATGCGATCCTTGTCAGCGAGACTCACGACCTGTTTCCTCCCGATCGGTTTTGGCTGAAAATGCCGAAACCGCCGAACAAAAAGCCGAGGATAGCCCAGACAACCCAGCCATCCCCATTAACAAACTTGAACACCGCCAGCGCCAGAAAGATGATACCGATGATGGGCACACCTTTGCGGACTGGCGCATTCATCACCATTCCCCGCGATAATCGTGGTTGGCATCGACCATGGCCTTGAGCGTGGTCGGCCCGCCTTCGGGCTCGCTGGTATGACGTCCCGGAATCTGTGTGCCCGGCTTGGGGCTTTCGCCCGCCGCCAGCGCTTCGAGGATGCGGGTGGTGCTGTCGTAATCCAGATCTTCGAAATTGTCGTCGTTGATCTGGACCATCGGCGCACTGGCGCAATTGCCCATGCACTCGACCTCGGTCAGCGTAAACAGGCCATCAGGCGTGGTCTTGCCCTTGACCAGTCCCTTGTTGGCGCAGGCCGCCATCACATTGTCGCTGCCGCGCAGCAGGCACGGCGTCGTGCCGCAGACCTGCACATGGAAACGACCCACGGGCGCAAGATTGTACATCGTGTAGAAGCTCGCGACCTCATAAGTGCGGATGTACGGCATATCGAGCATCGCCGAGATGTATTCGATGACCGGAACCGGCAGCCAGCCCTGGGTCTGCGTTTCCGCACCCACCTGGCGCTGTGCCAGATCAAGCAGCGG
Organism: Hydrogenophaga intermedia; assembly: GCA_943370475.1. GTDB lineage: Bacteria > Pseudomonadota > Alphaproteobacteria > Sphingomonadales > Sphingomonadaceae > Blastomonas. The sequence goes on from CALRRI020000001.1 coordinate 283,567, forward strand.
CATCACTGCGCTGCGCTGACGCCCTTCGGGATAGCGCGCGATGATCGTCTTCGCCTTGGCGAGATTTTCATCGGTGAACACGAAAGCACCCCAGCGGGCGCGGGTTTCGGTTTCGTCAGGAATGGGGGCTGCGTCAGCCATCAGCGGATAAACTCCACGCGCGACACCTTGTCGCCTTCAAAACTGTAAATCGACATCACTTCGAACGGCTCGGACTCCGATGAGCGCGACACCTTCTCGTGCAGCACGACCTTGTCGCCGAGCACATGCCCCGAAAGGATGTCGGCGCGGTTCTCGGGAAATTCGGCGAACATCGCCTTCAGACCCGAGCGCACGCCTTCCTTGCCCTCGCGCAGCACCGCACCGCGATAGCCCGCCTCGCAGGCATCGTCGGTCATCAACGTGACATACGAGTCCGCATCCTGCGCGTTGTAATGCGCGATCATCGCTTCAGCGACGGCCAGGTGCACGCTCACCGGTCGCACTCCCCGAACACAACGTCGATCGCGCCCAGAATGGCGGTCGCATCGGACAGCATGTGGCCGCGCGACATGAAATCCATGGCTTGCAGGTGCGAGAACGCGGTCGGGCGGATCTTGCAGCGATACGGCTTGTTGGTGCCATCGGCGACCAGATACACGCCGAACTCGCCCTTCGGGCTTTCGGTCGCGACATAGACTTCACCCGGCGGAACGTGGAAGCCTTCGGTGTAGAGCTTGAAGTGATGGATCAGCGCTTCCATCGACTGCTTCATCTCACCGCGCTTGGGCGGCACAACCTTGCGGTCGGCTGACGCGATCGGACCTTCGGGCATCTCGTTGAGGCACTGGCGCATGATGCGCGCAGACTGGCGGACCTCCTCGACACGCACCATGAAGCGATCATAGCAATCGCCGCGCGTGCCGACGGGAACGTCGAACTCCATCCGGTCATAGACATCGTAAGGCTGCGACTTGCGCAGATCCCAGGGAATGCCGCTGCCGCGGATCATCGGGCCCGAAAAGCCCCAGCGCACCGCATCGTCCTTCGAGACGATCGCGATATCGACATTGCGCTGCTTGAAGATGCGGTTGTCGACGACAAGGCTCATCGCGTCTTCGAACAGCTTGGGGAACGTGTCGAGCCAGTCGGCCAGATCGGTCAGCAGCTTGAGCGGCACATCCTGGTGCACACCGCCGGGACGGAACCAGGCGCTGTGCATCCGCGCACCCGAGGCGCGTTCGAAGAAGTTGAGGCAATCCTCGCGGATCTCGAACAGCCACAGGTTGGGCGTCATCGCGCCGACGTCCATCACATGCGCGCCGAGGTTGAGCATGTGATTGCAGATGCGGGTCAGCTCGGCGAACAGCACGCGCAGATACTGGGCACGCAGCGGAACCTCGAGGTTCAGCAGCTTCTCGATCGCCAGCACATAGCTGTATTCCATCGCCAGCGGCGAGCAATAGTCGAGCCGGTCGAAATACGGCAGCGCCTGCAGGTAGGTCTTGTATTCGATCAGCTTTTCGGTCCCGCGATGCAGCAGGCCGACGTGGCAGTCGATCCGCTCGACGATTTCACCATCGAGCTCCATCACCATGCGCAGCACACCGTGCGCTGCAGGGTGCTGCGGACCGAAGTTGATCGTGTAGTTCTGGATTTCCAGGTCACCCGAGGTCGAATCCTGTTCAACCAGATCGGTATCGGAAACCGCGTGAAGTGCGTCGGCGGTCATGCCTTGCCTCCATTGTTATCAGCCTTGTCAGCGGACTTTTCGGCAGGCGCCTCGGGACTGGCCTTGGCCGCCTCCTTGTTGGCAGCCTTGCCAGCGCCCGTATCGGACTGCTTGTCGGTGGTCTTGGGAGTATCGACCTGCGCCGCACCGCCCAGCGATTTCTCGTCGCCCGGCAGCACATAGTCTGCACCTTCCCAGGGCGAGGTGAAGTCGAAATTGCGGAAGTCTTGCGCCAGCTTCACCGGCTCGTACACCACCCTGCCCTGCTCTTCGGAATAGCGCATCTCGCTATAGCCGGTCAGCGGGAAGTCCTTGCGGAAGGGATGCCCCCGGAAGCCGTAATCGGTGAGGATGCGGCGAAGATCGGGGTTGCCCGCGAAGATCACGCCATACATGTCGTACACTTCGCGCTCCAGCCATCCGGCCACAGGCCAGATATCGGTGACAGTCGGCACCGGCGTAGCCTCGTCGGTGGTGCAGGCAACGCGGATGCGATGGTTTTTCGTCAGGCTCAGCAGGCAGTAGACCACTTCGAACCGCTCTGCGCGATCGGGATAATCGACTCCCGCCATCTCCATCAGCTGCTGATAGTCGTGCCGGTCACGCAACAGGTCGAGCGCCTCGGCCACCGCCTCGCGGCGGACGGTGAAGCAATATTCGCCCTGCGCGAAGCGAGTGGCCAGCAGCCGGTCGCCCAGCGTCGCGGCGACAGCGTCGCCCAGGCCATCAAGAACGGCATAACGTGGTGCCGAATGTCCCATGTGCGTCCCTTAACCGGCCCGCCTCCACAGCAAGCCTTCACTTCAGTTCATTTAACGCTCGATCGTGCCCACCCGGCGGATCTTGCGCTGCAACTGCATCACGCCATAAAGCAGAGCCTCGGCGGTCGGCGGGCATCCGGGGACGTAAATGTCCACCGGAACGATGCGGTCGCAGCCGCGCACCACCGAATAGCTGTAATGATAATAGCCACCGCCATTGGCGCAGCTGCCCATCGAAATCACATATTTCGGTTCGGACATCTGGTCATAGACGCGGCGCAGTGCCGGGGCCATCTTGTTGCAGAGCGTTCCTGCGACGATCATCACGTCCGACTGGCGCGGCGAAGCGCGTGGCGCGACGCCGAAGCGCTCCATGTCGTAGCGCGGCATGCTGACATGGATCATCTCGACCGCACAGCAGGCCAGGCCAAAGGTCATCCACCACAGCGATCCGGTGCGCGCCCATTGGAACAGCTCTTCGGTCGAGGTGACGAGGAAGCCCTTGTCCGCCACTTCCGCGTTGATGTCGTTCAGAAAGCCTACGTCCGGCAGCGTTCCCGTGCCGGGCACCAAGGCACCGGCAGGCGACGTTGCAAGGCCCGCGGCGGGGTTAGATTCTACTCCCAATCGAGCGCTCCCACTTTCCATGCGTAGACGAGGCCAATGACCAGTTCGAACAGGAACACCATCATCGTTGCCCAGCCAGCCCAGCCGATCTGCTCCAGCGATACTGCCCAGGGGAACAGGAACGCGGCTTCCAGATCGAAGATGATGAACAAAATGGCCACGAGGTAGAACCGCACGTCGAACTGGCTGCGCGAATCTTCGAACGCGGGAAAGCCGCATTCATATTCGCTCAGCTTGGCGACGGTGGGTTTATGTGCTCCGGTGAGCCGCGACACCCCGATCGGCAGGAAGACAAACGCCACCGACAGGAGCAATGCGACCGCAAGGAACAGCAAAATCGGCAGATATTCGGCCATGTGCGTATCCCGCTTGTGCGTGTTGCTTGGAGCGGTCTTTAGGCCAGCGAACACGCTATCGCAAGCCGCAACGCCCCCTTTTTTGCGGCAATGCAACGCATTCTCAAATACGCAAAAAGTTGCGCAATTCTGTGCTTTTCGGCACAATTTGCTGCAGGCACACAGGCTAATGCCGCTGCACTGCGGTGAATGAGCGAAACCTTGGGGGGGATAAAGGGAATGATGTCAGCAATGAAACCAACGGCACTGGCAATGGCCGCACTGATATCGGGGCTATCTGCCCTGCCCGCGCAGGCGCAGAATGTCACGGCCACCCGGCCCGACACCATCGCAGCCGTATTGAAGGCGCGCGGCCTGCCCAGCGAATTCAAGCAGGGCGAAGGCAATCCCTATATCCGCAGTGCCTTTGACGACATGCCGTTCCTGGTCGCAATGATGAACTGCGACGACGACAAGACAAATTGCGCCACGGTGCAATTCTATTTCGGGTTCAACGATCGCAAGGGCTTCAGCCTCGACAAGCTGAACGAATGGAACGCGACCAAGCGCTTCGTGCGGGCCTATCGCGACAACGAGAACGATCCGGTGCTGGTGATGGATGTCGATACCGACAAGGGCGGCATTCCGCAGGCGATCTTCAACGAGAACCTCAGCGTCTGGCTCGACCAGATGCAGCAGTACAGGCGCTATGTGACCGAGTGACCCGGGACAGCGCCCCGCCAGTACGCAGGACTGGGGTCAGCGCAGCGCGCCGACCAGCAGCTTGTGCAGACGCGAGTGGAGCGCATCGTTGCCGGCGATGACCTGCTGGCGTTCGATCGGCTGGCTGCCACCGCGATAATCGGTGACGAATCCGCCGGCCTCGCGCACCAGCAGGATGCCTGCTGCGACATCCCAGGGTTTGAGGCCGCTTTCCCAGAAGCCATCGAACTTGCCGGCGGCGAGCCACGCCATATCGAGTGAAGCGGCACCAAAACGGCGGATACCTGCAACTTCGGGCGCAATGGCCCCGAAAATGCGGGTCCATTCGGCCATGTCGCCATGGCCCAGGAACGGAATGCCGGTCGCGATCAGCGCCTCTGACAGGTTGCGGCGGCCCGAAACGCGTAAGCGGCGATCGTGCAGCCACGCGCCGCGCGATTTTTCCGCCCAATAGCTCTCGTCGGTCACCGGCTGGTAGATCAGCCCTGCGCTGATGTCGCCCCAACCCTTGCCGTCGAGCGAGGGTTCCTGCACTGCGATCGAGATCGCGAAATGCGGAATGCCGTGCAGGAAGTTGCTGGTGCCATCGAGCGGATCGATGACAAAGCGCGGCTTGCCGGGTTCGGCGGGAATGTCGCCACCCTCTTCGAGCAGAAAACCCCAGCCGGGACGCGCCTTGGAGAGCTCATCATACAGGATGCGCTCAGCGCGCTGATCGGCCTTCGAGACGAAATCGGCAGGCCCCTTCTTGGAGACCTGGAGATGCTCCACCTCGCCAAAGTCGCGGCGCAGACGGCCTCCGGCCTTGCGCGCGGCGCTTTCCATGACACGGATGATGGCTGAGATGGCAGGCATAACGATAGGGTCCGATCAATCCGCCTTGCGGACATATTCCTTGGCATAGACATCGACGACGATCCGCGTGCCGCTGCTGATGTGCGGCGGAACCATGACGCGCACGCCGTTGTCGAGAATGGCCGGCTTGTAGCTCGACGAGGCAGTCTGCCCCTTCACCACGGCATCGGCCTCGACGATCGTTGCTTCGATCTGGTCGGGCAGTTGCACCGAGATCGGGCGCTCGTCGTACATTTCCAGCGTAACCTGCATGCCATCCTGCAGGAAGGCAGCCTCGTCACCCAGCAGCTTGGCGGCAATGGTGATCTGGTCGTAGGTTTCCTGGTCCATGAACACGAAGTCATCGCCATCAGCGAACAGGAACTGGAAGTCCTTGGTATCGAGCCGGACCTTTTCCACGGTATCGGCGCTGCGATAGCGGATGTTGGTCTTGCGGCCATCTTCGAGATTTTTCATCTCGACCTGCATGAAGGCACCGCCCTTGCCGGGCTGGGTGTGCTGAATTTTGGCAACCTTCCAGATGCCACCTTCATGTTCCAGAATGTTACCGGGGCGAATATCGACACCGCTGATCTTCATGCGAGGCTCGTTTCCAATGGATTTCAGGGAATGGTCAGGCCCTCTAGGCGCAAGGCGCGGGCATGGCAAGACCTTTGGCCCCTGCATGGCGGTCAGGCGGGCACCAGCGATGCCGCCGATCGACCGATCGCGGACAGCTATCGAATGTGCGTCCGAATGACGGTTTCTTCCTATATGCCAGAGTCTGAAGATTGTAGGTTAAAAATACCCCCAGAACTGCTATAACGCATATGGGGATTGGATCAGACCGCTATGCCTTTGTTCAGCTTGAAAACACCTGCAGCCGGAATTTTCGGACGTGCCCGCAACGAGATCGCTTCCGCTCATTCGGGCCGCGGCGATGCGATACCCGATGTCGAGGCGTTCGAGGCCGATTTCGTCAGCTATCTTGCCCGGCTGGAAAATTCAGCCCGCGCTTGTGCGGTCGTTATCAGCCATGAGCGCAAGGAACTGTCGCACGGCTGAGGCTGGACCCTCAGGGTGGTTCCACACACCACCCGACACGGCGATAAAGTCCGTTCCCGTCGCAATGATCGAAGCCGCATTTTCCACCGTGATACCGCCGATGGCAACGCAGGGCGGCTCCATCATCGATGACCACCATTCCAGAATTTCCGGATCGGCCTTGACCTTCGCGTCCTTGGTGCTGCTGGGGAAAAACGCGCCGAACGCGACGTAATCCGCGCCCATTTCGCCTGCTTCCAGCGCCAGATGGCGGCTGTTGTGGCAGGTCACGCCGATCTGCGCTTCCTTGCCCAGTTCTTCGCGCGCCTCGCGCGGGTCGCCATCATCCTGCCCCAGGTGCACGCCATCCGCGCCCAGCCGCTTGGCCAGCGCGATGCTGTCATTCACGATGAACGCGCAATCATGTTCGCGGCAGATATCGAGCAGCGGCGCGGCGAGTCGTGCCGCCTCGTGCTGGTCGATATCCTTGACGCGAAACTGGAACGCCGCCACCGGCCCTGCCTCCAGCGCCGCACGGAGCTGGTCCGGGAAATCCCCGCCCACATCGAGCGGGGAGATCAGGTAAAGCTGGCAGCCAAGCATCGATCAGGCGACCGAAGCGCTGTGGATCTCATCGATCGCGCCGCCCAGCGAGGCGTCGAACTCGTCGTCGCTCATCTGGTGCTTGAGATCGTTGAGCAAAGCGCGCGAGAAGCTGGCGATGATGCCGCTGTTCTTGGCGAGTTCAACGCACGCTTCGGAGCGGCTGAAACCGCCCGACAGCGCCACGACGCGGATGCATGCAGGGTGCGCGACGAGATCGGCGAACAGGCCGGCCTTGGCAGGCAGCGACAGCTTGAGCATCACGCGGCGACCTTCGGGCAGCGCATCGAGCGCCTTCTTCAGCTCGGCGAGCAGAATGGCATCGCAGTCGCTGCGCGTCTCGTTCTTGATGTTCACTTCGGGTTCGATGATCGGGATCAGGCCGTGGTCGAGGATCTCGCCTGCAACCTCGAACTGCTGCTGGACGATCGCCGCAATGCCGGTTTCGGACGCCGAGTTGATGACCGAGCGCATCTTGGTGCCGAACACGCCTAGCGCCTTGGCGCGATCGAGCAGATCGCCCAGGCCGCCGATCGGCTTCATCATCTGCACGCCATCGGCTTCGTCTTCCAGGCCCTTGTCGACCTTGAGAAACGGCACAACGCCGCGCTCCCACAGCAGCGCAGGCACGCTCTTGCCGCCAGCTTCGCCGTCCATGGTGCGTTCGAACAGGATCGCGCCGATCACCTTGTCACCATTGAAGCAAGGCGAAGTGACGATGCGGCTGCGCATGCCGTGGATCAGCGCAAACATTTCCTCTTCGCTGCCCCATGCATCGTCTTCGAGGCCGTAGCCCTTCAATGCCTTGGGCGTGGAGCCGCCGCTCTGATCCAGCGCGGCGATAAAGCCCTGGCCGGTCTCGATCTTGGCGAGCATCTGGTTGAATGTTGCGGTGTCGGTCATGGTCGTTCTTCCCTGAAGTTTGCAGGCTTTTGGTTGTGTATGATTGCGGTGCGGATCAGGCGTGCAGTGCCTTCACGCCAGGCAGTTCCTTGCCTTCCATCCATTCGAGGAAAGCGCCGCCAGCAGTTGAAACAAATGAGAAATCATCCGCGACGCCGGCATGGTTGAGCGCCGCCACAGTATCGCCGCCCCCGGCAACGGATACCAGAGTTCCTTCGCGCGTCAGTGCAGCAGCGGTGCGCGCCAGTGCCACCGTAGCGGTGTCAAACGGCGGATACTCGAACGCGCCGAGCGGTCCGTTCCATACCAAAGTACGGCAGGTCTTGAGCACATCGGACAATGCTTCGACCGCCGATGCGCCCACATCGAGGATCATCTCGTCAGCCGCGACTTCGTGCACATTTGCCGTGCGGCACGGCACGTTGGCTCCGAATTCCTTCGCGACCACAACATCATACGGCAGATGAACGGTGCAGTTCGCCTTGTCGGCCGCTTCCAGAATGGCATTTGCGGTGTCGGCCAGATCATGCTCGCACAGCGACTTGCCAACATCGACCCCGCGTGCAGCAAGGAAGGTATTGGCCATGCCACCGCCGATGATCAGATGGTCGACCTTGCCGACGAGATGCGTGAGCACATCAAGCTTGGTCGAAACCTTCGCACCGCCGACGACGGCAGCGACCGGATGCTCGGGATTGCCCAGGGCCGCCTCAAGCGCCTTCAATTCGGCTTCCATCGCGCGACCGGCGAAGGCGGGCAGCAGATGCGCCAGCCCTTCGGTCGTCACATGCGCGCGGTGCGCGGCAGAAAAGGCATCGTTGACATAGAAATCGCCCAAGGCCGCCATCTGCTTGGCAAGCTCGGGGTCGTTCTTTTCCTCACCGGGATAGAAACGGCTGTTCTCCAGCACGGTGATGCTGCCGGGCTCCAGCACGTCGATGGCGTGCCGGTCGGGCGATGCCAGGAAGCCGACATGCCGCCCCATCACCTTGCCCAGAGCCTCGGCGATCGGGCGCAGCGAGAATTCGGCAACGACCTTGCCCTTGGGACGACCGAAATGCGCCAGAACCAGCACCTTGGCGCCATGATCGGCAAGCTCGGCCAGCGTGGGCATAGCGGCACGCAGCCGGGTATCGTCGGATACCCGGCCTTCGTGGATCGGTACGTTCAGGTCTTCGCGTACCAGGACAGGCTTGCCTGCCACGCCATGACGATCAGCGATCAGATCATCGAGGGTCTTGAACATGCGGCAGGCTCTCCTGTTGTCTTGTCGTTGATCAGAGCAGGCCGGCCATCACGCCTGCGGTATCGACCATGCGATTGGAGAAGCCCCATTCATTGTCGTACCAGCTGATCACGCGGACCAGCTTGCCGTCGATCACCGCGGTTTCGAGGCTGTCGATGGTCGAGCTGGCCGGATCATGGTTGAAGTCGATCGAAACCAGAGGCTCGTCGGTATAGGCCAGAACGCCCTTGAGCGCGCCTTCCGATGCGGCCTTGAGCGCAGCGTTGATCTCTTCGACGGTGGTGTCGCGGCCCGGGGTGAAGGTCAGATCGACCAGGCTGACATTCGGGGTCGGCACGCGGATCGCCGATCCGTCGAGCTTGCCCTTCAGTTCGGGCAGCACCAGGCCGACCGCGCGGGCAGCACCGGTGGTGGTGGGGATCATCGACATGCCCGCAGCGCGCGCGCGGCGCATGTCGCTGTGGATCTGGTCGAGAATCTTCTGGTCGTTGGTGTAGCTGTGCACGGTGGTCATCAGGCCACGCTCGATACCGACGAGATCGTTCAGCACCTTAGCCATCGGCGCGAGGCAGTTGGTGGTGCAGCTGGCGTTCGAGACGACGAGGTCATCGGCGGTCAGCACGTCATGGTTGACGCCGAACACAACCGTCTTGTCGGCGCCGGTCGCAGGGGCCGAAATCAGCACGCGCTTGGCGCCTGCGGTAAGATGCGCGCTCGCCTTGTCCTTGTCGGCAAAGAAACCGGTGCATTCCAGCGCAATATCGACGCCCATCGCAGCATGCGGCAGCTTGGCGGGGTCGCGCTCAGCGGTGACCTTGATCGCCTTGCCGTTGACGACCATCGTGTCGCCTTCGGCTACGACGGTGCCGGGGAATGCGCCGTGCACGCTGTCGCGCTTGAACAGCAGCGCGTTGGCCTTGGCATCGCCCAGGTCGTTGATCGCGACCAGTTCCAGGTCATGATCGGTGCGTTCCAGGATCGCGCGCGCGACCAGACGGCCGATACGGCCAAAACCATTGATTGCAACCTTGACTGCCATGGGAATTCTCCTGCTTTCAATCTTATCGGATGGAGGTCAGCCCTGCCCCAGCGCGGCGCGCACGGCGGGCGTGATCTTGTCGGCGGTGAGACCGAAATGGTCGAACAGCGCCTCTGCCGGGGCCGAAGCCCCAAAGCTGTCGATGCCAAAGGTGAGGCCCGTGCTGCCGACATAGCGCTCCCACCCAAAGGTGACGCCGGCTTCCATCGAAACCTTGAGCACATCGGCAGGCAACAGATCAGTGCGATAGCTTTCGGGCTGCGCATCGAACAGCGACCAGCACGGCATCGAAACGACATCGGCGCCGATACCGGCGGCTTCCAGCGCATCGGCCACGGTCAGAGCCAGCGACACTTCAGATCCGGTGCCGATCAGCACGACCTGACGCTTGTTGCCTGCGGTCTTGATGCGATAGGCGCCGCGTGCGCACTGGTTACCATCGGCTTCGGACCGGCGGAACTGCGGCAGATTCTGGCGGGTCAGCGCGAGCACCGAAGGTGTCGACGATGCCTGCAGCGCAAGCTCCCAGCACTCTGCGGTTTCGACCGCGTCGCCGGGGCGGAAGGTCAGCAGATTGGGCATCATTCGCAGGCTGGTGACATGCTCGACCGGCTGGTGGGTCGGGCCATCTTCGCCCAGGCCGATGCTGTCGTGAGTCATCACATAGATCACGCGCTGGCGCTGGAGCGCGGACAGGCGGATCGCGGCGCGGCAATAATCGGCGAACACCAGGAAGGTACCGCCATAAGGGATCACGCCGCCGTGCAGCGCCATGCCGTTCATCGCGGCAGCCATGCCGAATTCGCGGATGCCATAGTTGACGTAGCGACCGCCGTAGTTGCTTGCGCTGAACACGCCGAGGCCTGCGGTCTTGGTGTTGTTCGATCCGGTGAGATCGGCCGAGCCGCCCACAGTCTCTGGCAGGCGCGGGTTGATAGCCTCCAAGGCCAGTTCCGATGCCTTGCGGGTTGCGACCTTCTGCGGTTCGGCGAGCAGCCCCGCGATATGCTGCGAAAGGCTGAAGCCAGCAGGCAGCTCGCCGGCCATGCGACGAGTAAACTCGCTCGCATTGGCGGATGCGGCCAGACGATCGGCCCATGCGGCGTGCTCGGTGGCTCCGCGACGGCCGAAAACGGCCCACGCGTCGCGGATGTCGTCCGGAATTGCGAACGGTGCATGCTGCCAACCCAGGGTGGCGCGTGCGGCATCGACTTCGGCGGCGCCCAGCGGCGAGCCATGCGTGGCCGATGTCCCCTGCTTGTTGGGCGCGCCCTTGCCGATGATGGTCGCACAAGCGATCAGCGACGGGCGCGGATCGGCCATCGCCGCGTCGAGCGCGACGCGGATCGATTCGGGATCATGCCCGTCACAATCGATGACATGCCATCCGGCAGCAGTGTGGCGCGCACGCACGTCCTCGCTGGTCGAAAGGTCGGTTGCGCCGTCGATGGTGATGCGATTGTCGTCCCACAGCACGTTGAGGTGACCCAGCTTGAGATGTCCGGCCAGGCCAATGGCCTCGTGGTTGATGCCTTCCATCAGACAGCCGTCGCCAGCAATCACCCAGGTGCGGTGGTTGACGAGGTCGTCGCCGAACTCGGCATTCAGATGCCGCTCGGCCATCGCCATGCCAACCGCCATCGCCAGACCCTGGCCCAGTGGGCCGGTGGTGCACTCGATTCCCGGCAGTTCGAAATTCTCGGGATGCCCGGCGCACGGGCTGTGCAGTTGGCGGAAATTGCGGATGTCCTCGATCGTCGGACGGGCATAGCCGGTCAGATGCAGCAGCGAATAGATCAGCATCGATCCATGGCCTGCCGACAGCACGAAGCGATCGCGATCGGCCCAGTGTGGCGCGGACGCATCGAACTTCAGATATTCGCCGAACAGCACCGTGGCGACATCGGCCATGCCCATCGGCATGCCGGGGTGGCCGCTGTTGGCAGCCTGCACCGCATCCATCGACAGCGCGCGGATGGCCGTGGCGAGATCTTGAAACTGAACGGACATCGCCCTTTGAAACTCCCAACTGATCCCTGATCAGAGCCGTGACGCCAGCGCGGAAAGTGATTGGACAACCGCAATCTGTACCGGTCGAGTCGGCTTGCGCGTCACCCTTTGGTGTCCATGGTGCATCGCGTCAAGTTCTGCGCAATGCCACCAATGCCAAATCATTGCTTTTGTCCCAATTGCTGATAAGTTCATTCCATGGCAAATGAACGACTTATTCTTGCTATCGGACAAATGGAGCGAGCTTTGACGCGGCTGGAAACAGCGCAGGCCAGCCTGCCCACAGCGCCGATCTCAACCGGAACCGCAGCGGACAGCGACTTGCAGGCGCGCCACGAAGCGCTCAAGGCGGCGACAGCAGAGGCGCTTGCGGGGATCGACTCCCTGCTGGCCAAGGCAGGCTGACCGCGATGCCCGACATGCGCCTTTCCATCGCCGGACGCATCTACAGCGTCACCTGCCAGCCCGGCGAAGAGCAGCACCTGGCACGCTTGGGTTCGATGCTCGATACCGCAGCCCGCAAGGCCGGAGCGTCGGGCGGGTTGACGGAGACGCGCGCGCTGCTGTTTGCCGGGCTGCTGCTGGCCGACGAGCTTGCCGAGACGCAGGATCGCGCAGCTGAACTGCTGGCTGCGCAGGCCGCCACGGCCGAACCAGCGAAGGGCCAGGCCGACCTGCTCTCCCACGACAACGACAGCGAACTGGCCGCCCGCGCGATCGAGCGCTTGGCCCAGCGCATCGAGAATCTGGCAGCAGGGCTTGAGAAGCAGGGGCAACAGCCCTAGATTGGAGTTGGGACTGCCTGGTACGAGCTGCAGAGAACATCCCTGAGGCGATACATCTTCCAAGGGAGCTGTCCCTGCCCTGGCTCCGGCCAACGGTACACGGCGCCCACCTGACGTTACTGGCGTCAGAGGATATTCCAGCAAACGGCCAAGGCGGTTCCACCCTTCAGCCTGATGCGTTCAGGCCGCTATCAGCATTCAGACGAGAACGGGCACCCCTTGAACGCCGTAACCAGCCAGAAGCGTGATTTGCGCCGTGCGATGCGGGCTGCGCGCCTTGCGCATTGGCAGGCGCTGCCCGTTGCCCACCGCGCACTGATCTTCGGGCGCCCGCCGCGCGCCATTCTTCCGCTCATCGAATCGGCAGAGGTCGTAGGCCTCTATCACGCCGTGCCCGGTGAGGTTCCGACCGAACGGTACGCGATGCACATGCTGGATATCGGCAAGATGATCGCCCTGCCCTGGACGCGGGGGCCTTCAGGGCCGATGTCGTTCCGCCTCTGGACGGGATCGCCCGAGACGCTGGTAAAAGGTCCCTGGGGCCCACAACCGCACAACGCGATGCCCGAGATCGTTCCCGATGCGCTGTTCATGCCACTGGTGGCGTTTGACTCCGGGCTTAGCCGGCTCGGCCAGGGCGGCGGACATTATGACGCCTGGTGCGCCGCGCATCCTGCCACACGGCGGATCGGGCTGGGCTGGACGGTGCAACAGGCCGAGGCCGTGCCCACCGACGAACACGACATGCCGCTCGATGCGGTCATAACAGAGCAGCAGGTCCTGCTGCCGATCAACGAGAGAACCCTGCCATGAAGCCAACCATGCGCAAGCCCATGGGCATCTTTGCCATCTTGGCGATCATCACGATCTGGGCGGTGATCGTCGCAAGCTTTTCGAAGGTGATCGGCAACTGGCATATCGCCGTTCAATCGGTGATCTATTGCGTTGCGGGCATCATCTGGATCGCCCCGATGCGTCCGCTGATGATCTGGATGGAGACAGGCCGCTGGCGCGCCTGAGCCATGCTGTAACAACTGCCACACCGGGCCATCAGGTCGCCTGAGCGGCGATATTTTGGGAAGTTGCCAACACGTGCAGGTGACCATTTTTCCGGAGTGAAATCCGGGCCAAATGGCGCGAGTGACGGGGCTCGAACCCGCGACCTCCGGCGTGACAGGCCGGCGCTCTAACCAACTGAGCTACACCCGCATCGTGTTGGAGCGCGGCTGATAGAATTGACCTGCGTGGCTGTCAACAGCTGTTTCAATTTTTCCTGCCGAGCGGCGAAAGTGGCTCTGTAGGCGGGGTTTCGCCATCGCGCGGCTGACGTGTGAGCGTCCCCGATTCGAACAGGAAACCCGCGATATCCGGCTTGCCAGCCGCAGCAACCACCGTCTGGATGATGATCAGCAGCGGCACCGCCAGCAGCGCGCCGGTGGTGCCCCAGACCCAGGCCCAGTAGCTCAACGACACGAGAATCAGCAGCGGGTTCATCGTCAGCCTGCGGCCCAGCACAGCGGGCGTGATCAGATTGGCCTCGACGAGGTGAAACACCACCTGCACGCTGGCGGGAATCAGCGCCGTCCCCAGGTCGCCAAAGCTCATCAGACCGCCCAGCGCCAGCAGCACCGCCGCCATCACCGGCCCCAGATACGGGATGAAGTTCAGCAGCGCGACGATCCCGCCCCACATCGCGGGCGATTCCATGCCCAGCATCCACACCACCACGCCCACGGAGACGCCCAGCAGCAGGTTGATGACGGTGATGGTGGTGAGATAGGCCGAGGTTGCCGAAACGACGTTCTGGATGACGCGTGCGGTCGCCATGGCCCCTGTGAAGCTGCCCCGGCTGCTGATCGCGTTCTCGCGCAGCTTGGTCCAGCCTGCGAGGAAAAAGAAAATCAGCAGGATGACGAACGCCATTTGCAGCGCCACGCCCGGCGCAGCCGTCGCAAACAGATCCAGCAGCGATTCGGGCGAACTCGTCGCCACCTTCTGCGCGCGCACCATCGATCCGGACACCAGCCGGGTGGTGTCGTCGACGAATCTCTGCAGATCGGAATAGAGATCGATCAGGGGCGCCAGGTTTTCCATGATCTTGGGGATGCGATCGGGCAGCAGCAGGAACCAGTCGGTTGCCGGCACCACGATCACCGCCAGCGCGCCATTGGCGATCGTCAGGAACAGCACGAGGCACAGAAAGGCCGCCGCCATCGAGGGCAGCCCCCGCCGCTCCATCCATTCGAGCGCGGGCACCAACGCAATCGACAATACAATCGCCACCGCCAGCGGCAGGAAGAACTCTGCCCCCGCCCGCATCGCAAAGGGAAAGGCCAGGAACAGCGCAACACCCGCGATCAGCGCCAGCGCCGCGAGCAGGCGGTCACGCCTCAGTTCATCCGAAACCGTGCGATCTGTTGGGAGTAAAGACATGCGGAAATCTGGCCCTCGGCCCGCAAAGCCGGGCTGCTGGGCTATATCTGCACGGTTTGCCCCATACAATCCAGCAGCATCGATTCGCGGTCGCGATTCACCTTTTGGTGATGCGCGTTAACCATATATTCGCGCCTGGCGCTTACCGATCAGACCAGCCGGACACAGCCGGCGGGGGCAAATCGGGGTAAGGAATGCTGCTGCGCACCGCAATCGCGCTATCTGCTGCACTGACGTCAGTCGCGGCGATGGCATCGGATGATGTTCGGACCAAATCTTCCATCTTCGTCGAACGGATCGATCCGCAAGGCACCGGCGCACGCCGCGTGCGGCTTGAGCCTGCCCGCCAGGTCAGTTCGGGCGAACGGCTGATCTACGTGGTCGAATATCGCAACACCGGCAACAAGCCCGTCCAGGGTTTCACCGTGACCAACCCCCTGCCCCGCACTGTCCGTCTCGACGAGACGGTCGACGGCAGCGAGCTGGTCTCGATCGATGGCGGCCGCAGTTGGGGCCCGCTCGCCTCGCTCAAGGTGCCGATGGGCGCCAACAGTTGGCGCCCGGCCAACCCTGAGGATGTCACGCATCTGCGCTGGCGCGTCGGCGACCGGCTGATGCAAGGCGAAACGCGCCGCATGACCTTCCGGGCGATAGTGCGTTAAGGTTCTGCCCCTCCCGCCAACGGGAGGGGAAAGACTCAATCCGCGAAAATGTAGATCGGCGTCTCGATCCGGCGCTTGAGCGCCTGGACGAAGCTGGCCGCATCATAACCGTCGACCACGCGGTGATCGCACGAGATCGACAGGTTCATCATCTTGCGAATGACGACCGCGCCATCGATGACCATCGGCCGTTCGACGATCTTGTTGGGGCCGATGATCGCGACCTCGGGCCGGTTGATCACCGGGGTTGTGGCAATGCCGCCGAGCGGACCCAGCGAGGTCAGCGTCAGCGTCGAGCCCGAAAGCTCTTCGCTCTTCGCCTTGCCGCTGCGCGCGGCATCGGCCAGCCGCGCGATCTCGCTCGCCATATCCCAGACACTCAAGGATTCCGCGCCGCGCAGAACCGGTACCATCAGGCCGGCATCGGTCTGCGTCGCAATGCCCAGGTGCACCGCGCCGAAGCGTGTGACGACATTGGCCTCGTCATCATAGCGCGCATTGAGCATCGGATAGTCGCGCAAGGTCTTGCAGATCGCCGCGATCAGGATCGGCAGTGCGGTCAGCTTGGGCCGGTCGCCGCGCCCCGCGTTCATCTCGGCGCGCATATCCTCCATCTTCGTCACGTCGATTTCCTCGACATAGGTGAAGTGCGGGATGTGGCGCTTCGATTCGGCCATGTTCTGCGCGATCCGCTTGCGCATGCCGATGACGCGGATCTCTTCGTCTGCCACCCGGCCCGGCCCTGCACGGGTGCCCCCGTAGTTCAGATAAGCGTCGAGATCGGCATGACGGATGCGCGTGCCTTCGGCAGGCCGCACCTTGGCAAGATCGATCCCCAGATCGCGTGCACGCTGGCGCACGACGGGTGAAGCCAGCACCTTGGCAGAGGCATCCGCCTCCACCACCGCCGCAGCGGGAGCAGCCTTGGGCGCTGCCGGAGCAGGCGCAGGCGCGGCTGCGGGCACCGTGATCTCAACGGGAGGCGCCGTGGGCGTTTCCGCCTCGATCACCTCGGGCTCCGGAGCAGAGGTGGTCACCGGCTCATCGCCAGCAGCGCTCGCCTCGCCCTCGCCCTCGGTCTCGATCTCGACCAGCATCGATCCGATGGCGATCACATCACCCTCGGCGCCGGCGATCTTGCGGATCACGCCGGATACGGGCGATTCCATCTCGACCGTTGCCTTGTCGGTCATCATGTCGGCGATGCGGCCGTCTTCCTCGATCCGGTCGCCCACCTTGACGTGCCAGGCCACGATTTCCGCCTCGGCAATGCCCTCGCCGATATCGGGCAGGTTGAAGGTAAAAGTTGCCATGGCGGGTCAGTCCTTCATGATCTTGGCAATGGCGCGTCCGATGCGGATCGGGCCAGGGAAATACGCCCATTCCAGGCTGTGCGGATAAGGCGTGTCAAAGCCGGTGACGCGCTCGACCGGAGCTTCGAGGTGATAGAAGCAGCGCTCCTGCACCAATGCGGAAAGCTCTGCACCAAAGCCGCTGGTCCGGGTCGCTTCGTGGACGATCAGGCAACGACCGGTCTTCTTGACCGACGCCTCGATCGTCTCGATGTCGAGTGGCAGCAAGGTGCGCAGGTCGATCACCTCGGCGTCGATGCCGTTGGCTTCGACAACGGCCTGCGCGACATGCACCATCGTGCCATAGGCCAGGATGGTGAGCGCCTCGCCCGCCCGCACGATATTCGCCTTGCCCAGCGGGATGCGATAATGGCCGGTGGGCACGTTGGATGCCGCATGCTTCGACCAGGGCTCGACCGGACGGTCGTAATAGCCGCTGAACGGGCCGTTATAGATGCGCTTGGGTTCGAAGAAGATGACCGGGTCGTTGTCCTCGATCGCCGAGATCAGCAGCCCCTTTGCGTCATAGGGCGTCGAGGGGATCACCGTCTTGAGCCCTGCGACATGCGTGAACAGGCTTTCGGGGCTCTGGCTGTGCGTCTGGCCGCCGAAGATGCCGCCGCCAAAGGGCGAGCGCACGGTGATCGGGGCGATGAATTCGCCCGCCGAGCGGTAGCGCAGCCGCGCCGCCTCGGAGATCAGCTGGTCGATGCCGGGATAGATATAGTCGGCAAACTGGATTTCGGGCACCGGGCGCAGGCCATAGGCCCCCATTCCCACCGCGACGCCGACAATGCCGCATTCGCTGATCGGCGTGTCGAACACACGCGTCTTGCCGTATTTCTTCTGCAGACCCGCGGTGCAGCGGAACACCCCGCCGAAATAGCCGACATCCTCGCCCATCACGACGACATCGGGGTCGCGCTCCATCATGACGTCCATGGCACTGTTGATCGCCTCGATCATGTTCATCGTCTTGGCGCCGGTGTCTTCCGCGGCATTTTCCACGGCGGCTTGCGCAATCACTTCGGCCATTTCGCGGCCCTTTCTTCCAGCGCCTGCGCCATCTGCTCCTGCAGATGCCAGGGCAGTTCCTCGAACACGTCCTCGAACATCGTCTCGAACGGCTGGTGCATGCCGTGGCCGAGGACGCCGTTCTTTTCGGCCTCCTTGGTCGCGGCCTTCACCATTTCCGCCAGTTCCAGATCCATTGCGGCATGCCGCTCCTCGTCCCAGATGCCGCGCGCGATGACATGGCTCTTGAGGCGATGGATCGGATCACCCAGCGGCCATTCGCTGCTTTCCTGCGCACTGCGATAGGCGGACGGATCATCCGAAGTGCTGTGCCCTTCGGCGCGATAGGTGAAATGCTCGATCAGCGTCGGGCCCTTGTTGGCGCGGGCGCGCTCGGCCGCCCATTGCGTCGCGGCATAGACCGCCAGCGCATCGTTGCCATCGACGCGGATCCCGGCGATGCCGTATCCGATGGCACGCGCCGCAAAGGTGGTACGCTCGGCGCCGGCGAAGCCCGAGAAGCTCGAGATGGCCCACTGGTTGTTGACGACATTGAGGATCGTCGGCGCGTTATAGACCGAGGCAAAGGTCATCGCGCTGTGGAAGTCGCCTTCCGCGGTCGACCCTTCGCCACACCAGCAGCTGGCAATGCGGGTATCGCCCTTGATCGCGCTGGCCATCGCCCAGCCGACGGCCTGCGGGTATTGCGTCGCGAGATTGCCCGAGATGGTGAAAAAGCTCAGCTCCGGCACCGAATACATGATCGGCAGCTGGCGACCCTTGAGCTTGTCGCCGCGGTTCGAGAAGATCTGGTTGACCATCTCGGTGAGCGGATAGCCGCGCCACATCAGGATGCCCTGCTGGCGATAGCTGGGGAACACCATGTCGTCGCCCTGCATCGCGGCGGCAGACGCGACCGATGTCGCTTCCTCGCCGGTGCACTTCATGTAGAAGCTGGTCTTGCCCTGGCGCTGGGCCCGATAAAGCCGCTCGTCGAACGCGCGGGTGAGCGCCATGGTGCGCAGCATTTTCAGCAGCGTCTCATCCGAAAGGCGCGGGTCCCATGGGCCGACCGCCTGATGATCGTCATCAAGCACGCGCACCAGCCCGAAGGCCAGTTCGCGCATGTCATGCGGTGACACCGCTTCATCCGGGCGGGCGATGGTGCCTGCCGCGGGAACAATCACATCACTGAAATCAACCGGATCGCCGGGCCGCGAGCGCGGCTCTGGAACATGCAGCGCAAGCGGCTGCAGGTTCGATCGTGCAGGACCATCGGCCATCAAAAATCCTCTCGGTCAGGCGTGCAAACCGCCGGATGAGGCTCTTGGTGGCCTTTCGACTAATTGCACTGTCGAGACATATTATTTCAAGATTCGCGATAGGTCAATAGTGCTGCCCTTCACACCGCGACAGGTGCGGAAATGTGGGGCTGCGGCGCATAATCCCGCACCTCGAAATCCTCGATCACATAGTCGAAAATGCTGTCCGGACGGCGAACGATGTCCAGCCTCGGGGTGCCAGAAGGCGCACGCGCCAGCTGGGTTTCGACGAGTTCTGCATGGTTGAGGTACAGATGCACATCCCCGCCGTTCCAGATCAGCTCGCCGGGCTCCAGATCGCATTGCTGCGCGAGCATCCGGAGGATCAAGGCGGCGGAAAAGATGTTGAACGGCACGCCCAGCGCCAGATCGCACGATCGCTGATACAGCAGCCCGGTGAGCTTCCCGTCCGCAACGAAGAACTGGTAGGTCTTGTGACACGGAGGCAGCGCCATCTGGTCCAGTTCAGCGACGTTCCAGCCTTCGAAGATATGGCGGCGCGATCCGGGGTTATGGCGCAGGCTTTCGACCAGCTCGGCAATCTGGTTGATCCCCTTGGGGCGCTGACGGAAAAGCCCCTCGCCCACCGGCTCGTAGACCGGCCAATCGACCCATTGCTTGCCATAGACCGGGCCCAGATCACCCCAGCGCGCCGCGAATTCGGCGTCAGCAATGATTCGCGCCTCGAACGCATCGCGGTCGATGGCCTCACCGGTGGCACGGCGATAGCTGTCGAGCGGCCAGTCGGTCCAGATGTGCACGCCCTGCGCCACCAGCGCGCGGATATTGGTATCCCCGGTGAGGAACCACAGCATCTCGCGCGCTGCGGCCTTCCAATAGACCCGCTTGGTGGTCAGCAAGGGAATCGCGTTGCCGCCCAGATCGAAGCGCATATTCGCCCCGAACACCGAGCGCGTGCCAACGCCGGTCCGGTCCGACCGTTCGTGCCCTTGGGTCCAGACCTGACGCATCAGGTCCAGATACTGCGTCTCGAAATGATCCTGTGCGGCCGCCTGTGGCGCGCGACTCTGCAATGCCGTGTCCATGCGCTGCTGACTAGCATGGTGACCGAAACCCCGCCACAGCAGGGCCGCAACAAAAGGTCGAAATGCCTGCTTGCAAGCCGTCAGGACCATGGCTATAGGCACGCCCCTGCCTCCCAGGCGCCGCAAGGCACCATGAAGTCTGGGTCGGGGAGTAGCTCAGCCTGGTAGAGCACTGTCTTCGGGAGGCAGGGGCCGGAGGTTCGAATCCTCTCTCCCCGACCATTTTAACAGCGATTGTAGCTGTCAGAAAAACAACGGTTTTCTGCGCGTGTCTGCCTTGTCTGCCATACAACAGTGTAACAGTCCAGTGCGCCTAGGTAGACGCCCATTCTGCCTACTCTAAACCGCCCTTCGTAAAAGATGTGTCGCCATGAGATTCGGCCTCGCATTTTCTCCAAGCTGCGCCGGCTAGGTCTAGAAAGTTTTTGGGTAGGTGGTCCTGTGCCGGGTGCGAAGGCTACCCGAACAAATCCTTAAATTCGTCGGCAGGGCCGTCTGGCGCTGGCTGCAAAATGAAGCCCGGGAAATCGACAATGTGGGCGCGCTCGTTCATCTCGAGCTGCACCAGCGGTAATGGTTCGGAAGTTGAAACGATGACTTGGCCCCCGGCCTGTGCGGCCGCCGCAGCTCGCTTAAGGAAGGCGAACAGGCTGCCTGAATCTATCTCTTGCTGCCCAGGTTCGTCAAAAATCAGCAGCCCCGGATGATTTGTTGGAAGGGTCCGCTGGAGCTCGAACGCAGCAATCAAATAAGCCCATTTCAGCCGAATTGCGTCGCTTGCCGAGACCTCAAAATTGATTTCTTTTTCGATGATTTCTGTCCCTGCACGTTCCCGGACCAAGGGACGAAAATTGTCTGTCGAAAGTGCAATCTCCTCGGGTTGAAAGGAGCGAAACCCATAGGACTTCAGCTGCTCAATCACCTTTTCGGTGAGTCGATCGACCTTTTTTAAATCGGCCGCAGTTAGATTGTCGTCGGGCAGCTTGCGCAAGGCGTCTGTGGCTTTTGCCCATCGCTCGGCAATCGCTTGCAGATCGTCAAGCAGCGAGATCGCAAGGTCGTCAATGCTTCCCAATTGGCCAAGAAAACTCTGTTGCCGAACGAGATTCTCAAGCGCCGCGCGCGACGGTGAGGATCCGGGACGAATCAGTTCCTGCCGAAGGGTCCTCAGCTCTTGCTGCTTGTCATGGAGATCCCGCTCAACCCCGCGATATCGGCCAGCTATCTCCTGCAAACGCTCGGACGATGCCCCGAGACCGGACCGGTACAGCTCGAGCTGCGATTTAACGAACGCGATATTCTCGTCGAGCGCCATGCCCACAGCATCGATCGTGGGAAGCAGCTCGTTGCTGACGTCTTGATGGCAGGTGGGGCAGATGTGCTCGGACGACGCCTTGCCTAATTCCGAGCCGAGGCGCTGCAACTTTTGGGCGTCCTGGTTCCGGCGAAGGTCGACTTCGAGCGCACTAACTCTCGCGGTCAGGGCTTGGCTCTCTTGAACCTCGGAAGCATGTTCGCTGCGAACGGTTTCGAGAACTGCTGTTTGAGTATCTATCTGCTCCCGCAGGAGCGCGATTCGGGCCTCAACCTGCGGTGCCACATGGTCAACCGTTTCCAACTGTGCTGCTTCCAGCTCTGCGATGCGCTCTTCGATTTCGGCAACTAACGTTGAAAGCCGGACCCACTCACCCTCATGGAATAGTTGCAGGTCTATTTCCGGCTGCAGCGCGAACTCCGCATTTGGTTGCTGTGGCAGGCCTCGAATCCGGCCGATCCTCGCTGCAGCCTCAGCGAGTTTGCTACGCTCTTGGCTCCATTGATTGTTGAGTTCCGCAATGGCTCTCCTCAATTCGGATCGTTGGCGCCGGAATTGCGCGACATCGAGGTTGAGGAGGAACTCCATAACTCTGCGCGCGATGTCCTGAATGCGGAAAAAGGTCGGGAATGGCCCTTGGATTGTGGACCACCCTCGTTTTTGCTCTACGAAGAGCATTGGGAAGATTGCTTCGAGATATAGGGGACATTCAGCACCGTCAAAGCGTGCCACGATCGGCAGATCCCAACCCAGATAAGATGCGAGGAAGAAATGAAAACCGTCTTCCAAAACCGCCGATCCGCCATCGAGCACATAGAAATCGCGCTGCCGCGTGCGCGGTGCATCTTCAGTCAGCGACGGCCCGAATGTGACTTGAATTAGCTTTGTGTCCTTTCCGCCGACTACATCGCGATGAAGGACGACTATCTCGCCGCGATCGTTCTCCAGCTCCAGTTCGACGAACGACTGCAGTACCATTTCATATGGCGTGTTCTCAGCTGCATGGATGCGCTCACGCATCGCATATGGCAGCGGAACAGTCAGTTGCGGACCAAGCGACCGCTCAAGGCCCAACGCGTAGATCATCGCCTGCAAGCAGGTCGATTTGCCCGAGGTGTTTGGTGCCTGAATGATATTGAGGCCGATATCGAAAGGGATGTCTGCTTGGAACGATTGTTCTGCAGTGAAGGACCGCAGGCGCAGGTGGCGAAGTCGGATCATGCCGTCACTCTTCCGCCGAGGAGCGCAGAAACACGAATCTCTGTCAGCTTTTTGGCATGCTCGGTGATGATTGCGCGTTCCAGCTCCAGAGCATCCTCAACTTTTTCAATCTCCTCCACCGCAGTGATGCCAGCCTGTGTCAACTGCAAGGAGGCTCGCCCGCCAGATTTAGTCCATTCTGCAAGCCGCTCACCGATAACGAAGTCGATAGCGCGCGCGAAGGCGGGTTCGACCCGCAGGTTCCAGGGGAGGATTTTGGTGTCAGCATCAACCGCGTCTCGCAGCCTCTGGACCTGGCTTGATCGGATCGCATCGTTCAAAATGTGTAGCTTCGCTAGCGAGGCGCGAGCAGATCGCGAGCTCGCCAGCATCAACAGGATAAGCGATACGCGCCAAGTGATGCGCAAATCTCCCGGCACAGGCGTCGGCCGCCGCTTGAAAGAAAAGCGAGTGTGCGAGAATTCCGAGCTGCTCAAAACATATCTTCTTCAGGAAAATCTAAAGGGCAACGGATCAGCCAGTCGCTTATTGTCCCATGCGCGATCCGAGTGCGAAGCCCTGAATTGAGGGTTGGCAACGCCTCCAAAAGTGAGGCCTCCATTCTGCTCATGCTCTCCTGAAGTTGTTGGCCAGGCAGGGTGGAGGTCGCACCGAACGCTATAAGTCGCGACTCTTCCGCCTCAATCGTTTCGAACGCACGTTCCCAGAGAACGGCATGGTTCTCACGCAACTGCCCAAGTGCATTCTCCCGATGAAGGTGCGCCTTCACAAACTGGTCCCGTTGTGCTGCGACGTGCCGGGCGGAAGTTGTCGAGCCAAACGCACGCCCGAGCTTGTCATCAATCCGTGCGCCAATTTCTGTATCGCCCGCATCTTTCACCTGCTGGGCGGTCGGTGGATCAATGCTTAACGGCGGCCCCAGTGACAGAGCCCTCAACTGCTCTAGCTCAGCCTGAAAGTCTGCTTGTGAGTGGCAAAGGGCTTCAAAGTCTGTGGTCAAAAAGGACAGGCTGGCTGCCTTCGTGGCGAGACCGCGCGCACGAATGGATGCAACGACATCCTTGTTGTCTAGAAACGGGCATAGTAGAATCCAGCGCCGAGCCATCGTTCCCGCGAGTAATTTCTCGATCGTATCCTTGTTTTTTTCAAGCTTGGGCAGGTCGCGACCGGCTTTAGCCTTCATCGCGCTAGCGGCCTTGGCGACGTTGGACGCCTCTTGGGGCGCGTAGCATTGATATAGGCAACCGCAGGTCGTAAAAAATTCGAGACCCGCGTCACCCTTTACCCTGTCCGGAACTACCTGGACGTTCTCAGCGCCATGACGGCGCTGGACGAGCTGTAGGGCAAATTCCTGCCACTCTTCACCCTTCCACTCTCGCCGATTTGCCATACCTTCTCCCAAAAAAAAGAGAATTACGCAACACGAGCCTTGCTGCAACTGTAAACAGCCGAATTCGGTCTTTGTTTGCTTCAAGCCACCCAAGATGAGATGAGGCAGGGCTGCTAATGGTCCGATCCCAGACTCTTTCGGTGCAAAAGAGAGGGCTATCTCGATCGTTTTCTTCTGAGCATTGCCGTCTTAAAGTCCCTATTTCGCTCTCGACCCAGTTCACATTTCGATGGAGTGGTGAGAATGTCACCTCAATCTGGTATCAGCCCCACATAAATTTAGTATAGCCGCTCAGCAACACGCCCCAACCCGCACGTAGCTAAATTCTGCCCTCTCAGCTAAGGTCGTCATTGGCTCCACCTGTCCATCGCCGGCGTCACGGTGGTCGAGTCTTGGGTGCATCCCTCCGGCGGAACTAGCAAGATGACAGCCATTCCAGCAAGAACGTTAAAAAGGTCTTGCACTTTCACGTGCATGCTGTATAATTAAAGAACCGCGACATGGATTTGCGGGCGCTTCACCTCATGATTTGATCTTGAGGGCGGCAACGAAGGCCAGTCGATAACATCGACCGACCTTTACGTCTCGGAACCGCCTTTACGATCCGTTGCCGCCTAGCGTGACGCCGAAGTTTGTTGGCAAGCGTTGGGGGATGCGCACGGAGCCCATGCTCCTTGGCAACCTGGAAAACCGCAACCATTGCGCGTCCAGGTATGCTTGATGCTCCTGGCGCGTGCCGAGGAGTATAACCATGACTACACATTCTGATATGTCCAAGCTTATCCGCGATCTTGAGCGGGACGGCTTTACCGCGACCCGTACCCGCAAGGGTCACATCAAGTTTCAGCACCCCGCAATCACCGGATGCATCATCGGACCGGGCACTCCGTCCGACCACCGGGGCGTAAAGAACTTGCTCGCCCTGCTCAAGCGCAAGCTTCGTGCCGCGAACGACTGCTGACCAGCGTGACCGCGCGCAGGCAAACCCTCGCGCGGTCATTCTTCGCCCTATTCTCCATTTTGCGAGCCGATAAGCTCGAAAGGTATTTTCCATGGTTAAGATCAATTCTGACGACCACGTTCTTCCGCGCCCGGTTGAACGTCTTCCCGACTACGCCAATGCCAAGGCGCGCCAGTCGCTTGCTGACCGGCTGACCGATGCCTTCGGTCTGACGGAGGCTTCTGCCTCCACGATCTCCAATGCCATCGTCAACCCTAGCGAGGTTCGGCGCTCCATTGGTGAACCCAGCGATCCTGACGTTGAGCGGATCCCCGTGCCGGGTGGAACACTGCTGGGCATTCGGACTCAGGTTTGGGCGCGGCGGATCATGCCCGACCCTCGCAACCCCCGCACTCTTCCGTCCCGTAAGCATCCGTTTGCGGTCGATCCCGGGACCGGCGATGAAGATTCGCGGTTCCGGCCTGTTCCCGAACCGCAGCCGCTCGATTGGGATCGGCCACAGTCAGCGGAACTCGCCGTCGAGGTAGAGAGCCGTCATCACTTGGCGTGGGCCGCGCAGCAGACTGCCGCTTACGTCCTGAGCGAAAATGACTGGAGTATCTCGATCAGGAGCCAGGGGGTGATGGAAGCTGTCTGGCTGGTCGCCACTACGATCAAGCACGCCGATGGGACGGACCCTGCTACGACCTTGACCACAGCTGAAGGCTCTTCTCGCGCAACGGCTGTGCACAAGCTTCTTCAGGTCGTGTCGGGCGATGTGCCATATGACGACAACGACGCCGGCATGCGCGCGCGAGTAAAGCGGTTGAACGATGCTTTCGACCGGGGCGAACGGGATTCTGACACGCTTGTCGCGCTGCGCTGCGAGCGCATGCCGGCTCTCATCTTGGTTGGCTTTGAGCCGTATCCCGGCGGCACCACCGGTTTTCCGACCGCCGTTCGCTCGTTCGTGGCTTTGCGTCATGTTGATCCGCCAAAGCCTTGGGGTGAAGGTCCAGAAAATGAATCACTGGCTGATGAAGTCCTTGATGAACTTCTGCGCCGCGGCCTGATTACCTCAACCGAGCGTGAGTACTATGCTGGCTCGTGCACGAAGGCCGAAGCACGCGCCGCGCATCTGCCAGACGATCCTGTATTGCGCGCAGCCCGGTTGGTGCATTTGTTCACTGCCGGAGATGGCGAGGTCTTTGAAGCCATCCGGATGGCCGTAACAAGCCAGTCCACGCGGAAGCGCATGACTCCGAAGCTTAAGAACGATCTTGCGACTGCGTTGATCTTGCGTGCCGTTTCCAAGGACCGGGCGGACGTTGACCAGATTCGGCGCTACCTCCGGCACGCCTTTGGCAAGGCTGCGCACCGTCGCGACGCATGGACGGCCACGAGTCGGTCGATTGCCGATTTGGAAAACGCCGCCCTGAAGGAAGTGGGGCAGGCCATCGCGACGCAGGGCGAGGAGCCCGGACCGGCATCGGTTGAATTGGCAGTTAGGGCAGCTTTCCCGCTTGTTGTCGATGGGCGCCTGAATGCCGACCGTGGAACGTCGGGTAACGATCAGCCTGACCGCCGCACGCCAGGTGAAGTGCTCGATGCGATGCGGCGCAATCCGCAGGGTGTCCGGCAGCTCGCGCAGGCATTGCGCGACTACTCAGAGGGTGTGGCCATCCGCGCGGTTGGAGAAGACGGCGCTGTCCGTAAGTTGGAAGGCAGCGCTGAAGAACAGGTCGTCAGCGACGTGTGGCTGCGTAACGAGTATCCTCCCGCAGGCAAGGCAAAGGCAGCCCGGCCCGGAGACTCGCCGACTGATCGTTATGACCGGGCGGTGGTGGCGCTCGCCAGCACCATGGAGGAACTTAGGCGTTCTTACGAGGCCCTTGCCAATGTCGTAGGAGACGACGACCAGCCGATCGTTGATCGTCGTGGCGTTGAGGATCGGCTGACAGGTCCTTGGCGCGACGTTCTCCGTTCTGTCGATGAAGAATTGATCCTTTGGTCGCGCACCTACCGTAAGCGGCACGGACAGCCCAACCCCACCGCTGCACGCTCCAGCGACGACGCGCATGATGACGAGTTTGATGAGGAAATCGAAGACCAGTGGGACGCGGAGGCAGCCGACGAACTGGAAGATGGCGAAGAACGCCATTCTGAAGAGGTTTAACTACACGAAGCCGGGCAAGCATGGAGCTTGTCCGGCTTCAAATTCGCTGCGGATGATACTACGGACACGATATTACTTGATGATATTTCGCTTGCCGTAACTGAACTTAATGGCGCCAGAAGCCATCGCGCTATTAGCATGCCACCTTGGCTGTCTCATCCATGTGATTGAGACTACCTTTCAGTTCCGTTACGATGGAAGCAAGGCGCCCAATGTCAGGCTCTGTGTAATCTGGCCGTCACCGAGCAATACGTAGTGCCAAGGCTTGCCATCGCCCTCAGCGGCAAACTCGTTCGCATGCTCCACCCAGGTGCGAGCGGCTCGTGCCTTTTCGAGCACGACCGGATCGTTCAGTTCGTTTTCGGCCTTCACCTCCACAATCAGTTTGCTGCCTGTGCACTCCACAACAAAGTCGGGTTCATACCTTCGGCCACCATGATATTCGATATCGAACTGTCCCGCTGCCGGGCGCATCCATTTCAGCACATCCGGAAAGCGATCGCTGTCGATGATCGATGCGAAGCGCC
The DNA here is from genome assembly GCA_943370475.1 of Hydrogenophaga intermedia. Classification (GTDB taxonomy): domain Bacteria; phylum Pseudomonadota; class Alphaproteobacteria; order Sphingomonadales; family Sphingomonadaceae; genus Blastomonas. The sequence goes on from CALRRI020000001.1 coordinate 311,586, forward strand.
GCTCGGGATCGCTGTCAAACTTGTGGAACTGGTAGGGCGACTTGCGTGAACCGGTGAACACAAAGCTGGGCGTTGCGGACAGCGGTTGCGCCTGTGTGCCAATGGGCAGAACCCGCTTCGGATCATACCCAAACTGCTGGGGCCGCAGCACCTTGAACGACCTGATGCGCTGCGCGCGATAGTCTACTGCCGTCTCCCGATAGTGCTCCCGCATCTGCTCGAAGATGAAGTCGGCGAGCTTCCTTCCATGTTCCAGCGCGACCGCCTCGACCGCTTCATCGGTATCAAGATAGGCCCGCAGATGCGCGGTGACTTGGGTGGACAGCTTGTAGAGCTCATCCGCCTGGCTGTCGTAATCGATCTCGGGCAGACTGATCAGGTGGCGGATAATATAGTTCTCGACCCTGGCCTCGCGCGGACCTTCCTGTCCACGGGCAAGCTCGCGCTGTGTGTCTGTGCGAAGGTTGCGGATCAGGATCGTATCCCCGCTCGGCCTGAACCGGATAGCATCCAGGCCGGTCAGATCGAACGGTTCGAACCAGAAATTGACCTCGCGGCTCGGCAGCACGACGATCTCTGGTATCTCGATGGCATTGTCCGCCATAGATACCGCAATCTCCGCTACCAGTGCCGCAACATCGGTCTGCGGCAATATCCCTTCCAAGGCAGGCTGCGTTCCTGCTGAAGCCCGTTTAACGTCTGCGGCGATGGCGGCTTGCACTTCGGGCTTGCGCAGATCAGCCAGCCCGCCAGTCAATTTCCGCTCGAACTTCTCGCGGATCAACGCGATCGTGGTGGTGGCGACAGCAACTTCCTCGGCGGTCGGAGGTGTCCAGGTTGCTGCAGGCGTATCGGATACCTGCTGCGTGGTGGGCAGCGTCTGTCCGGTATAGCGCATCTCGAAGATGCTGGGCACGGTCAGCACTTCACGGCGACCAGGCACAATGTCGCCATCCTCACCGATGATCAGCGCCTTCATCGCCACCAGCGAGCCTGGCTTCTTCGCCTCTGCGATCACCGCATCAAACCGGTCATGCGCAATGACGGTCAACGTATCGATCATCTCGACACCCGTGCGCTTGCCAAACGGCAGACGCAGACCGCGCCCCAGTGTTTGCTCGGTCAGGATGTCCGACGCCGAAGCCCGAAGCGGCACGATTGTGTAGAGGTTAGTGACGTCCCAGCCTTCTTTCAGCTTGTTGACGTGGATGACAATGTCGGTCGTATCCTCATGCTCCAGGCCGACCAGGCGCGCCATCGCCTCGTTCGATTCCTCGCCGGTCTGGTTGGAATGCACTTCGGCAACGCGGCCGCGATAGGCACCGCCGAAAAAGCTCTCGTTTTCGATCCGCGCTCGCAACTCTGCAGCATGGGCAGTGTCCTTCGCGACGACGAGCATGAACGGATGGACCAGCGGTGAGCCGGTCTGCCGGCTGTAGAGCTCCAGCTCGACTCGTACCTGTTCGTGATAGGCGATGCCGTCTTCCAACATGATTTGCTCAAGCTGGTCGTCATCATAATCGCCGCGGCGAAAATTGGCGCGTGTCGCTACCGCAGGTTCCTTGACGAATCCGTCGGCCATCGCCTCGCCAAGACCATAGCGATAGATGACGTTGCGGAAATCCTTGGGGTTTGCCCCAACGGTTTTGGGGGTCGCGGTCAACTCCAGCCCCAGACGCGGCTTTAGCTCATACACAGCGTTCGCTGCGGCCTTGGCACGATAGCGGTGCGCCTCGTCCATCAGCATCACGAGGTCTGGCAAGCCGGAAAGATGGTCAAAATAGCTCTCGCCCAACGTTTCGCGGAACGAGCGGATGCGCCCCTTTTCCTTGTTGATCTTGTCAACGTTGAAGATGTTGATCACGACGTCGGCCAAGCCCAGGCCACCGCGTGCGTTCTCCCAGTTCTCGCCGGTGACGATCGTCGGCGGGTTCTGCGCGAACTCACCGATGCCGCGGAAGACATATTTGGGTGAGCTCTGGATGCGGAAATCGGCGATCAGCTTGTCGTAGATCGTGGTATTGGGAGCCAGGACGAAGAAGTTGTTCGAACGACCCGTGAGATGCAGATACGCGATGAACGCACCCATCAGCCGTGTCTTGCCGACGCCAGTGGCTAGCGCAAAGCACAATGACGGAAAGTCGCGTTCAAAGCTTTCCACCGAAGGATAGCTGGCCGATATATCAGCCAGCAGCGCCTCCGGCTCGATGTCAGCGCGCCAGTCGATCCGGTCCGCCAGATCGGCAAGGATCACCAATGCCTCTTCCTGCGGCTTGCGCAGTGACAGCCGCTGCGTGACATGACGGCGGACGCGCTGATTCGATGTCAGCATTGCACCGGGGAAATCAGCCATGGTCCGTCTCCCCTGTGGCGAACAATGGACCGTGGTCTGGCTCCTCCTCTTCGCGGACGGGAAGGTTTGAGACATTTAGCGAATAGTCGTCACGGCCCCATTCGCATGAAGACAGGATGGCCGATGGTATCTTTTTCGCCATCAGGTTGGGGAATTGGTCGATCGCCCCGGCAAACGCGCGCGCGCAGATCAGCAACGTCCGGTCAGGCCCTACAGCCTCGGACAACAGCTTGAGCGCATCGTGCGTCAAACTCTGCGTGGTGACATAGAGGAAGTCGGTTTCGCTTGACTGGCCGTGCCGCCACCATTCGCCCTCGACCTGGCTGGGGGCGTAACGAAAGCCCAGATGCTTGCACATTGCCTCAGCCAGCATTTCCGGGCGGTAGGCTTTGTCGATAACCCAATTGCCCCACGCGTCCTTGCCCAGCAGTGAAGGCGCAAGCGTGCAGTACCGAAAACCGCCACCGCCCTTCCAGTCCACCGATTTGCTGATGCCACCCTGGTCTGTGCCATCGATCACCTTGCGCAGACGCGGAACGATATGGGTTTCAGCGTGATTGCCGATTTCAACCATAATCCAGCGTCTGCCCATTTTGTGCGCAACTGCACCCGTCGTGCCAGAGCCTGCAAATGAGTCGAGAACGAGATCTCCTGGATTGGTAGCAATTTCAAGGATGCGCTGAAGCAGTCTTTCAGGCTTTGGGGTTGTGAATACATCCATTGAATTGAAGGCTACAGCTTCCTTTTTTGCCTCTTGAGTATGACCTACTTCCTCATGCAGCCATACTGTTTGAGGCACTACGCCTGCGCGAACATCAGATAGGAAACGTTTCAGACGAGGTTGATTTTCACCTTTTGCTCCCCACCAAATTCGGTTTTCGCTGTCTAACTCCTCGAAACGTTCTTTTGAAATTGTCCAATACCTCCCTGGAGGCGGACCACTAATAACTTTTCCAGACGGAGTCGTAACGGAGTAGGAACCGAGAGAGTAGTAATTTCGGGCCGAAAGATCACTGGATGTCCATATACCTCGTGGATCACGGTCGGGATTTTTGTAGCTTGAATCGCTTTTCTCAGTGCGTGGCAGAAGATTTCGTTGCCAATTTGGCATCCTGTAGACGATCACGTGATCGTGTGAATCCGACAGAAATTGTGCAGTGCTATTTGGTGAAAACCGCTTCTGCCAGACGACATTGCCAGCAAAGAATTGCCTTCCGAAGATCTCGTCGCATAGCACCTTGAAATAGTGTGCCTCATTGTCGTCAAGCGTGACCCACAACGATCCATCAGTGCTCAACAGACGGTGGATGCACTCCAGCCGATCACGCATTAACGACAACCATAGAGAGTGCTCCAGGCCATCATCATAATGTGTAAACGCGCTACCGGTGTTATACGGCGGGTCGATGAAAACGCATTTCACCTTACCCGCATAATCCGCTTCCAGCGCTTTGAGCGCGAGCAGGTTGTCCCCCTTGATCAGCAGGTTGTCGAACAAGTCGCCATCGGACTTGGCCTCAGCGTGATACGACATTTCAGGGTTTTCGATGAGGATGCGAGGTTCCAGCGCAGGGCGGTTTTCCTTGCCCGGCCAGGTGAGTTCCAGACGTGTTTTCTTGGTCATAGCCATCCTGTTACCGCGCCCCTCCGGGCTTGTCCTCAACAACTTCATGCACACGGCTTTGCAGGCCCATCCGTTGCGCCTTGCCGATCACCGCATTGCGTTTGCGCCCGCCAAGCGCCCGACCGATGGTGGCCGCACTTTCGCCGTCCAGCCACATTTGGGTCAGCAGTTCGATCTCTTCCGTGGTCCAATTTCCCTGGGGTGCAGGCACAGGATCGTCAGTCAGGGGATCATCGAACGCCTTGCCCCTCAGCAGTTCCACATCGATCTTCGCAATCTCGGCCTCGGCGTCGCTCAGTCGCGCAGCGTAGACCGCCTTGCGCGGCGCAAAGGGCTTTAGAACGGCCAACACGCGCCCTAACCGATCAATGTCTGCGGCAAGCTCCGCACGCTGGTCGGTGAGTACCTGCCACTCTTTGGTGGACAGCGGTCGCACTTGCGGCAGCTCCGGCTTGATCAATTCCTCAACCACTGGATCTTCGGCCACCAACTCGGGCTCCGCCGCAGCCGCAGCCTCCTCATCCCGATTGGCATACCAGGCTATTGCGCGCATGATCGAATCTAGCGCATTGCCAAGCTCCGCGCGCAAATCGAACAGTTGCGCCGACTGGCGCGGGGTCACATCAGGCGCCGTTTGCAGCAAGCCGATTTTGCGTTCTTCTTCCCCAAGGCCGGCTTTGAAGATCGCCAAGGTCACTTTGGTGACGCCAGGAGGCGTGCATTCGTCGCGGGCCTTGGCCCATTTGCGCAAGGGTGCAACGAGTGCGAGCAAACGTGCAGCTTCCTTTGTATGGCGCTCTTGCACACCAGGTGCTGGCCTGGGTGCGATCAGTGGCCGTGATGGTACAGGTGACGGCTTGGGGGCCTCAGTTCCTGGCAGAGGCAGAGCTGGAATAGCTGGTGGCGCAGGTTGCGTCGTTCGGACCGTCGGGGTTGGCGAACTGCCCGGGAACACAACAGTCGGATTGTGCACCGGGCTGACCAGCGGAACCGTCGCTGGCTGAAAAATGGGGCTCTGAGGGGACTGCGCGCACGGTCGTTTGGGCTCGTGATCCCGCTGACGCTGGCGAACGTTGGCGTGAGCATTGTGCGTGCGGCGATCATAAACGGTCGACCGATTGTGCAGCACCGTTGCGTCTGCGTGCCAATGAATTGTGCAACAGGGTTCGATCTCGATCAGCAGATCGCTGCGATCCCACAGCGCCTCTTCCTCGGCCTCCGCGCGCAACCGCAAGTGGCGACGTCGCAAAGCGGAGGTTTCGACGAGCGCATCTTCCTCCGCCTCAAGGCTGCGAATGGCCTGGCCAAGCTGGATTTTCCGCTCTGCCCGAGCCTCCAGCAACCGCTCGCGGCGCAATGCGCGCAATTGCGTCCCGATCTGCCGGGCCCGATATGCATGCCAAGCCTCCAGCTGTTCAAGAGCGATAGCAGCCTTGAGCGCGACTGCAGCAACATCAGCGTTCATTTCACGCTGCCAGCTGGCGTAAAAGGCCCCCTCCTCCTCGCACAGCAGATCATCAATGATCGCAGGCGGCTCAATCGAACACGGGAGCAACCGCGTCCATCGGCATTCTGCCAAGTGGACCGCCTTCCATGATGGCAGCGGATTTTCGCATTCATCACACGCAGCGATGAGATTGGCGCTGAGTAGGTCGTGCTCGCTCTGGATCGTTGCGCGCACAACCCGCAGCCAACCTTCGCGCCCCCGAAACGCCTCGACATGCGTCCACGGCCCCTCGTAGCTGTTGAGGTCGATGACCAGTTCAAAAGGCGTGTGCGCAAATTCTGGCAGCATAGTCAATCAAGCGGCACGCGCCTGTCCTTCTGCGATCCGACTGGGCGCAACTGCAAAGCGCAGCGTGAACAGCACTTCCAACTGCGGCTCTTGAGCAAGCATGGCCTCCATCTCATCCAGCCGATCGTTAATCTCACGGCGGACAGCTTTTTTCACCTCGTGTTGATTGAGGACCTCATCATCCCGCCGTGTTTGCAGGACACGCACCTGGCGCATCAGCAGCAATTTCTCGTCCATCGACAGGTGCGGGGACAGCTTGGCCTTGTCGATTTCTCTGATTTCCGCATCCAGGTTGGCTATGCGAGCCTGGGTCTCGATTTCCCGATCCTGCGCATAACGTGAGAGGCGTTCCTCCTCATCCATCAACCACTGGTAATGTTCCTGTCGGACGCGATCGGCAAAATCGGTGAAGGCAGCGCCGACGAGGGTTTGCAGCTCAGACTCGGGCACGGTGTCCGTTACTTGCCCACCGGACACGGCAGGCGCCATCATCAGCCGATCACCGATTATTGGAAGCAGGGCTTCACCGTCATCTGTCTCGCCTACGATGATCAACTCTTCGCGCGGTGCATCCTTCACCGGCATCGTCGCTTTTATGGCACGCAGCCAGCCTGATTTCCCCGCAAGTTCATCGAGCCCACTGAGCTTGCCTGCCCATGGATAGGACACCGGATTGAATATGACAGCTTCGGCAACCGTCTTGTGGTCACGGCTCCGCGCTGCCTCGACGATCTGCTTGCCAAGGCCGTCGTTGACCCGAAAAAATTGCCAATCGTGTTCATCGGCATCCTTCCATCTCGTTGTCCACTTGTGACCGGCGTAGTCAAACAGCTGTGAATCACCGGTGAGGAAATGCGCGTCGGCCAACTCAGCACGGGCGATCATCAGCAAGCGACGCTCATACTCTGGTATTATCTGGGCGATATCCTGTTGCCGACGGTGCAATTTTGCCACGACATCGGCGTCCAAGTTTTCCAGGACTTTGCCGCGCGCCTCTTCGATGTCGGCATCGATGCTGCCCTGAATCTTGGCGGTGAGCTCGTCAAACTCGCGATCGGCCTCTTCTGCGCTCCTGCAGGTTTGGACGATACGCAGCACCTCCCTTTCAAAATCGATGCCATCTGACAGGATACCCAGGACCTCGTCGGACGAACCGAAAACGCCGTCGAACAACTTCAGCTTCAGCGCCATCAGCTCGTGGATGCGCTCTTCCGCCTTGTTCTTCAAATTGAGCATATTGACGACGGTCACATCAACGAGCTGGCCATAACGATGGCAACGGCCAATGCGTTGCTCCACGCGCTGGGGGTTCCAAGGCAGGTCGTAATTGATCAAGAGTGAGCAAAACTGCAGGTTGATGCCCTCAGCCCCGCTTTCGGTTGCGATCAGGATAGTGCGCTCGTCGCTGCGAAATGCATCGACAATCGCCGCCTTCATGTCCGCAGTGCGCGATCCCGACACGCGATCAGTACCTGCATGGCGGGTGCGCCATTCGTCATATACGTCGCGACTTTCGGGATCGCTGTTCGATCCATTCATCAGGACGATTTGCCCCGCGTAGCCGTGCTCGGTCAAAAGCGCGGCCAGATAGCGCTGCGTGCGGACACTCTCAGTGAAGATCACGGCCTTGCGCCTGCCGCCCTTGCCCTCAATCTCATCGAGAACAGTGGGCAGATTCTGGATGAGCTTTTCGCCTTTGGCGTTGGTAGCAATCGAAAGGGCAAGGTCACGCATCCGCTCGACGAGCGCTATCTCGGTTGCAAGTGCTACGGGGTCAACGAACAGGGCATCCGCGTCCTCGCCTTCTTCATCCAGGGCATCAACCTCGTCTGCAAGACCATCTTCCAGGTCGCCCGACATTTGCAGCGAAGCCTGCTGCTTGCGTCGCAGGCGCTCGAGCAGCGATGTCAAATATTGCGCGGTCGCGAATGTTGATGACCCAAGCTGCTTTCGGGCCTGAAGCACCACGAGGGCGTTGGTCCGCTGATAGGCAAGCGTCGCTGGGTCCTGCAGATACGCAGACAGCATCTCGTAAAGCCGGGTTTCCTCGTCATGGGGCTCGAACGAGAACGTGACGGCATGGCGCTTGCGAAAATTTATATGCCCAGCTTCTTGCACTTGGCGCCTGAGCGTTCGGTGACAGATGGGCTTGAGCCGATCACGGAGCAGCTGTTGGGATACCAGGCTCTCGCTGCCGTTCACATACTGCGCCTTAAAGGCGTTTTCGCCGCCAAAATGGGTGTCGTCGATCATCGACACGAGCCCGAAGAGCTCCATGAGCGAGTTTTGCAGCGGTGTGGCGGTGAGCAGGATCTTGAAGCTGTCCGCCGCCGCCAGTTTCAACGCCTTAGCGCCTTTTGCGCCCTCCTTGCGGTAGACGTTGCGCAGCTTGTGGGCTTCGTCGAACACGATCAAATCCCAACCCGCTGCTCGGACTTCATCAGCCTTTCGCGCGGCGAATTCGTAAGAGGTGATGACGATGGACCCACGCACTTCAAACGGACGCTGCTTCCCAGCCTTGGCCAGCTCGCGATAGCTCTTCGCCTCCAGGATCTGGCTCCGGAGAGAAAACTTGTCGAACAACTCCTGGCTCCACTGCTTCCGAAGGGAGGCAGGGACGACGAGCAAAATGCGTTGCCGCTGTTCGGCCCAACGCTGTGAAATGACCAGCCCGGCCTCAATCGTTTTCCCCAGTCCGACCTCGTCGGCCAGCAACACGCCCCTTGAAAACGGGGATTTCAGAGCGAAGAGCGCAGCATCGACCTGATGCGGATTCATCTCCACCCGAGCCGAAGTCAGTGACCTCGTGAATGCATCGTCGCCATTGCCCAGCAACGTTAGCTTGGTTGCATGGAAACAGGCCTGAACTGGCAGATACGTGGTCAAAACCCCTACAACCCCTCAAAATGACGCCAATTGGCCGATTCGTATTGCGCAGCTGACACAAGCAGCTACGCTACAGTTGCAATCAGGTCTATACTCTACAATACAGCCATAAAGCAATACACATTTTGCTCGACAACCGTTATTTATTTAATTGCCGACTAAAAGCAAATAATAAGCTCGTTCTAAATGATGTTTTACGCGCTTATTATTCATAAACTGCGGTTGGCCGATATACCGGCTGTATAGTGACCGTCGCCATAAGGGAGGGCTGGCAAGAGCAAGTCCACGTCGAGCTGGCCCTGGCGAACATAAGGCTGTAACACGTTGATTGCGCGGCGCTTGAGCTTCTTGCGTAAAGAGCCCAGACCGACTGCATCGATGCACAGCAGTTTTTGTAGTGCTGCACCGGACATCCCTTGGCCAAGTCCGTCGACCAACCGGTCAAGGAGTTGATCCCCGCTAACAATGGCCTCAATTGCGTCAGTGCAGGCCCTGCGCTGGGCATCACGCAACACAACTTGATGTGGGGTCAATGTGCGTGGTGATGTCGCAGATGTGTATATGCCGGAAGGCGCGTCATCAAACGATGTCGCAGTGCCACCAGACTTGCTCTGTCGACTACGTGCGCGGTTGAGGCTGTAGGACTTGCTCGACAAAATGCCATCAAGCCGATTGGCGACACCGCCATGCCATGTGCCTTTTTCCAGCGCATGGAGGATGGCCTCGCTCAACAGATCTTCAGCATCGCAACCTCGCCGCCACGCATAGCTGCGAGCAGTCTTGCGCAAACCTGAAGGGCTGCGAAACAACCTCTCCAGCTCATCCAGAACAGCCTTTTGCGCAACGGATTGTACCGGCGCATCGTCGGTTACATTGTTATGCGCCGCATCCTGTGGATTCGGACACGATGTCCGAATTTTGTCGTTGCGGTGCAGATTAAGTGAGGGGATCGATTTTTGGGATGGCACTGTGTGGTGTCCTCTGAAGAGAGGCCACACAGGACAGGGCTAAGTGCAGATATACGCGCATCTCATTGACCTTCTTCAAAACGCCTGCATTTTGCAGGTTGGATTGAGCTTCCAGAAAATTTGTTTTGTGTGCAGATGGTTGATCTGAACACAAAACGGTCAATGGTCGGCGGCTCCGACGCGCTCTGGTTGCGATGGGCAGCATTCTACAGAAGAAATGAAAAGCCCACGTTTCCAAATATGGTGACCGCTACAGTAATTATGTGCGGGCTGCAGGCCTAGCCAAACACGTCACAGCCAACCGGGTGTAGCAATCGCCATCGCACAGGTAGCGTGATGACGCATCGGCCAGCACAAAATGCTAACCGATGCGTCAATGTCATGGCTCAAACGTCGCGCTGCTTCATGCCGCCAATGCCCTTTCATCGGTGATGGCGACGGACAGCCCTGCACACGCGTTTGCGAGCTTCGCCTGCAGTCCTTCCGTCAGCTTGCCGTTGCGGTTCAACCACTCGAGAACAACCAACGCGGCGATCCTCGAATTGACGTTCGCTTGTCCCTGAATCCGGAGCCAGGCGAGGTGGGCGATCGCTAGCAGCGCGCAGTCCAGTTCCACATGAGCAGCGGCAGCCTCCCATCCCTCGCGCTTGCTGGGGAAGTCGACGTGCTTCTTGGTCTCCATCAAGGCCACCGGCACACCGATCCTTAGCATGATCTCGGTTAGGTGGTGCCAGGTCCGACCCGCGCCTTTGATGCCTAGGGCCAGATCGAAATGACGACCTGGTGCATCTGGCAGCTCGAACCGCTTTCGCTGTGCGAGAAAATGCGTCGGCAGTGGGAGCGAAAACTGCATTGCCGCAAGCTGGAGGATGGGCACGTCAGTAGCCATGCTGCCATACCCGATCACGGTGCGGTCCGTGCGGGCACGAAGATGATGGAAAAGGCATGCCACGATTTCCTGTTCGCCCCCGTGGGTATGTTCGGACCAGGTCGCAATTTTCTCGCAGCTGACAGCTCCGTCGGAGCTGACGGTGACATCGAAAGCAGAGGCAGCGAAGATGCGCTTGCTGCCAATACGGTGATGAGGCTGGATAGAGGAATCGATTTGCCGGGCACCTTCGTGAAGGTGTTCGTCCCAGGCGGATTCGGTATCGATGTAGGTGAACTTGCGCATGTGTAATGTCCTTGGATGCGCCAAAGGCCGCCCTGCTGGGACGGCCTTTGGCATCGTGTTCAATGATTGTATGTCGGACAGATGTCCGGTGGTTGGGGCAGATCAGCTGAAGCAGACGATCGGCTCGACCTGAGGGTTCTGGGCAATAGGCGCAGCACCTGGGCGGATGATCTGGCAGCCAGCCATCTGAGCCTCACCCATCGCAGCCGCTGCAACCCGGATCCGTTTCATGGCGAGCTTCTTTCCGGCGGCGATATTGGCAGGCTTGCCCGGGAGTCGGATCAAGCTTCCGCGGCTGTCGACCGCGAAATGCTCGTTGGCACGGGTGCTGACGAGAACGACCGGCGCATGGTCCGATGCCGCGTATGGCACACAATTGTCGATGACATCGACCATGTTCAGCTCCCGGTAGATCACCGAGAACCCCAGAGGCTTGTTCGCGGTATCGCTCGCAAAACTGACGTAAACAGCGTCTTTCTGGATCATCTGCGCGATACGGGCCATCTCGAGACCAACCAGGAAATCCATGGGCTGGCCAAAGGTGTTGGCAATGGCGTCATTGGCAAGCTGGTGCAGGGGCAGCCCCATGTTCATGCGCAGGGCATGCATGAAGTTCTGCTGTCGTACATTCGAAGTTGGAACGGTATTCATAGTGTCAGTCCTTTGTGTTTCTGCTTTGGGCAGGAGCATTTTTCCCCTCTCTCAGGGTGCTCATTTCAATTCGATTTGAAGGGTTTGGGCGTGCCGCTGGGCAACAGCACGCCCCTGATCTCAGCGATGTCGTTCGCGCCAGGTCACGCGTGTCAGCCGAGGGGATGGGCCGTTGGGCATAACCTCCCTGCCGAGCCAGAGCTCTTCATCGTCGACCGCGTGCTCGGCGACCTCGGTCCACCAGGTTTTGGCGTTCGGATCCCAGCGGTAACCACGCGCCTTGAGGCGAAGCCGGGCAGAGTAAGGTGCGCCAACCGCTTCGACCTTGACCGTATCTTCCTCTGCGTTGGCCAGTAACGCGCTCAGTACGGTCCGGTCATCTGGGAGGCGGAATGACAGGACGTGCAGCAACGCGACAACGTCGGCCATTGCGCGGTGGCCGGCATGGAAAAAGCCGACCTCCATGAGCAAATGGCCCAGCGCCTTGCCGCCCAGCCCGGCGTCTCCGAGCCAGTCAAAATCCTTCATGCTGCAGGCCCAGGCCGCGTTCTGCGTTGTTGGCAGCAGCTGCCGGACAAAGCTGAGATCGAACGCGCAATTGTGGGCGATGAACACATCCACGCTCGCGAAATCCCATTCAACGCGGTCCAGATCGATCGCCTTGCCGGCAACCATTTGATCCGTCAGGCCGGTGAGCAGCGTGATCCGCGGTGGGATTGGCATCATCGGATCGCACAGCGCCTGATCGGCACAGACAATGCCGATAATGTCATCCTCGTCGTCAACGGCCAGAATCACATAGGCCAAGTCGATAATCTGATCGATCTGTGGGTCGGTACCGGTGGTTTCGACATCCAGCAGGCAGATCTGCCGGATGGGTTCGACCACCACTTTGTTGCGGACAAAGTGGCCGATTTGGCCGACTTCCCGTAGGATTTTGAGGTTCGCGTGGTCTGGATCGAACCTCCATGTGTCGTCGTCATCGATAGGGTTAATAGGCGATGTGTTCATATGCAGTTCCTTTATGACCGAAACTGAAGAAATTTTTCCTTCACAAATTACGATCAAAAAGGGGGCTGATTGCCCACTGCTCGATCCCTACTAACGTTCAAGACTGAAGTGCTCCAGAATAAAACATGTTTTTGATTAAAGATATAACTTCAACATTTCACTTTCCATTCTTAAAATGCCTTGCTAAAGCTATATTTAAGAAATTTCAGAAGGAATATGTATGAGTTCCGTGAATGAGATCGATCAAGCTATTGCAACTAGGCAATTAGAGAACCTATTCGGTCACGATGAATTTGGGCCGCTATGGATGCCTGAAGATCCAGATCTTGCTCCACTTTGGAAGTACGACAACACTCTCAACAATACAATTTATTGTACTGGACTTCGCGGCATACGCTTTAGCAAACTACGAAAAACAGAATCTGGAACTAAACTCGTTAAAATATTGAAGAAATTCAATCTTTCGAGTGATGACGTTATCATATTGGAGTTTGGAACCATTCTCGCAGTTCTATCCTGTGTATCAAGGGAATTTGGGCACAGCTGGATTCTAATTGATCAAAACAACTTTTCTCAATGCAATTTAGTCGAATTAGAGAAAATTCTAGCTCCTCTTGCCGCAAGAAAAAAAAGGCAAATGCTTTTGGGCAGCATGGATAGATTTTGTATTGACATCCCCCCGCCCTGGGCTGTTGTAACCACCTTATCCTATATGCGACTTATATCGAATACCGGATTTGATCCATCGCGGCAATTAAAAGCTATCAATAAAAGTCAACCATCATCTGGGCTGTTGAGAGATTATACTCATTCATTTACCTTTTCCGGCAAAGCTCGAAAAACATTGAAAGTTTTTGATTGTGAACTGGCCGGATATTGGATTAAATTTCGCGGCCGTTTTGGACGAAAACTTACAGTAGATCAAAACGCCAGAACGCGAATATCGACGAGTCACCCCCTTCCGGCAACTATTACTGTAGCCTGTGCTGGTCGACCCGTTAAAGATGTTATATCGTTTGGCTCACCCCATGTTGACTCTGCGTTTGGCGATTGTCGAATTGTTTGCGCTGGCTACGAAGAACAAGAATTTGGACCGCCGAAGCTAACGCTTCACCTTGACGATCCAATTGTGACGCTTGCCCCAATGCCCAAATCCGTGAAGAAAAAGGCACGCAGCCTTGGGCTTGAAACAGCACATCCGCTGGAACCTTGGTGGTTAACTTAATTCGATAAGGATAGGCCTTGACATTTGAAATAATTTCGCATATAAAGGAAGGGCTCATAGCAAGCCGTTGCCGGATGATAGATGAGATGCCAGCGCTCTCTTGGCGCCGTCCGCTGGTGGCCTAGCGACCTGCTGGTTGTGCATTAAGGCGACCTCTGCGTCGCTTCCTGTTTGGGCCAACGACACGCCCAGCTCTGGTTCTAGCGACGTAAGCCAAATATCCGCCCGCCTCTGGTTCTCTATCACAGCCGCAAATGCCGCTTCTTGTATTTCAGCAAGCCTGGTTGTGATCGGCGATACTTTTTCAAGATGCACTTCGGCTTCGCTGCAAATCGCCTGCGCAAAATCCCGTTTTTTGATTCGCGACGGTGTGGGCGCTTTTTCGGCTGCAGCTTCATCAATAGCCCGATAATTTACCAGCGTATCCTTGGCCCCACTTTCGATCATGTGCCGAAGCATGGCAGCTTGCCCGGCAATTTCGGTCAAAGTGTCCATTTCGGTGAGCATTGCCTTAGCCCGGGCGCCACTCGAAGTCGCATTTGGCTGCGCTGTGCAGTCCTGCCCCTCATGCGGGCCTCCAGAGTGCAACTCTGTCAGTCGAGCGCGGGTTTGTGCCATCATACGCCTGACACGCTTCTTCTGGCGCTCCTTCCATTCGCGCCACGACCGGATATTGGCCGCGATCTCATCATCAGTAAAAAACCCCTGCTTGTGCAACGCTTGCCTTCCGGGCGAGTATCGCGTCTGCGCTGCAGGCAGGCCGCGAGCCTTGTTGGTCTCATTGGTAAACCTGGTATCGATCCCCTCGCGTTGGGCCTGCTCGTTGATGATCGCTGCCCATCGCGCCTTAATGAATGGCACCCAATCATCGGCGGTGATTTCGTCATTGCGGGGCATGCGCTTTAAAGGGACCGACTTCATAGTTCCCCACTGGTCACGACGTTGCTCTCGCTCAAAACTCCAGCGGCCGTCCGGCAGCTGCTCAGCTTCGCCGGCATAATAAATCAGATGAGCGTGCCAGTTCTTTTTTGTATTCTTCTTGGTGGGCTCATGGATGACGGCTTGGCATGGTGTGCGCCGCTTCGTAAATTCAGCAACAAGCTGATCGAGGCAGGTTTCGCGGCCAGCGGCTGACATGTTGTGCGGAAACTGGCTCACGATTGAATAGGCGACCCGCGAGTTATGCGGCGTTTCCAGTTTCAAGCACCCACGCAATTCTGGCGGGAATGACCGCGTGCGTTTCTTCAACCATCGTTTCGCAAGCCCCGCATCGTTGACGATGTGGGTTGCACTGCCGTCTGGGCTTGCTTTCGCCTTGGCGAGAGCATCGCGCAATACATCTGGCATGGTTGGATCTTGTGCAACCTTATCCCAAGACGCTTCGACACCGACGGTGGTGACAGAAATTCTATGGTCGCCCACGAAATGTGCGTTCTCGTTTGCCGCGTTCCAAAACCTCATGCGCTCTTCGAACGATGCGCCGTTTGTCGCGGTGACGTAGACGACGCGTTCGGCTTCGGTGCTCTTGCTGCCCTCCGCATACGCCGCTTCATTGGTTGCACGTACTTCCGCAGAGATTATGCCATCCGCCGCGTCGAAACCTTCACCATAGGCTGCTCGGCGCTGCGCAACTGATACGCCGCCCTTCCTTGATGCTAGAATGACTTTCTGTTCGAAATGGTGGTGGCGGACAGATAGCGCTGGCCGCGGAGCCATTCGCGGCTCCGAGATCCGCACATGCCGTGGAACGCCCCTCGCCGGCCCGACGCTTTTTCCGGATGAGCTATCATCCTGGTGCCTGGCGACATTGTCCACGATCCGCACCTTGCTCAATTGTGTCGGTTGCCAGCCGCCCATGGTAAGCTCTTCGATCTCGCGCAGCCATTGCGGTGCGTTCTCAAGATGAGTGCCTGCAAAACGTGCGCGGGTTACCATGATCTGATACTCACGATGCTGCACATTGCGCATGCTCCCTGTTCAGACGCAGTCTGATCGAACGATTTCGTCTGCTGCGCAGACGAAATCAGGTATTGAACATATTTCTTGTCAGCGCTTTCCTTAAACTGGTCCGCTCTACAATGTGACTTGTTTGATGCGTTATTTGACATTGGACCAGTCCAGTTCAGTAATAGCAATGCCTACACTTTGCGCGTAAGCGATGAAGCCTTTGACGTTCGATATGCGCGTCTTCCTGGCTCGGCCCGGAGGCGGAAGTGCGTCAGCATGATTGATGAAGCGCTCCACTGCGGCGTCGCCAATGTTTGCGAGCTCGGTGGCAGGCGCATCGCTCAAGCCCATCGCTTCACAGAAGAGCGCTGCAGAGCGATTTTTCCGCGAGAATTCAGATTTGGATATGCGCTTGGCCGCAAGCCATTGCGCAGCAAGCTCAGTCGTGGTGAGAGGCGTGGCAGATGATCTGACCGGCTCGGCGGTGAGTTCGGCCACAGGATCGATCGTGGTCACAATCACTTCTGCAGCAGCTGGATCTTCGGTTTCTGCGATCGGTACAGACGGACTTGGCAAAACCGCTGGGCGCACGATTGGCTTGGTTGGACGGAAGCTGCTGTGATCCGGCATGGCGGAAATAAACGGCAGGACAAAATCACGTGCGGTTGAGCCACCGCGCTCTTGCCAGCCCTCGTCGGACTGAGCCAGTTCATCGGCAGCCAATGCAATGCCAAAACCAAGATCTTGCGCGCAAGAAGCCCATCCACACCAATCGTCACCGCCGCTGCTTTTGCGCAGCCCTTCAAGATAGATTTTGTGCATGGCGAAATCGGCGAGCGCGTTCTGTGACGCCTCGGCCAGCAGTGGATGGCCCGCCATTTGAGCCAGTAACAACTTGGCTTTGTTCGGCAGCAAGGACGCATAGACATAGCTCACTGCCGCTAAAAGATAGTCTTTAGCTGCCCGGGCTGGGTTCAGGTGAAGATCGTCCAGCACAAGCTGGCGTCCGCTTTCAATGGCGGCATGACATTCCTCTACCATACCTTCGTATGGCAGAGGTATTTTTGCGAAATATAGGCTCATTATCGGCTCCTGATATTTAGAGGCATCAAATCGGGTTTATAAGCAACCAAATGTGCAGTGAGTATTGGAACACACTCCAATACTGATTTACGTTCTCGAAGGACATCTTCAAGACCACCACTCTGTAATAATTTCTGATAGTTGATTGCAGTCACACCTTCGCGTTGATGTCCGGCAATATCAGCAACGATATTTTGGTTTATGTCTTTACGATCGAGTTGCGAAAAGACTGTAGAACGGATTGAATGGAAGTCCGCCCCCTTCCCTGTGCTGCCTAAAGGCATTGTAAAGTCTGGCTGAGACTTCAGCCAATCCATGAGCTTTGACCATACAATTGCGTAATATTGGTCTCCGCCCCTCTTGCCGCAGTTGGTCCACAATTCCGGGAACAAATGGGTGGCCCCGGTCTCCTTTATTGCCTCGACGTATTCCAGAAAACCAAGACGAATAAGTTCATCTGCAAGTGGAACGGCACGTTCGGATGAATCGGTTTTGACGTCCCGCAAGGCGTTTGGTTGGATTACGAGATGTGGAATAGGGTAGAGCTTGATATCTTCAGGACACAGGCCGCAAATCTCTTCGCGGCGAGCTCCAGAATACCAGGCAACTAGGAGCACCCAATAGGCAGCATCTTGATTGACACGGGCGCCGCTGCGCAGCCTTCGCTTCGAACCTTGATTGCCGCAAAAAATCGGACACGAGAACATCTGCGAGACATGCGCGAGGGTCCACGGCGTTTTGACTGTCCGCTTGTGCCGTCGCTCAATCTTGTGGCTTAATTTTAGCGGGGTGATCTGATCTACATGCCAAAAACCAGCCCCCACCATCGCGGTTGCGAAAGTGCTGAGATAGGCCAGGTCCTTGTTGATGGTCACACCGCTGCGCGTGTTCGCCCGCACCAGCTTCGGAAACTTCTTCTGCGCAACACCAAACGGTTCATGCCACAGGGATTGGGCGCGAACCGACTTTGGCATTTTGAGCATCAGGTTTACGAACCTGCTGACATCGCGCTGCCCGACCCGGTCGACCGGTTTGTCACCGACCATCCACACAAACTGCTTTAGCAGTCGCCGGCCATCCTGCCCGGTTCCGGTTGCACCGCCTGACCACTTCCCGGATGCGACGATGTGATCGACGACCTCGTCGATGACTTCACTGAGGAGGGGCTGTGCTTCGTTACCCGGGGCAGATACCACCCCGCCCGCACCGTCATCAGGTGCACAATGAACTGTGGATATGCCCGCCGTCGACACAGGCTGAGAATGAGCTACAGCCGGTGCGTGCGCGTTGTCAGCCTGGGTCGAGGCCAGCAAGTACTCCAACGGCCAGGGCTGTGCCTGCACTAACGGGTCGTTGAACGAAGCTGCCAGCTCCTGACCTTTGGCCCAGCCGGTCAACACGATTTCGCGATCGTGATCGGCGCTGGCAGGATTGAACGATAGGCCGAATGATTCAAGATGAGCAGCTAGGTGCGCATTCGAGAGCGGCTGACAGCCCTGGTTGTGCTTGATCAGCAACTGCAGCCAATAAAGATGCCGATCACAGCGGCCTTTTGTCCGAAGCTGCTCGAGCATTTCAGGGCTTAGCGAGGCTATCCCGCCCCCTGCGGCAGCTAACAGGTAAAAGTCCGCATGGACGCGTGCAGCCAGCTCCGCCTCGGCATCACGACCGTGGCTATGGTCGCGAATTGCAAACCCTAATTGTGCTTCAGCTGCACAACGCGCAATTTTTGCAAGCTCGGAGGCGGAGCGCGAGCCGCCATAAAGCACGATGTTTCTGTTCATGGTCGCAACAACCCTATCTAGGGTCGCGCAAGCCGCCGCGGCCCGAATACGGGCGTGGGCCAAAATTCTGGTCCCAAGCGTCAAGCTTATAGGTTGGGGCTTTTGACCCAAGAAGCAGATTTTTCGTCTAACGACGTATATTCCGGATTTCCGCCGGTAGGTGTATTGAATCGCTCCCATGTAGAACAACCTTTCGAGCAACCCGACTGTGCAACACCCCTTTGATGCGCCTTGGTCGGAATGCAGAAAATGTTGTTATCGTTCAGCTACTTATCGCTACAGCCGAGCCCCCTCCTCTCTCCCCGACCATTTAACTTCCAGCCTTATCACAGCAACCGCATCGCGGACCGATGGCGCGTCCATCATGCACTCCACAATCTGCTCCGTTTCGGACAGGTCTGTATTTGCAGGCTGCGTGACAATATTTGCAGATGCCCCTGTTCAACAGGAGTGCATTCCCATGTCCAGTCCAGGCCCTCAGCAAAAAGCATGGCGATTTCAAGCCGATACTGTAGCCGACATGAAGTTCGAGACCTATCGTCACGAACTGATTCATGAAACCACGGCGATCCAGCGATTTCTCGACGATACCCGCGGTGAATTCTTCGTCATTTCGGCACCCCGCGGGTTTGGCAAGACACTGCTGCTGCTGGCCAAATGCGCCGAAGTGCTGGAGCGCACCGGCACGATCTTTCGCGGGGCTGGCGGCCAGTTGATCGACAAGCCCAGCGACCAGTTCCCCAACTGGTCGGAGGACAGGGTCGATGCGCTCAAGGACGACCCCGATTACTGGCGAACGCTCTGGCGGATTGCCATCCAGTCGGCGTGCGTCAAGCACCATGCCATCGCTTCGGGGACGCCGCTGAAGCGCGGCGAGATCGGCTGCGACAAGCTGCTCGAAGAGGCGCTCTGCAACCCCAATGTCTATATGTCGACCTGCGAATTCTTCGTCTTCATGATGAACCGGCCACCGCGCGAGCAGATGCGGATCACCCAGAACACCGGAGCCCTGAGCGCCTATTTCAATGCCATCAGCCGCCCGATCAACCTGTTCATCGACAATGTCGAAGAATATTTCCAGCCGCTGCTCAAGGACTATCAGGGCGAGATCGATCTCGATGACAGGAACAGCTTCGGCACCTCGTTCTACAGCATCGGCAGCAACCGATTGTGGGCGATGGCGCAATGCACATTGGTCAGTGCGGCGCTGGAACTCAATGATGCCACCCGGCATGTGAAGGTGTTCTGCACGATCCGGCATGAAGCGTTTCTGGAGATGGGCAAGTTCGACAACCGGCTGCAGAAGATCCACGGATCGACGCTGCAGATCATTTACAACTATCAGGACTATAAGCGGATTTTCGAAAAAAACATCGATCTGATGCCCGCGGCCGAACTGGTCGAGCCCAAGGCCAAAGACCCCATGGCGAGGTTTGTGGGATCAAAGAACTGCCAGATGAAACACCGGGTGATGCGATCACCCCAGCCGACATTCGACTTCATCCTCCGCCACACGGTATACCGGCCACGCGATCTGATGCTGATCGGCCAGGCGATCGCCAACATCAGGCCCGAAGAGCGCAACGACATGGAGTTGCACAATGCGATTGCCGGGGCGACCGATACAGTGGTCAACGCCCTGCTCAGCGAAATGCGGCCATTCTTCCCGATCCCCGACATGGACGTCCTGGCACGGGCCATCCCCAAGAACACGCTGACCGCGCAGGAAATCGAAGACATCAACGCCGACTATCTCGCGAGCCGGAAAATCGAGCGCAAGGCCGGGCTGCTCGATCACGCCCCGATGTCAGTGCTGTTCCGGATCGGGCTGCTGGGTGTCATCAAGCGGCGTCTGCGCGAGTTCCTGCCGCACCAGCACTTCCGCAAGCCCTTCCAGGTCACGTTCGAGGATGGCGCGGACATCCCTCCGACCGAAGAGTTCTTCCTGATCCACCCCAGTCTGGACCAGTTTATCCTCGATCGCTCCGGCAGCCGCTACGACCGGAATTTCGAGGCGCGCAACATGATCGGCGACGACCTGACCTGGGCTGAGCCGCTCAAGTCTTTTTTCGTCATCAAGGGTGATGTCTGCAAGTTCAGCGAGATCATGGATTCGGACAATTACCCGCTGCTGATCGGTCGGCTGGAGCACTGGGCCCAGACCGTCGCGACCCACATCTATTTCTACGAGCTGTCCGGCGGCGATTCGATCCTGCTGGTCGACAAGAACCCTTTCCGGCTGATCGACATGGCCATGCAGTTCATTTCGAGCGCGAACGAGTTCGTCGACAAAAGCATTTCGATCCGTTTCGGCGGTTCTGCCGGGCCGATCCTGTTTCACACCGCCAATCGCAGGCGCGAGAATGAGAACTACCTGATCGACATCCCGATGGGCCTGCCACTGCGCTACGCAGCGCGGATCGAGCCGCTGGCCGAGCCGGACACGATCCTGATCGACGATGCCTTCCGCACGCGCATGCTGGAAATCGCCAATGGCGACCATCAGGGCAGCGATTATGTCTTCACCCCCGTCACGGCCGAAGCGGTCGGCCTTGAAACGGACGCTTCCGGCAAGGCGCTGGTCCGCAAGGGCCCGTCTGACCCCGCGCATGTGACCAGCCTCTGGCAGGTTTCCCTCCGTCAGCAGGACAGCGACCGCCAGGACGATGAAGGCGTGGCACCCTGAATCTGGTTCAGCGTAACGGATATTTAGGACTTGCACGTTTATGGTAAAACCACCATATGAAGTGGCCGCCCGGACCGGCAGGCTGGTCCACTATATCCCGCCTAGCCGCAAGACCATGAAGGAGTTCCCCGATGACGTAAGAGACATTGCCAAGTTTGCGCTCACCATGGCAGCGCACGGCAGGATGCACGGCGATGTCAAACCGCTGAAGGGGTTTCCCGGCATCTCCGTTCAGGAAGTGGCGATCCACCATGACGGCAACGCCTATCGGGTGATCTTCACGATCCGCTATCCAGAGGCACTTTATGTGCTTCATGTATTTCAGAAGAAGTCGCACAAGGGGATTGAAACCCCCAGGCACGAGATCGAGCTGGTCAAGGACAGGCTCGGCAAGCCTCATGCATGGCGACTGAAATAAAGGTTCTTTGACCATGCCTGATCAGATCGCCCCTTCGTCCGGCCCGGATGACATCCTCGCCGAGCGCGGCAGCGGCAATGTCTATGCCGATCTCGGGGACCCCGATGCCAATGCCATGGCCCTGAAGGCGGGCCTCGCCATGCATCTGCACGACCTGATCAAGCGCCGCGGCCTCACTCAGGCGCAGGCGGCCGAACTGACCGGGATCAGCCAGCCGGATCTGTCGCGGCTGCTCAGGGGCCTGTTTCGCGACTTCAGCTCGGACCGGATGGTGCGCGCGCTGACCCTTCTGTCGGCCGAAGTCCGGATTTCGGTCTATGCCGAGGGCGACCAGGTCGGAGAACCGATCCGCTTGCGCGCCATCGGGGCGCAGGCCGCCGCCTGACCCCAAGCCCATCGATTCGCTCCGCGCCGAAGATTGCGCGCCCGCACAAGGCGGCCCAAGCCCAACAGGGCCGCAGTGCAAACCGCAGGCGATTTGGAGAATACGCGCACAAACTGATCGCCAAAAGCGATTAGAAATACCAGCTTTGATCGTTTCTGACTGTCCTGCAACAAACCTATGTTAGCTTCATCGAAGAAGTCTGACGGAGATGAACCATGGACATGAAGACAAGCGGCATGGGCGGCAACTGCCCGTTTTCCGGCAAGGATGGCGGCGTCCGCGCGCTGCTGGGACGCACCAACCGTGACTGGTGGCCCGATGCGCTGCAGCTCGACATCCTGACGCAGAACGGCACCTCGCCCGACCCGATGGGCCCGGATTATGATTATGCGGAAAGCTTCAAGCAGCTCGACTATGCCGCGCTGAAGGCAGACCTCACCGCGCTGATGACCGACTCGCAGCCTTGGTGGCCCGCCGATTACGGACATTACGGCCCGTTCTTCATCCGCATGGCCTGGCACTCCGCCGGCACCTATCGCACCGCCGATGGACGCGGCGGGTCGAGCAGCGGGCAGCAGCGCTTTGCCCCGCTCAACAGCTGGCCCGACAACGGCAATCTCGACAAGGCGCGCCGCCTGTTGTGGCCGATCAAGCAGAAGTACGGCAAGCACATCAGCTGGGCCGACCTGTTCATGCTGACTGGCAATGTCGCGATCGAGTCGATGGGCGGCCCGGTCTTCGGTTTCGGCGGCGGCCGCGCGGACGTTTTCGAGCCCGAGCGCGATGTCTATTGGGGCACCGAGGAAGCTTGGGTCGATTCCGGCGCGGAAACCCGCATTCAGCCCGACAAGGGTTGGGAGCTCGAAAGCCCGCTCGCCGCGATCCAGATGGGGCTGATCTACGTCAACCCCGAAGGTCCGGGCGGCGTACCCGATCCGCTGCAGTCCGCGCGTGACATGCGACTGACCTTCGAGCGGATGGCGATGAACGACGAGGAAACCGTCGCGCTGACCGCTGGCGGCCATGCCTTTGGCAAGGCGCATGGCGCTGTGCCCGTCGATCAGCTGAGCGGCACGCCTGAATCCGAAGCGATGCAGCTGATGGGCTTTGGCTGGGCGACCGATGCCGAGCAGATCGAGCGCGGCCATATCACCACCTCGGGCATCGAAGGCGCGTGGACTCCCAACCCCACGCAATGGGGCGGCGACTATTTCCGCCTGCTGTTCAAGTATGAGTACGAGCTCGTCCGCAGCCCGGCGGGCGCGCATCAGTGGCAGCCGATCGACCCGGACCCGGAAGAC
The DNA here is from genome assembly GCA_943370475.1 of Hydrogenophaga intermedia. Lineage (GTDB taxonomy): Bacteria > Pseudomonadota > Alphaproteobacteria > Sphingomonadales > Sphingomonadaceae > Blastomonas. The sequence goes on from CALRRI020000001.1 coordinate 334,877, forward strand.
ATGGCGCCCGACGCGCGCGATCCTTCCAAGCGCGTTCCGACGATGATGACCACGGCCGACATGGCGCTGAAGATGGACCCGGACTATCGCAAGATCTCCGAACACTTCCGCGACGATCAGGCAGCGCTCGACGATGCCTTTGCCCGCGCCTGGTTCAAGCTGACCCATCGCGACATGGGGCCCAAGGTCCGCTATCTCGGCCCCGAAGTGCCAGCTGAAGACCTTATCTGGCAGGACCCAGTTCCCGCCGGGACCATGCCTTCGGATGCGGCGGTCGAAGCCTTCAAGACGGCGATCCTCGCGAGCGGCCTGCCGATGGCGGCGCTCGTCAAGGCGGCCTGGGCGTCGGCCTCTACCTATCGCCGCAGCGACCATCGCGGCGGTGCCAATGGCGCGCGCGTCCGTCTGGCTCCGCAAAAGGACTGGGCGGTCAACGATCCGGCGGAGCTGGCGACGGTGCTGGCCAAGATCGAGGAATTGCGGGGCGAGCTGTCGGTAGCCGATGCCATCGTGCTGGCGGGCAGCGCGGCGGTTGAAAAGGCGGCGCGTGATGCGGGCTTCGACGTTTCGGTGCCATTCCTTGGCGGACGCGGCGATGCGAGCGCCGAGCAGACCGATGCCGAAAGCTTCGAGCCGCTCGAACCGCGCGCCGATGCCTTCCGCAACTATCTCGCCACCCGGCAGACGGTGAAGACCGAGGAGATCATGCTCGACCGCGCGCATCTGCTCGGCCTGTCGATCCCGCAGATGGCGGTGCTGGTGGCGGGCCTGCGCGTGCTGGGGGCCAATGCCGGCAACAGCAGCAAGGGCGTGCTCACCGATCGCCCGGGGCTGTTGACCAACGACTTCTTCGTCAACCTGCTCGACATGCGCACGGCCTGGAAGACCGTCGACGAGAGCGGCGACGAGGAGTTCATCGGCTGGGATCGCGCCAGTGGCGAAATCCGCTGGCACGCGACGCGCACCGACCTGGTCTTCGGCTCCAACTCGCAACTGCGCGCGGTGTCCGAAGTCTATGCAGAGCGCGGCAACGAGCTGAAGTTCGTGCAGGACTTCATCGCGGCCTGGGTCAAGGTGATGAACGCCGACCGGTTCGACGTGAAGTGAGCTGGTGGTGAATTAGGTGAAAGAGGAAGCCCCGGGCAGCGATGTCCGGGGCTTTTTTTGCTGAACTTCGGCGACTGACCACCACCTCCGCTCAGCCTGAGCTTGTCGAAGGCCCCGCTATACGGCCAACGTGCGCGCGGGTCCTTCGACTTCGCGGGCTGAAGCCCGCGGCTCAGGATGAGCGGGGGTGGTTATGGGCGTGTTGCTTTGTAGGTAGTATCACCTCGCCTGGCGATGCGCGTTCCCCTCCCTGCAAGGGAGGGGTTAGGGGTGGGTCGGCGTCGGGACGCACTGTCGCTGGCGCGCTGCGCGCGCTACCCAACCCCCTGCCCCTACCTTGCAGGGAGGGGAGTTCTGGTGGTGCGGGTTGCGATGGGGCGGCTTAAGCCCTCTCCCCTTTAGGGGGGAGGGTTGGGAGGGGGGAACGCGAAGACGCTGGCCCCTCTCAGCTTCGGCTAGCCAGCAAGCTGGCAAGCCTTCGCATCTCTCCCCCATGGGGGAGAGAGCAATTGGGAATCACTGTGGCGTCTCCGACTTCACCAGCGATTGCCCGCTCTTTGTCGGGATCGACCAGATCACCACATTCGCGATCATCACCACCGCGAGCACCAGCATCAGCGCGGGCTGTTTGCGCTGGCCGCGGCGGAAAAGCGCGATCGCGCCGAAGATCAGCGCAATAGCGGTCAGCATGGCGATGGAGAGGACGAAGCTGGTCATGCCCAAGCCCTCTGTCAGTCCAGATCCGGCACCGTCAAGGCGGCATCGCGCAGGCCGCGCCAGACGCGGGCGGCCTGGACGGTTTCGGGGACGTCATGGACGCGGACGATCTGTGCGCCGCTGCTGATCGCACTCATCGCGAGCGCGACCGATCCGCCGAGCCGTGCATCGACCGGCGCTTCGTTGGAGAGCGCGCCGATCATCCGCTTGCGGCTCGCACCGAACAGGATCGGCTGGCCGAGCGCATGGAACAGGGGCAGCGCGTTGATCAGCGCCAGATTGTCGGCGAGCGACTTGCCGAAGCCGATTCCGGGATCGACGATCACCTTTTCGCGCGCCACGCCCGCCGCAACCACGGCAGCGACGCGCACCTCAAGCCAGTCGAATACGTCCGTAACGACATGGCCATAGCCGCCCCCCGCATGCGGGTTGGCGCCCTGCGACGGCGCATGCATCAGCACTACCGGACAGCCAGACCGCACGACGACATCGAGCGCCCGGGTGTCATAAAGCAGCGCCGAGACATCGTTGACGATATGCGCGCCAGCCTCCAGCGCCGCCTCCATGACGGCAGCCTTGCGGGTATCGACCGAGAGGATCGCGCCGCTATGCGCCAGCGCCTGGATCGCGGGCACGACGCGGGCGATTTCGTCGCCCTCCCACACCACCGGCGCGTCGGGCCGGGTGGATTCGCCGCCGATATCGATCAGCGATGCGCCTGCTGTCAGCATCGCGAAACCGGCGTCGCGCACGCCCGCCGGATCGTCAGTGAACCTGCCGCCATCGGAAAAGCTGTCCGGCGTGACGTTCAATATGCCCATCACCTGCGGCTGGTCGAAGCGCAGCACGCGCTCGCCCAGCGTCAGAGGCGGATGCGCGCGCGACAAGTTGGCGAACTGGGCCTGCGCGCGCTCGGCCTGATCGGTGGGCAGTGCATTCAGCGCCTCGGCGAAGCGATCGACCGGCACGATCTGCCGCGCGACCAGCCTGGCGCCGTCATAGCATTCCAGCGCGAGCAGATGGCACCAGACGAGGCTGTGCCCCAGCCGGATCGTCGCGCCGTCAAAGGTCTGCGGGCTTTCCGCAAGCCCCACGGGCCGCACATAAACGCGCGTGCCGCTCATCACGGTTCGGTGGCGAGCAGATAGGTCTGGCGCAGACTGTCGAGCGGCTTCAAGCCGTCATCGGTCTCGAGATGCCACCAGGTCCAGCCGTTGCACGACGGCGCGTTCTGCAGCAGCGCGCCGACCTTGTGGATCGACCCGGTATGCGCATCGGAGAGCAAGGAGCCATCGGCGCGGATCGTGGCGCGGTGCTTGCGCGCCTTGTCGTAGACCACGGTGCCGACCGCGATATAGCCGGTCTCGACCAAGGTACCGAAGGCGACGCGCGGCTGGCTCTTGGGCGACTGCATCGTCTTCAAGCCCGATTCATCGAGCGGCAGTGCGGCGGCGATGCGCTCTTCGGCGACCTCGCAATAGATCGGATCACGCTCGCAGCCGATCCAGTCGCGGCCCAGCCGCTTGGCAACCGCCCCGGTAGTGCCAGTGCCGAAGAACGGGTCGAGCACGACATCGCCCGGATTGGTGCAGGCAAGCAGGATGCGATAGAGCAAGGCTTCGGGCTTCTGCGTCGGGTGCGCCTTGGTGCCGCCACGCTTCAGCCGTTCCTGGCCGCCGCAGATCGGCAGCACCCAGTCGGAGCGCATCTGCAGCTCGTCGTTGAGCGTCTTCATCGCGCGATAGTTGAAGGTGTATTTCGACTTCTCGTCGCGCGAGGCCCAGATCAGCGTCTCATGCGCGTTGGTGAAGCGCGTGCCGCGGAAATTGGGCATCGGGTTGGCCTTGCGCCAGACGATGTCGTTGAGGATCCAGAAGCCCAGATCCTGCAGCGTCGCGCCGCAGCGGAAGATGTTGTGATAGCTGCCGATCACCCACATCGAGCCATCGGGCTTGAGGATGCGGCGCGCCTCGGCCATCCACTCGCGGGTGAAGCGGTCATAGACGGCAAAAGTGTCGAACTTGTCCCAGTCGTTGTCGACCGCATCGACGCGGCCGCCTTCTGGACGGAACAGGTCACCACCGAGCTGCAGGTTATAGGGCGGGTCGGCGAAGATCATGTCGACCGACGCGGTCGGCAGGCGGCGCATCTCTTCGATGCAGTCACCGCGCAGGATCTGGTTAAGCGGCAGGTCGGGCTTGGCCACCGCCTTTGCGCGCGAAGGCACCTTTGCAGTCTTTGCCATCGGCCGCAGCCGCTCGCTGATCTGAACCATATTCACCCCCGCTAACCCTTGGAACTGGGCCCTGCATGAGTCCTCGGCGACCATCGGTCAAGGCCAAAACCCTAGGGATTCCGGGTGTTCAAATGGTTAACGGCCATGCAGATTGGCGGAACACAATGAGTCCAAATCCACATGTTGAGTCTCGTTAACCAGCCGGGACTCAACCACTGGTGGTGTGGCCGCGGGGACTCGCCTGCAAAAAAACTTTGGTTAACGCGCCATCGCCTGGGCCACCGGAGCAAAGCTGCGGCGATGAAGCGCCGTTGCGCCATGCTGACGCAATGCCGCCATGTGCTCGGCGGTGCCATAGCCCATGTTGCGATCCCAGCCATAGTGCGGGTGCTCCACCGCTGCTGCGCACATGATCCGGTCACGCTCCTGCTTGGCGAGGATCGATGCGGCCGAGATGCACGGGTGCAGCGCATCGCCCTTGACGATCGCCTGCGCGCGGTAGCGCCAGCGCGGCAGCCGGTTGCCATCGACGAGCACCTCGCCGGGTTCCAGGCCCAACGCCTCGACCGCGCGCGTCATGGCGAGCATCGTTGCTTGCAGGATGTTGATCGTGTCGATCTCCTCGACGCTCGCCATGCCGATGCCGAACCGGCAATGCGCGCGGATCTCTGTCTCCAGCCGTTCGCGCCGGGCAAAGCTCAACGTCTTGCTGTCCGCCAGGCCCGCTATGCCATCGGGGCACAGGATCACCGCGGCGGCCACCACCGGCCCCGCCAGAGGCCCCCTCCCTGCTTCATCCACCCCGGCCACAGGACTTTGAAAATCGATCGATGTGGCGGAACCTGCTGGCGTCATGAAGCGTCTTTGCCGCAACGCCCCTGCGACCGCAAGCGCTGCCCCCATGTGACTGATCTCTACTCGAATCGTTTGCAATCTCACGCCGGATCGCGATGATCGAGCCCATGATGAACGGAGTGAAACTGATGCACCGATTGACCCTGAGCGCGGCATTGCCGCTGGCCCTGATCGCGTGCACCAGCAGCGGCGAAGCCGTCGCCGGCAGCGAGGAAACCGAAGCTGTCGCCGCGATTTCGCCGGTCGATAGACTGCCCTTTGCAACCACCGTCGTCACCCAGTTCGACGAACCCTGGGCGATGACCTTCCTGCCCGACGGCCGCGCGCTGGTAACCGAGAGAAAGGGCAAGCTCAAGCTTGTGACTTTGGCGGCGGACGGCAAGGCTGCCATGGTCGATGTCACCGGTACGCCGACGGTAGCCTATGGCGGCCAGGGCGGCCTGGGTGATGTCGTGCTGTCGCCCGATTTCGTCAATGACGGCTATGTCTATCTCAGCTTTGCTGAGCAGGGCGAAGGCGACACCAGCGGCGCTGCGGTTGCGCGGGCAAAGCTGGTCACCGCCAATGACGGCGCGGCGAGCCTCAAGGACATGCAGGTGATCTGGCGTCAGGAGCCCAAGGTCAGCGGCAAGGGCCATTACGGCCACCGCATCGCCTTCGGTCCCGACGGCATGATGTACATCTCGTCGGGCGAGCGGCAGAAATTCGATCCGGCCCAGGATCTGGAGCAGAACCTCGGCAAGATCGTCCGCCTCACCCCGACTGGTGGAATCCCGGCAGACAATCCGATGTACGACCAGGGCCGGATCAAGGCGCAGGTCTGGTCCTATGGCCACCGCAATCCGCTGGGCATCGCCTTCGACAGCGCGGGCAACCTGTGGAACAGCGAGATGGGCCCCAAGGGCGGCGACGAGCTGAACCTGGTGCGGCGCGGCGCCAATTATGGCTATCCCAAGGTGTCGAACGGCGACCATTATGACGGCCGCGATATCCCCGACCACTCGCCCGAGGATGGCTTCGTTCCGCCCAAGGTGTTCTGGAACCCGGTGATCTCGCCGAGCAGCCTGATGATCTACAGCGGCACCCTCTTCCCCGCGTGGAAGAACAGCGCCTTCATCGGTGCGCTCAGCGGACAGGCGCTGGTGCGGGTCAAGCTGGATGGTGAAAACGCGGAAAAGGCCGACAACTGGACCATGGAGGGCCGCATTCGCGAGGTCGAACAGGGCCCCGATGGCGCGATCTGGTTGTTGGAAGACGGCGCACGCGGCTCCCAGGGTCGCCTGCTCAAGCTGACCCCGCCCAAATAAGCGGCTGTCGCGCAGCCCTGGAAGCGGCGCGAAAGCCATTTCAATTCGCAACCCATTGCGATATCCCTCGCGACAAACACAATCGGGAGACGATGCATGGCGACCACAAACGCGCCGTTGAGGGCGGACCAGCTAGGTAAGGTTCTGGGCAATCAGAAAGCGGCGTTTCTAGCCGAACTGCCGGTGCCGATGACGGTGCGCAAGGACCGTATCCGCCGGCTGATGAAGCTGGTGCACGATAATGCCGACGCGCTGGTCGCGGCGATGAGCGAGGACTTCGGCCACCGCAGCGCCGAGCAATCGAAGATGACCGACATCGTCGGCGTGCTCAACACCGCTCGCCACACGCTCAAGCACATGGATGGCTGGGCCAAGGCGGAGAAGCGCCCGGTGCAGTTTCCTTTGGGCCTGCTCGGCGCGCGAGCCCGGGTCGAATATCAGCCGCTGGGCGTCGTCGGCATCATCGCGCCGTGGAATTTCCCGATCCAGCTGTGCCTGACGCCTGCGATCGGCGCGCTGGCTGCGGGCAACCGGGTGATGATCAAGAATAGCGAATATACCGAGACGACATCGAACCTGCTCGCCGCGCTCGGCCCGCAGTATTTCGACAGCAGTGAGGTTGCGTTCTTCACCGGTGGGCCCGAGGTGGGCCAGGCGTTTTCCGAGCTGCCATTCAACCACCTGCTGTTCACCGGCGCGACCAGCGTCGGCCATCACATCATGCGCGCCGCGGCCAAGCACCTGGTGCCGATCACGCTTGAACTCGGCGGCAAGTCGCCCGCGATCGTTGGACGCGGTGCAGACAAGGCCAAGGCCGCGCAGCGCATTACGATGGGCAAGATGATGAATGCAGGCCAGATCTGCATCGCGCCCGATTATCTCTACGTGCCCCGCGAGGACGAGCGCGAGATCATCGACAATATCAAGCTGTCCGCTGCGACGCTCTATCCCACACTGCTCGCAAATGACGACTATACCGCCGTGGTCAACGAACGGCATCACGAGCGGCTGAGCGGCTATCTCGACGACGCGCGCGAAAAGGGCGCGGAGGTGATCGAGGTCAACCCGGCAGGCGAGGATTTCAAGTCCGCCAACAGCCGCAAGATGCCGCTGCACATCCTGCGCAACGTCACCGATGACATGAAGGTGATGCAGGACGAGATCTTTGGCCCGATCCTGCCGGTGAAGACCTATTCGACCGTCGATGAGGCGATCGATTACGTCAACGGTCGCGATCGCCCGCTGGCCCTCTATTATTTCGGCGAGGATGGCGACGAGGCCAGGAAGGTCACCGACCGTACCGTTTCGGGCGGGGTCACGCTCAACGACACGATTTTTCATGTCGCGATGGAAGACCTGCCCTTCGGCGGCGTCGGCCCCTCGGGCATGGGCGCATATCATGGCGTCGACGGCTTCCGCACCTTCAGCCACGCCAAGGCGATCTACAGCCAGCCGCGGATCGATGTCGCCAAGCTGGCAGGCTTTCTGCCGCCGTATGGCGATGCGACGGCCAAGACGATTGCCCGCGACATGAAGCTCTGACGGCAGTGCGAGCGGTTGTCCTTTTGCGCCTTGCAGGAAACATCTGAGGCGCTATAGGCTGCCGCTCGCAAGCGGGCGTGGTGGAATGGTAGACGCGCCGGACTCAAAATCCGGTTCCGCAAGGAGTGTGGGTTCGAGTCCCACCGCCCGCACCAACTTTCCCTGATCGATCGGAACACCACCACTTTTGCCGCTTTGGCGGGCAAAGGCCTTTGCGCTGCGTTCGTTTGCGATTAGGGGGCAATCCAGTCTTCCTTCGTCTGGATCGCATCATGGCTCACCCTGTTTCCCCGCTTGCCGTCCCCTTCCCCGAACTGCCCGCGATTGCCGGTGTCACGCCACGCGTGGCGCGCGCGCGGTACAAGGAATGGGACCGCTGCGATCTGAGCTTTGTCGAGCTGCCCGCTGGCACATCCGTCGCTGGCGTGACCACCACCAGCAAATGCCCCTCGCCCGAAGTCGAATGGTGCCGCAGCGCTCTACCTCAGGGTCAGGCGCGCGCGCTGATCGTCAGCGCGGGCAACGCCAACGCCTTCACCGGCGGCAAGGGACGCGCAGCGGTGCAGATGCTGGTCGACACGGCATCGGCGCGGCTTGGCTGCACACCGCAGGAGGTCTTCGTCTCGGCCACCGGCGTGATCGGGGTGCCGCTGCCGCAGGACAAGGCGCGCGCCGGGCTCGAGGCCGCTTTCACTGCAGAGCCGTGCAGCTGGCGGGCGCTGACCGATGCGATCGGCACCACCGACACCTTCGCCAAGGCCGCCACGACCAGCGCGATGATCGGCGGAACCAGGGTGCAACTTGTCGGGGTGATCAAGGGTTCGGGCATGATCGCACCCGACATGGCGACGATGCTCGGCTATATCTTCACCGATGCCAATGTCGCCCCGGGGCTGCTGCAGCAGATGCTGAGCGATGCCAACACCCGGACCTTCAGCTGCATCACCGTCGATAGCGACACCTCGACCAGCGACACCGTGCTCGCCTTCGCCACGGGCCAGGCCGACCATGCGCGGCTGGAGGCGATGGACAGCGCCGGTGCGGATGCGTTTGCCGCAGCGCTGGCCGATCTGTCCCGCCAACTTGCGCATCTGGTCGTGCGCGATGGCGAGGGCGCGAGCAAGTTCATCGAGATCCGCGTGACCGGCGCGGCGTCGGACGACAGTGCGCACCGGATCGCGCTGTCGATCGCCAACTCGCCATTGGTGAAAACCGCGATTGCCGGCGAAGACGCCAATTGGGGACGCGTGGTGATGGCGGTCGGCAAGGCCGGCGAGCCCGCCGAGCGCGACCTGCTCTCGATCCGCTTTGGTGGTGTCGAGGTCGCAGCCCAGGGCGTGGTGGTCGAAGGCTATGACGAAGCCCCGGTTGCCGCGCACCTCAAAGGCAGCGAAATCCTCGTCGAAGCTGATATCGGGCTGGGCGATGGCCGGGCCACGGTGTGGACCTGCGATCTGACCCATGGCTATATCTCGATCAACGCCGATTACCGGAGCTGAGCGCGATGCTGACGATCTGGGGCCGCCTCAATTCGCACAACGTCAAGAAGGTGGCCTGGCTCGCAGAAGAGATCGGGCTGGATTATGTGCGCCATGACGTCGGCGGCAAGTTCGGGATGGACGCGGCCTATCTGGCGCTCAACCCCAATGCGCTGATCCCCACGATCGAAGACGACGGGCTGGTGCTGTGGGAATCGAACGCGATCCTGCGCTATCTCGCGGCGTGCTACGCCCCGCATCTGTGGCCCGAAGACCTGAAGCTGCGCGCATCTGCCGACAAATGGATGGACTGGCAGTTCGCCTTTGCCGATGCGCAGCGCGACGTCTTCCTGATGCTGGTGCGTCAGCCGGAAGAGCGTCACGATCCGGCGGTGATCGCGCGCGGGGCGGAGGCAACAGGCCGGATGATGGCCATGGTCGAAGACGTTCTGGCGCGCCAGCCCTGGCTCACCGGCGACAGTTTCGGCATCGCGGACATTCCGATGGGCACCTACGCGCATACGTGGTTTACTCTGGCGATGCCGCGCCCCGACTATCCACACCTCAGGGCCTGGTATGACCGTCTGGTCACCCGGCCCGGCTATGCCAAGACTGTGATGATACCCCTGACATGACCCACCCCCTTCACGCCCAGGTCTCGGACCTTATCCGCACCGTCGCCACCGAAGTGGTGCTGCACCATTATCAGTCGCTCGCCAGCCATCAGATCGACGAGAAAACGCCCGGTGATCTGGTCACCGTTGCCGACAAGGAGAGCGAGATCCGGCTGAGCGCAGGGTTGGCGGCGATCCTGCCGCAAGCCAGCATCGTCGGCGAGGAAGCGGTGGCCGCCAATCCTGCGCTGATCGAACGCGTCAACGACAGCACGGCATGGATCATCGACCCCATCGATGGCACGCACAATTTCGCGCATGGCCACCCGCCGTTCGGCATCATCATCGCGCTGGTGGAAGCGGGCGAAACGGTGGCGGGATGGTTGTACGACCCGCTGGCCGAGCGCATGTGCCATGCCGTGCGCGACGGCGGCGCGTTCATCGACGGCGAGCGGGTCATGGCGCGCGAAAGTGGCGAGCCTCTGCCGATCGCCGCGATCTCGACGCTGTTCATTCCCGAGCCACGCCGTTCGGCGCTCACGGCAGCTGCCGAAGGGCGCTTCCGCCTGGTCGACATTCCGCGCTGTGCAGCGGAGCAATATCCGCGGCTGGTTCTAGGGCAGAACGATGTGACGCTGTTCGAACGCACTCTGCCCTGGGACCATGCAGCAGGCGTGCTGTTCATTCAGGAGGCTGGCGGCAAGGCGGCGCGGCTCGACGGGTCGCCCTATCGCCCCGGCGACCAGCGCACCGGCATGCTCGCCGCCGCCAGCCCCGCGATGTGGGACACAGCAGTGGCGGTCATAGGGTAACGCCAACCGGTTCGGTCGTTTTGCGACCTGATCATCATTGCGCGCTCCACAGCGACCACGCCGGACGCTAGTCTGGCTGCATGATCGACACTGCCCTCTGCGAACAGGCCATGCTGCGGCGCGACCCCGAGTTTGACGGGCGTTTCTTCGTAGCGGTCAAGACCACCGGGATATATTGCCGCCCCGTTTGCCGGGCACGGATGCCGCGGCGCGAGAACGTCGACTTCTACCCGAGCGCAGCTTCCGCAGAACAGGCCGGTTACCGACCGTGCCTGCGTTGCCGACCTGAAACGGCTCCCTTCAGCCCGGCATGGAAGGGAAGCGAGGCTACGGTCATCAGGGCCTTGCGATTGATCGATGAGAGGGCTCTTGATCGGCAAAGCGTTGTGCAGCTGGCGGCACGGCTCGGTTTGGGCGCTCGCCAGCTTGCGCGCCTGTTCCATCATCACCTGCAGGCGTCTCCCACCCAGGTAGCGCGCACCGCACGCATGCAGCGCGCCAAGCGGTTGCTCGACTCGACCGATTTGCCGATCGGCACCATTGCCAGTGAGGCGGGCTATCCAAGCCCGAGGCGCATGTCTGAAGCGTTTGCAGCGCTGTATGGTTTCCCACCGTCCCGCTATCGCAGGCACAGGCAGCGACCATCGCCAGGCGTCCTGGAGCGACCGCCCCCGCGCGACGCCTGACCCAGCACCATCATCAATGAACCCCGAACAGTGCCGCAAATCCTTGCGGCAGGAGAATTTGTCATGCCCGAAGTCCAGACCCCGAAGCCCAGGGAAATCGAGGCCGATTTCCTGTTTGAAGCGCAGGTAAAGCTTGGTCCCTCGCAAAATATCGGCCCCACGCCGGAAGGCTATCGCATGACGGTTCCGGTCGTGGGCGGCACATTCCACGGTCCCAGGATCAGCGGCCATGTCGTGCCTAATTCCGGGGCAGACTGGTCGCGTATCCGGCCCGATTGCTCCGGCGCGCTGGATGTCCGGATGACCCTGTGCACGAACGATGATGTGCTGATCCATGTCCACTGGCATGGCGTCATGGTGTTCGCACCGGAGGACCAGGCCTATGCGCTGGACTTTGCCAAGTCCGACGATCCTTCCGGATCGGATCGCTATTATTTCCGCGCGTCACCGAGATTTGATGTCGGCGATCCGCGCTATGCGTGGCTGAACAACCTTTTGTGCGTGACGCGCTCCCGAACCGGCAACGGCGGCGTTATCCACCGCGTGTTCGCTATTCGCTGACCGCTCTTATGGCGAAGCAAACTGGCCTGCAAAGCCGCACAACGGCAATGCAGGCCAGAGAAAAAGCGAGGCTAGATTGCCTTGCAGCAATTCGGGTCAGGCCGGAAGCGCGGCTTCCAGCCAGCTCTTCAGCGCGCTCTTGGGGGCGGCACCGACCTTGGTTTCGACGATCTGACCCTTGTCGAACAGGATCATCGTCGGGATACCGCGCACGCCGTACTTGGCCGGGGCATCAGGATTGTCGTCGATGTTGATCTTGGCGATGGTGACCTTGCCGGCCAGTTCGTCGCTGATCTCTTCGAGAGCGGGGCCAATCATCTTGCACGGGCCGCACCATTCGGCCCAGAAGTCGACCAGGACGGGCTTGTCGGAATTCAGGACGTCGGCAGCGAAGCTTGCGTCGCTGATTGCAGTGGTTGCCATTGGAAAAAACTCCTCGTTCGTAACTTGACCCTGCATGTAAGCGCTGGGGCGGTGTGGCTCAAGCCGGGATGGCCCAACTATTCATATGGGCCGATTCAATCCAGCTTCGTGGCTGCAAGCAAAGCGTCCGGCAGCCAGAAAAGTTGCGGCGTCGCGGTGTACAGCAGCCCGGCCTGCACCGATCGCCCCGGAAAGATCAGCCGAAGCGCGGCAACATAGGCCGCCATCTGCCGGACATGCGCCACCGGCAGCTGATCGATGGCGCGCGGCGGGCGGCGACCGGTCTTGAAATCGACCACCAGCACACGGGCATCCTCGACCAGCAGCCGGTCGACCGTTCCGGAGACGACATTGGGCCCGACGACAGCCGCAATCGGCGCTTCAGCCAGCGCATCGCTGCGAAACACATCCGCCCAATCGGGATGGTCGATCACGGTGCAGACCGGATCGATGATGGCATCGGCTTCGTCTGCATCCGCAATGCCATGCTGGCGCGCCAGCCAGCGGCGCGCGGCTTCACGGCGCTGATCGGAGGGCAGCGCCGGCAACCGCTCGAACAGGCTGTGCATTATCAGCCCGCGCTCTGCCGCACGCGCCATGTCCGGCCCCGCGATCGGCGGGCTGGCGACATCATCCTTGCCGAGCGAAGACGGTGCCAGCGGGGTCGGCGGCCGCTGTTCCGGCGCGGCGGGAGTCAATGCCCAGTCCGGAATGGACGGCGGCAACGTTCCCGTATCCGCGACCGGCACATCCGCCTTGGGTCCCGGCACGGCCCCTGCCCCAAACCTGCGGCAAGGCCCCTCGCCACCTTCGATCCAGTCACAGCCGAGCGCGTCGAAGCTGCGCTCGATCGCGGCATACCAACTCTCCGACGGCGGCGCCTTGGCCTTCTTGCCCAGGGTCCCGCCGATATACAGCCGTTCCGCAGCGCGCGTCATCGCGACATAGAGCAGCCGCCAGTGCTCCTGCATGTCCGCCTCGCGCGCCGCGTCATGCGCCTCAGCCAGCGGGCCGATGCGATCGGCCTTGCGAAGCGAATAGACCGGCAGGCTTATCCCGGCATCGCTGCCGACGATCTCTATCGGCCAATCGAAGCTTGCATCGACCTTGCGGGTCGGGTCGACACAGGCATCGGCCAGGATCACGATCGGTGCCTGCAACCCCTTGGAGCCATGCACCGTCATCACGCGGACCATGTCGGACTGGCCCGCCAGCTCGCGCTTGATCTCTTCATCGCCGGCATCGAACCAGTGGAGGAACGCCTGGAGCCCGCCATCATGGCTGGCCGCGAATTTCTGCGCGAGCGAGAGCAGTTCGGCAATCGGATCGAGCGCTTCCTCGCCCAGGCGCGCGACCAGCCGCGCACGCCCCTGGATCGGGCCGGTCAGCACCTGTTCGAGGAAATCGTACGCCGTGCCGTAATCGGCCATGCCAAGCAGCGAATAGAGCGGATCGAGCCGAGCGCGCAGATGGGGGTCGGTTTCGGCCTGGTCGCGAAGATGCGGCCAGAGCGAACGCTTGTCAGGGCGATAGCCATATTGCAGCAGCTCGTCCTGCGTCCAGCCCCCCAGAGGCGAGACGAGCAACGCGGCGCAGGTCAGGTCATCGAGCGGCTGCAATGCAAAGCGGATCGCGGCGATCAGATCCTGCACCGCCAGCGGCTGACCCAGCCGCAGCCGGTCGATCCCCGCAACGGGAACCCCTGCAGCATAAAGCCGTGCAACGATCAGCGAGGCGAGATCACCGCGGCGGCGCAGCAGCACCATGATATCGCCTGCGCCTGCCCAACCGGGGCCGTCCTGGTGACTGCGCTTGTCGAGCCACAACCGGTGCGGCGATTGCGGATCCAGCCAGCCCGCGATCCGGTCGGCCAGCTCCTCGGCAAAAAGCCGGTCGGCGCCCGACAGCCACTCCTCGGCGTCCTCGCCCTCGCCGCCGTCGTCCTGATCCTCCAGGCCTTCACCGATCGGCCGCCACAATTCGACGAGCCCGGCACCCTTGCGGCCTTCGTGGCGCGGCAGGACATCGTCGAGGATGCCTAGGCTCGATGGCCCCAATTGGTCCAGAACCGCATCGACCATGTCGAGCACCGGCTGGGTCGAGCGGAAGCTGCGATCGAGGCTAAGCTCAAGGAAAGGCTGGCCCGCATCCATCGCCTGCTGGCCGATGCGAATGCGCGCGGCGGCATAATATTGCGGGCTGGTGCCCTGGAAACCGAAGATCGCCTGCTTGAAATCCCCGACGGTAAACAGCGTGCGGTAGCGATCCGCCTTGCTGCCCTGCCCGCTGAAATAGTCGTCGATCAGGCCGCGGACGATGTTCCACTGGCTGGGATTGGTATCCTGCGCCTCGTCGACCAGCACATGGTCGAAGCGCTGGTCGAGCTTGAAGGCGATCCACTGCGCCATCGTCCGCCCGGACAGCAGCTCGGCAGCAGCACGGATCAGGTCGTCGAAATCGAGCAGCCCCGCCTGGCGCTTGGCTTCGGCAAAGTTCCACGCAAACGCCCGGCCAACTTCGAGCGCGCGGGCATATTCGCCGGAAAACGCGATCAGCGCGGCATGGTCCTTGAGCGCCTGGAGGTCGCTGTAGAGGCTCTCGGCTTTCTCGGCGTAATCGGGGTCGATCTTGGCGGAAAAGCTCTCCCATTTGCGCGGATCGCCATCGGCCTTGGCGACCGCCAGCCAGACCAGATCGAGATGGGCCAACCGCTCGGCATCATCCATGTCCAGCCACTGCTGGATCTTCGCCGCGACTTCCAGCCCGGTCTTGGTGTTCCAGCGGACATTGCTGTCCTGAAGCGCTTCCAGATTTGGGATGTCGAACAGCGCGTCGCTGCACATCTCGGCGAGCCCGCTGCCGTCTTCATCGCGGCCAAGGCCCAGCGCGGCGTTGATATACGGCCGGATGTCGCCCACCAGCGCATCCATCGCCTGCGGGCGCGCCGCGCAGCGCATCAGGAAGGTCTCGGTGGCGTCTGCCCCCAGTCTGAGGCTCATCGCCTCTAGATTTGCGGACAGCCGATTGTCTCCCTGCCGCGCCGCATCGACCAGCATGTCGCCGAGCGTATCGCGGGCGAGCTGGACGCGGTCGCGGTCCTCGATCGGCCGGAAGCCGGGCGCGAGCCCCGCCTCTTCGGGGAAGCTCGCGAGCAGCGACTGGCAGAAGCTGTGGATCGTCTGGATGCGAAGGCCACCCTGCGGTGCATCGAGCACGCGCGCGAACAGCCGGCGTGCGCGTGTCAGCGTTTCCCCATCCACCGACGCGCCGATATTGGCGAGGTCAGCCCCCAGCGCCGTGTCGCTCATCCGCACCCAGGCGGCGAGCTGCGCATTGATGCGGTTGGCCATCTCGCTGGCGCCAGCCTTGGTGAAGGTCAGGCACAGGATGGCATCGGGATTGACCCCGGGCTCGAGCAGCAACCGGAACACACGCGCGGTCAGGACCTGCGTCTTGCCGGTGCCAGCCGACGCGCTGAGCCACACCTGATCGGCCGGGGAGACTGCCAGCGCCTGATCGCCGTGCAGCGGATGGAGGCCGGAATTGCCGCCGCTCATCGTCCGCCTCCCTGCCGGCCATACCATTCGGCCAGCCGCATCAGCTGGTCATATTCGGTATAGATTGCCTGATCGGGCACCAGCTTGGCCTCGAAGGGCGCATCGCCCAGTATCCATGTCTCCAGCGCCTCCCGCAGAAACCGCTCGCTCGTCGGCAGCATGGTCTCGACGGTAAGATTGCTGCCCCTGCGACCCACCGGACTTTCGACATAGCCGAAATCTCCGGTCTTGCTGCGCGTCAGCGACCAGTATTCGAAGCCGCCAGCCTTGCCGGTGATCGCGGGCCTGTCGCCTTCCGCCGCAAAGCCACCGCGTTCGGCCATCATGCCAAGCAACCCCAGCTGCAGCGCATAGCCTGCCTCGACCTGGCGGGCCTTGGGCGGCGTTCCGGTCTTGTAGTCGACGATCACCAATCTGCCATCGGGCATGCGGTCGATCCGGTCGGCCTTGCCGCGAATCTCG
The DNA here is from genome assembly GCA_943370475.1 of Hydrogenophaga intermedia. Lineage (GTDB taxonomy): Bacteria > Pseudomonadota > Alphaproteobacteria > Sphingomonadales > Sphingomonadaceae > Blastomonas. The sequence continues at coordinate 351,234 of CALRRI020000001.1, forward strand.
ACGCCATCGAGCATGAAGGTGCCGCTGCGCTCGGCATCGATCATCGTGCGACCCGTGGCGGCATAACCGTGCGTCTGCTCTGCAATCCAGTCGAGCGCGGCGACCAGACGCGGTCGCCACAACGCCTTTATCAGCGGATGGACGTTGGCGGCTTGCAGAAACCGTTCGGCGCGCGGGACGAGCTTGGCAGCATCGAGCGCATCGTCGCGATGCCACAGTTCGAGGATTTCGTGAACCAGGGTTCCGCGCCACGCTGCGCTGGGCTCGGCATCGACCGGGTCGAGCGACGGCAGCGCGAGAATACGCCGCGCATAAAACGCGAAGGGATCGGCGCGCAGCCGATCGAGTTCGGTGACGGACAGGCGCGCGGCACGCTGCGCACGGCTGGGCTGTGGCGCGGGACGCTCGATCCGTACCGGCGGCAACCGGCGGTCGAGCCTGCGGGCCAGCACCAGCGTTTCGTGATCCTCCATGTGCCGATCGGGGGCCACCGCCTGCAGCCGCAGCAGGAAGCGCGACGCCACTGTCGGTGCGCTGCCATCGCGCCGCGCGCGCGTCAGCACCACCTCACTCGAGGCGAGCGCGCCTGCAAGGTCCTGAGCAGCGAGGCCGACGCGCAGTTCCAGTGGCGGCAGGCCCAAGGCATTGCGCACCATCGGCGCCAACCACGGATCGGGCGAGGGAATCTGCGGCCACACGCCTTCATTGAGCCCGGCACATATGACCAGGTCCGCGCTCTGCAGCCGCGCTTCGAGCAATCCGTAGATCGCAACGCGCGGATGCTTGCCATAGGGCGGGCGCACCGCCTTTTCGCGCATCAGCCGCGCCAGGATATTGACCGCCTGCGATGGCGTGGCGAGTGGATCGTGGGCACGCGCCTGCGCCAGCAGTTGCTGCACCAGATCGGATGCGCATCGTCCAGCAAGGCCCTTCCACACTGCCTGACCGCTCAAGGCGTCTGCGGCATCCGCGATTGCCATCATGGTGGCGGACAGCGGCTGCGGATCGCGCGGCCATGCGGCAATCGGGGCGAGCAGCGCCTTGGCGGCACTCCACCACGCCTTGAGCGGCCGGTTTCCGATCGCGGCATCGATCCCGCCAAGCCCCGGCGCAGGCCGCGGCCCGCGGAGCCGCCGGTCGAGATCGCGTACCTCGTCGAGCCAGCGCAAGCGTCCCTCGCCCGCCTGTACCAGCGGATGCTTGAACAGGTCGAGCAGCGGCACCGGAGCGAAATCATCCGCCAGGCATTGTGCCACGGCCAGCAGGAACCGCCCCGGCGGGGTGACCGGCAACGGATCGCCGGCGCTATCGTCGGCCTCGATATCCCAGCGGCGCAGATGCGCCACCACGCGCGAGGCCAGGCTACGGTCGGGCGTGACAATCGCGACCCGGCGCGCGGGAATGTCGAGCGCCTGGCGCACCAACAGCCCGATCGCCTGCGCTTCCTCATCGGGGTTCTCGGCCTCGATGATGCGGATTCCCTTGGTCCGCCGATCGGTGGCCTCCAGCGTCACCCAGCGGTCGCTGAGCCGCGCGGGCAGGAAAATGCTGCGCAGCAATCGCGCACGGTCTGCAGCCAGCCCGGTCTTTGGCTCTGACTGCCAAGGCTGCACCTCGGCGCGGCTGACGCTCATCGCGTGGAGCAATTGCTTGAGATGAAATTGCGGGTGCGTGATCGCGGGCTTCTCGGTTGGCGGCGCGCCCGGTTCGGGCGGCGTCGTGATGGGCGAGCCGATCGCCTCCCACAGCGCCTCGTCCATCTCCAGGTCGAGCCCCGGCAGCACCACCATGCCCTGTGGCAGCATGGAAATGCTGCGCAGCAATCGCGCTATGGCCGGCGCTGCTGTGGTGATGCCTGCAGCGATCACCGGCGTGGCGGGAGGATGATCGCGCCAGCGTTGGGCCGCCTTGTCGAGCAACCGGTTGCGACGCTCGGCAGGGTCGATCCGGCCTGATGCGGCGAGCTCTGCCGCCCAGGCCCTGCCCACCCGCATGAACAGATCGCGCGCCGCAACCCAGTGCTCGGCCAAGTCCGCCTCGACATCGATGGTATCGAGCTGATCGAGGCTTTTCTCCTCAATCTGCAACTGGTCGAGCACGCGCGCATATTCGCACGCAAGCCGCAGCGCCTCGGCGGGGTCATCGGCCCCTGCACGTCCGGCGCCCTCACGCGCAATGATCGCGGCGAGCCGGAAACGACGCTGCAAGGGATCGATGGCGGGGGGAACGGGCTCGCCCTCACCCAGCGGATCGAGCAGCGCGCCCAGGCTCTCGTCGAGATCGATATCGCCGATCAGCGCCATGCGCGGCAGCAGCAGGCCGTTGGCCGCGTGGCGCACCAGAGCCTCGGTGATCGCGCGCCCGGCGCGGTGGTTGGGGATCAGCAGTGTGACCCGCGCGAGCCCCATCTTGTCCTCGCCGTACCGACGCAGCAGACCACTCGCCAGAACATCCGCAAACCCGCGCTGCGCCCCGATGGCATAGACCGCAGGCTGGCGGTGATCAGTCATTCAGCAGCGCCTCTGCGGTCGGCTTGATCGCTTCGGGGGTGCCGACATCGAACCATTGGCCCAGATGCGCGATGGCAAACAGCCGATCCGCCTCGATCGCCCGGTTCCACAGCACGTTGGTCGAAAACGCACCTTCAGGCGGATCGACCAGCAGTCGGCGCGAGAGCAACTGGATGCCGGTGTAGATATAGGGTGCGACATGGCCCGGCCTGCGTCGGCTGACCCGGCCCATCTGGTCGAGGTGGAAATCGCCGACACCCTGATAGTTCCAGGCTCGGGTGTGAGGCACGACCAGAAGCAGCGCGTCCATGCGGCTGTCGTCCCAGGCGGAGCGCAGCTCGTCAAAGCACGAGCGCGCGCTTTCCAGCCACACATTGTCGCTGTTGAGGCAGAAGAACGGATCTTCGTCGATCATCGGCAGCGCCTTGACCAGCCCGCCGCCCGTCTCGAGCAGCAGATCGCGCTCGTCGGATATCATCAGCTCGAACGGATGTTCGCGCGCCTTGAGATGCGCCTCGAGCGAGTCCGCTAGATAGTGGACGTTGACGATCACCCGGCGCATGCCTGCATCGCCCAGATGATCGAGCACATGATCGATCAGCGGCTTGCCGCCCACGCGCACCAGAGGCTTGGGTGTCGTGATGGTCAGCGGGCGCATGCGCTTGCCGAGCCCGGCAGCCATCACCATCGCGGTGCGGGCAAAGGCGGGGCTGGTGGTCACAATCCGAACTCACCGCCCAAGGTACCGGCAGGATCGCGCAACTCTGCCGGGATATTGGCATCGAACCAGGCGGCGACGGGTGCCAGCGCCGGATGTGCAAGGTCCCGCTCCAGCGCCGCCCACACGCGCGGGATCATCCCCGGATAGCGCGGCTTGCCGTCGCGCTTCCACAGCCGCACGAAAATGCCGACGATCTTGGCGTTCCGCTGCGCGCCGAGCACGTGATAGGCGGTGTCGAAATCATGAGCCGGGCGGGTGAGATCGCAATAATGCGCGATCATCTCGGCCTCTAGCGCGGGCGAGACATCGCGCCGCGCATCCTGCAGCAGCGAGACCAGATCATAGGCCGGATCGCCGACGAGAGCGTCCTGGAAATCGAGCAGCCCCTGCGCACCATCGGGCAGCAGCATGATGTTTTCGGCGTGATAATCGCGCAGCACCGTCACCGCAGGTGCGGCGGCATCCATGCCATCGAGCGCCTGATCCCATGCGCGGGTGTAGCCTGCAACGTCGACGTCGAGACCGCGTGCCGGGCAGTACCATTCAGTCAGCAGCCCCGCCTCGCGCTGGTAGACCGCGCGATCATAAGGCGCGACATCGGCAGGCGGGCACTGGTGCAGGCGCGCCAAGGTCTCGATCGCCTGCGCATAGGTCGCACGCTCCGCTTCAACACTGCCCGCATCGACCGTCTCGCGCATCCGCACATCGCCAAAGTCTTCGAGCAGCACCAGGCCCTGCGCGGCATCGGCCGCCAGGATCGCAGGCGCCCGCAGCCCCTGGCCGGTCAGATAATGCGCCACATCGATGAACGGCTGTGGATCTTCCTCGGGCGGCGGCGCATCCATCAAAATCGCGCGGCGATCGCCTTCGACGATGCGAAAGTAGCGACGGAACGAGGCATCGCCGGGGATCGGCAGCACCTCTGCCGCGCCCCAGCCATGCGAGTCTGCAAACCTGCGAATAACCGAATCACGTGCGCTCAAGATCCACCACCTGCAATCTGCTGCCACCGCGCCTGCCAGCGTTCGCCGGGCTGCGCGGTCAGGAGCCGCTCGCTAGCATCGGTCCCTTCAATCCGCAATTGCAGCGTATCGGGGCCCGCCAGTCCGCCCACGCGCTCGGGCCATTCGGCGATCAGCAGCGCAGGTTCGCCCGCATCGAGCCCCAGCTCATCGAGCTCCATCGCGCCGTCCAGCCGATAGAAATCGGCATGGATCACCGGGATGCGCACCTCGGGTGGGTCGTACGGCAGGATCAGCGCAAAAGTCGGGCTGGGCACTTCGCCTGCAAAGCCCAGCGCATTCAGGATCGCACGGGCCAGTGTCGATTTGCCCGCGCCCAGATCACCCGACAAGGCGATCGTGTCGCCGGGTTGCGCGACATCGGCAAGCGCCTGCCCGAGCTCCGCCATGGCGTCCAGCGAGACGATACGCAGCGTCATGGCATCAGGATGGTGACGATGGTGCCTGCGCCGGGTTCGCTCATCAGCTCCATCCGCCCGCCGTGCGCCTCGATCAGGTTCTTCGCCAGCGGCAGTCCCAGGCCAGAGCGCTTGGGCAACGGCTTGCCTCCGGCCTCGTCGGCCTGCAGCACGCCGTCGAGGGCACGCGCCTGCGCCCTGGCATCGAGCCCCGGACCGTTGTCCGACACCACGATGCGCAGCTTGCCACGGAACCGATCGCCCAGCAGCAGAACGCGTCCGCCCTCCTGCGTATAGCGCAGTGCATTGTCGACGACGGCAGCGATCGCCTGGCCGAAGCGCGCGCGGTCGACCTCGGCGCTGCCGGGCTCGCCCTTGATGTCGAGCTCCAGCGCGATGTTGCGTCCACCCGCCAGACCCGCCGCCCCCTTGGCGACCTCGACCAGCAGCGCTGCGATTTCGATCGGCTCGAGCTTCAGCGGCAGCGTGCCTGCCTGGCTTTGGCTCAGATCGAGCACCATGTTGATCTGCGCCGACAGCCGCTCGACCGAATCGATGATCGCGCGGGCATATTCCTGCCCCTGTTCCGACAATGGCCCGGCGACACCGCCTGCGAGCAGCTCGGCAAAACCGCCGATCGACGTCAGCGGGGTGCGGAACTCGTAGCTCATGTTGGCCAGGAACCGGGTCTTGATCGCGTCGGCCTCGACCAGCGCCTCGTTGCGTTCGCGCAAAGCGTCTTCCATCCGCTTGGCATCGGACACGTCGATCATCGTGAACAGCGCGCTTGAATCGGGCAGCGGAATGCCGACGAAATCGAACACCCGGCCATCCTTCATCACCAGCTGCCCGGCGCGCTGCGTCCGGTCGAGCGTGGCGGCGCGGATCACCTCGCGCAGCGCGGAAATCTGCGCCGGTCGCTTGAGGCGAGGTGCGATCGCCTTGAGCAGTTCGTCAGCGCGCGGGTGCTTGGCGAGCTCTCCCTCATCCACTTCCCACACCGCTCCGAAGCGGGTGTTCCACAGATGCAGACGACCGTCGGAGGTGAACACCGCCAGCGCTTCGTACAGGTTGTTGAACGTGGCGGTGCGCACCCTCAGCAGCGTGTCACGCGCGCTCGCCAGCTGGACCTGCTCGGTGCGATCCTCGAAGATCAGCAGCAGGCCGTTATCGGGCGTCGGTTGCGCAATGGCGCGCAGATGGGTGCCATCGGGGATCAGCCACACCTCGTCCGACGGGCCTGCCGCCTGGAACCAGTCGCGTTTTTCGTCGCGCCAGGCAGGGAAATCGCGGACCTCGGGAACTCGCCCGGCCTCGCGCATCCGGTCGATCAGCCGCTCGAACTCCAGACCGTCCTGCAGCCATTGCGGCTTCAAGGCGAACATGCGGACGAAGGGCTGGTTGACGAAGATCAGGCGGCGCTGGGAATCGAACTGCGCCACCCCCGCCGACAGATTGTCGAGCATGTCGCGCTGCGCGTCGCGGAACCGCTCGGTTGCCTGGCGCGATTGGATCAGTTCGTGCACGTCGATGGCATAGCCCGCCACGCCACGCCCGCGGATCGGCAAATCGACGATTTCCATCGCCCGGCGAGTGCCGGATATTGTGGTGGTAACGGTACGGCGAGAGGCGGCACTGGCCTCCATCGCGCGCGCAGCCACCGCCACCGGGGTCAGGCCATCCACCGTTTCGACCAGCTCTTGCCCGGCCTGCACCACTTCGGCGGCATTCGTACCACCCACCGCCTCGACATAGGCGCTGTTGACCAGCAGCAGCGACAGGTCTTCGCGGCGGAACCACATCGGGATCGGCGCAGCTTCGATCAGGCCCGACAGTGCATCGAAGGCGCGCTTGGCCTCTGCTTCTGCCTCGACCAGAGC
>CALRRI020000002.1:0-230046 GCA_943370475.1 Hydrogenophaga intermedia
TGCGCTATCACCGTGTCCGGCGGGTGTGGAGTGTGGCATTTTTTGCCCCGTTGCAGGTTGGTCTAGACACCCAATTTCCTACAACAAGCCAATGGCTTACGCCACTCCCGCCAACCCTTCAGGCCAAACCCGGTGAATAAGCCGGGTTAGGCCTACAGCTTTCGCCGTTCTCGAAAAAGGTCCGACCCATGGAAGGTGTCAGATGAAATGAAGCGCAGCCGTACCACTCTTCGCCGACAAACTTACGAGGGTTTTCCGCCCATTGCGGCATAAAGCGCTATGGCAGCATTCAGTTTCTCTTGAGTCGCAACGACGAGATCGTCATCGACCTGCAGCTTGCTGCGTTCCGCTTCGAGTACCGCTACAAAGTCATCACTACCCTCCAGAAAACGCTGACGGGCAAGTGTCGCACTGCGCGTCGTGAGAAACCGGGACTGGTCCAGCACTGTAAGGCGCTCTTGCGTTCGCTGGGATGCCGCCAAGGCATTCTGCGTGTCTTCCAGCGCCTTCAGCAGTGCTTTGCGAAACTGCTCTACCGCTTGCGTCTGTTCAGCGCTGGCCCGGTACACCGCGCCTTTGAGCCTACCGCTATCGAAGATCGTCGCGGCAAACCTTGAGGCAAGAGCAAATCCGGGATTGAGCAGACCCCCGCCTGCCACGCTGTCGACAAAGCTTCCGCCCGAGATCTCTAGGTCGGGTACAAAGGCCGCGCGTGCGCGCTGAACATCTCCATTGGCAGCCTCAATCAGCGCGCTGGCCGCAAGCATGTCGGGTCGACGGATCAGCAGAGTTGCAGGTTGCAAGGGCGCAAAACGAGGCGCTGTGAACTCCAAAAGGCTGGCCGGTTGCAACGTGAAGATCGGGGCTTCCTCGCCGACCAGCACGGCCAAGGCAGTCTGGACCTGGCTACGACTTTGCTTCAGCCGTGAAAGCCCGACCAAAAGAGCGTTGGTTTGCGCCGCCTGCAAAGAGATATCGAGCTCGCTCACCAACCCCTCCTGTCCACGCAGGCTTAGGATGCGCTCGAATTCCCGTGACTGCGCCAGGTTTTGATCAGCAATGGCTATACGGTCGCTCAAAGCTGCATATTGAACATAAGCGGATGCGACCGCGGCTTCGACAGTCAACTTCACCGCTTCGGCCTCATGACCAGAGGCCCGATAGCGTGCAAATGCTGCGCGCCTGCTGGCTCTCAACTGGCCGGAGAGGTCAAGGGTGTAACTTAAGTCGAGCTCACCTGTTATGTAACTGTCGCGAAAGGCGTTATCGCCTGCGCCTCCGCGAGAATTGGATTCTGCACGGCCCAGAGCACTAAGGGATGGACCGGACTCCGCCCTGGCAATCCGCAGTTCTGCCGATGCCAGCTTGATCCGCGTAGACGCGATCGCCAGGTCCGAGTTTGCCGCGCGCGCCCTTACCAGAAGCGCGTCGAGCTGCGGAGAACCAAAGGCGGCCCAATCGAGCGGGACCGTCGATTCATGGGGCAATTCCATGGGCAGTTCCACGTCCCAATCCGACGACAGCACGGCAGGTGCGACCGACAGCTGAACATGCGGGGCACAGGCCGCCAGCGAAACCATCCCCAACAGGCAGATGCCAAATCTGACGCTCGATAGGGGCATTTCCGGCTTCCGAATTTGAATGCGCGCGAAGACGTGCCGCCCACGCAGCCCTGCTGACTAACCGCAATTGGTTACAAAAGCCGAAAGCATTGGTTTCGAGCGCGTTAATCACGCTTTGAGAATTGCCGCTTAAAGGCTTCGGCATGGGAAACGTGCGCGCCTCATGACCAGTCCTCTTTTTCGGCAAGAAGCGATCGAGACGGGTCGACACCGTCTTACAGGCACTGTCATCGCGGCGGTGCCGCCGAGCGCACGACTCTACACCGCGTTTATCCTGACGGTCATCATCGCGCTCGGCTTGCTGCTGATCTTCGGCACTTATGCTCAGCGTGCGCAGGTGCGCGGTATCGTCGCCTATTCCGCTGGCGTGGCACGCATCATGCCGCCCGCCGATGCGAAGGTTGAGACTGTGCACGTGCGCGAAGGCCAACGGGTCGATAAAGGCGATGCCGTGATGACGGTGTCGTTGACCGAGGGCCGCGATGCAGGTGGTGAGGGGATCGCCAGTCAGCTTGTCGAACTGGACCGCCAGTACAGCGAGCTGCAGCGACAGAAGGGTTTGGCCGGCACGCTTGCCGGTAACGAAATCGTTTCACTGCAGAACCAGCAAATAAGCATGACCCAATCATTGGCTTCGTTGGTTCGGCAGGAGCGCCTGATGGCCGAGCAGGCGAAGTTGAGCGAGGCCCAGCTCACCCGGTCGCAGCGCCTGCTGAAACAAGGCGCGGGCACGAAAGCAGAACTTGAAGAGCGCCAAGCGACCTTGCTGGCCAGAAAACTGGACCGAGAAGCGCTGGCCGAACGGATCATATCGCAGCGCGAGACATTGAAGTCGGTCGAGGCGCAGATCGCTGCCCGCAGCATCGTTGCTGATCAATCGGGATCGCAGCTGGCCGAACGCATGGCGCTGGTAGCAGAGCAGCGGGCGCGGCTGGTGCGCCAGGACAAGCTCACCTTGTCCGCCCCCTTTGGCGGCACAGTGGGAGATCTGGGTGTCCAATCAGGCCAGCGCGTCAGCACGACCACCGCGCTTGCCGTCGTCGTGCCTGCCAACAGTGCGCTGGAAGTGCAGCTTTTTGCGCCATCGAGCGCAGTCGGCTTCGTCAAGCCGGGACAAAGAGTGCGCCTGATGTTCGATGCATTCCCGTTTCAGAAATACGGGACGGGATCGGGCACGGTGACCTGGGTCTCGACAGTGCCCAGCATGCCAAGCGGCCTCTTGGCAACGGACACCGACCGGGAGCCCGTGTTCAGGGTGAGGGTCCGCATTGACAGCCTCGCACAGGGTCCTGCCTTGCAGGCTGGCCGGTTGCGCGATGGCATGACCTTGTCTGCCAACCTCATTCTGGAGGATCGCCGACTGTGGGAGGTGTTCCTTGATCCCATCTTGAAAGCCATCCGGTCATGAGCGGCTTCGATCGTCCCTGGGCTCAAGGATTGCAGCCGATGTTGCAGGCCGAAGCTGCCGAATGCGGCCTGGCCTGCCTTGCCATGGTGGCCGCCCACCATGGGCATCGTGTCAACATCGGAGGATTGCGGCGGCGCTTTCCGGTATCGATGAAAGGCGTGACGCTCGCGCAGCTGATGGACGTTGCCGGCCAGTTACATCTCGCTCCGCGCCCGCTCAGGCTGGAACTGGATGAGTTGCCGCTTCTGAAAACCCCCGCGATCCTGCATTGGGATCTCAACCACTTTGTCGTGCTCGAACGCCTTAACGCGCGGCAGGCCATTATACTTGATCCCGCGGTTGGCCGGCGCACCTTGTCGATGGACGATGTCGGCAAGCACTTTTCTGGCGTAGCCCTCGAGCTCTCCCCGACCGCCGATTTCGATCCCATCGATGCGCGGGTAAAACTGCGCCTTTCGGACTTGTGGGGCAGGCTGGTCAATTTTCGCGGGGCATTCCTCCAGCTGCTGCTGCTTTCGCTGCTGTTGCAACTGACAGCCTTGGCGCTGCCGTTCTTCATGCAGTTGACCATCGATGAGGCCATCGGTCAAAGCGACAGCAACCTACTGACGCTTCTGGCTGTCGGTTTTGGTCTGGTGTACGCCATAAATGCGGCGATCAAGGGTTTGCGATCTTGGGTGGTGCTCACCCTTGGACAGATGCTGGCGTTTCAGCTGGGTGGCAACATCATGCGTCATATGCTGCACCTGCCAACCCGCTATTTCGAAAGCCGCCATGTCGGTGACTTGATGTCACGGCTGGGATCGGTCGGTCCTGTCCAGAACCTCCTTACCCAAGGGATCGTCAATGCTTTGATCGACGCGGTATTGGCCATCACCACCCTGGTCGTGATGGGACTGATCAGCCTGCCGCTTATGTTCGTCACTCTAGGCACAACGCTGCTGTATATCGGGTTCAAGCTGGCCATCTACCCGGCGATCAGACAGCGGACCGAAGAAGAGATCATCGCGTCAGCGCATGAAGACACCTACGTTATGGAAACCATGCGTTCGATGCGCGCTATCAAGCTTCACGGCAGCGAAGGGATGCGCGAGGCCGGGTGGCGAAACCGCTACGCCGAGGTAATAACGGCGAGCTACCGGTCAGGTACTTATCACATCTGGAGTGAACTGGCCGAGGACATCATAACATATGGCCAGCTGCTGATCCTTGTGCTGATAGCGGCCAACGCGGTCATCGCCAACGAAATGACCGTGGGGGTTATGCTCGCGTTCATCGCCTATCGTACCAGCTTCATGGACAGTGCCACATCTTTGGTCGATCATGCTGAACGCTGGCGTTTGCTGTCCGTCCATCTGGAACGCTTATCCGATATTGTTGCGGAAAAGCGGGAGGACCTGGTGCATTCCAGTCCGGCACCGCGACCGGCCGCCCCGCCCGAAATTGTGGTCGAAAACGTCACATTTGCCTACGACAGTGACAAACAGCCGGTATTCGACAACCTGTCATTCATCATACCGTCGGGCAGCTTTGTCGCTATCGTCGGCGAATCCGGGGCGGGCAAATCGACGCTGATGCGGATTTTGCTGGGACTGATGCAGCCTCAATCAGGGCGCCTGTTGATCGATGGCCAGCCAATCGGCGCTGCGACGACCAAGGCTTGGCGTAACCGCATCAGTGCCGTCATGCAGGATGACTATCTGCTATCTGGCACATTGGCTGACAATATCAGTTTTTTTGCCGAGCAGCCCGCACAGCAACGCATAGAGGCGGCAGCCATAGTCGCGCGAATTCACGATACGATAATGGCGATGCCCATGGCCTATCAAAGCTTGATTGGTGACATGGGCAATGCCCTGTCGGCCGGCCAGCGGCAGCGCATTTTGTTGGCGCGCGCCATGTACCGAAATCCGGATGCAATTTTCCTGGATGAGGGCACCGCAAATCTCGATGAGCACAATGAAATCGCGATCGCCAACATGCTGACGAAGCTTCCAGTCACGCGCGTCGCGATCACGCATCGCCCAGCGTTGGTGGAGCGTGCTGACATCGTCCTGCGCCTGGAAGACGGAAAGGTCAGCATTGTGCGAAACAACCGCGCGTTGGCAAAGCCATAATCAACGCGGCAATTTCGAGTCCCAATATCAGCGGCACTCTCGTGGATGATATCAGAGAATCATGATAATCCACCGATGGCTCCAGCGCACTGAAGCCATCGGTGGATCGGAAAGAATCAGTGATGCTTCTTGGGCGGCGGCGGGGCGGGATGGGCCGGCGGCGGAGCGGGGTGCTTGACAATCGGCTTCGTCAGGATGCCCAAGATAATCCGCTTGAGAAAGAACAGGCCACCCGACACTTCGGTCGTTTCGGCAGGGGTAAGTTCACGCATTGAAATTTCTCCCACTTTTGCCGCGCATCGAGCGTGGCAGCGGGCGTATCGATTCATGATTTGTTAACTTGAGTCAACGGCCAGGACAGGGCCTGCCTCAAAATGGTGCAAGCTGGAACCTAGTTTGTAAAATCCGTGTCATGACCGCCGCTCTGTTACCTGAATTTCAGACAATGCCAATGCCGGGCAGGGCTGAGGAGCGCGAAGGATTGCCGCGCGGCTGAAGTAATGTTTCGTTGCGGCAGATACATGGAGGCTTGCCTTGGCACGGGAGGCTGGGGCGCACACGCATTGCACCCCTTCAGTTCACTGCTGATATTCAGGTGCGCTAAGGCTGCTTCATTTTGCAGCAATGGTGGCCTTCTTGCGTCCGCGTCCCGCGTTAGGGCTGCGGCCTAGTCCAATCGTCTTGGCAAGTTCGCGACGCTTTTCAGCATAGGCTGGAGCAACCATGGGGTAATCGGCGGGAAGCCCCCAACGCTGGCGGTACTCAGCTGGAGTCATGTTGTAGTGGACGGAAAGGTGCCGTTTGAGCATCTTCATCCTCTTGCCATCCTCCAGGCACACGAGATAATCGTGCTTTACTGACGAACGAATTGATACTGCAGGCTCTGGACGCACTTCTTCCGGCTCCGGGGCTTCAACCGAAGACAAGCCCGCCAATGCTGTGTGAACATTCGCGATCAACGTGGCTATGTCGCCCACGGCGACACTGTTGTTGCCAACATGGGCAGCTACGATATCTGCGGTGAGTGTAATCAGCTGCTCTTGCGAATGCTCGGTCATGGGTGCGTCCTTGGATGTTTTCTTTAGTACCAGCATGTGCCTATCGCGGACGTGAAAAACAAGCGACCCAAATTTTTACGACTTTCAATAAAAGCTGTGGATGAGCGGCACGTTATCCGAATTTGGACGATTTTCGACAGCCGATATCTATATCTCCGCCAGTGGTATGATGGCTGCGATCAACAACGGAAATTCGATAATCGCACATACAGTTTTATCCAGATACTATGGGCGCTTAGCGTGAGAAAATCTCCTCGAGTCTCCCGGCGCCACGGCTGTTTGCAGTACCGTTTGGTCGTACCAACGCTTTGCTTCCTGCAACTTATACATGTTTCACTATAGGCCCTCTGGCAAACGCAAAGAAGCTGGCATGGTGGAGCAGAGTAGCCCGCCTAATGTGCTGAGGCTCGTCAACACCGCAGTGACGCCTATCAGCAACGATCCACCAATAATGATCACCGAGGGCTCCGCCCTCAGGAAGCGTATTCTATTTTGTTTTGCGGTACGAAACATGATTTGGCGAGCAGCACCACGATTGGGCAGTACCGGGTGGTCTGCGCCTCTGGCGTAATGTCTTCGGGGCAAGACACATGCTCTGCCATTGGCTTCGCCTGATCCGCCCCGCGCCGGTCAGGCGTCGCCCGCCACTGCGATCACGTCGATCTCGACCATCAGCTCAGGCAGAGCCAATGCGCGGACCTCGACAATGGTGTCCGCAGGCCAGGGGCGAGTGAAATAGCGTTTGCGTGCCTCGACGATGGCAGGGAAATTGGTCATGTCGGTGAGATAGATCGTCACTTTGATGATCCGGTTGCGGTCGCTGCCACCTGCGGCGAGCACACGGTCGATATTCGCGAAAGTCTGTTCCAGCTGCGCTGTAAAATCGCCTGCGCCGATGATCGCGCCATGCTCGTCAATCGCGGCCTGGCCCGAAAGGAACAGCAGCCCGCCTGCCTTCCAGCCTGGCGAAATCGCATAGGCATCGAGCGGATCGGGCGAAAGGGTGATCACCGAGGCATCAGCAGGCATGACAGACAGTCTTTCGTTGGGTAAAAACATGGCAGAGTCGCAGATCGACTGTAACCGACCGGGGACCGATTGCGAATGACAGACATGATCGCCACTCTGGATACCTCCCCTCTGCCCGTCTCGGACCCTGCACCGGCGCCCGCACCGTCGGTGAGCGAACCCGATCATCCGCATGCCGTTACCACCCGGGCGTGGCACTGGGTCAATCTGGTCGCGCTGATTACCTTGTTCATGAGCGGCCTGATGATCTTCAACGCCCATCCCCGACTCTATTGGGGCGAATATGGCAATCGCGACGAGCCTGCCTGGCTTGTCATCGGCCAGCAGGGGCCGCGCGGCTATCTTGAGATCGGCGGCAACCGGGTCGATACCACAGGCGTGCTCGGCCGCTATACCGATGGCGAGGGCGTGATGCGCAGCCGCGCCTTTCCCGGCTGGGCGACGATCCCCAGCGATTACAACCTGGCCGATGCGCGGCACTGGCACTTCTTCTTCGCCTGGATCTTCGCCTTCGGGCTGCTGCTGTTCATGGGGATCAGCCTGTTCAACGGGCATATCCGCGGCATGATCGCGATGCGCAGCGCTGAATGGCATCCGCGCAACCTGTGGAAGACGATCGTCGACCATGCCCGGTTCGATTTCCACACGGCGCCGGGCGAGGCCTATAATTCGCTCCAGAAGCTGAGCTACATCGCGGTGATCTTCGTCATGCTGCCGCTGATGATCGTCACCGGGCTTGCGATGTCGCCGGGGACCGATGCGGCGCTGCACTGGCCCAGCATGCTCTTTGGCGGGCGGCAGACGGCGCGCTCGCTCCATTTCATCATCGCTTTCTCGCTCATCGGCTTCATGGTCCTGCATGTCGTGCTGGTGATTCTCCACAAGCCGCTGGTGCTGCTGCGCGGCATGACGATCGGACACCGGCGATGACTGACACGCCTTCCTCGCTGATCCTCAGTCGCCGCGCGCTCGTCGGGTCGCTCGCGGTCGCCTCAGGCGGTCTGCTCAGCGGCTGCGATGTACTCAACGCCAACCAGGGCTGGCGCGATACCTTGCTGCTGGCGGAGGACGGCAATCAGGCGGTGCAGCGCGCGCTGCTCGGCTCGGGCAGCCTTGCGCGCGAATATTCGCCGCGCGACATCGGCCGCTCGGTCCCCGCCAACGGCACCCGCGCGCCGACCGATGCCGACTATCTGCGCGCTGCCGCCACCGGGTTTTCGGACTGGACGCTCGCCATCGACGGGCTGGTCGAACGGCCCACGCGCTTTGCCCTCGGCCAGATCCGCGCCATGCCGCGCCAGACGCAGATCACCCGGCACGATTGTGTCGAGGGGTGGAGCGCGATCGGCAAATGGACCGGGGTGAACCTGGCGCATCTGCTCGACACGGTGAAGGTGAAGGACAGCGCCCGCTATCTGGTCTTCCATTGCGCCGATACGTTGCGCGCGGGCCCGTATTACGAGAGCATCGACATGACCGATGCGCGCCACCCGCAGACGATGATGGCATGGGCGCTCAACGACGAACTGCTGCCGATCGGCAATGGCGCGCCGCTGCGGCTCAGGGTCGAGCGGCACCTGGGCTACAAGCATGCCAAATACGTCCGCCGGATCGAGGCGGTGGCCGATTACCGGCTGAGCTACGGTGGTGGCGGCGGCTATTGGGAAGATGCGGCACGCTATGAATGGTATGCCGGCATTTGATCCGGCCATGGCTGCCGATCAGGCCGAGTACCAGCCCACCCCATCACGCACCGTGCAGATGGCGCGGCCAGCGCATTCAAGATAGCGCAGATGCGCCAGCGCTTCGCCGGTGGCAATGCCATAGACACCGTCATCAACGGCTCGCGCAAACAGGATGCCAAAGGTATCGACCGCGCGCATCGGCTTCTGCTTGAGTGCGGCTTCGAGCACATCAAGCCGTTCGATATGGCCGCTGGCAAGAGCATCGAGCCGGGCATGAACCCCAGTGAAGGGAAAGCCGTGCGCGGGCAGCACCAGCTCGTCACCGGTCAGACTGCTGCGGAACTTGGCGATGCTGTCCAGCCATTCGCGTAACGGATCAGCTGTAGGCTCGCTGGCCATCATCGACACGTTGGAGGTGATCCGGGGCAGGATCTGGTCGCCGGCAATCACGATCTGCCCTGCCTGATCGACCAGACAGGCGTGTTCGGGTGTGTGACCGCCGCCGGTCATGACCGTCCAGCGCCGCTCGCCGATCACGACGTCTGCGCCATCGTCGAGCCGCACATGGCTGATCGGCACGTCGGAGACCATCCGCGCGAAATTGCCCCAGCCCTTGGCGCGCATCTCGTCCAGCCGGGCCTCGTCCCAACCGGCCAGACGCATCTGTTCGAGCGCTTCGGCAGGGGGTTCGGCCCGAACGTCGGATGTCAGCATCCGTGCCATCAGCCATTCTGTGCGGTTCATCCACAGCCGGACGCCAAAGCGACGACACAGCCAGCCTGCCGCGCCGACATGATCGGGGTGGAAATGGGTGACCAGCACGCGGGTGATGCGGCGCCCCTGCAGGCCATCGGCGAAAAGCGTTTTCCAGGCGTCTGTGGTCTCCGGCATATACAGGCCGGTGTCGACGATCGCGACGCCATCGCCCTGGTCGTCGCGATCGTCGAGCAGCCAGATGTTGATATGGTCAAGAGGACCCGGGACCGGCAGCCGCGTCCAGCCCAGCCCCGGGGCAATGGCGAAATACTCGCCATAGCCGGGCGCATGATCACCCAGTGGATAGGTCAGCCCGCGAAATTCCTTCGCCTCGAGGCCGTGATCGGCGAGCGAGGCATCATAGGCAGGCGGCCCGGTGCGGATGACCGGATCGCCCGGAGCCGCGTCGGCCATCAGGCCTGTTCGCCTGATGCTTCCGTCTCGCCGTCGCCCAGCAACGCCGATTCGATCGCTGCTTCGCGCGCGGCTTCCTCGGCAGCGCGGTTCGCGGCCTGGCGCTCGGCGCGCAGCTCCTCGATCAGCGCCTCGCGATCACCACCCAGGCGGGTATCGGTGGGGGCTTCCTCGGTGATGCCGGCCTTCTTCGCTGCCTTGCCGACGATCGCGTCAAGCTCGCGCTGCGAGCACAGGCCCAGGGTTACCGGGTCCTTGGGCTGGATGTTCGAGATGTTCCAGTGGCTGCGATCGCGGATCGCGGCGATGGTGTTACGCGTCGTGCCGATCAGCTTGCCGACCTGCGCGTCCGAGATTTCGGGGTGGTTGCGCAGGATCCAGGCGATGCCGTCGGGCTTGTCCTGGCGCTTGGAGACCGGCGTGTAGCGCGGGCCCTTGGTGCGACGAACCTGTGCCGGGCCGACCTGGATCTTCAGGCGATACTCGGGATCGGCCTGGCCCTTCTCGATTTCCGACATGGTCAGTTCGCCCGCGCGCACCGGATCGCGGCCGGTGTACTTGCTGCTGGCCAGATCATCGGCCATCGCCTGAACTTCCAGAATGTGCAAGCCGCAGAAATCGGCAATCTGCTCAAAGCTGAGACCGGTGTTGTCGACCATCCAGGATGCGGTCGCATGCGGCATCAGCGGCTGGGGGTTGGCAGACATGGGCGTTTCTCCAAAAAATATGGCCACCCCTTGCGGGGTGGCCGAATACACTTCGTGCTATAAGCCAATTCTGTGAGCGGAGCAAGCGCGCCGCAAGGGCGGTGTTGTAGCGGTATTGCGCCCCTCAGGCGAGCGGGTTCATGGCGCTGGCCAGCTTGCGTTGCGCTTCGGCTTTCTGCGTCAACCCGGCCGCACGATAGATATCGGCGGCGGTGCTGTGCAGGTCGGGAGTGCGCCAGCGCGAGGCCAGCACCTGCTCGATCATCGCGCGGGCCTCGTCGGTCCGGCCGTTGGCTAGCAGCGCCGCAGCGAGCTTGATCTTCGCCTCGCCAAACGGACGGGCTTGGTGGTTGGCCTCAGCCAGCCGCAGTGCGCAAGGCCAGTCCTGACGCGCCATGCAATGGTCGATCGCATGGCCATAGGTCGCCTCGGGGAACAGCTTGAGGCGCTTTTCCCAGATCGCGGACGACCGGGCATACAGCTGTGCTGCCTCCGCCTTGTCGCCGCGCGCTTCGGCGATGCCCGCCAGCGCATCAATGAACTCGGGGTGGCCGGTGCGCTTGACGATCGCGCGATAGAGCTTCTCTGCGTCAGCGGTCTTGCCCTGCAGGTTCAGCACCTCGGCGATATGCTCCTCGATCAGCCAGCGGCCGGGGAACAACCGATCGGCCTCGCGGAAATGGACCATGGCATCATTGAGCCGTCCGCGATCGAGATCGAGGATGCCGCGCTGGAGCGCCATATAGCTGCGCGTCTGCGGCGTGGGCGAGCGATAGGCACCTTCGGCCTCGGCAAAATAAGCGTCTGCGCCGTCGACATCGCCAGTCCGCGCGGCAAAGATCGCGCGGCGGAACAGCGCCGACCCCGGTACCAGCGCGTCGGCCTTATCATAGAGCGCCCAGGCTGCGTCATAGTCGCCGCGATAAAAGGCGATGTCGCCGCGAATCGCCGTGATTTCGGCGCGGTCGCCCGGGTCGGGCGGCGCGGCATAAAGGTCGGTTGACGCTAGCTGTGCTTCGGCTCCGGCCAGCCGGTGCATGCTGAAATCGAGCACGGCGCGCATCAGGTGCGGGCCGCTGCCCTTGACTGCCACACCGAACGCCGCATCGAGCGCCGCGCCCGCCGCCGCATAATCCTCGTAAGATCCCGAAAGCTGCGCGCGCGCCATCAGTTCGCTGGCGTGGATCTCGTGCATCAGCCACTCATCAGGCTTCGCCTTGGCGGCCGCCCCAGCATTGGCGACGGCGAGCTTGCTGCGCGCCATGGCTTCGGAATAGGTGCGCGGCGGCCCCTTGCCCGAGAAGGGCGAATCTTCCCATATGATCTGCTCGGGCAGGGTGTCACCGCTCCGCAAGCGATCAGTCGCCCACAGGGCACCGATGACCACGGCAGCGATGATCCACCATTTCCAGGCCGCCAGATACGACGTCAGCGAGGCTGTCTGCATGCGCCGGGTCCGGATATCAGGCAGGTGCCGCGCAGATCGTCAGCCCCAGCCGTCCGAAATCGTCCGCCAATGCATTGGTCAGAATGGTGAGCGTGCCCGAAAGTTCGGGGACCCATTTGCCGGTGGCGTCGATGGTGGGTGTATCGTCGTTGTAGCTGTTCTTGTTGGGGTTGCCTGAGATCAGCGCGGTCGACACCGCCGGCATTCCGGCGCGGTCGACCCGGGTATAGGCAGACGGCAGGTCGCTACGGAAGGTGAAGTTGGTACCCGCCCCATTCGATCGCGGTGGATTGCCAAGCGGTGGCGCGAGGAACGGGAAGGTCGCCGTCAGCGGCTGATCGACGCCATTGGGGTTTACAGGGATGGCGGCAAAGGTTGTCGCCGGATGCCGCCGCAGGTCGAGGAAGATCACGGCGAGCGTGACGTCGATCACCGGATCGAGATAGCGCCGTCCATTAGGAAAGCCAGCGGGCTGGTTAAGGTCGAGTTGCAGAACATCGGGCACGACCAGATTGGCCACTGTGCGTCCGGGCACGACGGTCTGGTTGAGACACGGCGCGACGTTGAAGCTGGTCGGCGCAGGCGCGGGCGTAGGCGTTGGAGTGGGTGCCGGGGTCGGCGCAACCGCCACGGGCGGCACCACAATGGCGTTGGTGGCAGGTTCATTGCTGCCGCATCCTGCGAGCAAGGCAGATAGCACGAGCGCGGAGGCGATCGTGCGCGAAACGGGATGGTTGGTCATGATGCTCAGCTCCTGATCCGTGCGGACGATGTCCAGATGTCGAGCGGCTGGCCGCGGTCGATCAGCCCGCGCGGAATGGCGATGATCACGAAGGTCGAGTTGAGACCCGCAAACCGGTTGCGCGCGGTGTTGAACGACAGGTTGCCGGTCGCCCGCGAATCGCGGAGCCCTTGCGGATCGAAGAAGAAGGGATCATCGAATACCCCTGCGCGCACCATGATATCGTTGCTGGTCAGCAGATTGCGTTCTACCGGTCCGCGCAGCACGCCTGCGCCGGGGAGGTTGCGCACCTCTATTCCGGGGTTCGCGCCGTCGCGTCCGAAGCGGATCTCGATCGGGAATTCGATATCGGTGCGCGTGCCGGTGTTCGATATGTTGATCGTGTAGAGCACATCGGGGTCGTAAAACCCGGGCAGATTGGTGGCCGAAGGCCCGCCAAAATCGATTGCGACATACACGTTGCTGACGTCGTGGAAAGCATAAAGGTCGGCAATATCAGCGGCGACATCGAAGCCGACCGTATTGGTGTCAGACCCGGTTCTTGCTGGTGGATCGAAGTGGTCGGCGGCATCGAGCGCCTGATGACCGGCAAGGCCGATCGCCCCTGCCATGAGCGCGCATGGTAGCCCAACGCGGAACAATTGTCTGATGATCATACTCGCCCCTGTTTTTGAGAAAAAACTTAGTGGGCGACCCGTATTTGACGTTACGGCAAATCACGCTGCTTGCCAAACATTATATCTGCGCCACAACGCGGTTCCGCACTGCGACCTCAGGCCGCCAGCAGCAGGCCGGAGGTAATCGGCACCAGTGCGCCCAGGAACTGGCGGGTGCTGGCCTCCCAGGTGAAGGCGCGACCGGCCGCGATGCAATCTGCGCGATCGAGGCGCAGCGCGGCCGCGATTCCATGTTCCAGAACCTCGTCCATCGCGCCCGAAGACGGTGTCAGCACGTCGAGCGGGCCGGAGACCGGATAGGCTGCGACCGGGGTGCCGCAGGCGAGCGCCTCGATCATCACCAGGCCGAAGGTATCAGTGCGGCTGGGGAACACGAACACGTCGGCTCCGGCATAATAGCCCGCCAGTTTTGCGCCTGATTGTGCGCCGACGAAATGCGCGTGCGGATAGGCGCGCGCCAGCGACTCGCGCGCCGGGCCATCGCCGACCACGACCTTGGACCCAGGATGTCCGTTCGACAGGAACGCCTCGATGTTCTTTTCCACCGCGACGCGCCCGACATAAAGCTGGATCGGTCCACCAAGGTCCGCATAGAGCGCAGGCGCTGGCGCGGCCGGGGTGAAGCACGAAAGATCGACGCCGCGTCCCCAGTGCACAACCTGGGTCAGCCCCTGGCCGCGCAGCTGCCGCCGCACGGTCTCGGTCGAGACCAGGATCGCCGAGGCAGGCGCATGGAACCAGCGGATGAACGGCCAGAACATCGAGGCGGGAAGACCGGTGCGCCGTGCCAGATAATCCGGAAACTGGGTGTGATAGGCGGTGGTGAAGGAATAGCCGTGGTTGAGGCAGAAGCGGCGTGCCGCGATGCCCAGCGGTCCTTCGGTGGCAATGTGCACCGCATCGGGCGCGAAATCATCGAGCCGCGCACCGACACCATGTCGCGTCGCCAGCGCCAGCCGGATCTCGGGATACGAGGGGCAGGGTATCGAGGCATATTGATCGGGCGAGATCACCAGCACCTCGTGGCCGAGCGCGCGCAGGCGATCGGTCACCGCTCGCAGCGTCCGTACGACGCCATTGACCTGGGGCGCCCAGGCATCGGTGACAATCGCGATCTTCATCCGGGCTGGCATGGTGTCCTCCTGCCGCTGGGGCTGGCCTGTCAGGCGGCCACGACCGTGCGGTCGCCCATCATCAGCGCCTCGGCCTCGGCCGCCTCGCGTTCCTTCATGATGTCGGCCCAGTGCAGCACCTCCATCCGCCCGTCGAAATGCTCGACCAGCGCGGTGCAGCCTTCGACCCAATCGCCGTCGTTATAATATTCGACGCCGCCGATCTCGCGGATTTCTGCCGTATGGATGTGGCCGCAGACCACGCCGTCGACGCCGCGTTCGGCAGCTGCCCGTGCAACGAGTTCCTCGAACCGCGAGATGAACTCGACCGCGTTCTTGACCTTGTGCTTGGCCATCTTGGACAGCGACCAGTACGACAGGCCAAAGCGTTGCCGGATCCAGTTGACGCCGATGTTGAGGCTCATCAGCAGATGGTAGAGCGTGTCGCCGACGAATGCGAGCCAGCGGTGCGCGAGCATGATCGTGTCGAACTCATCGCCGTGCAGCACCATCAGCCGCTTGCCGTCGGCGGTCTCGTGGAAGGCGGCGCGGCGGATTTCGACCCCGCCGAAGCTGAGCCCGGAAAACTGGCGGAACATCTCGTCATGGTTGCCGGGGATATAGACGATGCGCGTGCCGCGCTTGGCGCGCTTCAAGATGCGCCAGACGATGTCGTTGTGCGCGGCCGGCCAATAGAATTTCTTCTTCAGCCGCCAGCCATCGATGATGTCGCCGACCAGATACATGGTCTCGCTGTCGACATGGTCGAGAAAATCGATGAGCAGGCGGTCGTTGCAGCCGCGTGTGCCCAGGTGCACGTCAGATATCCAGATGGTACGATAGCGCCTGCGCGCCTCGACCAGCGGCTCGGGGGTATAAGGCAGGCCATCGGGAAAGCCCGTGACGTTTGAAAAATCGCGGTTTCCGTTCTCGCTGCCCAGCAAGGCATGGATGGTATCGCTGAAATCGTCCAGTGCCATGGCGGCGCGTGCTCCCTTGCGGATTTTTGCATCCTCGGGACCACGCCAATGGCGGTTTAATGTGACATCTGGAATCGCATAGCGATGACGGCTTTGTGACAGATCGCGGGCAGGACTGCGGCGTTCAGCCGATCTCGAGCACGATCTTGCCGACGAGATCGCCCGATTCCATCTGCGCATGCGCCTGTGCCGCCTGGGCCAGCGGATAGCGGCTGTGGATCAGCGGCGACAGCTCGCCGGTTGCCACCAAAGGCCAGACCTCGCGGGAAATCTCGTCGGCGAGCAGCGCCTTGAAGGCGTTGGAACGGGGGCGCAGCGTCGATCCGGTCAGCGTCAGCCGGCGGCGCATGATCTCCAGCACCGAAATCTCGGCCTTCATCCCGCCCTGCACCGCGATGGTCACGTTGCGGCCATCATCGGCCAGGCACGCCATGTTGCGCGGCAAATAGCTGCCGCCCACCATGTCGAGCACGATCTCGACGCCCTTGCCATCCGTCAGGCGCCTGACTTCCTCAACGAAATCATGCGCCTTGTAGTTGATCGCATGATGCGCGCCGATCTCCAGCGCGGCGGCGCATTTATCATCGCTGCCGCAGGTGACGATGACCTTGAGATCGAACAGGCGCCCCAGCTTGATCGCCATCGTGCCGATGCCGCTGGTGCCGCCATGGACCAGCACCGTCTCGCCGTCCCGGGCATAGCCGCGTTGGAAAAGGTTGTGCCACACAGTGAACAAAGTTTCGGGCAGGGCTGCGGCCTCTGCCATCGCTATGCCCGATGGCACGGTGAGGCAGTGGTCGGCGCGCGCCACGCAATATTCGGCATAGCCGCCGCCTGCGACAAGGGCGCAGACATCCTGGCCGATCATGACATTGTCGGTGCCGGGCCCCACGCCAACAACAGTGCCTGCGATTTCCAGTCCCGGAATATGCGGCGCGCCCGGCGGAGGCGGATAAAATCCCTGACGCTGAATGACGTCGGGGCGATTGACCCCGGCAGCCGCGACGCGCACCAGTAGTTCACCTTGCGAGGGCTGCGGAACAGGGGCTTCGCCTGCCACCAGTACTTCGGGGCCACCCGGTTCGGAATAGTCAACGGCCTGCATGATCGCCGGAATTACTGTGGCCATGGTCATGGTAGACATGCCCTGGTTTTCCCCCCTCGTTGCGGACAGAACCCCAACATCTGTAGCGGCTTATATTGACAGCTACCGCTCGCGGGTCAACAATAAGTCCCATGGAGCCCGACGAAAGCCTCTCGCGCCTGCGCGCCGATGCCGCCCAGAAACTGGGCAGCGAAGACATCGACCCCTATTCGCTCGACGAGCTGGATGCGCGCATCGCGTTGTGCCGCGCGGAGATCGCTCGGTGCGAGGCGCGCAAGGAATTTGCCGCCCGGCACCGCGCCAGCGCCGACGCGCTGTTCCGCAAGGGCTAAAGGCGCTTGTCAACGGCCAGACCTTTCAGGTCGTTCATCTGGCATGGTCTTTGCTGAGATTATTCTCGAACCAGGGCTTGCAGCCTGCTGGAATTGGAGAGACACTCGCCTATATTGGTTGCTGTAAAGCGCCCCGGAGTGAACAATGGGGCAATGGCAATGAGGCGCTTGACCATAGAGGCCCGGCTCTTTTTCCCCGGGTACACTGACTGACATTGCGGGCAATTTGCCCGTAACGGAGTATCGCCATTATGCCGTCCTTTGCCGAATCCCTTGAAAAGACGCTGCACCAGGCACTTCACAATGCCGCTGATCGCCGTCACGAATATGCGACGCTGGAGCACCTGCTGCTCGCGCTGATCGATGATGCCGACGCAGCGCAGGTGATGCAGGCCTGCGGCGTCGACCTGGGCGAACTGGGAGATGCGGTGACGCATTATCTCGACAACGAGCTGGACTCGCTCAAGGTCGCCGAAAAGACCGATCCTGCGCCAACCTCTGGCTTCCAGCGCGTCGTTCAGCGCGCGATCCTGCATGTCCAGTCGTCGGGCAAGGATGTCGTGACCGGCGCCAATGTGCTGGTTGCGCTCTTCTCCGAACGCGAGAGCTATGCCGTCTACTTCCTTCAGCAGCAGGACATGAGCCGGCTGGATGCGGTGAGCTATATCAGCCACGGCATCGGCAAGGGTGGCCAGGCGGTCGAGCAGCGCAGCCCGCGCGGCAGCGAAGAGCCGCAAGAAGAAAAGCAGGACACGTCGGGCAAGCAGAAGAAGGACAGTGCGCTCGACCAGTTCACCGTCAATCTCAATGCGCGCGCGCAGGCGGGCAAGATCGATCCGCTGATCGGGCGCGGGCCCGAGGTTGATCGCACGATCCAGATCCTGTGCCGCCGTTCGAAGAACAACCCGCTCTATGTGGGCGACCCCGGCGTCGGCAAGACCGCGATAGCCGAGGGCCTCGCGCGCAAGATCGTCGAAGGCGATGTGCCCGAGGTTCTCGAAAAGGCGGTAATCTACTCGCTCGACATGGGCGCGCTGCTGGCCGGCACCCGCTATCGCGGCGATTTCGAGGAGCGCCTGAAGCAGGTCGTTTCCGAGCTTGAAAAGATGCCGCACGCGGTGCTGTTCATCGACGAAATCCACACCGTGATCGGCGCTGGGGCGACTTCGGGCGGCGCGATGGATGCATCGAACCTGCTCAAGCCCGCTCTGTCGGGTGGCACTATCCGCTGCATCGGATCGACCACCTACAAGGAGTTCCGCAACCACTTCGAAAAGGACCGCGCATTGCTGCGCCGGTTCCAGAAGATTGACGTGAACGAGCCGACGATCGAGGATACGATCAAGATCCTCAAGGGTCTGCGCACCGCGTTCGAGGATCACCACAAGGTCAAGTACACGCCCGAGGCGATCAAGACCGCGGTCGAGCTGTCGGCGCGTTACATCAACGACCGCAAGCTGCCGGACAAGGCGATCGATGTGATCGACGAGGTCGGCGCTATGCAGATGCTGGTGCCGCCGAACAAGCGTCGCAAGATCATCACCGCGCGCGAGATCGAAAGCGTGATCGCGACGATGGCGCGGATTCCGGCCAAGTCGGTGTCGAAGGACGACAAGAAGGTGCTCGAGCATCTCGACCGTGACTTGAAGCGCGTTGTGTTCGGCCAGAATGCTGCAATCGAGGTGCTGTCCAGCGCGATCAAGCTGAGCCGCGCCGGCCTGCGTGATCCTGACAAGCCAATCGGCAACTATCTGTTCTCCGGCCCGACCGGCGTAGGCAAGACGGAAGTGGCCCGGCAGCTTGCTAGCATCATGGGCATTCCGCTGCAGCGTTTCGACATGTCGGAATATATGGAGCGGCACAGTGTCTCGCGGCTCATCGGCGCGCCTCCGGGCTATGTCGGCTATGATCAGGGCGGTCTGCTGACCGATGCGATCGACCAGCAGCCGCATTGCGTGCTGCTGCTCGACGAGATCGAGAAGGCGCACCCCGATCTGTTCAACATCCTGCTGCAGGTGATGGACAACGGCAAGCTGACCGATCACCACGGCAAGACGGTCGATTTCCGCAACGTAGTGCTGATCATGACGACCAATGCTGGTGCTGCCGACATGGCGCGCGAAGGCATCGGCTTTGGCGATGTCAGCCGCGAGGACGCGTCGGACGAGGCGGTGAAGAAGATGTTCACGCCTGAGTTCCGCAACCGTCTCGATGCGGTCGTCCCGTTCGCGTATCTCGGCACCGAAGTCGTGGCCCGCGTTGTGGACAAGTTCATCCTCCAGCTCGAACTGCAGCTGGCCGAACAGAACGTCCACATCCGTCTCGATCAGACCGCGCGTGACTGGCTGTGCGAGCGTGGCTATGATCGCCTGTATGGGGCGCGTCCAATGGCGCGGCTGATCCAGGAGAAGATCAAGCAGCCGCTCGCCGAGGAACTGCTGTTCGGCAAGCTGGTGCAGGGCGGTGAAGTGAGCGTCCATCTGAAGGATGGTGCGATGGCCTTCGAGATCGTTCCCGCACCGCCCAAGGCGGCCAAGCCCAAGCGGGCGCGGGGAGCGGCCAAGAAGGCAAGCGATACGAACGCCGATTGAACAACAGGCCCGGCTGGCACAGTGTCAGCCGGGCCTTTTTCTCGACTTGCCAGCCAGTCGAGCGGCTCGGTAACACCAAGAGGCATTGCCTCTCATTGGGACCCGAACCAGGATGAATACCTTCACCCGCATCTTCACCGCCGCACCCGAGCACATCGATGAACTTGGCCATGTGAACAATGCTGTCTGGGTGCAGTGGCTGCAGGACCTGTCGGTCGCGCACTGGCAGGCGGCGGCGGACCCTGCGCATGTGGACGCATATTTCTGGGTGATTGTCCGCCACGAGATCGATTACCGCGGCAATATTGGCCTGGGTGAGCAGGCCACCGGACGCACCTGGGTACCCGGCAGCCCCAAGGGTGCGCGCTTTGCCCGCCACGCCGCGTTTGCCGACCCAAACGGACGCGATATCGTCACCGCCGTCTCAACCTGGGCGATGCTCGACAAAGCCACCGGCCGGCCTGCGCGCGTCACCCCAGAGATCGTCGCTGCCTTTCAGCCCTGAACGGCGTGCTGCCGATCAGCCGCGCATCGCAAACTGCGCGACCGTCTCGTAGACACTGCCATCGCGGCCCATATGGCTCTCCATCAGCACCAGTTCGCCGAAAGCGAATGCAGCGCCTGAGAGCACAGGTTGCGCCGCCATCCAGGCTGCGACATGCGCCGGATCGGGGGCAAGGCTGCGCGAGAAACGGGCCAGCGTGACATGCGGCACGTATTTGCGCCCCTCGGGCTCGAACCCGCACCCCACGCATAGCCGATCGAGCCGGGCGTGCAGCGCTGCCAGCGGATCGCGTGGGGTCAGGCCTGCCCAGAGCTGATCAACCCGGCTGCGCTTCTCGAAACAGCCATAGCCGTCGAGCCTGCTATCTGCGCGCGCAAACCGCTCCCTGCCCAGCGCGAGCAGCAGGGCTTCGGTCGCGTGCCGGTCGGCCTCGCCGATGAAGCGCAGCGTGACATGCAACTGTGCATCACTCTGCCAGCGCGCTCCGGCAAGGCCATGCATGCGGCTAAGCAGACGTTGGCGAACGGCCGGAGGCGGCACCAGGGCAAGGAACAATCTCATGGCAAGAAGGGTATCGTATCAGGCTGCGATAAACTGAAAACCGGTTTCGCTTGAAAATTGCCCGCCAAAGGGCGATATTGTGTCTATCCGGCAACTATGCCGGGCAAAGGAGATTTTTTCGATGGCTGACCGTTTTGATCCTCGCGCGACAGACAGGCTGCGCGCCGGCTCGATCAATGCGCAGACCGGCGTGCCCAGTGCTGCATTCGATGCGGGGCTGCGTTCCTACATGCTGTCCATCTACAACTACATGACCAGCGGCATCCTGCTGACCGGCATTGTCGCGCTGCTGTTCGCCCAGTCGGGCATGGCCGCGCAGATCATGTTCGGCCCCGGCCTGATGAAGTACGTCATCATCTTCTCGCCGCTCGCGATTGTCTTCGCGATGAGCCTGGGGATGAACAAGTTCTCGACTGCAGCGCTGCAGGCGATGTTCTGGGGCTTTGCGCTCCTGATGGGCCTGTCGATGTCGACGATCTTCCTGGTCTATACCGGTGAGAGCATTGCGCTGGCGTTCTTCTCGACCGCTGCCGCGTTCGCGGGCCTCAGCCTGTTTGGCTACACCACCAAGAAGGACCTGACCGGTTGGGGCAGCTTCCTGATCATGGGTGTGGTCGGCCTGATCGTTGCCAGCATTCTCAACATCTTCCTCAAGTCGTCGGTGATGGGCCTGGTGATCAGCTATGCTGCCGTGCTGATCTTTGCTGGCCTGACCGCCTATGACACGCAGAAGCTCAAGAGCATGTATGCGCATGTCGCGGGTACCGACATGATGGGCAAGGTCGTGATCATGGGCGCGCTGAGCCTCTACCTCGACTTCATCAATATGTTCCAGGCGCTGCTGAGCATCATGGGCAATCGCGACTGATTGCCTGGAAAAGCACTGGAATACTGACAGCCCGGCGGATCCCCATCCGCCGGGCTTTTTCTTTGTCGCGGCCCACTCGGTTGATCGCCCTGCGAACGCGGCTCGTCGCTCCCTGACCCTCTTGCCTGCGGTGCATGCTTTCGCAGTTCGTCGTTTTCGTGTTGAGATCGCGTCTTGGCGGGCATAGAAACATGCCCATGAGACCGCGTGCCCCCGTCCCAGGGCAATGTGCGCGGCACCGGGAGACGCAGACAATGGCTCGTATGGCCCTCAGCCGTGCTACGATGCTGGCCGCAACGGTCGGCTTGACGACACTGATCTCGGCCTGTGGCGGAGGCAAGGCCGCCCCTGTGGCAGTGACCCCGCCGCCGCCGCCGGTGGCCGTCGCTCCGCCGCGCATGCCGACCCCGCCTTCCAATGCGATGACCGCGATGGCTGTGCCCGCGCTGCGCCCCGATGGCCTGCGCGACACGCCGATGCGCGACATCGATGACAACGAGAAGCTGTGGTATTTCCGCGCCGCGTTCAACGTCGCTGCGCTCAACTGCCAGAACCCGCAGCATTTCCGCATTGCCGATGACTACAACCTGTTCCTCAAGACCCACAAGCGCGAGCTCGACCGGGTCAACAAGGTCGTCGAGGAAAAGTACCGCAAGCGTTACGGCACCGGCTACGCCCGCATCCGCGATACCGAAAATACGCAGGTCTACAATTTCTTCGCCTTCCCGCCGGTGAAGTCCGATTTCTGCAACGCCGCGCTGGTGCTGGGGCAGGAAGCTGCCGCGCTGCCCTCCAAGGAGCTGGTGGCCTTTGGCGCGCGTGCGCTGCCGTCGCTCGAAGGCGTGTTCGACCGCTTCTACGCCAGCTATGAAAGCTATCAGAGCGACCTGCAACGCTGGATCGCGCTGTATGGCAGCCCCGAGATGCGCGCCGCCCAGGCCGGGCAGATGGGGCCTGCCATCCAGCCCGCAGCCAGCACCAGCAATGGCGCTGCGCCGGCAGCAACCTCCACCGGTAATCCGCCGAAGCTGCCAACTGTGCTGCCCAGCAGCGGCGACTGAGGCGCGACAGATCCGAACCGAAGGCCGCACGTAAAATCTCGGGCTCACGACAAGACTCAATTGCCTAACGCTGTTACGCTTCAGCAAGGAGGCGCGAGTCGATGGCGACTGGTGAGTTCGACAAGAGAGGATTTCTGCGGGCTCTGGGGACGGCTGCGGTCGGCCTCACGATAGGGCAGCGGGCGTTGGCGCAGGATACCAGGATCCTTGGCCTTGATGTGCCCAAGGACCTGGCGGACATGATCCCGCGCAAGCCGATGAGTTTTCTGCGCATCGCCGATGCTGTGATCGCGCTGGAACGCGAAGCTGACCGCAAGGGATTGCCGCAATCACCGCTGGAACTCGGCAACGATCTGTCGCTCCGAAACCTGACCGACTCGCTGTATCAGCTTGCGATGCCGCGTCTTGTCGCGCTGGTGGACCGCGCTGATGCCATCGACAGCGGCTTTGCCGACAAGGCAGGCGGATTGCTCGCAGAGCTGCATCAAAGCCAGCACGAACTGCCCGAATTGCTCCAGCTGCTGCCGAAAGAGATACGGCTCGATCCGCCGCCGGGCTCCGGATTGCGCTATCTGATGCAGCCAGACCCTGCATCGGCGGGCGTTCCGCCCGAACTGATATTTCCCCCCTATGCCCCCGCATCCGCACAATCGTCGCCCGAGCCCGAGGCATCGGCTGAACCGGAGATCGAATCTCCAATGGAGCCGTCTGCCTCTTCGGAAGAGCCCGATCAGCCGCTCAGCACGGCTCGGGATTATGCATCGCTCAAGTCCGAATATGGTCGGATGTTCCGCAAGCTGGAAATCCGGCCGCAATACCGCGAGAGCGCCGACTGGCATCTCGCCATGATGCGTCGGTCGCGCAGCCAGTATCAGCGGGTCGAGGCGGCGACGGGTGTGCCCTGGCACTTCATCGCCGCGACCCATGCGCTGGAGGCCAGTTTCAATTTTCGTGCGCATCTGCACAATGGCGATTTTCCCCTGTCGGCTCGCACCCGGCAGGTGCCCTCGGGCCGCCCATCGGTGTGGTTGCCGCCTTCCGATTGGGATTCCAGTGCAAAGGATGCCCTGGGGCTACTCGGCTATGTCGGACAGACCGACTGGAGCCTGGAGCGGACGCTGTACAGGCTGGAGGCCTATAATGGCATGGGCTATCGGAGACGCGGGGTGCCGACGCCCTATTTGTGGAGCTTCTCCAACCATTACGACCGGGGCAAGTTCATCGCCGATGGTCGGTTCAGCGCCACGGCCAGGTCACAGCAATGCGGAGCCGCGGTCATGCTCAAGCTGCTGCAGGATGCAGGAGAGATCACGCTGGGCTCCGCGGCCTGAATTGCCCGGCCCTGTTGGGACGACACGCTGATCGGAGCGACCGCCAGCGCTGAACCGTGCTCCCCATCAGCAGCCAACAAGGCCCGCCAAGCCGTTTCGAATTTCCTCTGGAGTGGGGCGGAGCTACTCCGTATATTCCTGCATTACCGGGACGCGGGGCCGTAGCTCAGTTGGGAGAGCGCGTCGTTCGCAATGACGAGGTCAGGGGTTCGATTCCCCTCGGCTCCACCAGTCCCGCTCGCGCCGACCAAGGCAGCGAGCGGGGACGGGCGTAACCGTTCTATTTCATCGCCACCTTTTTCGGCTTGAGCCCGCCTGCCAGCTTCACGTCCTCGTTGGCGCGGGAGATGACATAATGGCGGATGCTGTCGATCTCAGGCATGGTCAACACTGATGCGAAGCTGACCATGCCATTGTCCTTGAGCGCACCGTCATGGACGATCATCTGCCAGTTCTCGGCGCTGGCGAGCGTGCCCGAATAGCGAAGGTCAGGGATGATGCCGCCGCGGCCCGAGGCCTGGATCGCCGCATCGCCATGGCAGACCGTGCAATAGCGGCCGTACTGGATCGCGCCGCCTGCGACGACATCGGCCGTTGCGGTCAGCGCAGGCGGGTCGAGCGGCAGTTCGTCGGCCGCCGGCATCGCGGGCAGCTTCGCCTTGCCGCCCAGCTTGAACACCAGCAGGCGCGAGATGTTGCGCACCGGGCCCGACATGTCGCTGAGCACGCCTGCGGTGATCGCCCACGCGCCGCCCCAGCCGGCCATCACTGCGACATATTGCTCGCCATCGATGCTGTAGGTCATGGGCGCGGCCACCACGCCCGTTTGCGCGGGGAAGCTCCACAGCTCCTTGCCTTGCGCCGAATCATACGCGACGAAATTGCCCATCGCGTTGCCCTGGAACACCAGCCCGCCTGCGGTCGCGAGCACGCCGCCATTCCATGGGCCGCCCAGGGTCACGCGCCAGCGTTCCTTCTGCGCGACAGGGTCCCAGGCGATCAGCACGCCCTTTGTGGCCTTTTTCGCGGCCTCGCGCACCGCGTTGTCGGCGGGCATCGCGTTGTTCGCGGTGTCCATGCCGACGTTGAAGCCCAGCTTCGAGGGCTTCCAGCCCGCCGCCGGGATATACGGGAAGGCGGTGATCTGCGCGGGGATAAAGACGAGCTTCTGCTTGGCGTCATAGGCCATCGGATGCCAGTTGTGCGCGCCCAGCGGGCCAGGCGTGACGATGAAGGGCTTGCCGGTCTTGTCAACGCGCGCTTCGGGGTTTTCGATCGGCCGTCCAGTCGCCGGATCGACACCGGTGGCCCAATTGACTGGCACGACATTGTTGGCCGAGATGAATTCGCCTGTCGCGCGGTCGATCACGTAGAAAAAGCCATTCTTCGGCGCCTGCATCAGCACCTTGCGTGCCTTGCCGTCGATCTCGAGGTCGGCCAGCATGATGTGCTGGGTCGCAGTATAATCCCAGGTTTCGCCCGGCGTGGTCTGGTAGTGCCAGGCATATTCGCCGGTCTTCACCTTGATCGCGACGATCGAGGAGAGGTACAGGTTGTCGCCGCCGCCGGGCGAGCGATAAGCCTGGTTCCATGGGGAGCCGTTGCCGACGCCGACATAGAGCAGGCCAAGCTCGGGGTCATAGGCCATCGCGTCCCACACGGTGCCACCGCCGCCGATGTTCCAGTATTCGCCCTTCCAGCTGGTTTCGGCGGCCTTCAGATATTCCGCGTCATTGGCGCCGGGCCGGTCGGGCACGGTGTAGAATTTCCACAGCTGCTTGCCGGTCGCCGCATCATAGGCCGCGACATAACCGCGCACGCCGAACTCCGCGCCGCCATTGCCGATGATGACCATGCCGTCGATGACGCGCGGCGCGCCGGTGATGGTGTATGACTTGGCCTGGTCGACGGTGACCTTGCTCCAGATCTCGCGGCCGGTGCCGCGATCGAGCGCGACCAGCCGTCCATCGAGCGTGCCGAGGAACAGCATGTTGCCCCAGGCGGCAAGCCCGCGGTTGACGACATCGCAGCACGCCTTGACCCCGGTTTCGCCGGGCACCTTGGGGTCATAATCCCACAGCGGCTTGCCGGTGGCGGCGTCATAGGCCTTGACCTTGGACCAAGCGGTGGTGACGTAGATCTTGCCGTCGATCACCAGAGGCGTGGCCTCCTGGCCGCGCGCGGTATCCATGTCGGCAGACCAGGCGAGGCCCAGTTCGCCGATATTGCCGGCATTGATCTGGTCCAGCGGGCTGAAGCGCTGCTCGTCATAGGTGCGGCCATAGCTCAGCCATTCGCCGCCATCGGCCTTGATGATGCGTGCCCCGTCGATCCCGGTGGTTCCCTTGTCCGCAGCCACGTCGCCGCCGCCGCCCGAACAGGCCGCCGCCAGCAGCGCGAGCGCTGCCCCCACACAAGCCTTCAGCCTTAACGCCATGCCCGTTCCTCTCCTTTTCGCCTTGACCTTTGGCGGCCAATGGCTGTTTTTGCGTGACCGGATATTGACGGGGGCCAGACGGCTTGTCCATCGTCATTTAACCACCCGGTTAACTACAGGAGAGTTCCATGTTTTCACACGTCATGCTGGGCGCGGACGATATCGATGCAGCCAAGGCATTCTATGATGCGGCGCTGGGCGCACTGGGTGCGAAACCCGGCATGCTCGACCCCAAGGGCCGTGTCATCTACATGCACAATGGCGGCCTGTTTATCGTGACCAAGCCGATCAACGGCGAGCCTGCCAGCTGCGCCAATGGCGGGACCCTGGGCTTTGCCGCCAAGACGCAGGAAGAGGCCGATGCATTTCACGCGGCGGGCCTGGCGCATGGCGGCACCGCGATCGAGGATCCGCCGGGCGTGCGCGAAGGCGCCGGCATGAAGCTGTACCTTGCCTATCTGCGCGATCCGGCCGGCAACAAGATCTGCGCGATGCAGCGGATGTAAATCTGTCGCGTGGCGCGAGGACCCCGGTTCCCGCGCCACGCGCACAATCGTGCCTTGCATTTGCCGGAGAATCCCGGTAGGCGCGCACGCTTCCGAATGAGCGGGCTGGCTGGTTATGGGCTGCCATGTTCGCTTGATACGGACTTCCACATAAGGAGACCAAAATGCCCAAGCTGAAGACCAAGAGCGGTGTGAAGAAGCGCTTCAAGCTCACCGCAACCGGCAAGATCAAGCACGGCGTCGCTGGCAAGCGCCACCGGCTTATCAGCCATAATGCCAAGTATATCCGCCAGAACCGGGGCACCAGCGTCATTTCCGACGCCGATGCCAAGACCATCAAGAAATGGGCACCGTACGGCCTGGGTTGATCCCGGCACGATCCCGTCTCTTCGAAATTCAAAGGATATATAGCATATGGCACGCGTCAAAAGGGGTGTTACCACCCGCGCCAAGCACAAGCGCATTCTCGTACAGGCGAAAGGCTATTATGGCCGTCGCAAGAACACCATCCGCATCGCCCGTCAGGCCGTTGAAAAGGCAGGTCAGTATGCCTATCGCGACCGCAAGGCCAAGAAGCGCAACTTCCGCGCTCTGTGGATCCAGCGCATCAACGCTGCAACCCGCATGGAAGGCCTGACCTATGGCCGCTTCATGCATGGGCTGAAGCTGGCCGGCATCGAGCTCGACCGCAAGGTCCTCGCTGATCTGGCGATGCACGAAGCTGAAGTCTTCAAGGGCCTGGTCAAGCAGGCACAGGCCGCGCTTCCCGCCGCCTGAGCCAAGCACTGCTGACACGAACGCGACAAGCGCCGAAATCCACCGTGGTTTCGGCGCTTTTTGCTTGCATGCATGGGCCGAAGCGACCCAAGGGCAGCGCATGACGCCCAGCCTTCAAGACCCACAGCCGGCCCGGCCCCGCCTGCGCTGGATGCTGCTGTTGCGGCTTGCTGCCGTACTGCTGCTGGTGCTCGCCGCTCTGACCATCAGCGGTTCGCCTTCGGTCCAGCCGCCTGTGCCTCCCAGCCCTGCCAACATCGATCTGGCCCGCGTGGTGCTCCAGCAGCTTGCGGGCGAGGGCCGTGCCCCAGGAGCGCGGCTGGATATGACGCTCTCGCAGGCGGAGCTCGACGGGCTCTCTGCGCTGGTCAATCAGGTGCTCGCCCCGATGCGCGTCGAGGCCCGGCTGGAGCACCAGGTATCGTCGCCTGTGGCCCCTAAGCCTGCCAAGGCAGCGGCGCCGGCCAGTTCCGCTGCAGCGATCAAGCAGCAGCACAACGATATGCCGCCGCCCGAGCTGGTGGCGCGGTTGAGCCGCCAGCTGCCTTTGGGCGCCTGGCTGAATATCGAGGCGCGCGCTGCCAGCGTTCCGGGTGGCAAGGGCCTGCCCGTAGTCCGGGTAAAGATCGGCCGGGTGCCATTGCCGACCTGGCTCAGCCGGCTCGTCATGCGCCGAATGTGGCTGGTGGTGCTGGGCGATGACAAGGATCCTCCGAGCCTCGACGAATCGCTTCCCTACGTGCGGATTGGTGCGAAGCAGGCGCAGGCGGTGCTAATCCATCCGGGGCGCAATGCCGCTTATTCGGGCCTGTCACGCTTTGGCGGGATCAAACCCGATCCACGTTGGCTGGCCATATCCTATTGCGCACTCACCCGCCATCCCGATGCCGACCTCGCCACCATTGTCCGCTATGCCTGGCGCTTGCCGCGGCCGGTTCGGCTGACGGCTGACGAGCAGAACAGGGCGCTGATGATTGCCATCGCGATGCGCACTTTGCCCGAGTATCGCAAGCGCCTCGCCGGAGATGCGATGCCGCTGCTGCGCCATTGCAGCAATCCGCCCGAACCGTTGATCATGCTGGCGGGCCGGCATGACTTGGCCAAGCACTGGGTGATGTCGGCTGCGCTTTCGGCAAGCCTGGGCGGCAAGATCGCGCAATCTTTGGGGGTCTGGAAGGAACTGTCCGACAGCCTGACCGGAGGAACCGGTTTCTCGTTCGTCGATATCGCGGCAGACCGATCGGGCGAGCGCTTTGCCAATGCGGCGACCGATCCGCAGCTCGCGCGGTTCGTCCAGACGCGGCTGGCGGCGGTCACCGACCCGCAACTGCTGGCACCCGAAGCGCTCGACAAGCCTGAGGGGCTGGATGCTGAGCTGTTCGAACGGATATACGACAACGTCGAATCGGCCGAGTACAAGGCCGCGGTCGCCGCGATCGACACGCTGCTCGACAATGTCGGCGTGCCGAAGCCTTAGGGCTTGGGAGCTTTCAGCGCCTGCAGCGCTGCAAACGGCCCGCTCGCCTCGGGTGTCGACAGGCCGTATTCGGCACGCGCGGCATCGGCACGAGGGCCCTCGGCATAAGGGTCGATCTCCAGCGCAAGCGTCTGCGCGATTGCCTCGCCCAGATCGATCGTGCTGCCGGTGAACGAAATGGTATCGAGATCATCGCCGGCCAGCTCGACCTCGTCGCCCGCATCGGCGAGAGCCGCTTCGTAGTCCGCCTCTGGCAGGAAGCGTAGACGGTAATCGCACGAGACCTTCACCGGGAAATCCTCGCCCGAAATTGCGCAGGCCTGGACCAGCTTGGCCTCGATCCGGCCCGTCACATCGACACCCGCCGCATCCTGGGTGAGGTTGGCGGTGGCGGTCAGCGCGCCGATCGACACGATGTGGAAGCGGCGGGCGAGCGCTGCACGCTCGGCAGCGTCGGCGCTGAAGTCGACCTTGTGGCGCGGCAGCGCGCGCAGATCAATCGGGCGGGAAAATTCGGTCGGTTCCTGCATCAGAACTCTCCCTGCATCACCTTCTGCACCGGCAACGCCTTCAGCCGCTGGTAAAGCCCCGCCAGATGGCCGGCGCTGGCTGAAACGGCGGCGTCTGTGACCGGAGCATCGCGATAGAGGTTGCGGCGGAGCGCCTGTTCCAGCTGCGGACAATCGCCTGCTGCAAGCGCGGTGCGATATGCGCCCAGCCGTCCGCCAAGCGCGCTCATCATCTTGCCGATATGCTTGCCGACGATCAGGTCGCCGACACCATTCTGGCGCAGCTGTCCGTCCATGTCGTCGACGAACAGTTCGGCGACATAGACCGAGAACTGCCGGACATTCCTGTCGGTATCGTCATCCTCGAGGCGCAGCAGTACCGCGCATAGCACCGTGCACACCGCCTCGAAGCGGCCATCGACGCTGTCTTCCACCGCTCCGTCGAGATACCAGAACGGGTCGCGGCCGTGCACGACGATGCGGTCGTAGCAGGGACGCGCGGCCGCGCGGGGGTCGCTGCGGCCAAGGATGCGGGAGAGAAATGACATGATGCGGGCATTATCCAGAGCGATTGCGCGGCGTTAAGCCACAATTCATTGGCCACTTGTGATGCAGCAGCTTAGTGCATATTGAGGCGGCTACGGCAAGTTGCAAGGGATGTGGCCAGGCCATGCCCCACCTGTTGCCATGCCGCAGGACGAGCGGACATACCGCCAAGGAAGAATGATGACCAGCAAAGCCCAGACCCACCGCGCGCCCCGTCGCCTCCAGACTCGCGCTGCCATGCTGGTGGCGCTGGCCGCGCTCCCGCTGCTCGCCGGCTGCGGCCAGCTGCGCGGACATCAGGGCTTCATCTATGACCAGGCGCTGGCGACGCAGATCCTGCCCGGCGTCGACAACCGCCAGTCGGTCGAGCGGACGCTGGGCCGCCCGACCTTTACCGGCCAGTTTGCCGACAACGAATGGTATTATTTTGCGCGCGATACGCGCCAGCTGGCCTTCGCCAACCCGCGTCCGACCGCGCAGCAGGTGATGCGCGTGCGTTTCGACCCGGCAGGCAATGTCGCCGCGGTCGATTTCACCGGGCTCGACCAGGTCGCCAAGATCGATCCCGAAGGCAAGAAAACGCCGACCTTGGGCCGCAACCGCACGTTCTTCCAGGATCTGTTCGGCAATATCGGCGCGGTAGGCGCACCGGGTGCGGGCGCAGGCGCACCGCAATAAGCTGCGGAAGCCCGGATCGCTCCGGTCAGTCCGCCTCGTCGGATATCTTGCTGACCAGCAATTTGTCGACCTTGCGGTTGTCCATGTCGACGATCTCGAAGCGCCATCCCTGATCGTTGAACACCTCGCCCTCCTTGGGCAGGTGGCGCAGGCAGTGCAGCACATGGCCAGCAGCCGTGGCATAATCGCGGCCTTCCGAGAGGGATATGCCCAGCCGCTCGGCCATCGCATCGGCGGGCAGCGCGCCCGATATCAGCAGGCTGCCATCGGCGCGTTCGACCACCATCGGCGAATCGCCTTCGCCCTGATCGGAAGCAAAGTCGCCCACCAGCGCCTGCAGCAGGTCTGCCGGGGTCACCAGGCCCTCGAAATGGCCGTACTCGTCATGGACCAGCGCCATCGGCACCTCGCCCTTCTGCAGCACTTTCAGCGCATCCATCGCATCGACCTGATCGGGCACGATCGGCGCGGTGCGCGCCAGCGCGGCCAGATCGAGCGGCGCGCCCTCGATGATCGCGGTCAGCAGATCACGCACGGTGACAATGCCGATGATCTCGTCGACCGATCCGTTGGCGACGGGCAGGCGGCTATGCGGCGATTCGGCCATCAGCCGGCGCAGATCGTCGAGCCCGGCTTCGGCAGGCAGCCAGTCGACCTCGGTGCGCGGTGTCATCACCTCGCGCACAGGGCGGTCGGCCAGACGCACCACGCCCGAGATGATTGCGCGTTCTGATTCTGCAATCACGCCGGACTTGGTCGCTTCGGCGAAGATCATGTGCAGCTCTTCGGCGGTGACGATGTTCTCCGATTCGCGGTTGAGGCCGAGCAGCCGGAAGATCAGTGCGCTCGACTGGTCGAGCAGCCACACCAGAGGCGCTGCGCCGCGCGCCATCAGATCCATCGGGATCGCCATGATCACCGCGAGTTCCTCGGCCTTGCGCAGCGCAAACTGCTTGGGCACCAGTTCGCCGATCACCAGCGACAGATAGGTGGTGACGCCAATCACCAGCGCGAAGCCCACGGTATCGGAGATATCGGCGGGCACACCGACCAGCGCCAGCCGGTCGCCGACCGGTGCGCCCAGGCTTGCGCCCGAATAGGCGCCTGCCAGAATGCCGATCAGGGTGATGCCGATCTGCACGGTGGAGAGGAACTTGCCCGGATTGCCGCCCAGCCGGATCGCGGTGCGTGCGCCGTTGCTGCCGTCGCGCGCCATCGCCTCCAGCCGCGATGTGCGGGCCGAAACGATCGCGAGTTCGGACATCGCGAACACGCCGTTGAGCACGATCAGCGCCAGGATGATGACGACATCGAGCCAGGGGAAGGGAGGGAGAGGGTCCATCGGGCCTTATGCGGTTGCAAAGCCCACCCTATATCCGCGCAGCGCGCAGTGTCACGTGCTTTCGTACCCGCGCCGGGGCTATGTGCCGGGCCTGAGCCACCGCAAAGTTGATCGAAGTTACAATTGTGTTCGGGAACCATTCAGCCGCCCAATCGAATAAGGGTTGAGACGTTGCGAGCCTTGCTTGCGACCAACAACCGAAACTTGCGGGAGCCACTCCATGAATACCAGAACCCTCCGTATCGCCGCTTTTGCGGGACTTTCCAGCCTGGCGCTGGCAGCCTGCGTCACCGATCCGGAAACCGGCCAGCAGCGCATCAGCAAATCGGCGATCGGCGGCCTTGGCGGCGCGCTGGGCGGCTATCTGCTGGGTGACATCGTCGGCGGTCGGCGCGACCGTACCGAGAAGATCGTCGGCGCCGGCATCGGCGCGGTGGCGGGGGCCGGCATCGGCTATTATCTCGACCAGCAGGAGCGCGAACTGCGCCAGAGGACCGCCGGGACCGGCATCGACGTGGTGCGCGACGGCGACAGCCTGCTGCTCAACATGCCCAGCCAGGTGACCTTCGATGTCGACAGCTCGGCGGTAAAGCCCGAGTTCCGCAACACGCTGAACGACGTTGCTGCAACCCTGGTGCAGTATGAAAGCACCTATATCGACGTGTACGGCCACACCGACTCGACCGGCAGCGATGCCTATAACCAGAGTCTGTCGGAACGGCGCTCGCAGTCGGTGTCGAGCTATCTGTCGACCCGCGGCGTGCAGCCTGCTCGCCTGGCCACGCGCGGCTATGGTGAATCGCAGCCTGTGGCATCGAACACCACCGAAGACGGCCGCGCGCAGAATCGCCGCGTCGAAATCCGCATCGTTCCGGTGACCCAGGCCGACGTGAACGGCTGATCTCCCTCTCTCCCCTTCCGTATGCGGGAGGGGAGAGGATCATCAGAACAGCCCCTCGATCTCGCCATGGGCATCGAACCGGATGCTCTCTGCAGCGGGCACGCGCGGCAGGCCGGGCATGGTCATGATCTCGCCGCAGATCGCGACGACAAAGCCTGCGCCTGCGCTCAATCGCACCTCGCGCACCGGCAGCACATGGCCGGTGGGGGCGCCGAGCAGCGCCGGATCGGCGGAAAAGCTGTATTGGGTCTTGGCCATGCACACCGGCAAGTGACCGAAGCCCGCCTGTTCCCAGCGAACCAGCTGCGCCAGCACGGCGGGCGTCGCGGAGACGGACTCGGCGCGGTAGATGCGCTTTGCCACGGTCTCGATCTTGCCGATCAGCGGCAGATCGTCGGAATAGAGCGGCTGGAAAGCGGCCTCTCCATTGACAGCCAGCGCCACGACACTGTGCGCCAGATCCTCTGCCCCCGCGCCGCCATCGGCCCAGTGGCGACACACATGCGCGCCAGCGCCTTGCGATGCCGCAGCCTCGCGCAGCACCGCGATCTCGGCATCGGTGTCGCTGGTGAAATGGTTGATAGCGACCACCACCGGCACGCCGAACTGACGGACATTCTCGATATGGCGGACAAGATTGACGCTGCCGCGCCGCACCGCCTCGACATCTTCTGCCCCCAGATGAGCCTTGGCGACGCCGCCGTTCATCTTGAGCGCGCGCACGGTCGCCACGATGACTGCCGCCGCCGGTTGCAGCCCGGCCTGGCGGCACTTGATGTCGAAGAATTTCTCCGCGCCCAGATCCGCGCCGAACCCGGCCTCGGTCACCACGAAATCGCCCAGCGCTAGCGCGGCGCGGGTGGCGATCACCGAGTTGCAGCCATGCGCGATATTGGCAAACGGTCCGCCGTGCAGCAGCGCGGGGTTGCCCTCCAGCGTCTGCACCAGATTGGGCTTGATCGCCTGCGCCAGCAGCACCGCCATCGCGCCGGCGGCCTTGAGATCGCTCGCGGTGACCGGTGCCTTGGCGCGGGTGTAGCCAATGACGATGCGCCCCAGTCGCTCCTCGAGGTCCGCGCTATCGCGCGCGAGACACAGGATCGCCATCACCTCGGATGCCACGGTGATGTCGAAGCCGCTTTCACGCGGGAAACCGTTGCCGACACCGCCCACCGACTGGACGATCGAGCGCAAAGCGCGGTCGTTGATGTCGAGCACCCGCCGCCAGACGATGCGGCGCACATCGATGTCGAGCGCATTGCCCCAATGGATGTGGTTGTCGATCATCGCCGACAGCAGGTTGTGCGCCGAGGTGATCGCGTGGAAATCGCCGGTGAAGTGCAGGTTGATGTCTTCCATCGGCCCGACCTGCGCATAGCCGCCGCCGGTGGCGCCGCCCTTGGTGCCGAAACAGGGCCCCAGCGAGGGCTCGCGCAGCGCCAGCACCGTCTTGTGGCCGATACGGTTGAGTGCGTCGGCCAGGCCCACCGATGTCGTCGTCTTGCCTTCGCCCGCAGGCGTCGGGTTGATCGCGGTGACCAGGATCAGCCGACCCTGGGCCTGCGCCCCGTCAAGCCCCGCAGCGGCCAGATCGATCTTGGCCTTGTAATGGCCATAGGGTTCGACCGCGTCCGGCTGCAGATCGAGCTTTGCGGCAATCGAGGATATCGGCTGAAGCCGTGCGGCACGGGAAATCTGGATATCGGTGAGCATGGGGCCTCTGCATGACGAGCGTGTCGCAACGGTCGTAATGCCCGTGCGGCCACTGGCAAGCCCAGACCGTCAGCGGACGATGATCTCCACCCGGCGGTTGCCGCCGTTCTCGGTCTCGTCGGGGGTGACAAAGCGCAATTCGCTCTCGCCCCGGCCAGTGGTGGTGATCGCATCTGTTGGGAAGCCCAGTTGCACGAGCCGGCCCTTGATCTCGTCTGCGCGCTTCTGCGACAGGACCAGGTTGTACTCGGGCTTGCCGACCGTATCGGTATAGCCGATGATCTCGATCTCCGCGCCGGGCCGCGCCTTGAAGTGGCGATCGAGCGCCTCGATCATTCCTTCCGATCCCGGAGCGAGATCGGTGGTATCGGGCACGAAATACATGATGAAACGTGCTGGCGGCGGCGGCAGATCGTTGATCAGCATCCGCTCGTCGGGCTTCAGCCCACCTTCACCCACGCCCTTGGGCCGTGGCGCGCATCCGGCCAGCTTGGTGCGCGTGAACGATCCGGCGATGGTCGATCCGTCTGGATTGGCGCATTTCTCGTCGATCACCGCGAGAGCGCCCTCGGACGAACCGTCCTCGTTGTCGAGCAGCAGCAAAGACGGCCCTGCGCACCCTGCCAGCAATACAGGCAGCAATGCCGCCGCCAGCCCCCCGGTGCGCATCATCCGGGCACGTTCACGATAAAGCGGGTGCCGCGCACGCCCAGCAGCGAGGTCGGCGTGCGGACCTTCATCGCATCGCGCCGCGACTTGGCGATCTGGCCCGAAACAACGCCGAGCGAGCCGCGCTCGACTCGGGTTTCAAAGACGCCGCTGCGCGTGGTGCGATCGAAATCGAACTTGTCGACGGCGACGCGGCTGTTGGGCCCGACCGAAAATCGGGTGTTGTCGGCAAAGGAGACCGCAATCTGCCCGCCATTGCCGGTGACCAGAACGTCGCCAGGCAGCAGCGAGGTTCCGACCGCAGGATTGACCCGCGCGCCCTTGCGCTCGATCGAGGCGGTGCCTGCGATTTTCTTGATGCGACCGATATCGGCCCAGGCCGGCTGTGCCGTCATGGCCAGCAGTGAAAATGTAACAAGCAGTCCGCACTTCATATTATGCATCCCTTCTTGCCCGCCGACATGGCATAACCTCAGCCATGATCCGGCGCAATTTCAAACCGCATTCCTGCAGCCTTGATGAAAACGGTCCCGAATCGATACATCGTGCCGTCGCGTTGGTCCAATTGTTCAGCACAGCCAACGGCCTGTCACCGCAGCAGCGCGCCAAGCTTGCGATCCTGGCGGAAGAGGCGGTTACCAATCTTTACGATCATGGCGCGGTGGCCGTGGGCTTTGTCGGCACGCTCGCTCTGGTCGGCGAGGAAGGCGACGTCCGCCTCGTCCTGTCCGACTCGGGCGAGCCGTTCGACCTGCGCGAGGCTGAGGTCGCGGACATGCCCAATATGGACCGCGGCGGCGGCATGGGCCTTGCGCTTATCCGCGCCTGGGCGGAGATC
This sequence comes from Hydrogenophaga intermedia, assembly GCA_943370475.1. GTDB lineage: Bacteria > Pseudomonadota > Alphaproteobacteria > Sphingomonadales > Sphingomonadaceae > Blastomonas. The sequence goes on from CALRRI020000002.1 coordinate 36,502, forward strand.
ATCGAATATCGCAGCGCAGGCGGCCTCAACCGGCTGGAGTTGAAGCTGCGCGACTGATGCCGGCTTGCGGTTTCAGGTATCTGCCACCAGCGGATTGATGCTGCCCTTCAGCTGGCCACGCTGGTCGATCAGCCTGGCGAGTTCACCCTCGCCGGTGCGCAGCCGGGTCGGCGTGGTGCCCGCGAACAGCTTCAGCTCGCGAATCATGTGCGACTGGTCGTAGAACGCCTCGCGCAAGAAGTCGGCTTCGTCGGGCTGCGCATCGATCAGAGAACGCGCAGCACGCAGCGCGCGGTATTTGCGCGACAGATATTTGGGCGGCATTCCGTACAGCTGCTTGACCCTGCGGGTTAGCTGCCGTTCGGACAGGCGGCTTTGCGCGTGCAGATCGTTGACCATCGGCGAGACGCCCGATGCCAGCCAGCCATCGACCATCCGGGTGAAAGCCACCATCTCGGCACTCGCCTCCTCGATGATCGGCTGCAGGATGGAATCAGCAGCGGCGCACATAGCAGACAGCGAATCGAGTTCGCGCACCAATTCGAGCCTTTGGTCGATATTGGGGAAAATGGTCGAGGCCGGAACCACCCGGTCGAGAAAATCGGCGGCGCTCTGCTGGGTCAGAGCGCCCCAGCCTGCAGCGGTGAGCCCCAGGCCGAACATGTGGAACGGCCCCTCGATCTCGAATCGCACCGCTGCCGTCGTCGGACCGATCAGCACCGCGCCGGTGCATTGCGACGACGATCCATCAGGAAAGTGCATGGTGACCCGGCCGCAGGTGCCGAGTCTGAGTTGCGCGATCGCCGCCCGCTCGCCATCCGCCACATAGGGCTCAGGACAGTCGAAACGATAATAGACGGAAACGAACTCACGCAGCGATTCGCCCGGAAGGGCATATTCGAGATTCGGCATTCGCGACCCCAATCACCCGTGCGAGGGCCAAGGGTGTGCCGTACCCCGCCTCGCCGGTTTTATCGTTCTGTCGACCCGCTGATGCCTATAACTCCAATTCGGACCAAAAAAAAGGCGATCCCGCCACAAAGAGCAGGATCGCCTGTTAGGAAAAGAACTCTCGGCGTCTCCGCCTTGAGCCCTTCGGGTCGCAAGGGGGCTATAGGAGATCACACCGGAGGATGATTGGATGGATTCGACATCTTGAAAAATCTCGTAAAATCCGTGAGCTCCCCCAAACTGGCCCCAATCCTGGTTTTTAGCCGCCCGCAGCGATCCAGGCGTCGATCCGCTCTTCCAGAACGGTCAGGGGAACGGGCCCGCTTTTCAGCACGGCGTCGTGGAAACGTCCATATTCGAACTTTGTCCCCAGAGCCTTCTGCGCGCGGGTCCGCAGTTCCATGATCTTCAGCTTGCCGATCATATAGGCAGTCGCCTGGCCCGGATAGACGACGTAGCGCTCGATCGCCTTCGAGATATCGCCTTCGGGGTTGGGGGTATTGTCGGTGAGATACTGGATCGCCTTTGCGCGGCTCCAGCGCTTGTGGTGGATTCCGGTATCGACGACGAGACGGCAGGCGCGCCACAGCTCCATGCCGAGCCTTCCGAAATCCGAATAGGGATCGACATAAAAGCCCATGTCCTTGCCCAGTTCCTCCGAATACAGGCCCCAGCCTTCGGTATAGGCGGTGACCCCGCCGAAGCGGCGAAACGGAGGCAGATCGCCCAGCTCGGTCTGGACGGCGCGCTGGAGATGGTGACCGGGCACGCCCTCGTGATAGGCCAAAGCCTCGAGCTCGGTCGAGGCCATATCGTTCAGGTTATAGAGGTTCACATAATAGGTGCCCGGGCGCGATCCATCGGGCGCGGGGCTCTGGTAGAAGGCCTTGCCGGCGGACTTCTCGCGAAACGCCTCGACCGCCTTCACCGTCAGCGGCGCCTTGGGCAGGGTGTTGAAATAGGCGGGCAGCTTGGCCTGCATCGCCTTCAGCTTGCCGTCGACGGTCGCGAGATATTCCTCGCGCGTCTTGAAATAGAAGCGGTCATCGGTGCGGACGAAGGCGAAGAACTCCTGCAGCGTGCCGGTGAAGCCGACCGTCTTCATGATCGCGCGCATCTGCCCATGAATACGTGCGACATTGTCGAGGCCGATCTGGTGCACCTCGTCGGCCGAGAGCTCGGTGGTGGTGTAGTTGGCCAGCCGCTCGGCATAATACGCCGCGCCGTCCTTCAGCCGCCAGATGCCATCGTCGGTGGGGGCGATCGCCTGCTGCCGCTGCATCTCGGTGATCAGCCGCTCGTAGGCCGGCTTGACGCTGGTCAGCAGCGCCTGACTGCCAGCCTCGATCAGTGCCGCCTTGTCGGGTGCCACCATGTCGAGCGCTTCGACTTTCTTGGTCAGGTCGGCGAGGAGCGTCGAAGGCGCGCCATCATCGAACGGCGCGCCCTTGATGACGTTGCGCGCGTCGTCGAGCACGAAAGGATAAACCCATGCGGGCGGCATCACACCCATCTCCGCCCGCGCCCTGGCCTCGGCGATCAGCCCGTCCATCCGCGGGCCAATACCCTGCAGCCGCATCACATAGGCCTCGGCATCGCTCTTGGTCGCGACACGGTGGATGTTGATCAGGAACGCGGGCATCTGGCTCTGCGCGCCGTTCATCTGGTCGAAGATATATTCGTTGCGACGATAGGGATGCGCGCGGGCGGCACGCTCGGCCTGATATTCGAACAATCGGTAGCTCAGGCGATCCTCAGCCGAGAGCCTGGTGGGGTCGAACCGCGCCTTCATCGTGGCGAGCGCCTTTTGCCCGCGCTCGAAATCGGCGACCGCGCCAGCATCGGACGGGTCGTTCCACTTGCCGTAATCGCCATCGCGGGTGCCGCGATACGCCTTGCCCTGCGGCGATGCGGCGAGATTGGCAGCATCGACCTCCTCGAAGAACGCGGCGAGTTCGGCGCTGGGCGATTCGGCAGCAGCGGGCGCCGTCTGCGCAAAAGCCGCGCCGGTCAGGCTCAGCGGACTGGTGGCAAGCAGCAGGGACAGGGCAATGTTTCGCAGGGACATGGAGCAGCTTTCGGTTGGTTCGGGGTCGATGAGGCCCGAACGTATACAGCCGGGCACAAGGGGTAAACCATGCCGCCGCCGCTTGACCATCGGCCCGTCGCAAAGCCATAGGGCAGCCATGCTGTTTTCGATCGCCCGGCCCGCCCTTTTCCTGCTCGATGGCGAGGCTGCGCATCGGCTGACCATGACGGCGCTCAGCCTAGCCCCTGCCTCGGCGCCGCCTGCCGCTGATCCCGTACTGGCGATGACCGTCGCCGGGCTCGATTTTCCGACCCCGGTGGGGCTGGCGCCAGGCTTCGACAAGAATGCGCAAGCGCCGCATGCGATGTTCGGCTTTGGCTTCGGCTTCGTCGAGATCGGCACCGTGACCCCGCTGCCGCAGGCGGGCAATCCGCGCCCGCGGCTGTTCCGGCTGGTCGAGGACAAGGCGGTGATCAACCGCATGGGCTTCAACAACGATGGCGCAGATGCCGTCGTCGCGCGCTTGCAGGCGGGGCCGCGCCGTGCCGGGATCATCGGCGTCAACATCGGCGCGAACAAGGATTCGGTCGACCGCATCGCCGATTATGCGGTGATGACGCGCACCATGGCACCGCTCGCACGCTATCTTACGGTCAATATCTCCTCGCCCAACACGCCGGGCCTTCGCGCGTTGCAGGATGCAGGCGCGCTCGCCGCATTGCTCGACGCGGTGCAGGAGGCGCGCGGGGGCAACACCTGCCCGGTGTTCCTCAAGCTCGCGCCCGATCTGGAACCGGCGGATATCGACGACATTACCCGGATCGTGATCGACAAGCGACTCGATGCGCTGATCGTGTCGAACACGACAATCTCGCGCCCCGCGCTGCGCTCTCGCCATGCGGGCGAGGCTGGCGGGTTGTCAGGCGCTCCCTTGCGCGATCTGGCGCAGCAGCGGCTGCGCGACTTCCGCACCGCGAGCGGCGGCGCGATCTCGCTGATCGGCGTGGGCGGCATTGCGAGCGCCGAAGACGCTTATGCCCGCATCCGCGCCGGCGCCTCGCTGGTGCAGCTCTATTCGGCTTTGGTTTATGAAGGGCCGGGTCTTGCTGCGCAGATCAACCGCGGACTGAAAGCGCTGCTGAAGCGCGACGGATTTGCGACGCTGGCCGAGGCTGTCGGCGTGGATTGATCGATCTGGTCGATCAACGCCCTGCAGAACCTTCATTGGCGCAGCTTGTTGCAAGTGATTATCAATACTCTTGCTACGGAATGACAGGAGTGCCGACATGCCACGCGATATTGCCAAGACACTGAGCTATCTGGCGGTCCACCTGACCATCGGTTTCACCGTCGCCTATGCATTCACCGGGTCGATCGAGATCGCAGGCGGGCTTGCGATCATCGAACCGATGGTCAACGCGGTCGCCTTTTTCTTCCACGAGAAGATCTGGGCTGCGCGCTCGCCTGCGCCACTGTCACAAGTGCTGCCTGCCTGAAGCGGCGCTTGCCGCATCGCAACATGGCGGTATAACCGGGGGATGACCGTACTATCCCGCCCGCTGCTTGCAGCCGCCGCCTTCGCCCTGTCCTCGTTCTCGATCGCCTGTCACGCGCAGGCTCCGGCAGCCCGCGATACCTCTGCCACCGCCGAGCCAGGCAAGGGCGTCGTTTCATCCGCCGATCCGCGCGCGACGGCGGCGGGGCAGGAAATCCTGCGCAAGGGCGGCTCTGCTGCCGATGCCGCGATGGCGATGATGCTGGCGCTGACCGTCGTCGAACCGCAGAGCTCCGGCATCGGCGGCGGCGGGCTGCTGCTGCACCATGATGCCGCCACAGGCGAGCTTTCGACCATCGACGGGCGCGAAATGGCACCGGCGTCTGCCAGCGAACAGCTGCTGCTCGGTGCAGACGGCAAGCCGCTGCCCTTTATCGACGCGTTTCAGGGCGGGCGCAGCGTCGGTGTGCCCGGCAATATCCGGCTGATGGCGATGACCCATGCAAAATGGGGCAAGCTGCCCTGGGCCGATCTGTTCGCCCCCGCCATCCGGCTCGCCGATGAAGGTTTCGTCGTCAACGATGCGCTCGCCAATGCCTTGGCGCGGCTCGCGCCGATCTGGGCGCGCTTCCCCGATGCGCGCGCCATCTACTGGAACGCAAGCGCGCCCAAGAAAACCGGCGACCGCGTGACCAACCCGGCGCTGGCCGAACTGCTGCGCGCGGTGGCGAAAAACGGCCCGGATGCGTTCTATACCGGCAAGCACGGCCAGGCGCTCGCCGACGCAGTGAGCAAGGCCAGCGTCAACCCGGTGCCGATGACGATGGCAGATCTTGCCGCCTATCAGGCCAAGGAACGCCCGCCGGTGTGCTCGCGTTATCGCGGCTACAAGGTGTGCGGCATGGGCCCGCCGTCTTCGGGCGCGACCACGGTGCAGCAGATTCTGGGCATGCTCCAGCCGCACGACATCGGCGCAATGGGTCAGAGCGATCCCAAGACCTGGCACCTGATCGGCGAGGCGATGCAGCTTGCCTATGCCGACCGCGAGAAATATCTGGGCGATGCCGATTTCGTCTCGGTTCCGGTCAACGGCCTGCTCGACCCGGCCTATGTCGCCAGCCGTGCCGCGCAGATCGATCCGGCCAAGGCTCTGAACACATATGAAGCGGGCACCCCGCCGGGATCAGAGCCGCGCATCGCTGCCGTCTCGAGCGAGGTCGCCGGTACCACCCATTTCGTCGCGGTCGATGGCGCGGGCAATATCGTCAGCATGACATCGACGGTCGAAGGCCCGTTCGGCAGCCAGCTGATCGCCAACGGCTATTTCCTCAACAACGAGCTCACCGATTTCACCTTCGCGCCCGAGAAGAACGGCGCCAAGGTTGCCAACCGGGTACAGCCTGGCAAGCGGCCGCTGTCGTCGATGTCGCCGCACATCGTCTATGATGCCCAGGATCGCCCCGTGCTGGCGGTGGGCTCTGCGGGTGGCAAGCGCATCATCATGCACGTCACCAAGGCGCTGATCGGCGTGATCGATTTCGGCCTGCCCGCAGGCGAGGCGCTGGCGCTGCCCAATATCTATTTCGGCAACGGATCGCTGATGGTCGAGGGCAAGACCGATCTGGGAGGGATGAACGAGGCACTGGCCGCGTTCGGCCAGCCGGTGGTGGTCAGCGATCTGGGATCGAAGCTCAATGCCGCTCAGTTCAACGGCAAGGGCTGGACCGGCTATGCCGATCCGCGCAGCCCGGGCATCGCGTTGGCGGAGTGATCGTTGAACAGGGGCGGTCTGCTTTCGACCAAACAGGCCCCCAGTTCGACCAGCAAAAGTTAGCGGGGCAGACACACCGCTCATCGCCGGTTAAGACGGATGGTGATGAAGATGCCCGTTATCCCGCATGCCCGGCCCCGCGTGGACCAGCAGGTCGCCCTGTTGTCGATCCTCGGCTTCTGGCTGTTCTACATGATCATCGTCACGCTGCGTGCGGCGGTGCTCGATTTTCCCGCGCAGGAAGAGCTGGTCATCCGCCGCGTGGCGGTGACGGTCTTTGGCGTGCTGGTCAACGTCGCCTTGTACTTCGTGCTGCGCTGGTTCGAGGACAGGCCGCTCACCCCGCGCATCATCGCCGCCTGTGTCGGTGCCGTCCCAGCGGCGCTCGCGATCTCGTCGTTCAACTATTTCGCGTTCAACATCTACGATCCGATGAGCGTGTTCCAGGACAACGAGCTGACCGAGAATATCGTGACGCTCGATCCGCTCGCCAACGTGCTCGAATTCGCGATCTCGAGCTATTACTTCCTGATGTCCTGGGCGATGCTCTATCTCGCATTGAGCTATGCCAGCGAAGTGCGCTCGGCCGAGCGCCGCGCCGCGCGCTTTGCCCAGGCCGCGCAGCAGGCAGAGCTCAGGTCACTGCGCTACCAGGTCAACCCGCACTTCCTGTTCAATACGCTCAATTCGCTGTCGACCCTGGTGCTGCGCAACCGGCCCGACGAGGCCGAATCGATGATCATGAACCTTTCGACATTCTACCGCACCAGCCTGACCGGCGATCCGCTCGACGATGTGCCGCTGGAAGACGAGGTGCAGCTGCAGCAGCTGTATCTGGCGATCGAGGCGGTGCGCTTCCCCGACCGGCTGAGAATCGAGATCGATATTCCCGATGAACTGATGACCTGCTGCGTGCCGGGGCTGATCCTGCAGCCTCTGGTCGAGAACGCGATCAAATACGGCGTCGCGCGCGCCACCCGCCCGGTCACCATCCGCGTCGCCGCGCGCGAGGCCGATGGCGTGCTGCGCCTGACGGTCAGCGATGATGGCGATGTCATCCCCAGCGATTCCGACAAGGGCAGTGGTATCGGTCTGGCGAACGTCCGCGACCGACTGGATGCGCGCTATGGCAGCGCGGCACGGATCGAATGGCATGTTCCCTTTGAAGGAGGCTTTGTGGTCGAACTGACACTGCCGGCGGTGCGCCATGACTGTTGAGGCCGATACCGCGCCGCTCAGGACGATGATCGTCGATGACGAGCCGCTCGCGGTCGAGCGGCTGCAGCTGCTGTGCGCGCGGCTGCCCCGGATCAGCCTGGTCGGCACCGCAAGCGATGGCGAATCGGCGTTGCGGCTGGCCGAGCAATTGCGGCCCGAGCTGATCTTCCTCGACATCAACATGCCCCGGCTGGATGGCATGGGTGTCGCGCGCGCGCTGGGCAAGACCGAGCAATCGCCCGCGATCATCTTCGTCACGGCGTATCAGGCGTTCGCGGTCGAGGCGTTTGACCTCGCGGCGATCGATTATCTGCTCAAGCCCGTCGCCACCGACCGGCTGGAACGCGCGGTCGCGCGCGTGCTCGAACGGCGGACCGCCGTGCTCGCCAACCCCGAACCGGCCGAGCCTGCGCAGACCGGCTGGGTGAAAGAGTTCTGGGTACCGCACCGCTCGGAATTGAAACGCATCGACGCCGATCTGATCGAACGCATCGATGCCGAGCGCGACTACATGCGGCTGCATGTCGGCACGCGCAGCTATCTGATGCACGAGACGATCAAGACGCTCGAGGAACGGCTCGACCCAGCGCGCTTCGTCCGCCTCCACCGCTCGCACATCGTGCGCAACGACTATATCACGAGCCTGCGCCACAATGGCGGCGGCGTGTGGTTCGCGTGCCTCGCCGACGGCAGCGAGCTGAGGGTGGGGCGCACGTATTTGGCGCGGGTAAAGGAAATGGCGGGGCGTTAGGGGGCAGCACCTCGCGCGATGAGCTCCCCTCCCTGCAAGGGAGGGGAACGCGCTTGGCCTCGTCGCGGCGCGCCTGCCCTAATGTCCCTGCCGATAGCACCACCCCCGCTCATCCTGAGCAGCGGGCTTCAGCCCGCGAAATCGAAGGACCCGCGCCCACGCTGGCCATATAGCGGGGCCTTCGACAGGCTCAGGCTGAGCGGGGGTGGCGATGGAGCTGTGCTGGTAACAAGCTGCAGTTTCTCAAACGATCCTGTTGCCGCCAAACCTGCCGCGCCATATTATCAACAAAAGAAGGCATTTGCGGATGTAGTCGAGGGTATCATGCGATTTTTAAATTCAAAAATCTTGGGCGCGATTTTTTTTGCAACATCGCTTCCTCATCCAGTGTACGCACAGACCTTAGATTTTGATTGCGACGTCCCAGAGAATCGTTTTTCCTCGGTTACTGCTACTATAAATGGAGCGCCCATGATGTCCGGTAATGTCCGGGCGGTTGAGATGCGGTCTGGAAAAAACCTACCGGTCGCAGGCGGTCGATTTGTCGGTGTCGATGGTCTTGCCAGCCTGGGGTTCCAACTGATTGCGCCGTCCCACAAGGCATCCAAACTCGACATCGTCTTGACCCTCAATCGCGGCAATAACCCGGAACGTTATATGGCGGGCCAGATCGACGCTGCAATGCAGATACCCTTCAGCCTATCATTAACAGCGGCCGGAAGCGTGTCGCTTCAAATCGGTGGTCAAGAATTCACAGCCGAGTTCATGCCGATGCCACAAAGCAACGCCATGATATTCTGCTCGACTGGACAATTCAAATTCACTGGATTGTCTCTCACGTCCAAAGATCAGTGAGGCTGAACAGTCTTTTTTGGATCAGGGGCAGCAAAACCATTAGGCAATTTCTCACCTGACTTCCAGCACCATCCCCGCTCTGAGCATCGGCAGAAGCGCCTCCATATCCGCGCGCGCGATTGCCACACACCCTTCGGTGGTACGCTCAGCCTGCGGCTTCGCCTCGTTCCACAGGTGGAAGAAGATCGCGCTGCCTGCGCCCGGTACTGGCGGGGCATCGTTATGGCCCAGCACCAGCACCACGTCGTAGAGCATGTCCTCGCGCTGCAGCGTTTCGGCGCTGAAGGCGTGGGGCAGGCGGACGGGGCGGTTGTAGGCCGGGTCGGCGGGGTCGTCGGACCAGCCGTCGTGCGCGCCTGTCCAGCGCCAGGGAAGCGCGAAGCCCGGCGGGGGGCTGCTGCGGCCGGGGCGGAACAGCGCGGCGCGGATTGGCCAGGTACCCATCGGGGTGCAGCCATCGCCCTCGCGCTTGGCCTGTGCGGAGCACGCGCCGCTGCGCCCGATGGTGCAGGGGACGGTCCAGTCGCCGAGTGTGACGGTCAGCGCGCCGGTGTCGACGAACACCGTATCGCTCACAGCTGATGCCCGGTGCGGTCGCGCTTGGTGACCAGATAGCGCGCGTTGTGCGGATTGGCCTCGATCTGCAGCGGCAGCCGCTCGGCAATCTCGACGCCCAGGCTGGCCAGCACCGCCTGCTTCTCCGGATTGTTGGTCATCAGCCGGATCGCCGGCACGCGCAACGCCTTCAGCATCTGCGCGGCCACCGCGAAATCGCGTGCATCAGTGGGGAAGCCCAGGCGGTTGTTGGCATCGACGGTGTCGTGCCCCTGGTCCTGCAGTTGATAGGCGCGCAGCTTGTTGATCAGGCCGATGCCGCGCCCTTCCTGGCGCAGATAGAGCAGGATGCCCCATTGCGCGTGCGCCATCGCGTGGAGCGCGCCGTTCAATTGCGGGCCGCAATCGCATTTCAGGCTGCCGAAGACATCGCCGGTCAGGCATTCGCTGTGCAGGCGGACGACGGGAATGCTGGCATCGCGCGTGCCGACCATGAGCGCGACATGCTCGTGAAAATCGGCGTCCGAGCGGAAGGCGACGATCTCGGCGCTTTCGCTCGCGCTTACCGGCAGCCGCGCGCGCGCCGCGATGCGCAGCTGCGTCGGATCTGTATAGGCGGCGACATCTGCGGGCGTCACGGTCGGCGCGTCGAAATCGGCTTCCTGCGCGTCGAGCAGATGATAGGCGGGCAGCAGGCCGGCGAGCCGGGCGAGTTGCATGGCAGCTTCAGCGGCGTCGGGCGCAGGCAGCGGGAGGGCTGCGAACGGCCCTTTCATCGGCTGCGCCAGATCGAGCGAGGGGTCTGCAATCGCAACCGCACGTGCGCTATCGAGCTCTCCGGGCACCGCGATCAGCACCGGGGCATCTGGGCGTGCGGCCTCCTTCTGGTTGGCGAGCTTCAAGGTGATCGCGCGCGCAGCGGAGATCAGCAGCCGTCGGTGGTGCCCCAGCGGCGCACCGCCGGTTTCGACCGGGCGCAGGGCCAGCGTTCCGGCCGCGCCTGTAACGATGATATCCCAGCCCCGGGCCAGCGCATCGAGCGCCCGGGCCGCAGCACGCGCGTTCATGGCACCAGGCACCGGAGCGGGGGCCCCATCAGAACAGGAACTCGCTCATCAGCGGGGCATGATCGGAAGGCTGCGGCCAGCCGCGGCAGGGTTCGACCACGCGGTGGCTCTTCACGGTGTCGACGATGTCGGGCGAAACCCAGATATGGTCGAGCCTGCGGCCCTTGTCGGATTCCGACCAGTCGCGCGCGCGATAACTCCACCAGGTGTAGAGCCGCTCGGGCGCGGGATAGAATTTGCGGCCGATATCGACCCAGTTGTGCGCGTCCTGCATCGCCTTCAGCCGCGCGATCTCGATCGGCGTATGGCTGACGGTGTTGATCAGCTGCTTGTGGTTCCACACATCCGATTCGAGCGGTGCGATGTTGAAGTCACCCAGGATGATCGTGCGTCCGCCAAGGCCGCTCGACCACTGGGTCATCCGCTCGAGGAAATCGAGCTTCTGGCCAAACTTGGGGCTGACTTCGCGGTCGGGAATCTCGCCGCCTGCGGGCACATAGACATTTTCCAGCCGCACCGTGCCGCCGAGCGGGCCGGTGACGTTGACACCGATGTGCCGCGCCTCGCCATTGGCCTGCCAGTCGAGCCGGGCATCGTCGCTCAACCGCACCTTGCTGACGATCGCCACGCCATGATGCATCGGCTGGCCGTGCAGCTTCTGGAAGTTATAGCCAAGCTGGCGGAAGGGACCTTCGGGGAAATCGCCGTCAATGACCTTGGTTTCCTGCAGGCACAGGATGTCGGGCTGCTCTTCGGCGAGGAACCTTTGCACCGAGGCCAGCCGGAAGCGGACCGAGTTGATGTTCCACGAAGCGATTTTCAGAGGGGCAGCCATGGCAAGGCTCTAGCCAGCGATCCCGGCAAACCCAAGCCCTAAACGCGCCGATGGGCGCAAAAAACCCTCGTCCCGGGGGCATTGGAACGAGGGTTCTTTTTTGCGTTCGTCACGCTTGGATGAAGCCGGTGGTTCGATCAGGTAACAGGGGGAAACCTCATCGCCGTCTTCGAAAACCGTTCTAGCGGACAAACCCTGTCTGCCATGTGAACGGAATTGAGAACCTTTCGCATTTCGTCGATGGCGTGCGTCGTTTCGTCATCCTGGCAACGCGATCAAACGACGCCGCTCAGCGGCGCGGGCCCTTGCCGCGCGGGTCGGTCCAGGCGAACGCAGCATCGGCGACGGCGACATTATACTGCTGGCCCGACAGACGGATGGTGGTGCGCTTGTTCTGCGAATCGAGTGCGACCCAGCCGACGAGGCTGAGGCCGCCCGGCGCAGACGGGGTGCGGGTGAGGATCAGCGTGATCACGCCATATTCGGGCCGCTTGGGATCGCGCACCTCGACGCTCACCACATTGTCGTCGCCGGTGGGGACGATCTTGCCGTAGCGGGTGAGATCGCGATTGGGATCGAGCAGCGCGCCCAGCGGCGAATTGCGAATCGGCCAGCGTTGAACCTGTTTGACCTGATAGTCGATCATCGTCAGCGCGCGGCCATCGCTGACGATCAGCAGCTGCGCATCCTTCTGATATTCGAAGCGGATCTTGCCGGGCTGCCTGAGGGTCAGCGTGCCGGTGAGCGTCTGGCCGTTGCGATCGGTCTGGGTGAAACTGGCGCGCAGCGATTGCATCGCCTTCAGATGGCGCGAGACCTGCGCCAGATCGCCTCCCGGCACGGCCTGCTGCCCAATCGCGGCCGACGGCCAGGCGACAGGCGCGGCGACGCTCGCGCTGGCAATCAGCGCGGCGGCAAACGGACGGAAGGACATTTTCAGCATCGGGTTCAGGCTTTCGTTTGCGCAAATTTACGCTGAAACCCCTGGCCGCAGGCGATTGAACCGGCGCTGAATTACCGGTTCATCGCAGCTCAGAATCTTTGGGCGCGGCCCCGAGATTACTTGATCTTGGCTTCCTTGAACTCGACGTGCTTGCGCGCGACGGGGTCATACTTGCGGAAGCTCATCTTCTCGGTTGTGTTGCGCGGGTTCTTCTTGGTGACATAGAAGAAGCCGGTGCCTTCGGTGCTGACCAGGCGAATCTTGACAGTGGCTGGCTTGGCCATGACCTGTTCCTTTGGGTTAGATATTCGGGCACGGATCGGGGCGTTCCGCCCTGCACCGTAGAGAATCACAAACACAAAGAGCGGCACACGAGGCCGCCCTTCAAACGCGAGCGCGGCCCATGCCCCAAACCGCCGGGTCTTGTCAAGCGACCCAACAGAAGGCGCGTAAAACGGGCGGCAGGGTTGCGCAAAAATTAACCTGATCATGCCAGTGTTGCAACGTCACCGGCATCACGCAGGAGCGCTTCTATGCATACCCAATCGGCATCCGACCCGGCCCAGGACCGGTTGAAGCTGGCACGGCAGCAGTTGCGCATGCAGGCAGGGCATCTGCGCACGCTCGCCCGCCGTGTTGCCCGCGAAGACCTCAAGCGTGAGATCGGCAAGATGCGGCACATGGCAGAGGTCAACGCGCTGCCCTGCGTCAGCGACCTGGCTTACGGGCTGGAGCATCTGCTGGTGCACGGCTGGAGCCGGACGATGGCGGCGCAATATCTCGACGCGATGGACGAGGCGATCGCCAGCGACTGCGGCGATGGCGACATGCGCGCCGCGATGCTTGCATCGATTGCGGTTCGCGGAGTGCGCTGACCTGCGCTACTCCCCCGGCTGATGGAAGCCTTTCTCACCACATTGCTGCTCACCGCGATCGTCCAGACGGGTGATCGCGCGCAATTGCTGTCGGCCGCACTCGGCCAAAGGTTCGATCGACCTGTGTCATTGCTGCTCGCGGCCTGTGTCGCATCCGGCGTGATGGCAGCGATCGGCGCGCTCGGCGGGCAGGTGGTCGGCGACTGGATCAGCATCGATGCGCTGCGCCTGTTCTATGCGATATCGCTGCTGTTTGCCGGGCTGGGCATGCTCGCCTGGCGGCGGCCGGTCGATGTGTTGCAGGGCTGGCGCACCGGGCCGTTCGTCACTGGGCTGCTGGGCATCCTGATCGTCCAGTTCGGCGACAAAGGGCAGTTTATCATCGCCGCCACCGCCGCGCGCAACCATGACTGGGTCTGGCCGCTGCTGGGCGGATGGGCAGGTACGCTGCTGGGTCTGTCCCCGGCGATCATCTGGCAGGGCGATCTGGCGCGATGGCCGCTGCGGGCGGTGCGGATCGCGGCGGGCGCTGTCATCACGCTGATCGGCACGCTGCTCGCGCTCAGTGCCTATGGGCTGATCTGACCGCGTGGTCGAAACACGCTGATTGCAGCATGGCGGTCCAATAAATTGTCATGCCATTTGCGCCAATCCAACCTATGTTTAGTCCATCAGTTCATACAAAACAGGAGCATGTCATGGGAAACAAGAAGGGCGATAATGCCGGCAAGGCGCTGGCCGAAGCAATGAACGGGCTGCTGGCCGATGGCTTTGCGCTGTATCTGAAGACCAAGAACTTCCACTGGCATGTCGCAGGCCCGCACTTTCGCGAATATCACCTGCTGCTCGACGATCATGCCACGCAGATCCTGGCGATTACCGATGCGATTGCAGAGCGGGTCCGCAAGAACGGCCATCGCACGCTCACCTCGATCGGAGATATCGCGCGCCGCCAGTCGGTTTCCGACAACGACAAGTCCGGCGTCTCTGCCGAAGCGATGCTCAAGGAACTGCGCGATGACAACCTGGCGTTCGTCGCCACGCTGCGAGCGGTGAAGGAGCTCGCCGGCCAGGCAGGCGATAACGCTACCGACGGCATCGTTGATGACTGGACCGATCAGGCACAGGAGCGCGCCTGGTTCCTCACGGAGACACTCGGAAAATAATCAGCCGTTGTCAGATTGGGCCCATTCCCCTCAATATAGGGGGGATGGGCATCGCCCGGCGCCAGTTTTGTAACAAAATGTGTCAAAGCGGCAACAGGTTGCCACAATCGGAACCCAAGTCCATCGGCTGCGTTGCCTTTCGCTGGGCTCCGTCTAATTTCCTCCGTCAACACAATCGTTGAGCAGGGGATTTTCATGACTTTCAAGACCTCTCACCTTCAAAAGGCGATCCTGGGTGGAACCGCAGCAACGGCGATGGCCGTCGCGCTGGCTTCAGCTCCGGCGCTCGCCATTGTTCCCAACAACAACCAGACTCCGACGCAGATCATCGACAACGCCGGTGGCGTCAACGGCGTGGGCATGTTCTTCCGCAACGACGGCTTTGTCTGCACTGGCACACTGATCAATCCGCGCACCGTGCTGTTCGCCGCGCACTGCGTCAACGATCGTCGTCAAACCGATTATAGCAGCATCGATGGTACCGTTCCGGCTGCCTTCTCGTTCAACGTCGATGCGCGCCCCGGCTTCCAGAACTGGTCTGCCAACGCGTTCCGTTCGAACACCGCGCTGAACGTCTTCAACATCAGCCAGATTCAGTATGATCCGCGCTCGCTGCTCAATCCGCAGTCGCTCGGCTTCCTCGAGGCCGACATCGCGCTCGCAACGCTCGATACGCCGGCTGCCCGCATCCCAACCTGGGCGCTGCTGTTCTCGCCGCTGCCCACGCCGACCGCGATCGATCCGGTCCGCGGCACCGGCTATCACGTCAACATCACCGGCTATGGCCGTTCGGGCAATGGCACCGCAGGCGCGACCCAGGGCGTCGATTTCCGTCGTCGTGCGGCCGAGAACATGCTTGGCGCGCTGGCATCGCTCGATGACCGCAACGAATTCCTGTTCGGTCCGGCTGCTCCAGGGACTCCGCCGCTCGGCCAGAACCTTTACAATCTCGATTTCGACGATCCGCGTCGTGGCACAGCAGGCGCCAGCCAGTTCGACATCAACATCCACCGC
Organism: Hydrogenophaga intermedia; assembly: GCA_943370475.1. Classification (GTDB taxonomy): domain Bacteria; phylum Pseudomonadota; class Alphaproteobacteria; order Sphingomonadales; family Sphingomonadaceae; genus Blastomonas. The sequence goes on from CALRRI020000002.1 coordinate 52,027, forward strand.
GACGACGCGCTGGTGCGTGAAGGTACTACAGCAGGCGGCGACTCGGGTGGCCCGTTGATCCTTGGTGCCGCCAACAACACTCTGTCGACCAAGAACCTGCAGATCGGCGTCCTTTCGGGCGGCAGCCGCTTCTTCGGCCCGCAGGCCTTCAGCAGCTATGGCACCACCAGCTTCTACCAGCCATTGTATCCGTTCTGGGATTATATCGCAGCGACCAACCCCTATCGCTATGTCACCGCGAACGCCGGCAACGGCAACTGGGAAGACGCCAGCCGCTGGGTGACGACGCTTGATCCCAATTACAACGTCATCAATGCCACCGGTCAGGTGGTCAACGGTGTTCCCACTGGCCTCGGCCAGGGCATTGCCGGAGGCGATCCCGACTTCGGTCAGGTCTGTATCCAGGGACTGGGTCTCAACGAGTGCCGTGACCTTGCCACCCGCCGCGACTTCGTCCCGCCTGCCCGCACCACGGACGGCGTGACGGTGACCTCGGGCATCGGCCGCGCAGATCTCAACGCCACACTCTCGGGCGGTGCAGAGCAGGTCGCGCTCAACGGTGCGGTGACGACCGAAGCCGCTGTAGCCACCACGTCTACGGCTGCCGCTCCTGCTGCGACCGCCACGGTTGCTGCTGCCGCAACGACGCTGACCCGCGCCGACATGATCAACGCGCTCAGCACCGGCGACAATGGCGTGGCCGGTCTGCAGAACCAGCTGGCGACCGCCGATCTGGGCACCCCGCTCAGCCCGGCAGCCAGCGCAGATACTGCTGCGGCCCTGCAGGCGCTGGCCGAAGAGGCACAGCGCAACGGCAGCGGTATCTTCCGCACCGGCCCGCTGCCTACCGCCACTCTGGCCAATGGCCTGCCTGGCGCGACCAACTTCGTCCCCAACAACATCAACCCCAACAACCGCACCGGCGTTGCCGGTCGGTATTTCGACGTCACGCTGGGTGCAGCTGGCACGACCACTTTGTCGAGCACGGTCACCATCGACCGTCTGACCGTGGCCGGTACAGCAGGGCTCAACATCACTGCGGCGGGCAATCTTGCCAGTCTGATCGATGTTACCCAGACGGGCGGCTCCGTGAACGTTGCTGGACGACTGCGTTCGGTGGGTGATTACACGCTTGCTGCTGGTCTGCTGACCGGTACCGGCACCATCCAGACGCCATTCCTTACCAGCATCATGGGCACTGTGGCGCCCGGCGGCACCGGTACCATCGGCACGCTGACGGTGGATGGCAGTGTCGTGCTGTCTTCTGCGACGCAGTTCCTGGTTGATGTCGGTAACGCAACGTCTGATCGCCTCGCGATCACCGGCACGGCCAGCCTCGGCGGCCGCGTGGTCGTCTCGCCGGTGACCGGCTACACGATCAAGAACGGCGACACCTATCGCATCGTCACCACCGGTGGCGCAATCACCGCCGGGTTCAACTCTGCCGCCCCGATCAGCGCCATCCTGACGCCGGTGCTCACCACCACCGCCAATGCTGTCGACATGCGTATCACCGCCGGTCTGTACCGCAACGTGATCGCTTCGGGCCAGCGCGTGCAGTCGTCTTATGCCGGTATCCTCGACAGCAACCGTCCGGCTGCAGCCACCTATTCGGATGTCTATCTGCGCACCGACCTCATGTCGGCCGCACAGATCCAGGCGACCTTCGAAGGCCTTGCACCGTTCACCGAATCGACTCGCCTGAACCTGGGTGAAGCGATGCTGTCGAGCACCTCGCGCTTCCACCGCACCCGCATGCAGTCGGCGCTGTCGGGCGACTTCGGCGGCACCATCGCAATGATCGGCCAGCCGCTCGGCATCGCCGCCACCGCCACCAACGGCATGGCACTGCCTGGTGCGATGGCCGCAGCTGCCGTGGCGCAGGACGGCCAGGACACGACCGTCACCGACACGACCTCGCTGGACAGCAGCTTCGCCCTGTACCTGGGCGGCGGCTATCTCAACGGCAAGTCGGCTCCGATGCCGACCGCGCTCACCACCAGCCGCGAAGAGAATTTCGACGGCTATTATGTGGTCGCCGGTCTGGAATACATGCCGCGTGACGGCGTGGTTCTGGGCATCTCGGGCAGCTATTCGGATGTCGATGCGCGTTCCGTTCAGGCCCAGGGCGTGACCGGCGAGCTGATCGAAGGCAGCCTCTATGGTGCGGTCACTACGCCGGGTGGCCTGATTGTCGATGGCCGCGTCAGCGCAGGTAGCTTCAAGGTTGATACCAACCGGACCGTCGGCATCGCCGCCGCCGTGTTCAACCTGGGCACCCGCGATGACAGCCTGTCGCTCACTGCGGAGCTCGGCCTGTCGCGGCCTTTCGAGACCAAGACCATCGTCTTCACCCCGCGCGTTGCCGCCCAGTATCAGTACATCGGCTATGACGATGTGCGTGAAACAGGTGGCGGTCCGGCCCTGGATATCGATCGCAACAAGTTCGACAGCCTCCAGGTCCGCGTCGGTGCATCGGCCAGCGCCAAGAAGACCGCGGTCTTCCGGCCCTATATCTATGCCGATTATGTCTATGACGTGATGGAAGGCGATGCGTTCTTCGGTGCCAACCTTGCAGGCAGCACCACCGGCCGCTTCCCGTTTGCCTATCGTTCGGATGACCGGACCTGGGCAGAAGCGGGCGTGGGCCTGACGATCTCGCAGCCGACCTTCGACTTCACCGCGTCGATCGACACCACGGTGGGTCGCCAGGACTTCCAGGCACAGCAGTACTCGCTCTCGGCACTGGTCCGCTTCTAAGCACCAGCCCGGGCGCAAGCCTAAAGAAAAGCCCGACAGCCGAGAGGCTGGCGGGCTTTTTTGCGTGGCGAGTGGACGATGGGCATGCGGATTGCCAGTTCGGTGCGTGACGGCCTATAAACTGGCAGGCATTGGCGCCAAAGAAAGGGGCCCCGGATATGAAGATCATGCAGACCATCCCATTGATAGTCGGTATTTTTTGCTGTGCCTGTCAGCAAAATGCTGATGTAAATCTTCGCTCGTGCCCAATAGTTAAGAATAGCGACCAGCTCGCCACTATCCATGCGACCATCGCGCTAACAGGTTACCACGACTGGCCAGCGAAAATTCAAGGGTGCGGTTCACAAAAATATCTCCTCAGTGCGCATGAGCAGTCTGTTCAGAAGATGGAGGCGATAGGAGAAAAGGCTTTTGGTTCAGCATCACTAAGACCCTATATATTTAATGTCGATATCAACGGGCGCTTTTCCTCCGAAACTTCGGGTGTAGTTTTCGTTGATGTCCTGTCTATTGATAACTTCGAGCCAAACTTGGCTGTAGATCGCCTTGAGTTCTTGAACAGTAGAAGGGTCCGATCGGGCGTGACCATCAACTGAGCCTTCAGGCTGCAAATCTAGGATTATGTTAGTTAGCCATAGCCTGAGCTAGCCATTGGGTAGGTACTTTGCCTGTCATGTCCATGCTGAGTCACCCGATGCCCCCCTTTCTGAGAGCTTTTGGGGGCGGTCGGCTCGTGAGAAATGCGCCGCCACCCCTTCCGCTCAGCCTGAGCCTGTCGAAGGCCCCGCTATACGGCTGGCGTGGGCGCGGGTCCTTCGACTTCGCGGGCTGAGGCCCGCGGCTCAGGATGAGCGGGGGTGGTTAGGCTGGCCCAGCGCAGTGGTCGTGTGTCGAACGTCGGGTCTAGGCCTCCCACGATCGAATGCACGCTGGCTCCAATCGATCGCCCTACTGAAAGCTCGCCCGCAGCCCATCGATTACGAACTGCGCCGCCAGTGCCGCGAGCAGCACGCCGAGCAGCCGGGTTATCACCGCCTCCGCCTTCGCGCCGAGCAGCTTCATCAGCGGGCCTGCGGTGAGCAGCGCGAGCAACGTCAGCAGCAGCACCGCCAGCAACGCCGCGAGGATCGTCATCGCGCGGTCTAGCCCCTCGTTCTGCGAGACCAGCAGCATCACCGACGCGATCGAGCCGGGGCCGGCGATCATCGGCATCGCCATCGGGAAGATCGAGACATCCTCGATCTCGGGCGTCTCGATCACCTTCTGCGCGCGCTGTTCGCGGCGTTCGGTGCGCTTTTCGAACACCATATCGAGCGCGATCAGGAACAGCATGATGCCGCCGGCGATGCGGAAGCTGTTGAGTTCGATATGCAGCGAGGACAGCAGGGCCTCGCCGAACAGCGCGAACACCAGCAGGATGCCGCCCGCCACCACCACTGCGCGGATCGCCATGCTGCGCCGCTGCTGGGCATTGGCGTCGGTGGTCATGCTGGCATAGATCGGCGCGCAGCCGGGCGGGTCGATCACCACGAACAGGGTGATGAAGGCCGAGACGAACAGTTCGATCATGCCGCACCTGCCGGAACATCATCGCGCACCACAATGTCGAAGCTGCTGCCGTTCCACAGCTCAATCGTGATCGTGCGGCTGCCATCGGCGCGCACGTCCCAGCGCCAGACCATCGTGCCATCGGCCGAGGCACGCGCGCCCTTTGCACCAGGCGCGACCGGATCGCTGCCTTTGGGCGCAGGGCCCATCGGAATATCCCCGAGCGCCGCCTTGGGGTTGCCGGTGCACACCGCCGTGCGCGAGGAAATCATCTCGTCGCCCGCGCGCGGGGCAGCCAGCATGGCGCCATGGTCAAGCACCCATTTCCAGTCAGTCTTCTTGGCGCGCGGCTTTTGCAGGTTCTGCCAGACGCTGGTGTAATAGCCGGTCGCGCCGCCGGGGAATTGCGAAGCCCCGGTCGAGGCTCCGGTGCGGCCATCGCACGCCATGAACAGCTTTTGCGGCTGCCATTTGACCGATTGCGCCGGATCGGCGCGGCCCTTGAGCCAGCTCTGCGCGAGCACCGGTTGCACGACGAACATCACTGCATCGGCCGCAGCGGTCTCGCGAAATGCAGTCCATTGGCCTTTGTCCTGCGCCAGGCGCGCAAAGGCGATCTCGGCGACCAGCACCGCGCTCGAATTGGCATAGGATTGGCCTTCGGGGCGCGGCGGAAATCCGCTGAGGTCACGGCCCGGCGGCGGACCAGGCTGTGCGAACAGGGCAGCGGGCAGCGTGACTAGCGCGGCCAGCGTCAGGGCCAGGCCGATCGGGCGTGCCCGCATCACAGGCCGACCGGTGCGGTTAGCCCCGCGCGGCGGCGCGCGGCGACCAAAGTGTTGCGCAGCAGGCAGGCGATCGTCATCGGGCCGACGCCGCCGGGGACCGGGGTGATTGCACCCGCCACTCCGGCGCATTCGTCATAGGCGCAATCGCCGACCAGCCTCGTCTTGCCTTCTTCCGATCCGGGAACGCGGTTAATCCCAACATCGATCACACAAGCGCCGGGCTTGATCCAGCTGCCGCGCACCATCTCCGCGCGGCCCACGGCCGCAACGACGATATCGGCGAGGCGGACAATGGCAGGCAGGTCCTTCGTGCGGCTGTGTGCGATCGTCACGGTGCAGCTCTGTTGCAGCAGCAGCTGCGCCATCGGCTTGCCGACGATGTTCGACCGGCCGATGACGACGGCATGCAGGCCCGACAGGTCGCCCAGAGCGTCCTGCAGCAGCATCAGCGAACCCAGCGGGGTGCAGGGCACGAGAGCCTCGCCGCCTACCGCAAGTAGCCCTGCGTTGACGACGTGGAAGCCATCGACATCCTTGGCCGGATCGATCGCGGCGAGCACCGCCTGGTCATCCATATGCCCGGGCAGCGGCAGCTGGACCAGAATGCCGTCGACCGCGTCATCGGCGTTGAGCGCCGCGACCAGATCGAGCAAAGCCTGCTGGGACGTATCGGCAGGCAGCCGGTGCTCGAAGCTCAGCATCCCGGCTTCTACCGTAGCCTTGTGCTTGGAGCGGACATAGACCTGGCTTGCCGGATCATCGCCCACCAGAACGACCGCAAGGCCGGGGGCGCGACCCTTGGCTTGCACAAAGTCGGGGACCAGCGCGGCGAGGCGACCGCGCAAACCGGCCGCAAAGGCCTTTCCATCGATGATACGGGCTGTCATGCCGGCCGCTCTAACGTCAAATGCGCGTCAATGCCACAGCAGAGCGCGGATTTCGGCTCGTCAGGCGAACTGGACCCACAGACGCGGAATGATCGAACGCTGGATGATCATGATCAGCAGTAGCACCACCATCGGCGCCAGATCGATCATGCCGAGATCGGGCATGATCTTGCGCACCGGGCGAAACAACGGCTCGGTGATCCGATTGAGCGATTCGACCATCTGGCGGACCAGATCGTTTTGCATGCTGACCACGTTGAATGCGACCAGCCAGGACAGGACGATCTGGATGATGATGAACCAGGTCACCACCGACAGCAATATGTCCAGGATTTCGAGAACGATCTGCATAAGTCTCTCAATATGGCGTCGCCTGCTATCTAAGGCGATTTGGGGTGTATTACAAGACTAAAACGGCTCGCGGCCTTCAGGCCCGGATCAGCGTTCCTGCCCCGCGCGAGGTAAAGATTTCGAGCAGCATCGCATGCGGCACCCGGCCATCGAGCACGACGGCGGCATCGACGCCCTGTTCGACTGCATGGACGCACGTCTCGAGCTTGGGGATCATGCCGCCGCTGATCGTGCCATCGGCGCGCAACGCGGCAATATCCGCCGGTGTCAGGTCGGATAGCAGCTTCTTCGCCTTGTCGAGCACGCCTGCGACATCAGTGAGCAGGAACAGCCGCGATGCGCCGAGCGCTGCTGCCACCGCGCCTGCCATGGTGTCTGCATTGATATTGTAGGTCTGGCCATCCGCGCCGACGCCGATCGGCGAGACGACGGGGATCATGCCCGCATCCGAAATGGTCTTGAGCACCGTGCAGTCGATCGATTCGGGCTCGCCGACGAAGCCGAGGTCGATCGCGCGCTCGATGTTGCTGTCGGGGTCGCGCATCGTGCGCTCGACCTTGCTTGCACGGACGAAGCCCGCGTCCTTGCCGCTGATGCCGATCGCCTTGCCGCCGGCGGCCGCGATCCAGGTGACCAGCTCCTTGTTGATCGCGCCCAGCACCATCTCCGCAACGTTCGCGGTCTCGTTGTCGGTGACGCGCAGGCCGTCGATGAATTCGGACTGGACGCCCAGGCGCTTGAGCATCGCGCCGATCTGCGGGCCGCCGCCGTGCACGACAACAGGGTTGATGCCCACAGCCTTCAGCAGCACCACATCCTCGGCAAAGTCGCGCGCCAATTCGGGGTCGCCCATCGCATGGCCGCCATATTTGACGACGAAGCTCTTGCCCGCATAGCGCTGCATGAACGGCAGCGCCTCGGTGAGAGTCTCTGCCTTGGCGAGCAGCGCGGGGTCGTGGATGTGATCACTCATGCGTCGAGCCTTTTGCCCAGACGGACGAAGAACACAATCAGGAACGGCACCAGCGCCACCGAGAGCGCGACCTTGGCGACCATCTGTCCGATCAGCAGCTGGCCGATCGGAAACACGCCGTAAAAGGCGATGGTGACGAAGATCAGGGTGTCGACGATCTGCGAGAGCGCCGACGCGATCACCCCGCGCACCGCCAGCAGGCGGCCCGGCATGTTCTGCAGCTTGGAGAAGATATAGACGTTGAGGAACTGCGAGACGCCATAGGCGCACACGCCTGCCGCCCAGATGCGCCCTGTTGCGCCCAGGATCAGCTGGATCGCTTGCGCATTTTCCGGTGCCATGTCGGGCGAGGCGGGCAGCGCGAATACGACCCACGACAGCGCCATCGCGAACAGCAGCGGAATGAAGCCGAACTTGACCAGGCTGTTGGCGGTCTCGCGGCCGTGCAATTCTGCAATCGCGCTCGACACCACAACCAGCAGCAGGAAGGCAAAGATGCCCGCCTCCACCGCCAGCGGGCCGATCGACACCTGCTTGTTGCCGAGCACGCCGGCCAAGCACACCATGCCGCCATAAAAGACGGACATCACATAAAGCGAGCGGGGAATGCCGGGAATACCCGACGCAGGGGCGGTCGTCATGGCCATCGCGGTAACGGCTTTTTGCGGCTGGGGGAAGGGGGGTATCTCTTGCGCGAACTGCCCCGTTCCCGCACTATGCCGCCATGTCCGAATTCACCACCAATCTCACCGACAAGCACCGCGCGTTCATCGCGCGCCAGCCGGTCTTCTTCGTCGCCACTGCCGCAGCAGACGCGCGCATCAATTTGAGCCCCAAGGGCTATGATGCCTTTCGCGTGCTCGGCGACAACCGCGTCGCCTATCTTGATCTGGGCGGATCGGGCAACGAGACCCACGCACATCTGGTCGCCGACGGGCGGATCACGATCATGTTCTGCGCGTTCGAAAACCCCGCGCTGATCCTGCGGATCTATGGCCATGGCCGCCCGGTGTTGCCGCAGGATTCGGACTGGGAGAGCCTGGCCGCGCAGTTCGAGATGCTGCCCGGCACGCGGCAGGTCTTCGACATTACGGTCGACACCGTCCAGACCAGCTGCGGCTGGGGCGTGCCGGTGATGCAGTTCGACCGCGAGCGCGAGACGCTGAAAAAGGCGCACAGGCAGAGCGAGCCCGAGGCATGGCTCGCGCGTGCCGCCGGGCGCACGCATTCGATCGACGGCCTGCCGACCACGCCGACCACGCGCTATTTCACCGATGCAGAGCGCTGAGCGCGGATGGGCCTGAAAGCGATTGCCGAATATTCGGACCGGATTGAGGCGGAGATGGCGCGGCTGACGCTGGGCGCCGAAGGCATCGAGGCGCATATCTTCGATGGCGGCATGGCGGGGCTTGGCCTGGGATTCATGACGCCGGCGCGCCTCATGGTGATCCCCGAGGATGCGGCGCGGGCGCGCAGCGTGCTCGAGAAACTGGGTGAGGCCTGATCACGGGCGACAAAGCCCGATTGCGCAGCCGCAGCAGTTTTGATAATTGGCTGATCCATGACCACGCCTCCTGAAACCGTTCGCACCCATGCCCCCCGCGTTGCCTGCGATGGCGCCAGCGATATTCGCGGTGGTGCAGCGCTCGGCCATCCGCGCGTCTGGCTGCAGATCGACGAGAAGGGCTATGTCGAATGCGGCTATTGCGACCGCCGCTTCGTGCTGATCGGCGGCCCGGCAGACGTGCAGGAAGCCGCCTGATTTCAGGCCCCGCCGGCGCCTGCCAGCGAATCTCCTTGCATTTGTAACACATCGCGGCCATATGCCGCTCCAAGCAGCGCGCCTCGGCACGGGAATCCTTCCCAATGCCCCTTATGAACCGGCAGCGTGAACATCGTTCTGGCCTAGCCCTTCCGGGCAGCGGCTGACACGAAGGGCCGGGTCCTGAAACCCCGCTGCTACAATTCCAAACATCCCAATTCACGCGGGGCGTTTTCCTGAAGCATCCGGAACCGTCCGGGCGCTTCTGAACCCCGCAATGCGCGCGCCGCCCGAATTGGGCCGTGTCGCGCGTTGCTCTGTAAAGAGTATCCTATGTCTTATTTTCATGAACTTGGCCTTGCCGAACCGATCCTGCGCGCGCTCGACGCCAAGGGTTACGACACCCCCACGCCGATCCAGAAGGACGCCATCCCCGCGTTGATGCAGGGCCGCGATCTGCTGGGCATTGCGCAGACCGGCACCGGCAAGACCGCAGCCTTCTCGCTGCCCTCGCTGCATCACCTCGCCAAGGAAGCCAAGGGCCGCAGCCACAAGGGTTGCCGCATGCTGATCCTGTCGCCGACGCGCGAACTGGCCGCCCAGATTGCCGAGAACATTCGCGTCTATGCGCGTTATCTCAATCTGTCGGTCAACTGCATCTTCGGCGGCGTGCCGATCAACCAGCAGAAGCGCAAGCTGCAGGCGGGCACCGATGTGCTTGTGGCGACCCCAGGCCGCCTGCTCGACCTGATCGAACAGCGCGCGCTGACGCTCGAGAATGTCGAGATTTTCGTGCTCGATGAAGCCGACCAGATGATGGATCTGGGCTTCATCGTGCCCTTGAAGCGTATCGCATCGATGCTGCCCAAGCAGCGCCAGAGCCTGTTCTTCTCCGCGACGATGCCCAAGGCAATTGCCGAGCTGGGCGCGCGCTTCCTAAACAACCCGGTCCGCGTCGAAGTCGCACCGCAGTCGACCACGGCCGAACGCGTCGAACAGTATGTCACCTTTGTAAGCCAGGGTGAAAAGCAGGCGCTGCTCACCCTGAAGCTGCAGGAAATCCGCCCCGAACGCGCGCTCGTGTTCACCCGCACCAAGCACGGCGCGGACAAGGTGGTGCGTGCATTGGCCGGTGCCGGCATCCGCTCTGCCGCGATCCATGGCAACAAGAGCCAGGGCCAGCGCACCGCGGCGCTGCAGGCGTTCAAGGATGGCGACATCAAGGTGCTGATCGCAACCGATATTGCGGCGCGCGGCATCGACATCAACGGTGTCAGCCATGTGTTCAACTATGATCTGCCCAATGTGCCCGAACAGTATGTCCACCGCATCGGGCGCACTGCGCGCAACGGTGCGGATGGCATCGCGATCGCGTTCGTAAGCAATGACGAGCGTCCGCTGCTCAAGGACATCGAGAAGCTGACCAAGGTCAAGCCGGTCCCGATGTCCTTGCCCAAGGGCTTCACCGAAGCTGCAGCCCAGCTTCCCCCGCCGGTCAAGGCGCCCGCGAATTCGGGTGGCGGTCGCGGTGGTGAACGTAGCGGCGGCGAGCGCGGTGGCCCCGGTGGCCGCAACTACGGTCCCAAGCGTGACGGTGATCGTCGTCGCTCGGGCGGTGGTGGTCGTCCCGGTGGCGGCGGTGGCCGCTCGGGTGGCGGCGGTCGTCCCGGTGGCGGTGGTGGCGGTGCCCGTACCGGCGGCGTCGGCGCACACAAGGACAGCGTCAAGCGCGTCGGCTGATTTTTCTGAATGCCTTCAAATCCTCCCCGAGCCTGGCTCGGGGAGGATTTTTCATGTCTACGCCTTGCCCACCCGGAACAGCATCGCGTCGCCGTTCATGCAATAGCGCTTGCCGGTGGGTTCGGGGCCGTCATCGAAGACATGGCCCAGATGCCCGCCGCACCGCCTGCAGTGCACTTCCGTGCGCGCATAACCCAGCAGCCGGTCGGTGCTGGTGCCCACGGCCTTGGGCAGCGGCGCATAGAAGCTGGGCCAGCCGGTGCCGCTGTTGAACTTGGTCTTCGATGAGAACAGCGGAAGCTGGCAGCCGGCGCAGATGAACGTTCCGGCGCGCTTTTCCTTGTCGAGCGGGCTGGTGAAAGGCCGTTCGGTCCCTTCCTGCCGCAGCACATAATATTGATCAGGCGTCAGCTGCTTCTTCCAGGCAGCGTCGGTCTTGGTAATCTCGAAGTTGCCCTTGGCCCGCGCGCTTGCGCCGCCGAAGGAAAAGCTGGCCAGACCGACAGCGCCCAGCCCCGCCAGACCCAGCATGCCGTTTTGAAGAAAATTGCGTCGATCCATTGTCCGTTCCCGTGTCATCGTTCCGGTCCAGTTCGGCCGGGACGATGACACAGTTACGCAACGGCCGCCATGGCGGCTTCAATATTTGCTCAGGCTCACCTGCATTGCGCGATAGCCGTGGACGAAGCATGCGCGCACGCGCTCGGGCTCGGCCAGAACGTTGACCCGCATCCGGCGCTTGGCCATTTCCTCGAGCAGGATCGCGATCTGCAGTTCAGCGAGGCGCGCACCGACGCAGCGGTGGATGCCATAGCCGAAGGCCAAGTGACGGCGAGCATTCTCGCGGTCGACGATGATCTTGTCGGCATCCTCGAACACGCTCTCGTCGCGATTGCCCGAAATGTACCACAGGGCCAGCTTGTCGCCCTTCTTGATCTGCTTGCCGAACAGGTCGTAATCTTCCAGTGCGGTGCGGCGCATATGCGCCAGCGGCGTCTGCCAGCGGATGATTTCCTGCACCGCATTGGGGATCAGCGCGGGGTTCTGCTCCAGCTTCTCGCGCTGCTCGGGGAACTGCTGCAGACCATAAGCCAGGCCCGACATCGAGTTGCGGGTGGTGTCATTGCCGCCGACGATCAGCAGGATCAGGTTGCCCATGAACTCCAGCTCGTCCATCTCGGCCATCGCATCCGAATGGATCATCATCGAGATGAGATCGGGGGTCGGCTCGGCGTTGATCTTGGCGTCCCACAAATTCTTGAAATAGGCGCCCATCTCGTACAGGTGCCGCAAGCGTTCGGCGCGCATCTCTTCGCTGTGCACCAGCTCGATGTCGCCGGCCCAGTCGGACCATTCGGTCAGCTTGCGGCGGTCGGCCCAGGGGAAATCGAACAGGATCGCGAGCATCTGCGTGGTCAGCTCGATCGAGACCGTGTCGACCCAGTCGAACGGCTGGTCCCAGGGCAGGGTGTCGAGCAGTTCGGCAGTGCGCATGCGGATGTCGTCGGACATGCGCTTCATCTCGGACGGGGTGAAGGCGGGCGCGACGGTGCGGCGCTGGCCAGTGTGCTTGGGCCGGTCCATCGCGATAAACATCGGCATCACCAGTTCGGTGGCGTCGTTTTCGTCCATGCGATCGGCCAGCGTGATGCCGCCATGTTCGTAGGAGGACGAAAAGATCTCTGGCAGCGCCTCGACATGCTGGATCGCCTTGTGGCTGGTCACGTTCCAGAAATTGCCGAACGCGCCATTTTCGGTCCAGTGGATGGGGTCGTGCGCGCGCATTTCGGCAAATGGCGCCTGCCAGTTGTCGTCGACGTACCAGCCAGAGCTGCTCATGTCGTAGTTCAGGCTGGCGCCGGGTTCTTTCAAAACGGTGGCCATGGCTCTCTCCTTGATGCTCTTGCGCTATCCGGGTGCGAAGCCCCGGGGGTGCCGCCTTTTGCAGCGGTCTGATGCGAGCAATGGTCTCACCTTACTGACAGCTTTGTCAATACAGTTTCGATGTGAAACCCAAATGCCTGGCGAAGCGCGTACGCGGGCGCGAAACCATGCATACGGAACGGACACAAAAAATGGCCGGGATGTTGCCACCCCGGCCTTGAGTTGTCAGTTCGCAGGAGGAACCTCTGGAGGTCTGTGGCGGGGCTAGCGGTTCCCGCCACAGACCAAACTTGAAAACTCAGTAATTGTAAGCCCGTTCGCCATGCTCCGAGATGTCGAGGCCAGCCTGTTCGACCTCTTCGGTCGGACGAAGGCCGATGGTGAACTTGAGGGCATAGAAGAGAACCGCCGAGACCACGCCGGACCACAGGATGGTGATGCCCACCGCCTTGATCTGGGTGATGACCTGCGCAGCCATGTCGTATTCGCCGACAGCAGCGGGGAATACGGTGTAGTCGAAGAAGCCCTGACCGCCGAGTGCGGGATCGGCGACGATGCCGGTGCCGATCGCGCCGACAATGCCGCCGATGCAGTGGACGCCGAACACGTCGAGCGAGTCGTCATAGCCCAGCTTGTTCTTCACCGTGGTGACGAAGAAGAAGCAGACGATCGAGGCGGCAAAGCCGAGCAGGATCGACGTCATGGGAGCAGCCAGACCCGATGCCGGAGTGATCGCAACCAGGCCAGCGACGGCGCCGGTGGCAGCACCCAGCAGCGAGGGCTTTTTGTGGACGATCTGTTCGATCACGGCCCAGGCAACGGTGGCAGCTGCGGTGGCGACGAAGGTGTTGATGAAGGCAACCGCGGTGACGCCATTGGCTTCCAGGTTGGAGCCGGCGTTGAAGCCGAACCAGCCCACCCACAGCAGCGACGCGCCGATCATGGTCATCACCAGCGAGTGCGGCGGCATGTTCTCGGTCTTGTAGCCGAGGCGCTTGCCGATCACGAGGCAGCCGACCAGGCCGGCGATGCCTGCGTTGATGTGAACCACGGTGCCGCCAGCGAAGTCGAGCGCGCCCATGCCCCACAGATAGCCGGTATCGGTCGGTGCGTCAGGCAGGAAGTCCGGGCCTGCCCAGTACCAGACCATGTGTGCGACCGGGAAATAGCACAGGGTCAGCCACAGCACGGTGAAGATGATCAGCGGGGTGAACTTGATGCGCTCTGCGAACGCGCCGACGATCAGCGCCGGCGTGATGCAGGCAAAGGTCATCTGGAAGATCACAAACGCGAGTTCGGGAATGTAGACATTGTTCGAGAAGGTCGCGGCGAAGGTGGTGCCATCAACGCCGGCGAGAAACATCTTGTCGAACCCGCCGATGAACGGCGATCCGCTGGTGAAGGCCATCGTATAGCCCCAGCTCACCCAGACGAGCGATGCGACCGAAACGATGGTCAGCACCTGCATCAGCACCGAGAGCATGTTCTTGCTGCGGACCAGGCCGCCATAGAACAGCGCCAGTCCGGGGATCGACATCATCAGCACCAGCACCGACGAGATCAGCATCCAGGTGGTGTCGCCCTTGTCGACCATGCCGGCCATCTGTTCGACGGTCGGCGCCTTGATCGGGCCTTCCACGGCAGCTTCCACCACCTCTTCGGCGACAGCGGCAACAGCCGGAGCGGTTTCCGCTGCCCAGGCCTGCGCCGATACGAAAATCGAAAGCGCGGTCGTCCCGACGGCAGCGCCAATTGTGTGCAAAGGTTTCATCATTCCCCTTTCCCCTTACAGTGCCGTGTCGCCGGTTTCGCCGGTGCGGATGCGCGTCGCAGCCGCCAGGTCGAAAACGAAGATCTTGCCGTCACCGATGGAATCCGTGTTTGCGGCGGCCTGGATGGTTTCCACCACCTGGGCTGCGATGTCGTCACTGACCGCGATCTCCAGCTTCAGCTTGGGGACCATGTTGGTGGTATATTCGGCGCCGCGGTAAATTTCGGTCTGGCCCTTCTGGCGGCCGAAGCCCTTGACCTCGGTCACGGTCATGCCCGCGACCCCCATGCCGGTGAGGGCTTCACGCACCTCGTCCAGCCGGAACGGTTTGATGATGGCAATGATGAATTTCATTACGCCCCCTTTGGTAATTTTATTGCGAGGCTGTGCCCCGTCACCGCAGGAAAGCTACGCAAACCACGTGCCAAGTGCTGGAATCCCGTGAATCCTAACGAATTGTGAATTCGCATCGCGGACAGAAGTTCAAAATTTGTGCAGATGCGAACGCGTGCGTAAATTTTAGGCAGCATCTGTGCTGCACCTGCACACAGCGCGGGCAAATCCACCTTTCCCTTTGCGCTCCCCCCGTCATCCGGCTAATCCGCTTGCCGTGACAGAGGCTGCCATATCCATCGACAACCTGCGCAAGGTCTACAAAGGCGCAGGCAAGGCTCTCGACAAGCTGGCGCTCGACGGCGTGAGCTTCGATGTTCCGCGCGGACAGATCTTCGGCCTGTTAGGGCCCAATGGCGCGGGCAAATCCACCCTGATCAACATCCTGTCGGGCATGGTGCGCAAGACCTCGGGCTCTGCCAGCATCTGGGGCTTCGACATCGACGCCAATCCGCGCAACGCCAAGGCGTCGATCGGCATCGTGCCGCAGGAGATCGTGTTCGATCCGTTCTTTACCCCGGCCGAGGCGCTGGAACTGCAGGCAGGCCTCTTCGGCGTGCCCAAGGCTGAGCGGCGCACGGCAGAGCTGCTGCGTGCGGTGCGGCTGGAGGACAAGGCCGACGCCTATGCGCGCACGCTGTCAGGCGGGATGAAACGGCGGCTGCTGGTCGCCAAGGCGATGGTGCATTCGCCGCCGATCCTGGTGCTCGATGAACCGACCGCCGGCGTCGACATCGATCTGCGCCAGCAATTGTGGGATTATGTGCGCGAACTCAACCGCGCAGGCGTTACCATCGTGCTGACCACGCATTATCTCGAAGAGGCCGAGGAACTGTGCGATCGCATTGCTATCATCAACCATGGCAGGCTGATCGCCAACAAGCCCACCGCCGAAATGGTCGGCATGGCGCGCGACAAGCTGATCGTGCTGACGCTCGACCAGGACATTGCCGCGCTGCCGGCCGACCCGGATTTCGACAAGGTCCACAAGATCACCGACCGGGTGATCGAGATCGGCTACAGCAAGGACCGGCTGAATGCAGGCCAGGTGATGACCCGGGTGCGCGCGGCGGGCTATGACATTGTAGACGTCTCCACACGCGAGCCCGATCTGGAAGACGTCTTCCTCAATCTCACCAAGGCGGTTGCCTGAGTGATGGCGCAGGACCAGACGCATGACGTCCTGATCATCGGCTCAGGCGCGGCGGGATTGACCGCTGCGCTCAGCCTCGCGCGGCATTGCCGGGTGCTGGTGCTCGCCAAGGGCGATATTTCGGGCGGGTCGACCGCCTGGGCGCAGGGCGGCATCGCCGCCGTGCTCGAAGAGGGCGATTCGTTCGGCAACCATATCGAGGATACGATGGTTGCGGGCGCCGGCCTCAACAGCCGTGAGACGGTGGAGTTCGTTGTCGAGAACGCGCCTGCCGCGATCCAGCATCTGGTTGACCTGGGCGTGCCGTTCAACCGCAACGGCGGCGGCGGCGACCATGCCGACGACCTGCATCTGACTCGCGAGGGCGGGCACAGCCACCGGCGCATTGTGCATGTCGATGATGCCACCGGCTGGGCGGTGCAGCAGGCGCTCGAACGGGCAGCACTCGCCAACCCCAACATCACTTTGCTGCCCGACATGGTCGCGATTGACCTGATCGCCGACCGGCATCGCGCCGCGCCTGCGGGCGACAAGCGCATCTGGGGCGCCTATGCGCTCAACCGCGCGACCGGCCATGTCGAGGCACTGACCGCCCGCGCGACCCTGCTGGCGAGCGGCGGTGCGGGGCGTACCTATCTGTTTTCGACGGCGCCTCGCGGCGCGACCGGTGACGGCATCGCGATGGCCTGGCGCGCCGGTGCGCGCGTCTCGAACATGGAGTTCATGCAGTTCCACCCGACCTGCCTGTTCAACCTCAACGTCAAGAATTTCCTGATCACCGAGGCGGTGCGCGGCGAGGGCGGGCATCTGCTGATCCCTGATACTGGTTATCGCTTCATGGGCGATTTCGACGAGCGGATGGAACTGGCTCCGCGCGATGTCGTCGCACGCGCGATCGATCACGAGATTAAGCGGCTGGGGCTCGATTATGTGCACCTCGACATCAGCCACCAGCCTGCGGATTTCGTGAAGGGGCATTTCCCGACGATCTACGAAAAGCTGCTGGGGCTGGGCATCGACATCACCCGCGATCCGATTCCCGTCGTCCCGGCGCAGCATTACACCTGCGGCGGCGTGCTGATTGATCTCCAGGGGCGCACTGACCTGCCGGGGCTGTATGCAGCGGGCGAAGTCAGCCAGTCGGGTCTGCACGGGGCAAACCGGCTGGCGTCGAATTCCTTGCTCGAATGTTTCGTCTTTGGCGATGCCGCAGCCGCCGACATCATCGAGAATTGGGACGAGCTGGGACCGCCGCCTGAAATCCTGCCCTGGGATGAAAGCCGCGTCACCGATTCGGACGAAGAGGTGATCGTGCAGCACAACTGGCGCGAGATCCGCCGCTTCATGTGGGATTATGTCGGCATCGTGCGCACCACCAAGCGGCTGGAGCGCGCTCGCCACCGCATCGAACTGCTGCGCAGCGAGGTCGAAGAATATTACGGCAATTTCCGCGTCACCCCCGATCTGGTCGAGCTGCGCAACCTGATCGAGGTCGCCGACCTGATCGTCCGCTGCGCGCTCGAGCGCAAGGAAAGCCGCGGCCTGCACTATAATAGCGACTATCCGGAGATGCTGCCAGTGGCTGAAGATACGGTGCTGGTGCCATGAACCCCCGCCTCTCCCAAAGGCGGGAGGGGAGAACAATGAGGCCATTCACCGCGTTCAGCGACTCATTCGCCGCAAAACCCGCCCCGGTGACGGAACTCGCGGTTAGATCGCTTAAGCCCGTGTACATGGCCCGTGTATTAATGTGTCGATCAACTCCATCGCCAGAAAGCCGCCGCATGTTCGCCCGCAAGCTGATCCTGTTCCTGGTCACGGCCTCGCTTGCCGCCTGTGTTTCTGCGCCGCGCGAGGTGGCCCGGCCTGCAGCGCCGCCGCCGCCCGCGCGCGTCCAGCCGGTGCCGCCACCCCTGGCTCCGCGCGCGACGAACGATGCGCCGCAGGGGCTTCGCAACGAGCTGGCGGCCCTGTGGCGCGGCTTCCCCGGCAAGACCGGGATCGCGGTGCGGCGGATCGATGGCGACTGGGTGGTCGGCCAGCGCGGCGGTGAGCTTTTCCCGCAGCAGAGCGTCTCGAAACTGTGGGTGACGATGGCAGTGCTGGAAAAGGTCGATCGCGGCGAGCTGTCGCTCGACACTCCGGTCACGATCACCCGCGATGACCTGACCCTGTTCCACCAGCCGCTGGCGACCCGCGTGGCGCGAGAGGGCACGGTGCGCGAAACGGTGCGCACGTTGATCGACGAGGCGCTGACCGCCAGCGACAACAGTGCCAATGATGCGCTGTTGCGGACGGCGGGTGGCCCGGGCGTGGTCAACGAATTCCTGCGCCGCAAGGGGCTTTCGAACATCCGCTTCGGTCCCGGCGAACGGCTGCTGCAGAGCGGCATTGCGGGCGTCGAGTGGCGGCAAGAGCTTTCTGCCGGTCGCGCCTTTCAGGCGGCGCGCGACCGCGTCCCGCTCGACCGGCGGCGCAACCTGCTGTCCGCCTATGTCGCTGACCCGATCGATGGGGCGAGTCCGGAAGGGATTGTCGATGCTTTGGCCCGGTTGGCGCGGGGCGAATTGCTCTCGCAGTCCTCTACCCGGCTGATGTTGGACACGCTTGGTCGCACGCGCAGCGGTCCGAATCGGCTGAAAGCGGGCGTTCCTGTTGGCTGGCAGTTCCTCCACAAGACCGGCACGGGCCAGGATCTGCCGCCGGTTTCAACCGGTTACAACGATGTCGGCATCATGACCGCGCCCGACGGAACCCGCTATGCCGTAGCGGTCATGCTGGGCGAGACCACCGCAGGGATCCCGCAAAGAATGCAGCTGATGCAGGCGGTGAGCCGCGCTGTGGGGCGCTGGCACCAGCGTTGAGCGCCGGGGCCCAAGCAGCCCCTACCGCTCTTTGAAACATTATGTTATCTCTGTCCTGGGAGACATTTGTTTCGTTCGCCGGACCCGGCCTTGCACGATTTGGGAATCGTGACAGACCGGAGCGGCAGGAGAGCTGCGAACTCATGCCTTCTTTTCCCATGTCCCGCCCGTTCAGGCCCGTCCGCTGACGGCGTTGGTTCCGGTGGCAGCCCCCGCCATTTCACCCCAGAGCAACCCGCTGACCGATTCGGCCAGCTGGAATGCCATGCGCAATGCCTGCGTTGCCGACCCTGGCGCCTTTCATGGCGAACAGGCGCGCAGTGCGATCTGCTGGTATCTGCCCGATCATCACGCCTGGGCCGTTTTCGACCGCGACGCAGGCGGCTGGACCGGCTGGGATGCGGACACAGGTGCGGCCCGCGCGCTCGACCTTGCAGCCGATTACATGCCGTGGGAACGCGGGCTCAATGCCGATGATGCGCCCAACTGGCGCTGGTTCGAAGGGGCGTTCACCAACAGCGGCTTCAACGAGGTCGACCGTCATGTCGCAGCCGGCCATGGCGACGAGACCGCGCTGATCTTCGAGGGTGACCGCTGGAACATGTCGAGCGACAACGGCCGCGGTGGTCCGGTCGATTGCTATCCGGTCAGCCGCAAGCTGCTGATGCTGGAGGCAGCAAAATGCTCGCTGGCGCTGGCGGCGCTGGGGCTCAAGGCGGGTGATCGCATCGCGCTCAACATGCCGTCGATCCCCGCGCAGATCTACTGGACCGAAGGCGCCAAGCGGTCCGGCATCATCTACACGCCGGTGTTTGGCGGGTTCAGCGACAAGACCCTGTCTGATCGTATCGCCGACGCTGGTGCCAAGATCGTGATCACCGCCGATGGCAGTTATCGCAACGCTCAGATGGTGCCGTTCAAGACGAGCTACACCGATCCTGCGCTCGACAATTTCATCGGTGTCGGCACCGCGATGCATCTGCTCGCAGGCGCGCTGGACGATCCGGCGCTTGAGGTCAGCGATGCCGTGCGCGCGCGGATCACCGATGCGGTGACCGAGCTGCTCGACGGGGAAGTGACCGTCGAACGCTCCGATGTCATGCGCGGCGTGGGCCGTGCGCTCGACGATCTGGCGCAGGGTTCTGCTCTGAACGCTGCGCAAGCGGCCAATCTGCGCATGGCGATTGCATCGGCTTTGGTGGATTCACCGCCACGCGTCGATGCGGTGGTGGTGGTGCGCCACACCGCGCAGCCCGACCTGGTCTGGAATGCGGATCGCGATCACTGGAGCCATGACCTTACCGGTCAGGCCGCAGAGCAGATCCTCGCCGCCGCCCGTGCGGCAGGGTTTGACGTTGCCGACGAGGCCGCATTGCTGGCACTGTCCGACACCGATTTCGTTCGCGCGATCTGGGCCGCATCGAAGCCGCTGCCGGTGGATTCGGAATATCCCAATTTCATCATCTATACCTCGGGTTCGACCGGAAAGCCCAAGGGCGTGGTGCATGTGCACGGCGGCTATTGCGCCGGTGTCGCCGCGACCATGCCGGTGGCGTTCGATGCGTCGCCCGGCGATGTCATGTTCGTCGTCGCCGATCCGGGCTGGATCACGGGTCAAAGCTATCAGATCGCAGGCTCGCTGCTCTGCCGCGTCACCACGATCATCACCGAAGGCTCGCCGGTCTTCCCGCACGCAGGGCGCTTCGCCTCGATCATCGAGCGCCACAAGGTGCAGATCTTCAAGGCGGGCGTCACCTTCCTCAAGAGCGTGATGCAGGATCCGGAGAACCTCAAGGACATCCAGAATTACGACATGTCATCGTTGAAAGTCGCGACCTTCTGCGCCGAGCCGACGTCGCCTTCGGTGCAGGCGTTCGCGATGGAGCATGTGACGCCCTGGTATATCAACAGCTACTGGGCGACCGAGCATGGCGGCATCGCCTGGACGCATTTCTACGGCAATTCGGACTTTCCGTTGCGCGCCGATGCGCACACCTACCCGCTGCCCTGGATCGTCGGCGATGTGTGGGTGGAAGATGCCGATGCGCCGCCGCTCGAATTCGGGCTGGAGCGCGACGGGCCCGGTGGCGTGCCATGGCGGCGCGCGAAGAATGGCGAGAAGGGCGAGATCGTCATCGCGCTTCCCTATCCGTATCTCACGCGCACCATCTGGGGCGATACCGATCAGTTCACGTTGCAGAACGTGTCGGGTGGCATCCGCGTCAACCCACTCTGGCGAGGGGATGCCGGCCGTTATGCGTCGACCTATTGGGGGCGCTGGCGTGGGACCTGGGCCTATACCCAGGGCGATTTCGCGATCCGCCACGAGGATGGATCGTTCTCGCTCCATGGCCGGTCGGACGATGTCATCAACGTCTCGGGCCACCGCATCGGTACCGAGGAAATCGAAGGCGCGATCCTGCGCGACAAGACGCTCGACCCGGGCTCGCCGGTGGGCAATGTGCTTGTCGTTGGCGCGCCGCACCGCGAAAAGGGCGCGACGCCCATTGCGTTCATCACCGCTGTGGCCGGACGCAGGCTGACGCAGGACGACCGCCGCCGCCTCACCGATCTGGTGCGGACGGAAAAGGGCGCGGTCGCCGTGCCATCCGATTTCCTCGAAGTCTCCGAATTCCCCGAGACGCGGTCGGGCAAATACATGCGCCGCATGGTCCGCGCGATCGTCGAGGGTGGCGACATCGGCGATACCTCGACTTTGCGCAATCCCGAGAGCATCGATGCGCTGCAGACCGCCGTCGCTGCCTGGCGGCGCAAGCAG
Organism: Hydrogenophaga intermedia; assembly: GCA_943370475.1. Taxonomy (GTDB): domain Bacteria; phylum Pseudomonadota; class Alphaproteobacteria; order Sphingomonadales; family Sphingomonadaceae; genus Blastomonas. The sequence goes on from CALRRI020000002.1 coordinate 73,680, forward strand.
ACGCTGGCCGAGGAACAGGCGCTGTTCGAGCGCTATCGCTATTTCCTGATCCAGTACAATGCCCTGGGAGACGGCAAGCGCGTCGCGACGGTCACCGTCACCAACGCCCCGGTCAATGCGCTCAACGAACGTGCGATCGACGAACTGGTGATCGTGGTCGAGCATCTCGCGCGCAAGGATGATGTCATCGCGGTGGTGTTCACAGGCCAGGGCACCGCCTCGTTCGTTGCCGGCGCGGATATCCGCCAGATGCTCGAGGAAGTGAACTCGGTCGAGGAAGCGGGCGTTTTGCCCAGCAATGCGCAGCTGGCGTTCTCCAAGATCGAGATGATGGGCAAGCCGTGCATCGCGGCGATCCAGGGCGTGGCTTTGGGCGGCGGCATGGAGTTCGCGCTCGCCTGTCATTATCGCATCGCCGAACCCGTCGCGCGCTTCGGCCAGCCCGAGATCAACCTCAGGCTGCTCCCCGGCTATGGCGGCACCCAGCGGCTGCCCCGTCTGCTCGCCGAACGGCGCGCGGGCGAAGGGCTGCGCGATGCGCTCGACCTGATCCTGGGCGGACGCGCGATCAGCGCGGACGAAGCGCTCGAGATCGGCGCGATCGAACAGGTGGCGGATGCCTCCAACGATGTGCTCAGCCTCGCGCATGCCATGGTGCGCGAATATGCGCGGCACGGTGCGGAAAGCCCGCTCGGCAAGGCCTTTGCCGACCGCAAGGCGATGACCAAGCGCTGGGCCAAGCCCGCGCATATCGATCTGGAGGCGGTGCTTGAAGACCCGTTCCTCCAGCGCATCCTCAGGCAGCTCGAATGGGCAGGACGCGGGCCTGCGGGTGCCCGCGCGCTCGACGCCGTGCGCACCGGCTGGACCGAGGGCATGGCCGCGGGGCTCAAGCGCGAGGGCGAGCATTTCGCCGAAGCGATCATCGACCCCGAAGGCGGCAAGACCGGCATCCGCCAGTTCATGGACAAGCAGAGCCCGCCGCTGCCGGTGCGTCGCAACGGTGTGTGGATCGACAGCGAGCACGAGGCGACCAAGGCCGAGATGATCGCATCGGGGCAGCTGCTGCCGGTCGGCGCGCCCTTCTATCCCGGCATCACCGCGATCCCGCACAAGCAGCTCGCGTTCGGCATCAGCCGAGACCCCGATACCGGTGCGCCCCGCTTTGGCCCGCCGGCGTCTCACGAGCGCGAGCATATCGTGGCTGTGGTCGCGCCCGAGCCCAACGAGGCTCTGGTCTACATGCTGACCAGCGAGGTCAACTTCAACGACATCTGGGCGCTCACCGGCATCCCGGTCTCGCCGTTCGATGGCCATGACGAGGACGTGCAGATCACAGGCTCTGGCGGTCTGGCGCTCGTTGCCGCGCTGGGCAGCGAGGTCAAGGGCGAGGGCCGGTTGCGTGTCGGCGACATGGTGGTGGTCTATTCAGGGACCAGCGACCTGCTCTCACCGCAGGCGGGCGACGACCCGATGTTCGCAGGGTTTGCGATCCAGGGCTATGAGACCAAGACCGGCAGCCATGCGCAGTTCCTCAACGTGCAGGGGCCGCAGCTGCACCGCGTACCGCCCGATCTGACGCTGGAGCAGGCAGGCTCGTATGTGCTGAACCTTGGCACCATCACCCGCTGCCTGTTCACCACGCTGCAGATCGTGCCGGGCAAGACGATCTTCGTCGAAGGTTCGGCCACCGGTACCGGGCTCGATGCACTGAAAAGCAGCATCAAGTCGGGGCTCAAGGCGACCGGGCTGGTGTCCAGCGAGGATCGCGCGGCTTTTGTGAAGGAGCAGGGCGCCGTCGGCGCGCTGAACCGCAAGGACCCGCGCTTTGCCGCGCTGTTCACGGCCGTACCTGACGAACCGGATGCGGCGCGGGCCTGGGAGGCCGATGGTTCTGTGCTGCTCGACGAATACCGGCGGATCAACGAAGGCAAGCTTGCCGATTTCGTCGTCAGCCATGCGGGCGAAACCGCCTTCCCGCGCAGCTTCCAGCTGCTCGAGGAAAACGGCACGCTGGCATTCTACGGAGCCTCGTCGGGCTATCACTTCGCCTTCATGGGCAAGACCGGCAGCGCCTCGCCATCGGACATGCTGGCGCGCGCGCAATTGCGCGGTGGTGAGTCGGTGCTGCTCTATTATGGTCCCGGCAGCCGCGATCTTGCCGATCCGTTGGGTCTGGAAATGATCGAGGCCGCGCGGCTGTACAAGGCGCGCACGGTGATCGTGACCACCACCGACGGCCAACGCGAATTCCTGCAATCTTTGGGGCTGGAGGAATCGGTCGAGGGCATCATCAGCCTCGAAGGATTGAAGCGCCGCGACAGCGAGTTCATCTGGCCCGACAGCCTGCCGCGCCTGCCCGATGCCCGCACGGACATCGAACGGTTCAAGGAAGGTGTGCGCAGCTATCAGCAGCACACGATGAAACCTTTCGGGACCGCCGTCGGCCGCATCCTGGGGTCTCCGGGCAATCCGCGCGGCGTGCCCGATCTGGTGATCGAGCGCGCAGGCCAGGATTCGCTCGGCGTCTCGACCTCTTTGGTCAAGCCGTTCGGCGGGCGCGTGGTCTATGCCGAGGAGATGGCAGGCCGCCGCTACACCTTCTACGCGCCGCAGGTCTGGACCCGGCAACGCCGGATCATCATGCCCACCGCCAACATCTTCGGCACCCATCTGTGCAATGCGCACGAGGTGACGATGATGAACAACATGATCGCAGGCGGGCTGCTCAGCGTCACCGAGCCTTTGGTGGTGGACTGGGACGGGCTGCCGGAGGCGCACCAGGCGATGTGGGACAACCGGCACACCGGCGCGACCTACGTGGTCAACCATGCGCTGCCGGCGATGGGCCTGCGCAGCCGCGACGAGCTGCTCGAATACTGGGCCGCATCCAACACTTGAAAACATAAGCCGCCGGACACGGCGCGGCAGGGGATTACCGACATGACGAGCAGCAAGACCAAGGCGACCAAGACGAGCGCAACCGCCAATGCAGGCACCGAAGGACGCCTTTGCGGCAAGGTGGCGCTGGTCACCGGCGCTGCAGGCAATCTGGGCGGTGCGATCATCCGCCGCTTCATCGGCGAGGGCGCGACCCTGGTGATGACCGGACGCACGGCGGAACGGCTGGAGGCGGCCAAGGCTGCGTTGCTTGCCGAAACCGGAGTGGAGGAATCGCGCGTCTTCACCGTGATCCTGGACGGTGCCGACCCTGAATCGGTGCGCGCTGGAATCGAGACCGTAAAGGCTGCGCTTGGCCGGATCGACATATTGGTCAACAATGCCGGGTCTGCAGGTCCCCGCCAGACGCTGGAAAACGTGCCGCTGACCCGCGCCGAGATGGAAGCGAACGGCGATAGCGAGACCGTTGCCGATGCGATGCGCAACCTGCTGGGCGTCAGCTGGAACCTGACGCGGGCCGCCGCGCCGATCATGCCGGCGGGCGGATCGGTGATCAACATCTCGACCATCTTCGCGCACACCCGCTATCATGGCCGCACCGCCTATGTGGTGCCCAAGGCGGCGCTCAATGCGCTCAGCCAGGAGCTGGCCAAGGAGCTGGGTGCCGAGGGCATTCGCGTGAACACCGTGTTCCCAGGCCCGATCGAAAGCGAACGTATCCGCACCGTGTTTGCCTCGATGGATAAATTGCAGGGCGAGGGCGATGGTGCCACGGCGGACTATTTCATGGGTCGCATGTCGCTGAAGCGCGCGATGGGGGGCGCAAAGCCCGCCAAGACGCTGCCGGTGCCCGGCGACATTGCCGATGCCTGTCTGTTCCTCGCCAGCGACGAATCCGCTGCGCTCAACGGCAACGAGATCGACGTCACCCACGGCATGGAGGTGCGCAAGGATTCGCGCTCCACCTATATGACGCGCCCGTCGATGCGCTCGCTCGACGGCACCGGTCTCAACGTGCTGATTGCGGCCGGCGAACAGTGGGAAGACGCGCTTGAAATCGCGCGAATTCAGCTGCTGCAGGGCGCGCGTGTGCTGCTGGGGCTGACGCGACAGGTCGATGTCGCACAGGCCGAGGCACGGGTGCGCGCGCAGAATTTGGGCAATGGCATCGACATCATGCGCTTCAACCGCGCCGAGCCCGATGGCATGGAGGCGGTATTGCGGGCCTTTTCCGACGCGCACGGCCCGATCAACAGCGCCATCATCCTGCCGGTCAAGGCGTCAAACCTGTTCTCCGCGACGCTGGCGGGCGCAACCGATGCCGATGTCGATCTGCTGCTCGACATCGAGCTTTCCGGAGCGATCGCGCTGGCACGAACGCTGGCACGATACTGGAAGCAGCGGACCGATCTGCTGCAGGATCCGCGCTACGTCTTCATGTCGTCGCCTACCGATGGCAATGGCGACCGCTTCGGACGAATCATGACCGCGGCGATCGCGCAGCTGATCACCATCTGGCGCGACGAGTCGCGGGTGGAGGCGTTGCACGGCCGCCAGCAGCGCGCGGTCTGGGGCAACCAGATCGTTCGCTATACCAATGCCGAAGAGGACAATATCCGTTTTGCCGCAGGCCACGCGACACGGATCGTGTTCAAGGAACAGAAGATCACCGAGACCTCGCTGTATCTGCCCGCCAACATCGGCGAGGAAACCGGCGCGCGCAAGGCGATGCTGGGCTTTGCCGAGAACATCACGGGGCTGCACCTGGGCAAGGTTGCGCTGATCACCGGCGGCTCTGCCGGGATCGGCGGACAGGTCGCACGGCTGCTCGCGCTGGCAGGCGCCAAGGTGATGATGGTCGCGCGGCGCGAAAGTGAGCTCGAGGCGGCGCGCGAACGCATCGTCGGCGAGTTGCAGGATGTCGGCTTTTCGGGCGTCGAGCGGCGGATCAAGTTCATCGCCAATGTCGATGTCAGCGACTTCGATTCGCTGCGCAAGGCGGCGGATGCGACGATGGAAGAGTTCGGCCGCATCGATTACCTGATCAACAACGCCGGGGTCGCGGGCGCCGAAGACATGGTCATCGACATGCCGCTCGATACCTGGCGCTGGACGCTCGATGCGAACCTCATCAGCAACTATCTGCTGATGCATTATGTCGTGCCGATCATGAAGAAGCAGGGCTCCGGTTACATCCTAAACGTGTCGTCCTATTTCGGCGGCGAGAAGTTCCTTGCGGTCGCCTATCCCAACCGCGCCGACTATGCCGTGTCCAAGGCCGGGCAGCGAGCGATGGTCGAAAGCTTCTCGCGCTTCCTCGGCCCCGAAATACAGGTTAACGCCATCGCGCCGGGGCCGGTCGATGGCGACCGTTTGTCGGGCACCGGCGGCAAGCCTGGCCTGTTCCTGCGCCGTGCGCGCCTGATCCTCGAAAACAAGCGGCTCAATGCGATTTATGCTGCGGTGATCGAATCGATCCGCGAAGGCGCGGAGGTCACGCATGTGCTGGGCCGTCTGGCGCGCAACGACACCGGCTATCTCAGCCACGACCGCTCGACCCCCGACCCGCTGCGGCTGCTGTGTCTCGAACTCGCGCGAGAGGGCGACGGCATCTGCACCTGGGATCGCTATCTGCTCACCCCCGACATTGCCGGGCGCTTGCTCGCGCGCCTGCGCTCGGCGGGCTATCTGCTCCAGCATGCCGACTGGCAGGAGCGCAGCGGCACTGCGGAAGGGCTGACCGGCTGGCTGATGGTCACCCCGCCCGACGATATGCCGTATCTTCCGCAGGACCGCATCGGCAAGGAGGCCGACAAGGTCGGGCGCGGCGTGCTGTCGCAGCTGCATCTGGGCGCGATGCCCAAGGAGAGCGAAGTGGCGCAGGCGACGGTGTTCTACCTCGCCGATCGCGCGGTCAGCGGCGAGACCTTCATGCCCTCGGGCGGGCTCAGCGTCGAACGCTCGTATACCGAGCGCGAGATGTTCGGCAGCCCCAAGCAGGAACGGCTCGACCGGATGAAGGGCACCACCGTGTGGGTCATCGGCGAGCATCTGGCCGATTACATCGCCGAGACGGCCAACCATCTGATCGGCGGCCTGGGCGTGGCGCGCATGGTACTGCTCACCCGCAGCGAGGCCGGCGGCGCGGGAGTGCTTGGCGTTCTCGACAAGGAGGTCGCCGACAAGGTGACCGTGCGCGTGTGCGGTGCGGACATCGAGGGCGCGATGGACCAGGCGCTGACCGACTTCGGGCGGCCGACTACGGTCGTCTCGACGCCGATGGCGGGGCTGCCCGACCGCTTGTTCGAAGACGGCGCGATGCTGGATCCGGCGGAGTTCAGGGATCTGTGCGAGGAAAACCTCACGCATCACTTCCGCATCGGCCGCAAGGCCTCGCTCTATGATGGCTGCCAGCTGGTTCTGGTCTCGCCCGATGTGCCCTTTGGCCAGAGCGGGCCGGCGTTCGCGCTCGCCAATTTCGTCAAGACGACGCTGCATGCGTTCACCGCGACGCTGGCGGTGGAAAACGAGCGGCTGGTCCATGATGTCCCGACCAACCAGATCAACCTCACCCGCCGCATCCGCTCCGAAGAGCCGCGCAACGCGGTCGAGCATCAGGAAGAGCTCAAGCGCTTCGCCCGCGCCGTCCTGCTGGTCGGTGCCCCGCTGCCCGACGCGCAGGATTCGCGGTACCGGGCGCGGATCTACAGGGGCACGTCGATGACGGTGTGATTGTGGCCGGCCTGTGGTTGTGCTAATTTGTGTACACCTGAACACACTGGTGGCCCTATGAACAGCACAACCATGACGATCCGCGTGCCACTGGAGGTGAGTGACAAGCTGTCGCGCCTTGCCAAGGGCACCGACCGCAGTCGTTCCTATCTCGCCGCTGCGGCGCTTTCCGCCTATGTGGATCGGGAACTGGAGATTATCGAAGGCATCCAGCAGGGTCTTGCCGATGTGGCGGCCGGCCGTGTCATCCCTCATCAGCAGGTTGTCGCACAGGCCGAGGCGATCATCGCGGAAGCGCGCAAGGCTAAAGCGAACCGCTGATGCGGCCGGTGTTCTGGTCGGAGCGGGCTCAAGCCGATTATTTCGAAGCGCTTCGTCACACCGCCGCAGATGATCCGGATGCGGCCGAAAGGATTGTGCGCGCCATTCACAAGACCGGCAAGCAATTGGGCGAATTTGCTACCGGTCATCCGGGGCGGATTAGCGGCACTTACGAAAAATCCGTGCGGCAGCTTCCCTATATCCTCGCCTATGCTCTCGCGGACGATAGCCTGACGGTGGCAATCCTGCGTGTGATCCATACGTCGCGCGATTGGCGCGAAGACAGGTGGCCGGACTAATCAAAGGGGTCGGATGGCGGCAGCATGACGTCCCGCGCCCTCCCCTCAAACCTGGGAGTGCGGCGGGGTTCAGCCCCCACCCACCAGATACAGCCCGCGACCGTGCGCTTTCAGCCAGCGGTCGGCGCTCTTACGGTCGCCTTCGAACAGCGCGTCGAGCCAGGCATAGAAATCCGCGCTGTGGTTCATGTGGCGCAGGTGCGCGACTTCGTGCGCGACGACCGAGCGGCGGACCTCATCGGGGGCCATCACCAGCCGCCAGTTGATCCGGATCGTGCCATTGGCCGAACAGCTGCCCCAGCGGCGTGCGGCGTTGCTGATCGCGAGCGCAGGCACGGCGACGCCCGCACGGGCGCAGTATTCCGCCAGGTCCGCCGCGCACAGGCGCTTGGCCTCAGCGCGCAGCCAGCGCATCACCCGGGCTTCGAGCGAATCGCGTGCGCCTCCCAGCATGATCACGCCATCGGCAACAACGACCTTGCGGCCATGGCGCATGTCCCAATCGATGCGGTGCTGAACGCCCCGGAACGGCAGCAGCGCCCCCGGTTCGATTGCGATATGCGCGCCCGCCTTGGCAAAGCTCGCCTCGATCCAGTCGGCCTGCGCGCGGGCAAAGGCGATCGCCTCGCCCAGTCGGGCATGGCCGGGCAGCGTCAGCAGCAGCGCGCCCCTGGCGGGATCGGTGCGCAGCCGGATGGCGTTTGCGCGGGCATGGCGGCGGATCACCAGAGCATAGTCGCGCCCGTTGATCGTCAGCCGTTCGGGCGCGTCGGGGGACGCTGGCCGGGGCTTGCGCGCGAACAGCCGGGCGATGGTCCCCGGCGCTGCCGCCCTCACAGCTCCGCCTCGATGATATGGTTCTCGATCGGGCCTGCATGCACTTCCGAAATCACGCGGCCGATGACCGAATGCCCGCCTGCGTGCATCGCATCGCGGCTGCCGGTCTTGAGATGGTGCCAATCGGGCAGGGGCAGGCCCTGCGCGCGCAGCTGATAGGCGCAGGTCGAGGGCAGCCAGCTGATTTCCTCCACATTGCCGCGCGTCAGCCGCAGGCAATCGGGCACCAGAGCGCGGCGGTGGCGATAATCAGAGCATTGCGCGGTGCGGGTGTCGAGCAGGCGGCACGCGACATTGGTGGGGTAGATGTGCCCGGTGTCCTCATCCTCGACCTTGTGCAGGCAGCATTTGCCGCAGCCATCGCACAAGGCTTCCCATTGCGCCCGGTCGAGGCTCGCCAGTGGTTGGTCCCAGAAAGGGGTCACGCGGTCCATTTGTCGATTTCGGCGGCGATCTGCTCTGGTGTGCCGTCATAGGGCAGCAGCGCGATCGGCTCGCCCTTCGGGCCCATCAGATAGGCCTGGCGGCTGTGATCGACCAGATAGCCCTTGGCATCGGCGCCCACTGGCTTTTGCGCCTTGTACATCACCAGATAGGCATCGGCGACTGCCTTGATCTGATCGGGCGTGCCCGTGAGGCCGATCAGTCGCGGATGGAAGGCGGCGATATATTGCTTGATCACCGCAGGCGTATCGCGTGCCGGATCGATGGTGATGAAGATCGGCTGGATCTTCGCCGCACGCTCGGGCTGCTGCTTTTCGAACAGGGCAAAGCCTGCGGCGATCTTCTGCAGGTCGATGGGGCAGACATCGGGGCAATAGCTGTAGCCGAAATAGATGATGCGGTGCTTTCCGGCAAAATCGGTGTCCTTCACCGTCTTGCCGTCCTGATCGACAAGCGTGAACGCACCGCCGATGCGGGCGCCTTCCAGCGGAGCTTCGGGCTTGGTGGCGGCGCCCGAGCAGGCGGTCAGCGCCGCAGCACACAGTGCCAGCGCGATCGAGTAGAGGGGGGTTTTGTTCATGACAGGTTTGTCTGTGCTCTGCTATGCCACCGCTTTCAAGGGGGATTGGCGGCCGATATGCCCATTTGGCCGCATCCCTGGTGCAAGTTTTCAAGGACGAAGCAACCCGTGACAGCCCGTTTCATTCCGTTTGCGCGCCTCTGGATCGCGGCCATCGCCGCTGTGGCGCTGCTCATTCCTGCTGCTGCCAGCGCCCAGTTTTCCGACAGCTACAACTTCCTGAAGGCGGTGCGCGAACGCGATGGCGACAAGGCGACGCAGATGCTCAACGAGCCGGGCAGCACCATCGTCAATACCAAGGACATCACCTCGGGCGAGACCGCGCTGCACATCGTGACCGCGCGGCGCGACCTCACCTGGATGGGCTTTCTGCTGCAGCGCGGGGCCAATGCCAACGCGCGCGACAAGAATGGCCTCACCCCGCTGATGACCGCGGTCAACCTGCGCTTCGTCGACGGCGTTGAAACGCTGCTGACCCGCAAGGCGCAGGTCGATGCGACCAACAATTCGGGCGAAACCGCGCTGATCCGCGCGGTGCAGCTGCGCGACCTCGCCATGGTCCGCCTGCTGCTCAAGAACGGTGCCAACCCGGACAAGCAGGATACCATCGCCGGCCAGTCCGCGCGCGATTATGCCGGCGGCGACTTCCGCAATCCCCAGATCCTCGAGGCGATCACCGCCAACGACAAGGAACGCAAGGCCGGAACCGGTACGCCCAAGGTGTTCGGCCCGACGGGATGAACCATTGTGGGGTTCTCCCCGAGGCAGGCTCGGGGAGGATTCGGGTTTCAAAACTCAGGGAAGCGATCGAAGCTGGGCAGGTCGTGCGCGGTCTTCATCCAGCCGATCTGTTCGGCCGCCTGGATATGCGCCATCGCTGGAAATGCCTCCGGATCGTCGAAGGTTGCAGTCTGGATGTCGACCAGCCCAGGCAGCACGGTTTCGTTGATGTAGAACAATCCTGTACCGCAGTGTCCACAGAAGCTGCGCTGCGCCAGTTCGGACGACTGATAGACCGCAGGCGTTCCCTGGGTCAGCTGGAAGGTCGAACCGGCCACCGCCGTCCACCCCACCGCAGGGGCGCCCGCGCAGCGACGGCAATCGGCGCAGTGGCACAAGGCGGTGCGCGGCGCCTCCTCGGCATTGCCGGTGACCTCGACCGCAAAGCGCACCGCGCCGCAATGGCATCCGCCTTCATGACTGCTCATGCGCCTGCTCCTTCGGCCGTGGCCGCCGCGATCAGCTCATTGTCGATCGCCTTGGCGCGGATATAGGCAGGCCGTGCGCGCAGCCGCTCGGCATAGGCGCTGAATGCAGGCCGCTCGGGCAAGGTCCCGAACATCAGCCCCCAATCGACCTGGGCCCCGACATAGACATCGGCCGCGGTGAAGCGGTCGCCACAGACAAAATCATGGCTGTCTAGCCAGCCTGCCAGCGTATCGACCACCAGATCGAAATGGCCATAGCCGACCGAGCCCTGTTTGTCGGGAGTGGCCTCCCAGCCCATCGAGCGGTTGGTCACCGCCTGTTCTACCGGCCCTGCGCCGAAGAACATCCAGCGATAATAATCGGCGCGCTCATCGGGCGTAGGGGCAAGGCCCGCATCGGGAAAGGCGTCTGCCAGATAGGCACAGATCGCGGCGCATTCGGTCACCACCTTGCCATCATGGACGATCGCCGGAACCTTGCCCATCGGGTTGACCGCGCGATAGGCCTCGCCCTTCATGTCTGGGCCGTATTCGACGATGCGCTGCTCATAGTCGGCGCCCACCTCTTCGAGCGCCCATCGCGCGATCTGCCCGCGCGACATGGGATTGGTATAGAAAATCAGGCTGCTCATGCGTCTTCCCCTCAGAACGACTCGGACAATGAATGGAACATAACATGAACAAAAGGCCGCGCCAATCCTTCAGCAACCTTCGCCGGTGACCACTGCGCCAAGCAGGCCGCCAAGGCCACCCTTGCACTTTTTCTTCTTCTTCGGCGGTTCGGCCTCGTCGCCACCGTTCATCATCGCGCCCATGTCGGGGCCGTTGAGCAGCCAGGTGGAATTGGAACGATAGCGCACGCGCGCGGTCCATTCGGGTTTCCACGGCGTCTTGGCGTTGGCGGTGCGGGGGGGATAGGCAAAGTTTGCCTCGGGTCCATAGGCGTAGAGATTGCCCAGCGCGAATTCGCCGCCCGCCGCCGTGACGTCGGCCGGCACGGTGCAGCTGGTCTGCGATGGTGGCATGACGACCTGCTGCTGGATGAGCTTGGCCACCTGCGCAGGTGCGATCCAGTCCCACAACGCGCCGCCGAACTGGCGCGAGGCGGACGACGACCACCAGACCATGTCCTGGAACTCGCCCTTGCTGTTCGCCTTGGCGGTCATCACCCAGGCGTAATAGCCGGTGGCATTGGTGACCGTATTCCAGCTGATCTGCGTCGCGCCGCCTGCCGCCGGGCTGGCCTTGCCGGTGATTGCGGGCATGAAGTCCTGCGCGAGCGCAAACTTGATCTCGGGGGAATAATTGCCCGCGATGCGATGCTCGCCGAGCAGCGAGCTGTCCGCGCTCAGCAGCTTGCGGGTCTCGGCATTGGGCCATTCGCCATAGGTCTTGGAATTGCCGGTGCTCACCGATCGGTCGATCGGCATCGATCCGGCAAACAGGTCGGGCGGAACCTGGCCTGCGGACAGCTTGGCAAAATCGATCACCACCGGCTGGCCCGGCCCTGCCTTCGCGCCGCAGCCCCAATAGATCAGCAACCGGCCTTTCGGGCGCTGGAAGTCCTTGGGCAGGTCTTCGGGCACCGCATCGGTGCGGGTTCCCGGCTTGGGGCTGAGCAGCGGTACCGATGCGCCCAGCTTGGCCACGGGCGGCATGAAATGGTCGGCCTTGGGCGCTCCTGCAGCCGGCGCGCGCGACGAGCCCAGCCGTAGCACCAGCTCGTGCGCCTGCTTGTTGCCGCCGCCGAACATCATCGACAATCCGCCGCCCAGCCCGCTGCCCATCGCAGCAAGGCCGGTGACGGTGCCGACGTCCATGTCATAGCGCGCCACCGGACTGGCGGCCTGCTGGCTGCTGACGGGGCTGGCAATCAGGATCGCGAGCGATGCGGCGGACAGGCTGAGGATGGCGTGACGGCGTGCGGAAAAGGGCATGGTTCGCTCCCGGAAAGACACAGACATGCAGGCGAGTCGCCTGATAGCATTGTCGTGTAGTTTCAGGGAGTCCCAGCGTCAGTGCGCCAAGTCATAACGGGGCGATCAGCTCGATTTGGGCTGGGGGTCCTTGAAAACGCCCTTGGCGAGCTTGTTGATCGTGTCGGGTACGAAGCGTTCGGCAAAGCCCGCGACAAAGGCATAGACCGTGAGCTTGAACAGATCGCTGCGCTCTTTGAGGCCAAGCTCCTTGTAGATGGCATCGGCCCAGTGCGGGCAGCCCGGTCCCGGTGTGCAGGCCGACACTGGCGGCAGAGGCGCGCCGGGTTGGCTTGTTGGGCCAGGGGGAGAGGGAGGGGGCATTGCTGGGTTCAGGGCGACCTGGGGAACGACCGAGTCGAGCAGGCCCGCCGAAACCAGCGCGTAGATGAACAATGCGGACACGCCGCCGATGCCGATGGACATCAGAACGCTGACCCACCCGATTCGCAGGCTCATCAGTTCGAAGATGCCGTCGTCCACCATGGCGTCGCGCGATGTGGCCTTCTGCAGCCGCTGGATGGTGGAGATGGTAGCACCTGCCATGCCGATGATGGTGATCATCACCAGCCCCTGCTGGGCGGCGAAAGGCAGCACCTCTCGCGCCAGCAAAAGGGTGACGGCAATCAGGACGAAGCCCAAAGCCGCGACGATCCGCATAAGCCGACGGATGAGAACTTCCCGATCGAAATTGACCCCGTAGTTGGCATGGATCGTATCGAGCATTGACCGGGCCAGGTGGCGCAATTCGTCTTCCGGGTGGTCGGCGACTTTGTTGACAGTTTTGCGCGCGAAAAACGCGTCCGCCACGCCCTTTGGCACGACCCTGCGGAAACGGTTCTCGATCGCCCAATAGCGGGTCCGCAAAGCCATTTCCGGTATCAGCGATGTCAGATCCAGCTCGATCTTGTACAATTGACCCAAGGAAGGCTTTGCCCCTTTGAGCGGGTCCAGCTGGTCGAATTCTTCGCGAACGGCCCTGAGTTGCTCCGCCTTTTCGGGGTTCAGCCGCCTGGACCCGGGATTGGCAGGATCGTCCTCCCAGGCATAGCGTTCGAATTCGTCGCGAAGCGATTCGTAATATGTTCTGGCGATAGAGCTTTCGTCACATGAAACGGTCATGGTCTGGCCTCCCCGGATAGGAGGCCATTGGGGGCAATTCTCGCGGGAATCGCTAGCGCCGGCCGGACCGTTATCGAGCCGAAGCGGCAGAACCGGCTCCGTTTCCGATCATTTCCCGCCGAACAGCTGCCGTCCCGCCAGATCAAGCATGATTTCCTCCGATCCGCCGCCGATCGCGTTGACGCGGACCTCGCGGTAGATGCGTTCGATCTTCGATCCGGTGATGTAGCTGGCCCCGCCCAGGACCTGCGCAGCCTCGCGCGCGACGATCTCGAGCATCTGCGTCGCCTGAACCTTGAGCATCGCGAAATCCGCCGGTTGATCGCGGCCTTGCTCGACCGCCCAGGCGCATTGATCGACCCAGGCTTGCGTTGCGGCAATCCGCCTTGCCATGTCGGCCAGCTTGATGCGGATCGACTGGTGCTTGACCAAAGCCTTGCCGAAGGTCTCGCGGGTCTGCGCCCATTCCACCGCTTCCTTCAGGCACACCCGCGCAAAGGCGCAGCAGCCCATCGCCATGCCCAGCCGCTCGGCGTTGAAGTTGCGCATGATGCCGATGAAGCCGCCATTTTCGGGGCCGATCAGGTTTTCGGCGGGAACCTGCACATCCTGCAGATAGATCGCCGCGGTGTCCGAACAGCGCCAGCCCATCTTGTCTAGGCGTGTGCGGGTCACCCCCGGCGCATCCATGTCGATCAGCAGCAGCGATATTCCGCCCGCGCCTGCCCCGCCGGTGCGCACCGCGCAGGTCAGCCAGTCGGCGCGCATGCCTGATGTGATGAACATCTTGGATCCGTTGACGACATAATGGTCGCCCACCCGTTCGGCGCGGGTCTTGAGGGCTGCCACATCCGATCCGCCCGATGGTTCAGTGATGCCCAGCGCGATGATCTTCTCGCCCGCGAGCACCGGCGGCGCGACCCTCTGCTTCATCTCTTCGCTGCCCAAGGCCAGCACCGGGGGCAGGCCGATGCCATGCGTCATCAGCGATGCCGTCAAGCCGCCTGCGCCGACCGCGGCTAGCTCTTCGGTCTGGGTTAGCCCATGGAAAATATCGAAACCATCCGAATGGCCGCCATATTGTTCGGGATAGCGCAGGCCCAGGATGCCGGCCTCCGCCGCCTTGCGGTGCAAGTCGCGCGGCAACTCGCCATCGGCCTCCCACTGATCGATGTTCGGCGCGATCTCGCGTTCGACAAAGCGGCGCACCGATTGTGCGAGCGCTTCATGGCTTTCGTCATAGAACGGGGAACGCGCGCGCCAGTCATCGAAATCGGTCATTCAGGCCATCCTCTCTCGTGTTTTGCGGTCTTGGCTGCGGTGACATTACCGGTTTGTCAATTCTCGCGTGCTATCGGGCTATGCGGATGGCCTAACAGTCCTATGAGGGGGGCATGATGCAGCAGGACCACGACACGCTGGGGACCCAACAGACGGCGAGCGGACGGTTCGTCGATGCCGCACTCGAGCGCCGTTTCGTCACCGGCGAACGTCAGGCCCGCGTCGTCCATATGCGACTTTTCGCCGGCTTTCTGGCGGCGATGCTGGTCGGCTATGCTCTGGTCAATCCGCTGTATTTCACGCGTGAGGACGAGCTGCGCTTCACGCTGTTGCTGCTGCCTGCACTCGCCATTCTGGCAGGCTATGCCGGTGCCACCGCCTGGCGCGGCTATGCCGCCCGGCCGATGATCGATTTCGCCAGCCTGCTGGGCGTCGCCTTCCTGATCATGGCGGAAAACACGCTGCTGTTCGAAGAGATGCACCGCGCGCAGGTGCAGCTGCATGCCTCGATCGCCATCAACGGCCTGATCGTGATGGCGTTTGCTGCCATCGCCTTTGCCGGGCAGCTGCGCTGGTTTGCAGCCTGGCTGGGCTGCCATGCGTGCGTCTATTTCGGCATCATGCTGGTGATCGAGGCCGACCTCGTTCCGTTCATCTATGCGACGCTCGCCTATCTCACCAGCGCGGCGGTGATGGTGCTGCTCAACTGGTCGGTGGGCCAGGCGCACCGGCAGAGCTTCGTACTGTCCGATGCGCTGGAGGCCGAGCGCGCCAAGACCGAGGAACTGCTGTTCAACGTCCTGCCGCCTGCGGTCGCGGCGCGGCTGAAGGCGGGGCAGGTGGTCGCCGACAGCTATCCCGATGTCTCGGTGGTGTTCATCGACATCTGCGGCTTTTCAGATCTGTCGCGGCGGATTTCGCCCGGGCATCTGGTCGATCTGCTCAACGGCTTCTTCCTGCTGGCCGACAAATGTGCGGCGCAGACCGGCATCGAAAAGGTCAAGACCATTGGCGATGCGTATCTGGCGATCAGCGGCGGCAACAACCCGTCGCACAACAGCGCCGATGCCGCGATCCGCTTTGGCGAGGCGGTGATCGCGGGGCTGCCTGACCTGCGCGCGGCGACCGGCATCGACCTGCACATCCGCGTCGGCATCCATACCGGCCCCGTGGTCGGCGGGGTGATCGGCGAGACGCGGATGGCCTATGATTACTGGGGCGAGACGATGAACATCGCCAGCCGCATCGAGGGCACCGCGCATCCCGATGGCATCGCGGTGTCCGAAACGACTTGGCTGCGCGGGCGCGGCGAGCGGCATTTCGAGCTGCCGCAGATCCTGACGCTGAAGGGTGTCGGCGACATGCCGGTCTACCGGCTGGCGGACAAGCCCCCGGCGGAGATCATCCGGCTGGTCAGTTAACAGCTCGGCAACGATCCGTCCCGAAATCGTCCAGCGTCATTCGAGGGCTTCCCGCCGCACGCCAAATCGCGTTAGATTAACGCCATGGCAATCATCCTCATCTTCCTGTGCGGCATCATCAACTTTGCCCTGCACAAGGCCACGATGGAATCCGACCATCCGATGGCGGTCCAGATGCGCGGCATCTTCCGCCATTTCATGCGCGGCTGGGGCACCTATTTCCTGGAATATCTGATCCTGCTGTCCGCGTTCAGCTTTGCAGCGCTCGGCTACACGATCGCGCTGCCCGCCTATATCGTCTACACCGGCATGAATGGCGCGGCCGGCTGGGCGATCCTCACCGGCAGGTTCTAGGCGGTCAGATTTTAGGCTGGCAGGTGCCAGGCGCTCAGGCCGCCACTGCCTGCTCGGTCTGCGGTGACGCGGCCGCCAGCAGCCGCTTTTCCAGCGATTTCAGCCGTGCCTTGCTGTCGATCTTGTCGCCCAGCAGATCGGTGACATAGAAGGTATCGATCGCGCGCTCGCCATAGGTCGCGACATGCGCCGAGTGGACGATGCACTTGAGGTCGAACAGCGCAAAGGCGAGGCGGTTGAGCAGCGCGGGCCGGTCGAGCGCGTTGACCTCGATCACGGTGAAGCGGTTCGATGCCTTGTTGTCGACCAGCACCACCGGCGCAATGTTGAACGCCTCGCTTCTGGGGCGTGCGGTCGGCCGGGCGATCAGTCGCGGGGTCAGCGCCATGCGGTTGGCCAGGGCATCGGCGATCGCAGCTTTCAGCCGGGCGATCTGGCTTTCTTCCATGAACGGGCGGCACAAGGGATCCTGCACCAGGAAGTTGTCGAGCGCCATGCCGTCGCGCCGGGTGTGGATGCGCGCATCGATGATGTTGCCGCCTGCCAGATGGATGCCGCCGGCGATGCGATAGAACAGGCCGGGATGGTCGGCGGCGCTCACGGTCACCAATGTTGCGCCGCGCGCAGGATAGAATTCCGCCGCAACGGTGAGCGGTTCGGTGTCATGCGCATCGATCAGCCGCAGGTTCTGGGCGATGATGTCCTCGGGCTCGGCAATCCAATAGGCATCGTCGAGCTTGCGCGCGATCTGGACGAAGCGGCCCTCGTCGATAGCCACCATGCTGCGCACCGCATCCTGCTTGGCCAGCACCCGCTCGCGCCGGCCGTGCTGCTTGTGGCCCAGCCGCAGCACCTCCTCGGTCGATTCGAACAGATTGCCCAGCAGCTGGCGCTTCCAGCTGTTCCAGATGCCGGGCCCGACGGCGCGGATATCGACCACGGTCAGCACCAGCAGCAGCTTCAACCGCTCGGGGCTCTGCACCATCGCGGCGAAATCGGCGATCGTCTTGTAGTCGGTGAGGTCGCGCTTGAACGCGGTGGCCGACATCAGCAGGTGATAGCGCACCAGCCAGGCGACCTGCTCGGTCTCCGCCTCGGTGAGCCCCAGGCGCGGGCACAGCTTCATCGCAACATCGGCGCCCAGCACGCTGTGGTCGCCGCGCCGCCCCTTGGCGATATCGTGCAGCAATGTCGCGACGAACAGCACCCGGCGGCTGATCAGCTTCTGCATCACGTCATAGGCGAGCGGATGATCGTCCTTGAGCTCGCCCGATTCGATCCGGGCGAGCAGGCCGATGGCGCGGATCGAGTGTTCGTCGACGGTATAATGGTGGTACATGTCGAACTGCATCTGCGCGACGACGCGGCCGAAATCGGGCACGAAGCGGCCGAATACCGTCGCCTCGTTCATCCAGCGCAGCACCAGCTCGGGGTCGCGCGGGCTGCACAGCACATCCATGAACAGCGCATTGGCGCGCGCATCGGCGCGCACATGCTTGTCGATCAGCACCGCATCGAGGCTCGCCTGGCGCATCGCGCTAGGGTGAATCTCGACCTTGTGCTTGTCCGCCAGCTGGAAGATCTCGATCATCCGCACCGGATCTTCGCGGAAGAAATCGGGCCGGGGCAGGGCGAGCCGCCCGCGATCGAGGATGAAGCCCGAAAGCTTGCGCGGACGCCGCCGCAGGATCGCCGGAATGAAGCGCCGGTCGCGCGCGGCGAACTGGTCGTCGAGCTGCGCCAGGAACACGCCGGTCAAGTCGCCGACGCGTTTGGCGTTGAGGAAGAAATACTGCATGAACCGCTCGACCGCCGATTTGCCCGGCCGGTCGGCAAAGCGCATGCGCGTCGCTACCTCGCGCTGCAGGTCGAAGGTCAGCCGGTCCTCGGCGCGTCCAGTGATGTCGTGCAGGTGGCAGCGCACCGCCCACAGGAAGTTGGCCGAGCGGCGGAACCCGCGAAACTCGGTCATCGTCAGCAGCCCGGCATCGACCAGCTCGGCCGCCGAGCGGACCTGGTGGATATACTTGCCGATCCAGTAGAGCGTGTGCAGGTCGCGCAGGCCGCCCTTGCCGTCCTTCACATTGGGTTCGACGACATAGCGGCTGTCGCCCATCTTCTTGTGCCGGGCGTCGCGCTCTTCCAGCTTCTGCGACACGAAATCGCGCGCGGTGCCGGTGACGACATCCTTCCAGAAGCGCACCGATGCCTCGCGATAGATGTCCTGGTCGCCCCAGACATAGCGGCCTTCCAGCAGCGCGGTGCGGATCGTGAGGTCGCTCTTGGCCTGGCGGACCATCTCGTCGATCGAGCGGCTCGAATGGCCGATCTTCAACCCCAGATCCCACAGGATATAGAGCATCGCCTCGATCGCCTGCTCGGTCCAGCTGTTCTTCTTCATCGGCGTGAGGAAGGCGATATCGACATCGCTGTGCGGGGCCATTTCGCCGCGGCCATAGCCGCCGACCGCCGCGATGCAGAAATGCTCGCCGGTGCTGTGGTTGGCGACCGGATACTGGAAGCGCACGACATAATCGTGGATCAGCCGCACGATCTGATCGATCAGGAACGATTGCGCCGCTGCACAGTCGTGCCCCGCCGCCGGGTTGGCGACCAGCCGCGTGGCAATCTCTGCCCGGCCCGCTGCCAGCGCCTCGCGCAGCAGCGTCACCACCTGGCCACGCGCCTTGTCGCCCAGCTCGGTGGCAAGCTGCGCGATGCGATCATCGATGGCGCGTCGATCGATGATCGCGCGCTGGTTGGCGACAGTGCTCATGGGCAAGATCGATAGACGATGAGGGTTAAGGTCAGGTGCCCGCTCCCGCTTCGGCCTTGGCGGCGGCCTGATAGGATTTGCGCAACGACACCTTGTCGATCTTGGCGGTGCCGAGGCGGGGCAGGGCTTCGCCGCTCTGCCACAGCCTGGCGGGCACCTTGAACGCGGCCAGCTGGCCCGACAGGAACTCAGTCAGCTGCGCATCGGTCAGGCTGGCACCGTCACGCACGACATAGACCGCGCCGACGATTTCGCCGAAGCGTTCGTCAGGAATGCCGAACACGCTGGCCTCGGCGATATCGGCATGCGCGTAGATCGCCGATTCGACCTCGACGCAGCTGATGTTCTCGCCGCCCCGAATGATGATGTCCTTCTTGCGATCGACGATGAACAGATAGCCGTCGGCGTCGATATAGCCGAGGTCTCCGGTGCGGAAATAGCCGTCGGGCATGATCGCGGCGTTGGTGGCCGCCTCGTTGTTCCAATAGCCCAGGAAATTCGCGATCGAACGGATCGCCACCTCGCCGACCTGGCCGGAGGGCAGCGGGTGGCCATTGTCATCGAGGATCGCAAGGTCGACCAGCGGGCGCGAGGCCTGGCCGGTGCTGTCGGGCTTGGCGATATAGTTCTCGTTGAAATTGCCGCAGCCCACGCCGTTGGTCTCGGTGAGGCCATAGCCCAGGATCGGGAACGCCCAGTCCATGGTTTCCTTGATCCGCTTGACGTGCTCGACCGGGCGCGGCGCGCCGCCTGCGGCAAAGGTGACGCAGCTCTTGAGGTCGTAATGGCCCCGATTGGGGTGCTGGGCGATTTCATAGCTCATCAGCGGCACGCCGACGAAATAGCTGATCTTCTCGCGTTCGATCAGCCGCATCGCCTCTTCGGCATCCCATTTGGGCATCAGCACGAGTTTGCGCCCGATGACGAAGCTCTGCAGCAGCACCGGCACCTCGGCGGTGACGTGGAACAGCGGGACGTTGAGCAGGGTCGCGGGCTGGCCTTCGGGCGGCTTTCCCTGGCGGGTGACGATGTTGAGCGCCATCAGCGTCTGCGCGACATAGCTGAAGATGCCCTGCACCACGCCGCGATGATCGGAGAACGCACCCTTCGACTGGCCGGTGGAGCCCGAAGTGAACAGGATGGTGGCAAGGTCGTCGCCAGTCAGCTCGGGCAATTCGGTCGCCGCTTCCCCGCCCGCTTCGAGCACCGAAGCAAGGCCCGTTTCGGGCGGGCCGTCATGGCCGAACACGATGACGCGCGCATCACCGGTATTGCCGCATTCGGCAATGCGCCCAGCGCAGCGATCATCGGCGAGCACCAGCTTGCAGCCGACATCGGTGATCCCGGCGCACAGTTCAGGCCCCTGCCACCAGCCGTTGAGCAGGGTGGCAACGCCGCCTGCCATCAGCACGCCCATATAGGCGATGATCCAGTTGGCCGAGTTGCGCGCGGCAATGCCGACACGGTCGCCCTTTGCGATGCCATGGCCTGCGACCAGTGCGGCGGCGACCTTGCGCGCAGCGGCGTAACTCTGGCCAAAGGTCAGGCGGGTGTCGCCATCGACAAGAAATTCGGCATCGGCGTGCTGCATGCAGAAATAGGCAAAGAAATGCGACAGCGCGGGCGGAGCCGACGCAATCATGGGCAGTTTCTGGCCGTACTTCTCAAAATGAGTCAAAGGCAGCATGCCTCCTTCACCGGTCAGCGCCTGGATGGCTTCATCCATCATCTGGTCCAGTTCGGTTGCCATCAAATCTCTCCTCTTTCGCTTGTGCTTGCCAACCCTTATGGAGGGGAAAACCCGTGGGGAAAAGCCTTGATCCTGCCCATTTCGGCGCTAGCCGCCAACACTGCTGCCGCTGCTGCCAAGACCGCCATCCGCTTTGAAGAGCTGGGGCTGTCGCCGGTGGCGCTCAGCATCGGTTCGTTCCAGCTCAAATGGTACAGCCTGGCCTATCTGTTCGGCATCCTGCTGGGCTATTGGTACATGGGCCGGATGCTGAAACAGCCCGGCGCGCCGATGGCGCAGCGCCATGCCGACGACCTGATGCTGTACTCGACGCTCGGCATCATCCTGGGCGGACGGCTGGGCTATGTGGCCTTCTACCGCCCGGACCTGTTCGAAACGCCGCTCGAGGTGTTCAAGGTCTGGCAGGGCGGCATGTCGTTCCATGGCGGGCTGATTGGCGTGCTGCTGGCGATCGGCTATCTCGTCTGGCGCAACAAGCTCAGCTACATCCGCGTCGGCGATTATGTCGCCTGCGTGGTTCCCTTCGGCCTGCTGTTCGGGCGGCTGGCGAATTTCGTCAACGCCGAGCTCTGGGGCCGCCCGACCGATGTTGCCTGGGCGGTCATCTTCCCCACCGATCCCGATGGCCTGCCGCGCCACCCCAGCCAGCTTTATGAGGCCGGGCTGGAAGGCGCGCTGCTCGCCGTGGTGCTGGGCGTGCTGTTCTGGAAGACCGACGTCCGCCACCGGCCAGGCTTTCTCGGCGGCGTGTTCCTCGCAGGCTATGGGGCCAGCCGCTTCTTCGTCGAATATTTCCGCAATCCCGATTCCCATCTGATCGAATTTGCCGAACGCACAGGCCTTAGTATGGGCCAGTGGCTGACCGTGCCGATGATCCTGATCGGCCTGTACCTGATCTTTACCTCGCGCGGCCGGATGAAGGGCCCGCAGCCCGCCATCGCCTGACGCGCATGGACGAGGCAGGGCCTGAAGGGCTGGAGACGGTGTTCCGCCGGTTGATCGGGGCCACCGGACCGATCAGCGTCGCGCATTACATGGCCGAGGCCAACGCGCATTATTACAACCGCACCGATCCGCTGGGCGCCGCCGGCGATTTCATCACCGCGCCCGAGATCAGCCAGATGTTCGGCGAGATGATAGGGCTGTGGCTGGCGGATCAGTGGCAGCAAGCGGGAAAGCCCGGCCTGTGCCATTTCGTCGAATTCGGCCCCGGGCGCGGCACGCTGGCTGCCGATGCGCTGCGCGCGATGGAGCAGTTCGACTTCCGCCCGCAGGTGCATCTGATCGAGGGCAGCACCGCCTTGCGCATGGCGCAGAAGCTGTCCGTGCCGCAGGCGACCTGGCACGACGGCCTGGACAGCGTGCCGCGCGAGGGGCCGCTGCTGATCGTCGCCAACGAATTTCTCGATGCGCTGCCGGTGCGGCAGATCGTGCGCACCGAACAGGGCTGGCGCGAGCGGGTGGTGGTGCACAATGGCGAGCGCTTCCTGCCGGTCGCAGGCGCCCGGCCAATGGACACGGCTGTCCCGGCAGCTTTGGCAGACAGTCCGCCCGGAACGATCCTGGAAACCTGCCCCGCCGCGGCCGGCATGGCCTATGAGGTCGCCGCGCGGCTGAAGGCGCAGGGCGGCGCGGCGCTGTTCATCGATTATGGCTATTTCGCTCCCCAGACGGGCAGCACGCTGCAGGCGGTGCGCGCGCATCAGAAGGTCGATCCGTTCGAGGACCCGGGCCTTGCCGATCTCACCGCTCTGGTCGATTTTTCGCAGTTGAAGCAGATCGCGCTCGCTGGCGATGTCGATTGCCTGGGGCCGGTGGGGCAGGGCGACTGGCTGATGGCGCTCGGCATCGCGCAACGCGCAGCCATGCTCGCCAAGTCACAGCCCGCGCGGGCGAACGAGATGATGACCGCGCTCGACCGGCTGGTATCGCCCGATCAGATGGGCGCGCTCTTCAAGGCGATCGCCTATCGCGGCCCCGGCTGGCCGGTGGGGGCGGGGTTCGGGAGGTAGCGCTCAGGCCGCAGCGCGTTTCAGCCGGTCGTTGATCGCATCGCCCATGCCGCCGACAGGAACCGGCGCAACCGCGATGCGCGTCCGGTCGCTCGCATCGGCGCGGTGCAGAGCGGCATAGAGGTTCGCCGCCGCTTCGGCGAGATCCTCCGACGCCGAGAGCGTGTCATCGCCTTGCACCTCGCCAAAACCGATCAGCCATTCGTCCGGCGCAGCGGTGAGGGCATTCAGCCGCAGCGGCTTGCCGGGCGCATAATGGCTGGCGAGCTGGCCCGGGGCCTCGATGGCATGATCGACGAGCGGCAGCGGCGGTTCGCCCAGCAGCGCCTCGATCGCGGCTGGATCGATCGGCCCGGGGCGCAGCAGCTGCCAGCCCGCAGGGGCGTCGTCCAAGTTGCGCAGCGCAACTATCGTCGATTCGAGCCCCGCCGCACATGCCCCGCCATCGAGGATCAGGTCGAGGTCTTCGCCCAGGCTCGCCGCGACATGGCGCGCCTCGGTCGGGCTGATCGCGCCCGATCGGTTGGCCGAGGGCGCGGCGAGCGCCATCCCGCCCGCCTGCAGCACCGCGCGCATCACCGGGTGCGCCGGGCAGCGCAGCGCGATCGTCGGCAGGCCCGCGGTGACGGCGGGCGCGATCCTTGCTCCATCCGCCAGCGGCAGAACCAGGGTCAGCGGCCCTGGCCAGAAGGCGGCGGCGATTTTTTCTGCACGCGCATCGAAAATCGCAATCTCGCGCGCCGCTGCCATGTCGGGCACATGCACGATCAACGGGTTGAAATCCGGCCTGCCCTTGGTGCGGTAGATCGCCGCTACGGCATCTGCGCGCGATGCATCGGCGGCGAGGCCATAGACGGTCTCGGTCGGCAGCGCGACGACCTGTCCTGCGCACAGCAGCGATACCGCGCGCGAGACCGATGCGTCGTCGGCGGGCACAATCCGCGGGTCACAAGGCTTGGAAGCGGGCATGATGCTGCCTATACAGCGCAGGAACGCAAGGGACAGCAGGGAAAAATCCATGACATTCAGCGCACCGACCACCGAACAGCTGTTCGTCCTCAAGACGATCACCGGGATCGACGAACTGGCAGGCTATGAACGCTTTGCCGAGGCGACCCCCGATCTGGTCGAGGCGATCGTCGAGGGCGTGGGCGAGTTTGCCGCCGGCGAGTTCGCGCCGCTCTATCGCATCGGCGACACCGTCGGCGCGCGTCTGATCGATGGCGCGGTCAGGATGCCCGAGGGCTTTCGCGATGCGTATCAGCATTATGTCGAGGCCGGCTGGAGCGCCTTGAGCGCGCCTGCCGACCATGGCGGCCAGGGCCTGCCGTTCTCGCTCGCCACCGTGGCGCTCGATTCGCTGGGGGCGGCCAACATGGCCTTTGCGCTCTGCCCGATCCTCACTGTCGGCGCGATCGAGGCGCTGCACCATCATGGCAATGCCGAGCAGCAGGCGCTGTATCTGCCCAAGCTTGCCACCGGCGAGTGGACCGGCACGATGAACCTCACCGAGCCGCAGGCGGGCAGCGATGTCGGCGCGCTGCGCGCCACCGCCACCCCGCGCGGCGACGGCACCTATGCGATCAAGGGCCAGAAGATCTATATCTCGTTCGGCGACCACGACATGGCCGACAACATCATCCATCTGGTGCTCGCCCGCACCCCCGATGCGCCTGCAGGGACCAAGGGCATCTCGCTGTTCCTGGTGCCCAAGTACCGGCTCGATGCCAACGGCAATCCGGGTGAGGCCAATGGCGTGAAGACCGTGTCGATCGAGCACAAGATGGGCATCAATGCCTCGCCCACCTGCGTGCTGCAGTTCGGCGAGGAAGGTGAGAGCGTCGGCGAGCTGATCGGCCCCGAATTCGGCGGCATGCGCGCGATGTTCACGATGATGAACAACGCGCGGCTCAATGTCGGCCTGCAGGGCGTGCAGATTGCCGAGGGCGCGACGCAGAAGGCGATGTGGTTCGCGCGCGAACGTGTGCAGTCGGCGCGCGCCGGGGCGGGGCGTGACCCCGTCGCGATCATCGAGCATCCCGATGTCCGCCGCATGCTGCTGCGGATGAAGGCGGGGACCGAGGCGATCCGCGCGTTGCTGTATTTCGCATCGGGCTATGTCGATCGGGCCAATCTGGGCGTCGATGGCGCGCGCGAGATGGTCGATCTGCTGACCCCGCTCGCCAAGACCTATGGCACCGATCTCGGCAGCGAGATCGCCTCGCTGGGCGTGCAGGTGCACGGTGGCATGGGCTATGTCGAGGAGACCGGCGCGGCACAATATTACCGCGATATCCGCATCGCCCAGATCTACGAAGGCACCAACGGCATCCAGGCGGCGGACCTTGTCGGGCGCAAGTTGGGCATGGGCGGCGGCGATGTCGTGCGTTCGCTGATCGCCAAGGTGCAGGCCGATTGCGGCAACCACCCCGCGCTGTCGCAGCTGGCGGGCGATTGCGCCGAGGTGACCGAGTATATGGTGGGCGCCAGCGTCGATGACCGGTTGGCGGGAAGCTACCCCTATTGCACGATGATGGCGGTGATGGCGAGCGGCTGGCTGATGCTCAAGCAGCAGCGTGCAGCCCAGGCGATGCTCGATGCGAACGAAGGCAATGCCGAGTTCCTCAAGGCCAAGCTGGTCACCACGCGCTTCTATCTGGAGCGGATGGTGCCCGAGGCGAGCGGTCTCAAGGCGGCGGCGATGGCGGGTTCGGACCTGCTTTATGCGCTCGATGCCGAGGCGCTGGCGGCTTGAGACTATTGCGTACCCCGTCACCGTTTGTCCCGAGCGATGTCGAGGGACGTATTCGGAACGGTTGCGCAACGTCCCTCGACACGCTCGGGACAAACGGAAGGGGTTGAGATGGACAAGGACACCGACCCCCTGATCCGCATCGCGGCCGCGCTCGAGCGTATCGCGCCGCCCGCGCTGCCGCCGACTGACTGGAGCGCTGCGCCCGCCTATGTCTGGCGGGGGGACAGCGTGCTGGCGGTGCCAAGCCTCCAGGCCGTGCCGCTCGACCGGTTGCGCGGGATCGATGCGCAGAAGGCCAGCTTTGCCGAAAACGCGCGTCGCCATGCGGCAGGTCTTCCCGCACACGACGCGTTGCTGTGGGGATCCCGCGGCATGGGCAAGTCCGCTCTGGTCAAGGCAGCGGTCGCCGATATCCAGGCCAGCGGCGGATCGCTTGGCCTGGTGCAGGTGGGGGGTGAGGCCGACGCGCTTGCCGGCCTGCCCAGGCTGTTCATGCAACTGGGTGACACCGACCGGCGGTTCTTCGTGTTCATCGACGATATCGGCTTTGACGGGCCCGAGGCCAGCAGCGCGGCGCGCTCGTTGCGCTCGCTGCTCGAAGGCGGGGCCATGGCGCGCCCGGCCAATGTGCGGCTTGCCGTGACCTCGAACCGCCGCGCGATCGTCGAGAGGCACATGGCTGAACAGGATGACCCGATCAATCCGCGCGATGCGGTCGACGACCGGCTGGCGCTGGCCGACCGGTTCGGGCTGAGCCTGGGTTTCCCCGTCTGCGACCAGAATGCGTATCTCGCCATCATCAGCGGCTATGCGCAAGCCTATGGGCTCGCCTTCGATCCCGAAGACGCTTTGCTCTGGGCACGGCAGCGCGGCAGCCGTTCGGGGCGGATCGCCTGGCATTATGTCACCGAGCTGGCGGGCCGTGCGGGCCGCAGTCTCGACTGACGCTGGATGGTGAGCGTGCTCCCCGTCCTCTACAGCTTTCGCCGCTGCCCCTTCGCGATGCGTGCGCGCATGGCCTTGCTGGTCAGCGGCCAGACGGTCGAGCTGCGCGAGATCCTGCTGCGCGCCAAGCCCGAGGCGATGCTGGAAGCCTCGCCCAAGGGCACGGTGCCGGTGCTGGTGCTGGGCGATGGCAGCGTGATCGACCAGAGTCTCGACATCATGCGCTGGGCCTTGCTGCGGCACGATCCCGAAGGCTGGCTGGCGGGCGATGACACTGGCCTGATGGAAACCTTCGACGGCCCGTTCAAGCACCATCTCGATCGCTACAAATATCCATCGCGCCATGGCGAGGACCCGCTGGTGCATCAATCGGCGGGGCTGGCCCTGCTGGCGGCGCTGGATGAGCGGCTGAGCGCATCGGCCTATCTGTGCGGGCCGGACCCGACGCTGGCGGACATCGCGCTGTTCCCGTTTATCCGCCAGTTCGCAGCGACCGATCAGCCCTGGTTCGACTCGCAGCCGCTGCCGCATCTCCAGGCCTGGCTGGCGGGGCTGACCGGGTCCGATCTGTTCGACCGAGCGATGCTGCGTCTTGCGCCCTGGCAGCCAGGCGATGCGCCGGTATTGTTTGCCACTGGTTAACTTGAGGGTGCTAAGGCGTCTGACCGACCCGGACGAAACCCGAGCGCCAGATCTATGCTGAGCAGATTGCTACCCTATCGCCTGCAAGCCCGCCTCAACAACTGGCGGCATGACACCGCGTGCCGTCCGGTGCTGGAAACTGCGCCGATCGTTCCGGCGCAGGACGGGCTGGTGATTTTCTCGATGATGGGCACCGCCGTGCTGCTGCCCTATCTGGTCGCGGTCAAATCCTTCTGGGGCCATCTGCGCCAGGGCCGGGTGGTGATCCTGTCCGATGGCACGCTGACCACCGAGGATCGCGAAGTGCTGGCCTGGCATTGCGGTTCGCCCGAGATCATCGACATTGCCAATGTCGACCATGACGGCTTTCCCGCGGGCGGGGCATGGGAACGGTTCCTTTCGATCCTCGATCGTCGCGGCGACAATTATGTCATCCAGCTCGATAGCGACACCGTCACTCTGGGCCATCCCAGCGTGGTCGCCGATGCCATTGCCTCCAACCACAGCTTCACGCTGCTGGGCGGGCCGGAATGGGATATCGGCGCCCAGACCTGCACCGCCTTTACCCCGCCGCCTGCGCGGACCGCGTTCGACGAGCGCCACATCCAGTCGCGGATGGAACGGTCGCTGGCCAGCATCACCGATGCAGACCGGCTGCGCTACATTCGCGGTTGCGCGGGCTTTGCGGGGTTTTCGCGCGGCGGCAACGGCCGCGAGCTTGCGCGATTTTTCGCGGACCAGATGACCGGGCTGCTCGGCCGCGAGGCGATGGCCGAATGGGGCAGCGAGCAGGTCACGTCGAGCTTTGTCGTCGCGAACGATCCCGATCCGGTGCTTTTGCCCTATCGCCAATATGGCAATTACTGGGCCGAAGCCTGGGATGCCGATTGCCGGTTCATGCACTTCGTCGGCGCTCATCGGCATGACGGCACTGCCTATCGTGATGCGACTCGCGTTGCGCTCGCGTTGATGGACCGCTGAGGGCGGGGTAGGCCCCACTGCCCAACTGCTCCGCATCCAAGCCCTCCCACATCCTAACCCCTAGACACCGCCGTCGCCTGCGCCGATAGCGCTGGGCCATGGCCACCGGACCCGTTCCCATTCCCGTCATCAAATCCGCGCCGTGGCTCGCGGTGCTCGCCTGTCTGGGCGGGATGATGTTCTTCGGCGCGATGGATACCGCGATGAAGGCGGTGACGATCGACATCGGTGTGGTCGCGGCGCTGTTCTGGCGCTGTTCGATCGGATCGGTGATTGCAGGCGCGCTGTTTCTAGCGAAAGGAGACCGCCGCCAGCCCAAGGGGCCTGCGCTCAAGCTGCATCTGCTGCGCGGCACGGTGGTCTCGGGCATGGCGGTCCTGTTCTTCTGGGGGCTGGCGCGCACGCCGATGGCCGAAACGGTGGCGATCACCTTCATCGCGCCGATCATCGCGCTGTTCCTGGCGGCGGTGCTGTTGAAGGAAAAGATCGGCCGTGGTGCGGTGCTCGCATCGGTGCTGGGCTTTGGCGGTGTGCTGGTGATCGCCGGCGGCAGGCTGGGTCTGCTCGGCGGCGGGGGTGGCGTTGAGGGTGGTGCGCAATGGCAAGGCATTGCCGCGATCACCGCATCGGCGGTGCTCTATGCCTGGAACCTCGTGCTGCAGCGCCAGCAGGCGCAGATCGCCAGCCCGCAGGAAATCGTGCTGGTGCAGAACCTGATCATGGCCTTCTGGATCGGCCTTGCCATGCCCTTTGTCGGCATGACGCCGGGCGACGCCGCCATGGCCGCACCTTTGGGCTGGGCATTGTTGACGCTGGCGGCGGTGCTGGCCATCGTCTCGCTATCGCTGCTGTCTTATGCCTATGCGCGCGCCGAGGCACAGGCGCTCGTCCCGCTGGAATATTCGATGTTCATCTGGGGCGCGCTGTTCGGCTGGCTGGTGTTCGACGAGACGATCGGCTGGACAACGCTTGCTGGCGCCACGCTGATCATTGCCGGATGCTGGCAGGTGACCCGCAAGCAGCCGGTCTGACCGGTCTGACCGGTCTGCCGCAACGCAGCGCAGTTCGCGCTTCCCCCGCTGCTGCAATCTGGCTAGGCAGGCAGGGGGACAATCACACAATTCAGGCAACGGGGTACGGGCGCAAGGCATGACACGGATTTTGCTGGGGGTGGCAGGCATTGCGCTGATCCTGTCGATTGCATTGCTGCTGTCGAACAACCGCCGCGCCATCCGGCTGCGCGTGGTGGGCGCAGCCTTTGCGCTGCAGACCAGCATCGCAGTGCTGGTGCTGTATATCCCTGCCGGTCGCGCGGCGATCCAGGGCATGGCACGCGGCGTTTCCAATCTGCTCGGCTATGCGCAGGCGGGCACCAACTTCATCTTCGGACCGCTCGCCAGCCCGGACGTCGGAGGCAACAGCTTTGCCATCGCCGCACTGCCGGTGATCATCTTCTTCTCGGCGCTCGTGTCGATCCTCTATTATCTCGGCATCATGCAGCGCGTCATCCAGTGGGTGGGCGGCGGCATCGAAAAGCTGATTGGCATCACCAAGGTGGAAAGCCTGTGCGCTGCGGCCAACATCTTCGTTGGCCAGAGCGAATCGCCGCTGGTGATCCGGCCCTATCTGGCCGCGCTGAAGCCCGCGCAGCTGTTCACCGTGATGAGTGTCGGCATGGCGGGCGTCGCAGGGACAATCCTTGCTGCCTATGCCGCGATGGGCATCCGCATCGACTATCTGCTGGCGGCCGCGTTCATGTCGGCCCCCGGCGGCATCCTGATGGCCAAGATCATCATGCCCGACGATCCCGCCGATATCGCGCACGAGGCGGTGGTGCCGCTGGATGTCGAATATGAAGATGAACGCCCCGCCAATGTCATCATGGCGGCTGCCATGGGCGCGCAGACCGGCGTCAAGCTGGCGGTGGCGGTCGGCGCGATGGTGCTGGCATTCGTCGCTTTGGTCGCGCTCGCCAACGGCATCCTTGGCGGCATCGGCGCCTGGTTCAATATCGCTGACCTGTCGTTCCAGCGGATCGTCGGCTATGTGTTTGCGCCGATCATGTACCTGATCGGCGTGCCGTGGGACGAGGCGCTGCGCGCCGGCGGCCTGTTCGGAACCAAGATCGTCCTCAACGAATTCGTCGCCTTTATCGAACTGGGCGGACCCGATGCGGGCCTCTCGCAGCGGACGATCGCGATCGTCACCTTTGCCCTGTGTGGTTTTGCCAATTTCTCGTCGATCGCCATCCAGATGGCGGTGACCGGTGGCCTCGCCCCCAGCCAGCGACCGATGATCGCGCGGCTCGGGCTGAAGGCCCTGGCGGCGGGCAGCCTCGCCAACCTGATGAGCGCCGCGCTCGCCGGGCTGCTGATCACGGTGTGATGGGGATGCGCGGCCCGGCGATTCGCGCGGGCCTGCGTTACGGGCTTGAGGCGTTTGCGCTGGGCTTTGTGCTCGGCACATTCCGTGTCACCCTGCTTGCGCCGCATGTAGGCGCTCTCGCAGCCACAGCCATCGAACTGCCGATCATGCTGATGGCGACAGGCTGGCGCGCACGACTGCTGGTCGGTGCATCGGTCTCTCTCCAAGGGGCCGCCGACCGTGCGGTGATGGGGCTCACCGCGTTTGTTCTGCTGTTGCTGTGCGAATTGGCACTGGCTGTGGCAATGGGCACACCGCCGCAACAGTGGCTCGCTGATC
Organism: Hydrogenophaga intermedia; assembly: GCA_943370475.1. Lineage (GTDB taxonomy): Bacteria > Pseudomonadota > Alphaproteobacteria > Sphingomonadales > Sphingomonadaceae > Blastomonas. The sequence continues at coordinate 104,720 of CALRRI020000002.1, forward strand.
TGTCGCGCCCGGCGGGTGCGCTGGGCCTGGCGGGGCAGGCGCTGTTCGCGCTGCTGCCCCTGCTGGTTGCCCGCAAAACGCGTGTCAGGGCTGGGTGAACGAGGGCGGGTCGGAGGCGTCCATCGATTCCTCGATCGCCTCGTCGAGATCGTCTTCGCTGATGTCGTCCTTGTCGGTTTCCGGCTCGACATCGGGCTTGTCCGACGTGGCGTGATCGGGCTTCAGGCTGGTCTGCCTGGCACCGGCGCGCTGGGCGGTTTCTTCGGTGCAATCGACAGGTTCGCTGCCGGTATCATCATTGTCGGCAGATTTATGGTCTTGGATGTCGGTCATAAGGCTCTCCTTGATGATGAGCCTACGCCGGTCTCAGGTCCCGGTTCCTTGGCCCGTCTCAGCCCACCCCGGCGCGCTTGAGTTCGGGCCCCAGTCGCCCGGTCAGCCACAGTCCCCACATCCTGAAATCCGCCGCGAGCGACCAGAGCGGGTAGGTGAAGGTCGCAGGCCGGTTGCGCTCGATCCGCCAGTGGCTGACCCAGGCGAAAAAATAGCCCGCCACCGGCATCGCGGCGAACAGCAGCCTGTTGCCGCTGAGCAAGGCGGCCAGCCCAAGCAGCACCACCAGCGACGTCCCTGCATAATGCCAGGCGCGAGTCAGCGGGCGGCTGTGTTCGCTGAGGTAATAGGGCCAGAATTCGGCGAAGCTGGTGTAGCGTTGCATATCGATGTTCTCCCGCGCGCATGATAGGCACAGATCATGCCGCCAATCCAGACCCCGCCGCTCCTCTTCGTCTATGGCACGCTGCGCCGGGGCAGCGACCATCCCAACGCCGAACGGCTGGCGCGCGAGAGCGAATGGCTGGACACGGCCACGCTCACCGGTACGCTCTACCGCGTCAGCTGGCACCCGGCGCTGGTGCTGGAGGGCAGCGATACCGTGACGGGCGACCTGCTGCGCCTCACCGATCCCACAGCCAGCCTGCCCTGGCTCGACGCCTTCGAAAACTGCGGCCCCGATGACCCGCCGCCGCATGACTATCGCCGCGAGATGGCTGAGGTCACGACCACAGACGGTAGCGTGCCCGCGATGGTCTATGTCTGGAACCTGCCGTTCGAAGGGCTGGAGCGGATGCCGGGCGGTGACTGGTTGGCGGCTTAATCTGCCGAGTTCGCCTCGTCGGCTTTGGGCGCGGCCTCGATCTGCGTTGCACCCGCCACCAGCCCGTCGAGCGAGCTGCCGTTGAGGCCCAGTTCCTTCATCAGCCCGTCGATGATCGGCGCCTGCGCGCGGTAGCTGAGGGCAGCGGCGACGGCATCGCTGGCAAGGTTGCCGCTGCTTGCCATGCCCTGGCCACCATTGCCGCCACCCGATTGGCCGAGCCCATCGACCTTGACGATCTTGATCGAATCGATGGCTTCCAAAGGCTTGGACGCCTCGCGGATCACTTCGGGCAGCACCTTGAGCAGTGCCAGTTTGGTCTGCAGCGATATCTGGTCCGATGACAGCAGGTTCGCCGCCTCGTTGACCGCGCGCTGGCCCGCCGCTTCGACCTCGAAGCGCACCCGCGCCGCATCCGCGCGCAGCTTCTCGGCTTCGGATTCGCCCTCCGCCTCCAGCCGCACCGCTTCGGCGCGGTTGGCGGCGGCGGCTTTCTCGGCTTCGGCCTCTACCTTGACGCGGATCGCGTCGCGCTCGGCCAGCTTGGCCGCCTCAATCAGCTCGATGCGCTTGGAACGCTCGGCAATTTCGGTCTCGCGCGCGGTGGTCACCTGCTCTTCGGCGGCGACCGCGGTGGCGCGCGCGGTATCGGCCTCGCCCTTGGCCTGGCTTTCCTCGCGGCTCTTGTTCTGGATGGCGATCTGCTGTTCCTGCCGGGCAATCTCGATCGCCTGCTGCTGCGCGATCCGCGCCTGCTGCACCGCGCGGTCGGCCTCGATCTGCTGGCTGTCGACCAGCTTCTTCGCCTCGATCCGCGCCGCTTCGGCCTCCTGATTGCGCAGCGCCTGTTCGCGCGCGACCTCGGCCGCCTGTTCGGCGCGGCGCATCTCGATCTCGCGCTCCTGCTCGAGCCGCGCGAACTCGTTGTCGCGCGCGATCTCGAACGAGCGCTTGTCGGCTTCGAGATTCTTGGTCTCGATCTGGACGCGGGTATCCTGCTCGATGTCGTTGCGCGCCTTCTTGCGCAGCTCGATCTGCTCGGTCAGCTTGGTCAGACCTTCGGCATCGAAGGCGTTATTGGCGTTGAAATGCTCGATGCTGGTCTGGTCGAGCCCGGTGAGCGAGACCGATTCGAGCTCTAGTCCGTTCATCGCCAGATCGGCCGACGAGACCTGCTGCACCTTCTGCACGAAGTCGCTGCGCTGCTCGTGCAGCTGGTTCATCGTCATGCCGGCCGCGACCGAACGCAGCGCATCGACGAACTTGCCCTCGACCAGATCCTTCAGCGCCTCGGGCTGCATCGTGCGCAGGCCCAGGGTCTGAGCCGCCATGGCGAGCGCGCCGGCATCGGGGCGAACGCGCACGTAAAACTCGGCCTTCACATCGATCCGCAGCCGGTCGAGGGTGATCAGCGCATCTGTATTCTTGCGCTCCACCGCCAGCCGTACGGTGTTCATGTTGACCGGCATCGTCTCGTGCAGCACCGGCAGCACCAGAGCCCCGCCGTTCATCACCACCTTCTCGCCGCCAAAGCCGGTGCGGACGAACGCAATCTCCTTGGTCGCACGACGATACAGCCGGGTGATGATCAGCCCGAAGATCAGCAGAAACGCGAACACCACGCCGACGAGCATGGCGATGGTGATGACCCCGCTGGGGATGATGTCGGACATGGGGGCTCCTTGGACTGGCAGGAATCGGCGATTTCGTTTGCGAGGCTAACCGCTGGTCATGCGCGTTGCGAGGACAATCGGAGCAGGTTTGGAGGTGATTTGCGCATTCCTTCACCCGCTCAGCCTGAGCTTGTCGAAGGCCTCGCTATTGGTTTCAGTCGGGGAAAGGTAACTCCATTCCATGCTCTCGAAGCACTTGCGCGTAATAACTGACCCGCGACTGGAGCTGGTCGGCAAGTTCCTTGATATCGTGCCAGTGATCCGACTCAGGCTCAGCACCAGCAAGTGCATGTGCTGCCATGCTGCTCAGGTTGTGCAACGTATCGCCCTGAATCAGCATTCCCGGGAACTGGCGGCCCTGAAGTCGGATTATGGCAACGTTAGTGGCGTCAGAGTACAAATCGACTGGTTCTGTTCGCATATTTACCTCGCTCCGTCAGCAATGCCTTCGCTCGTCGATGATCGAAATGGGGGCGAAGCGTTCAGAGATCGTGGTAGTCGCGGAGCATACACACACCCGCTGCCTTCACAACTCCGGCAGAAAATGCCCGCCCCTGCTGATGGCCTTGAACGTCTCGCCCTCACGGCGCACCAGCAGTATCTCTTCGCTCTCGTGCAACACCTGATCGGCATTATCCGGTTCGACCATCACGAAATGCGGGTGGCCGTGGACGTCGGTGACGCGGGCTCTGGCCGGGGAGCCGGGGCGGGCGGTGCCGGTCTGGATGGTGGCGAAGCGGCCTGCCAGGGAATCGACGGCCACCGCCGTGGTTTCGTCCTGCGGCATGACCCGCGCGAGCCATCGCGCCGCGCCGCCGGTGATCGGCAGCGATGCGACCAGCGCGACCGGCCCTGCCAGCCACGCGCTCGCCAGGCTTCCGGTCAGCGATTGCCAGAACTGCTGCCCGGCATAGCCCAGAACGCCGAAGATCATCAGGAACAACGCCAGCCACAGCAACAGCGGCAGGCGGCCAATGCCCAGCAGCGCGAGCAGGCCATCGCTCGCCGCATCGCCCCCTGCTTCGCTAAAGTCGCTATCGGTATCGAGATCGCCAAGGCCAGCGGCCTGCAAGGCGCCGATCAGCAGCATCAGCACGATGGCGGCGGAAAAGGGGGTGTTCTGGATGGCGAGGAAGAAGTCGAGCATGCGGGCAAGACTAGTCACTGGCTGTCGGCAACACCATCATATTTCAGCTCGAGAAAACGCCCCCGAATGGCGAGCTTGTCGGCATCGCCCTCGGCAATCGTGCGGGTGGCGCTGGCGATCTCGCGTTCGATGACGCCCAGGCCATGGAGCAACTGCTCGTCCGGCGTCCGCTCGCCGCGCTTTTCCTGGCGCATAGCTGCCGGGATCTTGCGATAGCCGGTGATCAGCTCGGGCAGGTGCTCGCCGACCAGCTTGCGGATCTCGCGCGCGGGCTCGCTGTTTTCCTCGAGCGTCTGCAGTTGCGGCGCGAGCATGTCGAGCTGGACCCCGATGTTGTCGATCAGCGTGACGGCGGGCGCGGGCAATGCGGGGCGCTGGCTTTCCAGCCAGATTTCGGTCTTGCCCGCCAGCACCTTGAGAGGTTCCTTCGCCAGCCGCTCGGGCGTCGGCACCTTGAGCTTCATGCCGCTGCCCAGCACCACGGTGGCGACGACCGCCGCGAGCACGGTGAGTAGTACGCCATAAAAGCCGATGCCGTCGATGATCGCGCCGACCACGCCCGCCGCCACAAAGATGACGCCGATGCTGATCGCGATCGCCGCGATCTTCTTCCACAGATGCTCGCGCTTCAATGCGCGCGACTTGCTGCCGATCGATGGCCCCATCTGTACGCGGCGCTTGACCGCGGCGGCATCGGCAAGGATCTGGTCGGACTGGCTGGTCAGTGATTTGGACATGCTCGGGCCTGCCTCAGGCCTCCAGCGAGCTGAGCAGCGACGGGCCCGAAGACGCACCGCTGATCTGGCCCTGGCTGGCCCCTTCGGCGCGCGCGATATAGCCCTTGGACTTCTCGACTTCCTTGCTCAGCGTGTCGACGGTCTGCTTCATGCTGTCCAGCGCCTTGACCTTGAAGGTGTCGATATTGTCCATCGTGTCGTAGATGTTCTGGAACGCGCGCTGCAGCGTTTCGACCGGAATCGTCGCCGAGGCCGCCTGCTCGTGGATCTTGGCGGTCTGCTCCTTCAGCATCGTGCCGGTCGAATCGATGATGTTCGCGGTGGTGGTGTTCAACGCGGTGATCTGCTCGAGCACAAGCTTCTGCCCGACCAGGGCCTGCGCGACGGTGACGGCGGTGCGCAGCGCGGCCACCGTGGTGGTGCTGGCGCGGTCGACGCCCTTGACCAGCTCGACATTGTTCTTCTTGACGAGGTCCAGCGCGAGATAGCCCTGTACCGTGACCGCCATCTGCGTCAGCAGGTCCTGCGTGCGCTGGCGGACGTAGAACAGCGCGGTTTCCTTGATCGCCTTGGCCTTGGCGGGATCGGTCATCTCCAGCTCTGCGGCCTTTTCCTCCAGCCGCGCGTCGAGCGTCTTGGAGACGTGGATCATCTGTTCGAGCTTGCCCATCGCCACCCACAGATTCTGCCGTTCGACGTCAATCGCGGCATTGTCCATCAGCAGCTCGTCCTTGCCGCTCTGCAGGCTTCCGAGGATCGACTGGATGTGCCCCTGGCTCGACTTGTAGCTGTCGAAATAGTCGCGCATCTTGTTGCCGAACGGGATGATGCCGAAGATCTTCTTGCGGGTGAACAGGTCGCCCTTCTTGCCGGGGTCGAGATCCTCGACCGTGCGGCGCAGCTGGGCGAGGTTCGCGCCGACCGAATTGTCATTGTCCATCGCCTTGACCGGGCGATCGAGAAAGCGGTTGGACTGGCCCGCCGCATCGGTGATTTCCTTGCGGCCCATATTGGTGATCTGGTCGACACGCTTGCCGAACTCGGGCGAGTTGACATCCTGCGCCACCAGGTCGTTGATGAAGCCATCGACCTTTTCATCGAGCTTGGACTTGACGTCCTCCGACACCGGCACGAGCCCGGTTGCATCCGCCGCCGTGACGACGGGCACCGGATCGGGAGCCTCCAGCGTCAGTTTCTTGTCCGCAATCGCAGTTTGCGTCGCCATGCCGTTCGCGCTCCCGTGTTTCGCTTCACGCCCAAAATGAGGCGAGACGCCTTTGCAGGCAAGCGATAAGTGTTACTGTGTTAAGATATCAATACAGTGGGAAAGTGCAAGGGAAATGCTGCGTTTGTCGCGGTTCACGGTGTCAGTATCTGGCGGACCATCACCGCCAGCGTATCAATCTGGAACGGCTTGGTCAGCATATCCATACCATGGTCCAGAAAGCCGCTGCGCACCGCCGCGCCCTGCGCATAGCCGGTGACGAACAGCACCTTGAGGTCCGGCCTGTCCTGCCGCGCGATTTCGGCCATCTGCCGCCCGTTGAGGCCGGGCAGCCCGACATCGGAGATCAGGAGGTCAATCTGGCGGTCGGATTGCAGCAGCAGCAGCGCCTCCTGCGCGTTTTCGGCCTCGCACGCGGCATAGCCCAGTTCTTCGAGCACATTGACGATGACCATGCGCACGGCGGAGTCGTCCTCGACCACCAGCACGGTTTCTCCCGCGCCGCCGGGGCGGGCTGAACTGTACGGTTCGCTGGCCTTTACCGGGGCATCGCTGCGCGGCACGAACAGCTTGACGCTGGTGCCCTTGCCCAGCTCGCTGTAGATTCGCACATGGCCGCCTGACTGCTTGAGAAAGCCATAGATCATCGACAGGCCAAGCCCGGTGCCCTGGCCGATCGGCTTGGTGGTGAAAAACGGCTCGAACACCTTGGTCATGGTGTCCGCATCCATGCCCTGGCCGTTGTCCGAGACGCTCAGCACCACATAGCTTCCCGGCAGCAGATCTTCGCCGGTCTGGGCAAAGCCCGTGTCCAGTTGCATCGTTGTCGTCTCGATGGTCAGATGGCCGCCTTCGGGCATCGCATCGCGCGCGTTGATGCACAGGTTCAGCAACGCGTTTTCGAGCTGGTTGGCATCGGTGCTGGCAGGCGGCAGATCGTAGGCCAGTTCGACCGCCATATCCACCTGCTCGCCCAGGGTTCGGCGCAGAAGGTCCTCCATGCTGCCCACCAGCTGGTTGATGTCGGTCGGCTTGATGTCGAGCGATTGCCGCCGACCGAAGGCGAGCAGTCTTGCTGTCAGCGCTGCGGCGCGCTGGGCAGACGTTTCTGCCGCATCGAGATAGCGGAACACCTGCTCGGTCCGGCCCGCGTCGAGATAGCGCCGGATCAGGTCGAGGCTGCCGATCACGCCCGTCAGCATGTTGTTGAAATCGTGCGCCAGGCCGCCGGTCAGCTGGCCGATGGCTTCCATCTTCTGCGATTGGCGCAAGGCCTCTGCTGTCGCCTCGCGCTCTGCGATCGCCTCGCCGATCCGCTGCTCCAGCGTTTCGTTGAGCTCCGTGAGCGCGCGTTCCGACTGACGCTTCGCGGTGATGTCGGTGAACAGGGCCGCCACATGCCGGTCTGCCGGATCACCGATGCGGAAGGCATGGACATCGAACCAGCGGCCGAGAGCGGCGGCATGACTCTCCACGTGGACCGGCTCGCCGGTCAGGGCGACCTTGCCATAGAGATCGAACCAGTACTGGTCATGGCCCGGCACCATCTCGCGCATCCACCGGCCTTGCGCATCATCCAGGCCGGTGTGGGCGGCAAATGCGTCGTTCACTTCCAGAAAGCGGTAATCGACGGCGGCTCCATCCAGATCGTAGCGCATTTCAAAGACGCAGAGCCCTGCGTCGATCGCGTTGAACAGATCATAATAGCGCTCCTCGCTGGATGTTCGCGCCGCTTCCGCGTGCACCCGGCTGGCGATCTCCGCCTCGAGCACGGCAGAACGCTCGTCGCGCTGGATCACCGCGCGGCGCAGTTCCAGCTGAGTCATCACCTGCCGCGCCAGCACCTCCAGCGTCAGCCGCTGCCGATCGGTGATGCCTTGCGGCCGGGGGCGGGTGTCCAGCACGCACACCGTGCCCAGCGGCAGCCCCTCCGGGGTCCTGAGCAGCGCGCCGGCATAAAAGCGCAGCCCACCGTCGACGTCCACCAGCGGATTGTTGCGGAAACGCTCGTCCAGCAGGGTGTCTGGCACGATAAAGAGGTCATCCTGGAGGATCGCATGCGCGCAGATCGAGACATCGAGCGGCAGTTCGCGCGCGCCGATGCCGATTTCGGCCTTGAACCACTGCCGATCGGACGCGATCAGGTTGACCACCGATATGGGCGCTTCGAAAACATCGCTCGCCAGCCGGACGATGTCCTCGAATTCGGGCTCCTTGGGCGTATCGATGATGTCGTATCGCAAAAGTGCCGCCAGCCGATCGGGCTCGGACCAGGCCGGTTTTGGGCGGCTGTCAGATGGCGGCGGCATGATCACGGCGCAACAGCTAGCATATTCCGACCGTTTCCATCACCGCAATTATCCCCGGTGGCTTACCGACGACGGCGCGATGGGTTCCCTTCGGGTCGGAATATGCGCACATCGAGCCCGGACGGCAACCGCCCGGAACACGTCAACCGCTGCTACCGGGGGCAGTGACGCCGTCAGGCCGCCAGTTCGTAGGGCTGGATTTCGCCCGACAGATACAGGTTGCGCGCCTTGGCGCGGCTCAATTTGCCCGACGAGGTGCGCGGCAAAGTGCGCGGCGGCACCAGTTCGATCACGCAGTTCATGCCGGTGATCGATCGCACCTTCTCGCGGATTTCGTCGCGCAATCGGCGGCGTTCGCCCTCGTCGGTGGTGCGGCACTGCACCAGCACGGCAGGCGCCTCTTCGCCGGCAGGCGTGGTGATCGAGAAGGCCGCAATGTCGCCCGACTTGAAGCCGGGCAGCTGTTCCACCGCCCATTCGATGTCCTGCGGCCAGTGGTTCTTGCCGTTGATGATGATCATGTCCTTGGCGCGGCCGACGATATAGAGATAGCCGTCGACCATATAGCCCATGTCACCGGTATCGAGCCAGCCATCGACCAGGCACGCCTCGGTCGCTTCGGGATCGCGGAAATAGCTGTGCATGATCGAGGGGCCTGCGGTCCACACCTTGCCGATCTCGCGGTCGGCAAGCACGCGGCCATCGCCATCGCGGATCTCGATCGACATGCCGCGGCACGCCTTGCCGCAGTTGACGATCGAGCGGTAGCGGCGCGGCTTGGAGGCATCGACCGGTGCACCCGACAGTCGCTGTTCCTCGACCAGATCGACGACAATGCCTTCGCCCGGCGGCATCAGCGTCACCGCCAGCGTCGCCTCTGCCAGGCCATAGCTCGGCAGGAAGGCGCTGGCCTTGAAGCCCGCTGGAGCGAACGCATTGACGAACGCCTGCATGACATCGGGGCGGATCATGTCCGCGCCATTGCCCGCGAGCCGCCAGCGCGACAGGTCAAAGCGTTCCTCGACCCGCGACTGGCTGCCGATGCGGCGCGCGCAGATGTCATAGCCGAAGGTCGGCGAATAGCTGCACGAGGTGCCGGGATTGCGGCTGATCAGGTCGAGCCAGGCGAGCGGACGCCGCGCGAAATCCTCGGTCTTGAGGTAATCGGTCGAGACCTGATTGGCGACCATCGAGAGCATGCAGCCGACGAGGCCCATGTCGTGATACCAGGGCAGCCACGAGATGCAGCGGTCGCTTTCGACCACATGCATGCCGTGCGAATGCGCTGCCAGATTGCTGAGCAGCGCGGAATGCGTCACCGCAACACCATGCGGAAAGCGGGTCGATCCGCTGGAATATTGCAGATAGCAGATATCGTCGGTGCTGGCGGCGGGAAGCTCGGTTTCGGGCGCGGCTTCGCTGGCAAAGCTCTCCCATTCCAGCCCCTCGACACCGCAGCGGCGCGCCGCTTCGCTGCCCATTTCGGCGAGTTCTGACGGATAGAACAGGAACTTGGGGTCGCTGGAGCGCAGCTGCACGCTCAACTGCTCGACATAGCTTTCCTTGCCGCCAAAGCTGGTCGGCAAAGGCAGCGGCACGGGCCAGGCGCCCGCATAGACCGCGCCAAAGAACAGCGCGGCAAACTCCGCCCCGGTTTCCGCGACGATGGCGATCCGGTCTTCCTTGCGCACGCCGCGCGCGATCAACCGCCGGGCATGCGCCAGCGCATCGGTGCGCAGTTCGCTATAGGGGTAAGGCCGCACCAACGTGCCGCGCGGATCGTGGAAGTTGAACCCGCGTTGCCCAAGCGCTGCATAATCCAGCGCTTCGCCCAGTGTCGCAAAATCGGCGAAGCGGCGCGTCAGGCTGTCGGCGGTTGGTGTTGGCTGCAATTGCGTCATGCGTATTACCCGTTGCTTTCCTGTGCGCGTTGCCGGTTGGCCGGTCTTTCGCGCTGCATGGCCGGAACCTCGCGGTCTGCCCATGCTCAAATGGATCGGGGATGAACGGCTTTGTGACGGCCGCATCGCCCCGCAATACCCCAGATATGGCTCTAGCCGAAGAGAGACGTTCTAATTTCGACCCGACTGTGGCACAAAAAAGGCGCATGACCGCTCCCCCCAACCAGCGCAAGCGTGAAAAACGTCCGCCCAAACCGCTCGACGAGCAGGCGCTGCGCGATCTGGCGCTGCATTATCTGGGGCGATTTGCCACCACCCGGGCACGGCTGGTGCAGTATCTACAGCGCAAGCTGCGCGAACGCGGCTGGGCCGGTGACGACCCGCCCGATTGCGAGGCCATCGCCGATCGCTGCACGGAGCTGGGCTATGTCAACGACGCCGCCTTTGCCGAGATGAAGGGCGGGGCCTTGCTGCGCCGGGGCTTTGGCCCGCGCCGCGTCGAGCAGGCGCTGCACGCAGCAGGCGTGAGCGAGGCAGACCGCGTGCCGTTGCGCAATGCCGGGCGCGACCAGGCGGCGAGCGCGGCGATCGCCTTTGCCCGGCGCAAGCGCATCGGCCCGTTTGCCGAGCAAGCCGCCGACCCCGACCGCAGACGCAAGCAGCTGCAGGCGTTTATCCGGGCAGGGCATGATTTTGCGCTCGCCCGCACACTTGTTTTCGCCGATAGCATGGATGAGATTGCGGGGCTGGACGAGGATTTCGGGAGAGAATGATGGTGACCAGATTTTGCGGGATGATGCTGGCGACGCTGGCGCTGGTGGCGTGCAATGCCTCTGCCCCCAGCGATGCGGTGGCGCAGCGCCCGGCAGCCGAAAAGGCCGCGCTGTCGCCCGCCGGGCTCGACCTGGTTCCGCTGACCATCAAGAGCGGTAGCAAGACGCACAGCTTCACCGTCGAGATGGCGCGCACGTCGCAGGAACAGGCGCAGGGCCTGATGTTCCGCACCGAACTCGCGCCCGATGCGGGCATGCTGTTTCCCTTTCCCACGCCAAAGCCTGCCAGTTTCTGGATGAAGAACACCGTCATCTCGCTCGACCTGCTGTTCGTGCGCGCCGATGGCACGATCGAGAGCATCGCCGCCAATGCCACGCCCTATTCGCTCGACCCGATCAGCTCGGGCGAGCCGGTGGCGGCGGTGCTGGAACTCGCGGCCGGGCGCGCGGCAGAGCTGGGTCTGAAGGCCGGCGATACCGTGACCTGGCGCGACAAACGCTGAGGGCGGCATGGCAGCGCGCAAACGCGGGGTGATCGCCCGCCTGATCGCTTTTCTGTTCAAGCTGGTCTTCGGCTTCGTCGCTCTGTCGGTGGTGATCGTCGCGCTCTATCGCTTCGTGCCGCCGCCGACGACGATCACCATGCTGACCGACCAGAATGGCGCGACCCGTGACTGGACCTCGCTCGACCGGATCGACCGCAACATGGTGTCGGCGGCGATCGCGGCCGAGGACGGCAAGTTCTGCACGCACAGCGGCTTTGATCGCGAGGCGATCGAGGATGCGGTTCGGCGCAATGCCAGGGGCGGACGCATCCGCGGCGGTTCGACGATCAGCCAGCAGACCGCCAAGAACGTGTTTCTCTGGCAGAATGGCGGTTTTTTCCGCAAGGGCCTGGAAGCCTGGTTCACCGTGCTGATCGAGGCTATCTGGGGCAAGCGCCGGATCATGGAGGTCTATCTCAACGTCGCGGAGACCGGCATCGGTACCTATGGCGTCGAGGCAGGAGCGCAGCGCTATTTCGGCAAGGGCGCAGCCTCGCTCAGCCGAGACGAGGCGGCGCGGATGGCGGCGGCTCTGCCACTGCCCAAGAAGCGGTCGGTGAAGAACCCCAGCGGCTTCGTGCGGCGCTATGGCAACAATATCGCGCGGCGCATCCGCATCGTCCAGCGCGACGGGCTGGATGCCTGCGCGCGGCCCTGATCGCTATTGGCCCTGATTCCTGTCGCCCGTGATCCCTGTCGCCGTTGCAGCGTGATCAGGCGATCGTCGTGCCTGCGATCCGTTCGATCTCGCGCTTCGCTTCGACCGGCTTTGCGTTCGCCGGTGCCGTGAGCGACTGGAGCGCAGCGCCCGGGGTCACGCCCTGCAACTGCTTGAGCCGAGCGCGGAAATTGGCGAGTTCGCTCCCTGAAAGCTGGGCGCGGGTGGTGAAGCGGACCGAGCCCGGGTCGACCGCGCGGCCGCCGCGATAGAGTTCGTAATGCAGGTGCGGACCGGTGGAGAGCCCGGTCGATCCGACATAGCCGATCACCTGGCCGCGCCGTACGCGGCTGCCGCTGCTCACCGCGATCCGGCTCATGTGACCATAGCCGCTGGCGATGTTGCCGCCATGCGCGATGCGGACGAAATTGCCGTATCCGCCCTTGCGCCCGGCATAGTTCACCACGCCATCAGCGGTGGCATAGATCGGCGTGCCGCTGCGCGCGCGGAAATCGATGCCGCTGTGCATCCGGCGGAAGCCCAGGATCGGGTGGCGGCGATAGCCGAAGCCCGATGTCACCGCGCCATTGACCGGCCGGGCAAACGCGCCGCGCTCTTCGCCGACGCCCGACGCTTCGAACCATTGCATGCCGTTGCCGCTCTTCCAGCGGAGCATTTGGGCGCGCGGCTTGCCGCTGCGCTCGAGCCCGGCATAGAGCAGGTCGCCCATCTCGACCTCGCCGGTGGCAGCACGCTTGTAATCGACGATGATGTCGAACTGATCGGTCGAGCGGATGTCGTTGCCGATCGAAAGCTGGCTGCCCAGGGTGCGCAGATAGGCCTGGATCGCCGCCGGGGGTGCGCCAGCGGCGCGGGCCGAGCGATAGAGGCTGGAGCCGACGGTGCCGCGGATACGCAGCGGCGTTGCATCGACCAGGATCGGCTTCTTCACCAGATCGAGCGCGCTGCCCGCCCGCACGATCTCGACATTCATGTCGAACCGCGCGCGGAAACTGATCAGCTCGACCGGGCGCGGCTGGTTGCGGGCAAACCGGCGACCCAGAGTGATGTCGATGCGGGTGCCGTCGCGGATATCCTCCAGCGGCACGACCGACGAGACGAGATTGGCGACATTCTGCGCGTCGCCGCTGCCGACGCCAGCGCGCTGCATCACGCGCATGAAGCTGTCGCCGCGGCCGATGGTGGCAGCCAGTTCGATCGTCGGGCGCTCGGGCGCCTGGCGCAGCGCAACGACGGCGTCGGTTGCGCCCATCGCGCGGCCGGTGTCGCTGCCGAACGCCATCGGCATGATCATCTGGCTGCGCAGTTCCTCAAGCGCCACTGGCGCAGGCGCGGTGGCGGCAGCCCCCAGCGGGTGGATGCCCGGCCAGACGGCATAGGCGCCGGTGCACAGCAGGCACAGGGTAGCAAGGCCGCGAAACCATTCGAGGCTGCCGATATTCTGGCCGAGGTCGGGCGTCCAGTTGGTCTCGTGGATGAAGTCCCGGGTGCGCTCCAGGCGCTCGCGCAGGGCCTTGAGGCCGGTCGCGGGGGCGGGCAGGGCAGGCGTGCGCTGGGTCGGCGTCGGCAGCGCATCGGCCAGCGACAGTCTGGCACTGGCGGCACCGGCCCCCAAAAGCTGTTCACGTTGCTGAAACAAGATCGACCCTTTTACCGCCATTCCTCCCATGCCGTCGCGTTGAACGGGCATGATGGCGATTTCCCTCGCCCGAGAATCTTGTGGAGAACGCCGGTTAAAGTCAAATTAACCCGCGCGGCAAAACCGGCAGGCCGGGACGAGCGGTGCATTATGCCCGATCAGCGGCGCAACCTGTCCACAGGTGATTGCTCGTGCCACCGAAAGGCTCTTGCAACTTGGCCGCACGGCCATGATGTAAGGGGTCGGAGGCTGCTCCCATGACCCGATTTTCGCCGTGCTCCGTGACAGCTGTTCTGGGGCCGACCAACACCGGCAAGACGCACCTCGCGATCGAGCGGATGTGCGCGCATTCCAGCGGCCTGATCGGCTTTCCGCTTCGCCTGCTGGCGCGCGAGGTCTATGATCGGGTGGTGAAGATCAAGGGGCCGAACGAGGTCGCCCTGGTCACCGGCGAAGAGCGCATCGTCCCCCCCGGCGCGCGCTGGTTTCTTTCCACAGCCGAAAGCATGCCACTCGATCAGGGGCGCGATTTCGCGTTCGTCGCGATCGACGAGGCACAGCTGGGCGCGCATCCCGAGCGGGGCCATGTGTTCACCGACCGGATGCTCAACGCGCGCGGGCGCGACGAGACGATGATCCTGGGTTCCGAAGCTCTGGCCCCAATGATCCGCACCCTGGTGCCCGAAGCCGAGATCATCGGCCGTCCGCGCTTTTCGACATTGAGCTATGCCGGGATCAAGAAGCTCTCGCGGCTGCCGCCGCGCAGTGCCATCGTCGCGTTCTCCGCCGAGGAAGTGTACGCGGTAGCCGAGATGCTGCGCCGGTTTCGCGGCGGCGCTGCGGTGGTCATGGGCGCTTTGAGCCCCGCGACGCGCAACGCGCAGGTTGCGATGTATCTGGCCGGCGAGGTCGATTATCTGGTGGCCACCGATGCCATCGGCATGGGTCTCAACATGGATGTCGAGCATGTCGCCTTTGCCTCGCTGCACAAATATGATGGCGCGCGCAGGCGGCGGCTGACACTGGCCGAGATGGCGCAGATCGCGGGGCGCGCCGGGCGCCACCAGCGCGATGGCACCTTCGGCTCGGTCGCAGGCCACCACGATGCGCAGTTCACCGATGAAGAGATCGAGCGGATCGAGCAGCACCAGTTCCCGCCGCTCAAGTCCTTGTTCTGGCGCGAATCCCGGTTGCGATTCGACAGCCTGGGGCATCTGATCGGCGATCTGGAGCGCTCGCCGTCCAGTCCGGTGCTCAAGCCCGCGCCTGAGGCGATTGACCTGGCCGTGCTGCGCCGTCTCGCCGATGATCCGCAGATCGCCGCCAGCGTGCGCGGGACCGCGGCGGTGCGGCGCTTCTGGTCGGTGTGCAGCCTGCCCGATTTCCAGCATCGCGGTGCAGAGCATCACGCCAGCTTCGTGTCGCAGCTCTGGCAGCATCTGGGCCAGGGGCGCGGGCACATTCCCGTCGATTTCATCGCGCGGCGGATTGCCGATCTGGACTCGGTGCAGGGCGATGTCGAGAAGCTGGGCGCGCGCATCGCCGCGATCCGCACCTGGGCCTATGTCGCGCAGCGCCGCGACTGGCTGGCCGATCCCGAAGAGATGGCCGGGCGTGCGCGCGCGGTCGAAGAACGGCTGTCCGATGCGCTGCACCGCGCGCTCGCGCAGCGCTTCGTCGATCGGCGGACCGCGGTGCTGCTGCGCGGGCTGGGCGGCGATGCCTCGCTGCTGCCGGTGACGCTCGAGGAAGGCGATTCCATCTGCGTCGACGGCGAGCCGATAGGCCATCTGCGCGGATTTGCCTTTGTCGTCGATGCGCAGGCGCGGCTGGCCGATCGCAAGCTGCTGGTGGCTGCGGCCGATCGGCATCTGCCGGGGCTGCTGGCACAACGGGCCAGGGCACTGATCGCCGATGGCGCCGAAGCGCTGGCGATCAGTGCGGACGAAAAAGGCCGTCCCGCCGTGTTCTGGCACGACCAGCGCATCGGCTTGCTGGTGCGCGGGGCATCTTTGGCGAGCCCGCGTTTCCAGCCCGACCGCGCACTCGAGGCGATTCCCAAGGCCGATCAGAAGGCGTTGCTGGCGCATGTCGCCGCCTGGCTGGATGCGCATCTGTTCAAGCCGCTCGCCCCGGTGCGGTCGCTCGCCAAGGCCGCCGATGACCGGCGCTGCCCTGGACCCTTGCGCGCCCTGCTGGTGCAGGTGATCGAGGCAGGGGGCGCGATGGAGCGCGCTGCTGCCGAACCGCTGCTCGGCTCGATCGATGCAGCCGGGCGGCACGTGCTGCATCGGCTGGGCATCCGGCTGGGCAGCCTCGATGTCTTCTGCGCCGCCATGATCCGTCCCGATTGCCAGCGGCTGTTGCGGCTGGTCGCAGCGGTCAAGGCGGGCGGGCCGATGCCGCCGGTCGCCGATCCGGGCGTCGAGGCGCTGCGCACCGTGGTGCCCACCAGCACGCTGCCATCGGGCGCGCACCCGGCCTATCGCGTGCTGGGAGACCAGGCCTTGCGGGTCGATATGGCGGAAAAGCTGATCCGTGCCGCGCATGACCGGCGTGGTGACACCGCCACCTTTGCCATCGATCCGGCGCTGGCGATCTCGATGGGGCTGAGCGCCGACAATGCCGAACGGCTGATGCGGGCTGCCGGCTTTCGGCGCGAGGGGGCAGCGCCCGGTCTGCAGGCTGCGCCGTTATGGCGCTGGCGCGGCCTTGCGCGCAGGAAGAAGCAGGAGGTCGCGCCAGATGTCGCGGCGGCAGGACATTTTGCGGCGCTGAAGGAATGGAAGGTGGCGATTGGCTGAAAAGGGCGGAGCAGCATCATCGGGAACGGGCGGCCATATGCGGATGGATCTGCTGCTGTGGTATCTGCGGCTGGTGCGCAGCCGATCGCAGGGAAAGATGCTCGCCGAGCAGGGTCTGATCCGCAGCAACGGCCATCGCGTCGTCAAGGCGCACCATGCCGTGCGGTGCGGCGATGTCCTCACTGTCCCGCAGGGCGCGCGCGTTCTGCTGCTGCAGATCGACCAGCTTCCCTGGCGGCGCGGCCCGCTGGCAGAGGCGATGGCCTGCTACAGCGAACCCGGCGAGGCCCGAGCGGTCGGCTAAAGCCCGGCTATCGGCGGCAAAGGCAGCGCCTTATTGACGCACCGGCATTGTCGCAATAGCAAGGCCCGCAGAATCACCATGCCCCACCGGTCAAAGCCCCGGTGCGCCACACAGGGGAGCGATCACAGCCGATGACCTATGTAGTCACCGACGCCTGCATCAAGTGCAAATACATGGACTGCGTCGAAGTCTGTCCGGTGGACTGCTTCTACGAAGGCGACAATATGCTGGTCATCAACCCCAGCGAATGCATCGACTGCGGCGTCTGCGAGCCCGAGTGCCCCGCCGAAGCGATCCTGCCCGATACCGAGGATGGCCTCGAAAAGTGGCTCGAGCTGAACACCAAGTACAGCGCGGAATGGCCGAACATCACGCAAAAGCGCGATTCGCCGCCCGATGCCGACGAATACAAGGGCAAGGAAGGCAAGTACGAAGCCTATTTCTCGGCCGAACCCGGCGAGGGCGACTGAGCCCCTTTCAACGCTTTTTGATATCACCGCCCCCTCCCTCTCCAGGGTGGGGAGTGGAAATGCGTGCCTGAACTGACCCATAAGGGGGCAGATGCGCAGTCGATCTTGAACTCTCCCCGACAGGTAGAGGGACCAACTAGAGCAGGCCTGCAGGCTCATACCTGCAAACGTTCGCACTTTCCGTAGCGTCGCTCCACGCGGCAGCTGACATTACCCTTGTTTTTAGGGGTCCACGACCCCATTTGGGACCGGAATGGCCATTACAGGGTGGTCTTTTTGTGACGAATCTGTTAAGAGGCGCTCATCAGTGCTGCAGATAAACGCTGATGCGTGTCCTTCTTTCGGTACATATTTGAGGAGATTCACTCGAACGGCAAGCCCGCAAGTTCGAAAAGACTCCCACTTCCCCTGAATTGAGAAAGGTTTTTGAATGGCCGCCAAAGCGCTGTCTTTTGATGTAGGCGATTATGTGGTGTACCCCAAGCACGGTGTCGGCCGTGTCGTGGAGCTTCAGAAGGAAGAAATTGCCGGCATGCAGCTTGAGCTGTACGTGCTGCGCTTCGAAAAGGAACGGATGACCCTTCGCGTTCCGGTCAACAAGGTTGAAAGCATCGGCATGCGCAAGCTGTCTTCGGACAAGACGCTGCGCGAGGCGATGGAAACGCTGAAGAGCAAGCCCAAGGTCAAGCGCACCATGTGGTCGCGCCGTGCGCAGGAATATGAAGCGAAGATCAACTCGGGCGACCTCGTGTCGATCGCCGAAGTGACCCGTGATCTGTTCCGCCCCGACGACCAGCCCGAACAGAGCTATTCGGAGCGCCAAATCTTCGAAGCCGCTTCGAGCCGCCTCGCGCGCGAACTGGCCGCGATGGAAAAGACCGACGAGCCCGCCGCGCTCAAGAAGATCCTCGAGATCCTGAACGAGGCCGCGCCGCAATATTACGAAGCGGCCGAATAAGCTGCTTCGTTCCGGGTGCAGGCCCGGACAGTCACCCGAAACCCCCGGTTCCGCAGCAGTGGACCCGGGGGTTTTCGTTTGGGTTGCGAGGCTATGGCGCTTGCTTCATCATGCAGCCAAAGCCGATGATCAACAGCCCGGGGGAGGCGGATGTGACCAGCCAGGCATGGCCGCCGATCGATCACCGCCCCGGCCTGACCATTCCCACAATGCTGTTCTGGGCCGCAGTGCTCTCGACGCTTCCGGTGCTGTGGCTCAACGTGCTGCCGGCGCTGGGCGGTGGTGCGCGGCAGGGTCATGCCGATCATTCCCTGTGGATCGTGCTGCATGCGCTGACCGGATTTCTGACTCTGGTGTCGGGCTTTGCCGCCTTGTGGATGGGCTGGACCCGGCGCGGGTTCGAATGGCACCGCCACACCGGATGCACCTATGTCGGCGCAGGCATGACGATGGCGTTTGTCGCGCTGTTCCTCGCGATCAGCGATCCGCATCGCAGCCCTGCCAGCGGCTGGGCGACTGGCACACTGGCGGTCGTGTGGCTGATCGCGACCAGCATGGGTTGGCGGCGTGGTAGTCAGAAAAGCTGGCGATCCCACCAGATGTGGATGATCCGATCGATGGTGCTGACCTGGACCTTCGTCTTCTGCCGCCTCGCGCAACGGCTCGAAGATTTCGAAGGCGTGCTTCCCGCGTTCGGCATCTGGCTCTACTGGGTCGCGCCGCTATTGCTGGCCGAGGCGGGGCTCCAGCTTTGGAACCGCCGCGTCTCCGCCCGCTGATCGTGGCTCAGCTCTTGTACAAGCCGTCCAATCGCGCCTGGTAGCGGCTCTTGATGACGTGCCGCCGGATCTTCATCGATGGCGTCATCTCGCCATTCTCGATGCTGAAGGGCTCTTCGGCAAAAGCGAACTGGCGGACCTTCTCGATGACCGACAGGTCAGCGTTGACGCGGTCCATTGCCGCGCGGACGGCGGACTTGAATGCCGGGTTTGCCTGCAGCGCGGCAAAGTCCACCTTCAGCCCCTGCGCGGTGGCCCATTCCACTGTCCATTCGGGATCGGGCACCACCAGTCCCACCAGATACGGCCGCCGGTCGCCCGTCACCATCGCCTGGTGGATTTCCGGCTGCAGCGTCAGCATGCCTTCGACCTTCTGCGGCGAAACATTGTCGCCCTTGTCGTTGACGATCAGGTCCTTCTTGCGATCGGTGATCGCGATGTGCCCGGCCTCGTCGATATGGCCGATATCGCCAGTGTGCAGCCAGCCGTCCTTGAGGACGCGCGCGGTCTCTTCGGGGTTCTGCCAATAGCCATGCATCACCAGTTCGCCGCGTACCAGAATTTCGCCATCCTCGGCGATGCGGACCTCGGTATCGGCGAGCGGCGGGCCAACGGTATCCATCTTCAGCCCCACGCTGGGGCGGTTGCAGGCGATGATCGGTGCGGCCTCGGTCTGGCCATAGCCTTGCAGCAGCGTGAGGCCGAGCGAGTGGAAGAACACGCCGATCTCCGGATTGAGCGGCGCACCGCCCGAGACCATCGCCTTCATCCGCCCGCCGAAACGGGCCTGGATCTTGGGGCGCAGGCTCTTCGACAGGATGAAGTCCATCGGCTTGTCGATCAGCCCGGCACGGCCGCCCAACTGCTTTTCGCCCAGCGCCATCGCGCGTTCGAACAGGAAATTGGCGACCTTGCCCTGTTTCTGGATCTGCTTGAGGATGCGTGCGCGCAGCACCTCGAACAGGCGTGGCACCACGACCATCAGCGTCGGACGGACCTCCTCGATATTGCTGGCGAGCTTTTCCAGCCCTTCGGAATAATAGATCTGTGCGCCGAGGCCGATCGGGAAGAACTGGCCGGCGCTGTGTTCATAGGCGTGGGACAGCGGCAGGAACGAGAGGAACACCTCGTCTTCCCAGGCGAAATCCTCGGCGATCACGCGGGTGGGCCCGGCGACATTGTGGAGGATGGCGCCATGATGCTGCATCACCCCGCGCGGCGCGCCGCCGGTGCCGCTGGTGTAGATGATGCAGGCGGTGTCATTGCGGGTGAGCGCGGCGGCATGGCTGCGCACCTCGGTCATCAGCTGGCTTTGGCGCATGGCATCGCCCGTGACGAGGTCGGACCAGCTGTGCGCGCGGAAGCGGCTCGCCTGGCCGATCTTGAGCGGCTCCATGCCGATCACGTGCCAGGCATTGCCTGCGCGCAGCACTGCGGGCAGCAGGGTGCGTGCCAGCTTGGCGTCAGAGACGATCACCGCGCGCGCGCCTGAATTGTCGAGAATGTGCTGGTGGTCGCGCTCGGTGTTGGTGGTGTAGGTCGGCACGGTGATGCAGCCTGCCGCCATGATCGCCAGGTCGGCGATGCACCATTCGGGGCGGTTTTCGCTGACCAGCATTACCCGGTCGCCGCGCGCTAGCCCCATGTCCCTGAGAGCATGCGCCAGCTCTGCCACCTGGCCTGCCGCCTCGTTCCAGCTGATCGACGTCCAGGCTCCGCCGCGCTTGGCCCAAAGAAAGGGCGCATTGCCTAGTTCGTCGGCCCGCGCAAAGAACAGGTCGATCAGATTGTTGAAATGGGCAAACTGGTCGAGGGATTTATTGGCGATCACCGGGGTCAGGCTCCTCTTGGCGCCGCGCTTGGCGCGCACGGTCTTGGCTTTGCGGGTCTAGCGGGCTTTGCCACGATGGGCAATCGGTGCCGCCATCTCACAGCCAAAGCTTGCGACCCGCCTTGCCGAGCGCGGCCTTGTCGTCGGGGTCCAGCCCCAGCTTGAGGCCCAGCCAGACGAGGGGAAAGAACAGCGCAAACTGGATCGCGGCGCGGGCCACCATGGGCATGCCGGCAAGCGCAATCCCTGCCAGCCAGAGCCCGCCAAAGCCGCCCACCCCGCACACGAGCGCGCGGATGAAGTGCCGGTCGAACGGGCCCAGCCGGTCGCTGACCCACAATTCGCCGACTGCTGCCCAGCTCGACACGATCACGCCTGCACTCACCGCCAGCGCCATGCCGACCGCGCCCCAATTCGCGATGGTCAGCCAGCCCACCAGCCCGGCGGCGGCCAGCCCTGCCAGCGAATTGGCCAGCGGCAGCAGGCGGTGGCCGGTCATCTCGACGATGGGGGTGGCGGCCCCCAGGATCGTCTCGCCCGCCCGGCCGACCAGCAGCACGATGAGAACGGGGAGAGCGGCGGCCGCCTCGGGCGAGAACAACAGCAGGATCGCATCCCCGCCTGCAATCATCACCCCGGTCAGCGGCAGCACGATGATCGCCGCCAGCCGGTTGGCAAAGCGGTAGAGCGGGGCGATCTGCGCCTTGTCCGCAGCGCGCTGGGCCGCGCTCAGGGGCGCCAGGACATAAAGGAATGTCTGGCGAACGATCAGCGGGACCGAGGCGATCTTGCGCGCGATGCCGAAAAGCCCGGCGGCCACCGCGCCGCCCGAACCGCTGAGCGCCAGCCCCAGCAGCACCGGCGGCAGGTCGTTGAAAGCGCGGCGGGCAAGGTTGGGCGGCATCGTGGCAAGCCCGCTTTTCAGCGTATCGCGGCGCAGGCCCTTCGGCATCGGCGCGCGCCACAGCAAGCCGAGATCATAATAGCGCCCGAGCAGCCGCACCGACAGCCAGGCGGTGACCGCGAGCGACGCGATATGTGCGATGAACAGCCCGAACAGGCGCACCCCCAAGGCATACAGCGCGACGGCGACAATCAGCCGCGCGATCTGCTCCCAGAAGATGCGCAGGCGAATTTCGGGGCCAAAGGCACGCTTGGCGCGCGCGGCGGCGGTGGCGATTTCCAGCGCGACGGTCAGCGGCAGCGTCCAGACGAACAGCGCGATCATCGCGGGCAGCTGCGGCCGCATCGCTGCGTCGACCGCAAAGGCGGGCGCGATCCAGCCTGCGGTCAATGAAATGACCACTGCGACCAGCGCAGACGGGATCACCGTCACCAGCAGCGCATAACGCACTGCTCCGTGCTCGCTCTCCCGGTCGGGCGCGCAAGGGACCGATCGTTGCAGGCCCTGCGCCAGCGACAGCGTGGTCAGCGTCGAGAGCAGGTTCACCGTCGCCCACAGCACCACATAGGTGCCATAGGTTGCCAGGCCGAACATCCACACGAACGCTGGCTGGGTAATGATCTCGATCACCGCGCCCATCCGCGCCAGGCCGGAAAGCGCCGCGCCGCTGGCCACATCTGC
This sequence comes from Hydrogenophaga intermedia, assembly GCA_943370475.1. GTDB lineage: Bacteria > Pseudomonadota > Alphaproteobacteria > Sphingomonadales > Sphingomonadaceae > Blastomonas. Next base: position 127,235 of record CALRRI020000002.1, read on the forward strand.
GCGGCTGACAGCAGGGGCGGCAGCGGGGGGAGGGGGCGAAGCGGCAGGGTCGGGGGCCACGGTCGCGGCCTATTCCTCGGTACGGATCAGAACGGTTTCGCCCACCATCAGGAACAGGAAGAAGGGCGCCCACGCCGCGAGAATTGGTGGATAGGCCCCCAGATTGCCCATCGCCAGCGCGAAATTGTCGGCGACAAAATAGGCAAAGCCCAGACCCATGCCGATGATCGCGCGCAGGAACAGCTGGCCCGATCGGGCGAGACCGAAGGCTGCCACCGCGCCAAGCAGCGGCATCAGCAGCGCCGACAACGGCCCGGACAATTTGTGCCACAGGTTCGCTTCGAGCGAGGCGGTGGGCCGTCCAGCGGCTTTCAGCTCGGCAATCGCCTGCCACAATTGCAGGAACGACAGGCCCTCGGGATTGACCTTGCTCAAGGTGAACTGATCGGGGCGTACGTCGCCTGCTGCGGTGATGTCGCCCAGCTGCTGTTTCTGGCCGCTGGCGACATCGAACTGGCTGGCATCGGTGAGCTTCCACCCCTTGCCGGTATACACGCCTTCACGCGCGCGGATGATGCGCGCAATGCCGCCCTCTCCGTCGCGGGCATAGACCGCAACGCCGGTCAGCCGAACCGCGTTGCCCGTGCCCTCGACGGTCTGCGCCTGGATGATGTTGTCGCCCTCGCGTACCCAGACGTTGGCCTTCACGTTCGAATCGCGCGGGATCGGCCCGAAATCGGCCGCCTCCCATGCGCTCAACGTTGCGGTCGCGCGGCTCAGGATGCGTTCGGAAAAGACGAAGGTTATGGCAGAGACGCCGAACGCTGCGATGAGCAGCGGCGCGAGCACCTGGTGCGCGGACAGACCTGCTGCCTTCATTGCTACCACTTCGCTGTTCTGGTTCAGCGTTGCCAGCGTGATGATGGTCGCCAGCAGCACCGAAAACGGCAGCACCAGGTCGATGATCTGCGGCGCGCGCAGGGAGATATAGGTCAAAAGCTGCGCCTGGCCGTTGCCGGAATGCGCCAGGATCTTGCCGCTCTGGCCGAGCAGGTCGAGCGACTGCAGCACCAGGAACAGCAGGGCCGCCACCGCCAGGATGCTGGTGAGGAACTTGCGCGCCATATAGATGGCGACGGTGCGCGAGGGGAAGAATTCCATCTGCATGACCCGGGCCTATTCCTGGAAAGACCGTTTGCGGCCAAAGCTGAACAGCCCGCGGATCGCCGCGCCCGACTTGGCGAACAGCTTTTCCAGCGCACCGATCGGCTGGCCGCCGGGGACGAACGCCACCTGATAGTACATCCAGCCGATCAGCGCAGAGAACAGCGCAAACGGCACCCACAAGGCCAGGATTGGATCGACCAGCCCCAGCGCGCCGACATCTTCGCCATATTCGTTGATCTTGTGATAGGTCACGATCATCACGATCGACAGGAACACGCCCAGCGCCGATGTCGACCGCTTGGGCGGGATCGCCAGCGCCACCGCAAGCAGCGGCATCAGCAGCATCATCAACACCTCGACCATGCGGAAATGGAAGTTGGCGCGGCTCTGGTTGCGCAGGGTTTCCGGGATGCTCGCATCGGAGCCGATGCGCACCAGCTCGGGAATGGTGTACTCGCGGTCCTTGCCGCCCCCGCGCCTGCGGAACGATTCGATCTTGGGCAGGTCGATGGGCAGGTCGTGATTGGAAAAGGTGAGCACGCGCGGCGTCTTGTAGCCGGGCGCATCGTGGATCAGCGTGCCGTTGGTCAGCCGGAAGATGATGGTGTTGGGATCATCGGTGGCGAGAAACTTGCCCCGCTCGGCGCTGACCGACAGGGTCGTGCCCGATTTGGCCTCGGCGCGTACGAAGATGCCGAACAGTTCGCGACCGCCATCGCGGCTCTGTTCGATCCGCAGCGTCATCCGGTCGCCCAACTGGGTGAACTCGCCGACCTTGATCGACGCGCCCAGCGCGCCCGAGCGCAGCTCGAAGCCGAGTTCCTCATAGGCATAGCGCGCCTTGGGCTGGATATAGCCGACCAAGGCCAGATTGACGAGCATCAGCGCGACGGCGAACATGTACGGCACGCGCAGCAGACGGTTGTAGCTGAGGCCGACCGCGCGGAACACGTCGAGCTCGGACGACATCGCGAGCTTGCGAAAAGCCAGCAATATGCCCAGCAGCAGGCCGATGGGAATGCCGAGCGAGAGATATTCGGGCAGCAGATTGGCCAGCATCCGCCATACGACGCTTACTGGGCCGCCTTCAGCTGCGACGAAATCGAACAGCCGCAGCATCTTGTCGAGCACCAGCAGCATCGCGGCGATAACCAACGTGCCGACCAGCGGAAAAAAGACGAGACGGGCGATGTAAGCGTCTGTGGCGGTTAGCAGTTTCAACTTATTGTCGCCCTGTCACCATGATTTGGCCGCAAACGCTTTCCATAAGCAGACGGGTAAAGGGGGCTCATCAGCCTGGCCGCACCGTCTGGAGCGGACCGGCTATAGCTTCTGGGATTGATTACGTCATGTTCAAAATTGCGGCAAAATCACTGGCCTTCGTGGCTGCGGGCGGCATCGCCTTTGCAGCATCTGTGCCCGTGGCCAGCGCGCAGCGGCAGGAAATCTCCAACGACATGCGCAAATGCGGACCCGGCGCATCGGGTCCTGCGGTGCATGTCGAGGTCAGCGGGTTCAAGGCCAGCACCGGGCGCATCCGGGTGCAGGCCTATCCCGCCACCAAGGCCAGCTGGCTCGAAAAAGGAGCGTGGATCAACCGCATCGATGCTTCGGTGGCACCGCGCGGCGGCAAGATGAGCTTCTGCGTCCCCGTGCCTGAAGCCGGCGCTTATGGCATCGCGGTCCGCCACGATGTCGATGGCAGCGGAAAATCGGGCTGGAACGATGGCGGTGGTTTCTCGAACAACCCCACGCTCTCGCTGCTCAGCCTCAAGCCCTCCGTGGGCAAGACCGCTATCCGGGTCGGATCCGGCGTAACGCGCATCCAGGTGGTATTGAACTACCGCCAGGGGATGTCGATCAAGCCGATAGGATAGACTTGCATGACCCTCGTTGCGCTCATTTCCAATCCCCGCTCCACCGGCAACAAGGCGCTGTTGCCTGCGGTGCGCGACTATTGCGCTCGCAACCCGGATATCTTTCATTACGAGGTCGAAGAGGTCCACCAGATCGCCGATGCGCTGCGCGCCATCGCATTGGTCAAGCCGCGCGTGCTGGTGATCAACGGCGGCGATGGCACGGTGCAGGCGACGCTGACCGAGCTCTATCATGGCGGCCATTTCGGCAAGACACCGCCGGCGGTCGCGGTGCTGCCCAACGGCAAGACCAACCTGATCGCGCTCGATCTGGGGGCGCGCGGCAAGCCGCTGGCGACGCTCGACCGGATCGTCGAGATCGCCAAGACTGACCTCGAAAGCCATATCGTGGTGCGCCAGCTGATCGCGCTGTCCGATGGCGAGGACGGCCGCCCGGTGCTGGGCATGTTCATGGGCGGCGCAGGCCTTGCCGAGATCATCCTGTACTGCCGCCAGAAAATCTATCCCTTGGGCCTGCCCAATTCGGTGAGCCACTTCATCGCGGCGGTGGCCGGGCTGTTCACTATGCTGTTTGGTCTCACCGCCAAGTTCCTGCCGATCACGCGGTCGGCGCTGCGCATCTCGTACTTCCAGAAGGGCGAGCTCAACGGCAGCTTCATCGTGGTGATGGTGACCACGCTGGAAAAGCTGTTGCTAGGCAGCCGTGTCGAAGCCAGCAGCTCGCCGACCGGGCAGCTCAAGTTCATCGCGGTGGAGCATAACAGCGCAGGGCTCACCACCATGCTGATCGACACGCTGATGGGCCGGTTTGGCACCCGGCGCGGCCGCGGCGTGCATCTGGCGCGCGAGGACATGATCCGCATCGACAGCGACCGCACCCGCAGCCGCGTGGTTCTGGATGGCGAGATTTTCGAGGCCAGCGCGGGCAAGCCGATCATCCTGCGCTCGACCGACCCGGTGCCGTTCCTGCGGCTGGCGGCTTGAGATTTTCACCCCCTCCCGCTTGCGGGAGGGTAAAGCGTTGCTGATGACCGACAGTCTCCATGCCTTGATCGCCGCCGAGGCGCTGCAACCGGTCGATCCGCGCGTCAGCGCCTTTGCCGCCGAGCTCGTCCGCCCGTTCGGTGATACGGCGCGCGCGGTGATCTTCTATGGATCGTGCCTGCGCGAGGCGCAGCTCGATGGGTTGATGCTCGATTTCTACGTGATCGTCTCGGATTACGCCGCGGCCTATAGCAACGCTGGCAAGGGCGGCTGGATGGCACGCGCCAATGCGCTGATCCCGCCTAATGTCTTCCCGGCAGCGTTCGACAATCTGGCGGCGAAATATGCGGTGCTCAGCGAGGCCGATCTGGCGCGCGCGTGCTCGATGCAGGCGGGCGATGTGTCGGTATGGGCGCGCTTTGCCCAGCCGGTGCGGCTGGTGTGGAGCGCCAATGATGCCGCGCGCGCGTGCGTTCTGGACGCGCTGTGCGATGCGCCTGTCACCCTGATGCGCCATGCTGCGCCGCTCACCGATGCTACCTCCAGCGACCCGCTGGCGATCTGGCGCACCGGCTTCACCCGCACCTATGGCGCCGAGCTGCGCGCCGAACGCGGCGACCGGCCCGACAAGGTGGTCGACTTTGCCCCAGATCATTATTCGCAGGTCGGGCAGGCAATCATGCGCGCGAATCCCGATATTGGCAGCATTCCCCACGCCGAAGCCGAAAGCCGCTGGGCGCAGCTGCGGCGGCGCGGCAAGCGCCTTACCGTTGCGCGGCTCGCCAAGGCCAGCTTCACTTTCGCCGGCGGGATCGATTATCTCGCCTGGAAGATCAACCGGCACGCAGGCACGCAGATCGCGATCCAGCCTTGGCAGCGCAAATGGCCCTTGGTCGCGGCGGTGTTTCTGGTGCCCAAGCTGCTGAAGAGTGGCGCGGTGAAGTAGCTTCGTCCTCTCCCCTACCGCTTGCGGGAGGGGCAGGTCCGACGTGCCGGACCGGGGTGGGCCTTTAAAGACAAGCGGCGGTTCAGACCCACCCCGGCCTGCGGCCACCCCTCCCGCAAGCGGGAGGGGTGATTGGGCGCGCCACTCTTCACCCTTGATTTTCGCAGCCAAAACAGCCATCTGGTAATCGGAACGATTCACTCCGATTAGCCGGAAACGCCTTATGCGCCTGTCCAGTCTCGCTGATTATGCCGTGGTGCTGATGAGCGCCGCTGCGCGCCATTGCGGTGGAATGCGCTGCAATGCGCGGGCTTTGGCGACCGAGACCGGCCTGCCGTTGCCCACCGCGCAAAAGCTGGTGAGCAAGCTGTCGGCGGCCGGACTGATCGAATCGGTACGTGGCGCAGGCGGCGGTTTCCGTCTGTCGCGCCCGCCCGCCGCAATCACACTGGCCGACATCGTCGAGGCGGTGGACGGGCCGATCGCGATCACCGTCTGTTCGGGCGATCATGCCAGCGACTGCGCGATGGAGGGCAGCTGCCATGTCCGCCCGCACTGGCAGATCGTCAACCGCACCATCCGCGCGGCGCTGTCGAGCGTGACACTCGCCAGCCTGGGCCAGCACATTCCGGACGCTACCCGTCCCGAACACCAGCTTGATCTCAAAAGGACCGTCTCTTGACCGACGATAACACCCCTGCAGACACCAAGACGCGGGACGCCGATGCGTGGGCGGCGGCGGACAAGGCGAGCACCTATGAATGGGGCTTTTCCAGCGATATCGAGCAGGAAATGGCGCCCAAGGGCCTGACCGAAGACACCGTACGCTATATCAGCGCCAAGAAGAACGAGCCCGAATGGATGCTCGACTGGCGGCTGAAGGCGTTCCGCATCTGGCAGACGCTCGAGACGCCCGACTGGGCCAAGCTGAATGTGCCGCCGATCGATTATCAGGACGCCTATTATTACGCCGAGCCCAAGGCCAAGCCCAAGCTGGGTTCGCTCGACGAGGTCGATCCCGAGATCCTCGAGGTTTATAAGAAGCTCGGTATCCCGATCGAAGAGCAGAAGGTGCTCGCCAATGTCGAGGGCGCGCGCCGCGTAGCGGTCGATGCGGTGTTCGACAGCGTCTCGGTCGCGACCACGTTCCGCGAGGAATTGAGCCGCGCCGGCGTGATCTTCATGTCGATCAGCGAGGCGATCCGCGAATATCCTGATCTGGTCAAGAAGTGGCTTGGCAAGGTTGTGCCGGTGCGCGACAACTATTTCGCGACATTGAACTGCGCGGTCTTTTCCGACGGCACCTTCGTCTACATCCCCGAAGGCGTGCGCTGCCCGATGGAGCTGTCGACCTATTTCCGCATCAACGCCGAGAATACCGGCCAGTTCGAACGCACTTTGATCATCGCCGACAAGGGCAGCTATGTGTCTTATCTCGAAGGCTGCACCGCGCCCCAGCGTGACGAGAACCAGCTGCATGCCGCCGTGGTCGAACTCGTCGCGATGGACGATGCGGAGATCAAATACTCGACGGTCCAGAACTGGTATCCCGGCGATGCCGAGGGCAAGGGCGGCATCTACAATTTCGTGACCAAGCGCGGCCTGGCACAGGGCGCGCGCAGCAAGATCAGCTGGACGCAGGTCGAGACCGGCTCTGCTGTGACGTGGAAATATCCCTCATGCGTTCTGAACGGCGAGGACAGCGTTGGCGAGTTCTACTCGGTCGCGGTGACAAACAACTGCCAGCAGGCCGATACCGGCACCAAGATGATCCACAACGGCAAGGGCTCGCGTTCGACCATCGTGTCGAAGGGGATCAGCGCGGGGCGCAGCAACAACACCTATCGCGGGCTGGTGCGCGTTGCCCCCGGCGCGGAGGGCGTGCGCAACTTCACCCAGTGCGACAGCTTGCTGCTCGGCGACCAGTGCGGCGCGCACACCGTGCCCTATATCGAGGTGCGCAATCCCAGCGCGCAGATCGAGCATGAGGCGACTACCAGCAAGATCAGCGATGATCAGCTGTTCTACGCGATGCAGCGCGGGCTCTCGTCCGAAGACGCGGTGACTCTGATCGTCAACGGCTTCGCGCGCGAAGTGCTCAAGCAGCTGCCGATGGAATTTGCGGTCGAAGCGCAGAAGCTGCTGGGGATTTCGCTGGAAGGTTCGGTCGGTTGATCCTGCTGGCCGCCCTGACTGTGATGCAGCCCGCAATGATGCCGCCCGCCCCGGCGGACGAGATCGTTGTCGTCGCCGAGCGGATGAAGCGCATCAAGCTGCGGCTGTCGCGCAAGAAAGGCGTGCTGAAAAGCTGCCGCGTGCGCGTGTCCAGTGGTGATCCGGTCATCGACGGCTATGCCTGCGAAGCCATCGGCACCTGTATGGCGGAAGGTGCGGTCAAGCGCCAGCCGCTGGCCGATTGCGCCACTGACAAGGTGCTCGCGTATTACCACGACCGCCGCAGTGCTGCGGAGACGAGCGAATGATGGGCTTTACATCCCTAAGCCTCCCCGTGCCGGGGAGAAGTTCGTTTGAGGAATGCGTGGCGTGAGCGGCGCGGTCGATCATGTCGAATACCATCGCCAAGGCACTGTCTGCGCGAAAGGCCAGATGCTGGATGGGAAATTTCACGGATACTGGGAATGGTATCGCAAGGACGGGTCGCTGAAGCGATCCGGTCATTTCAACCGGGGCGATCAGGTCGACATATGGACGACCTATGATGCCGACGGTGCCCCCTACAAGACGACCAGGATGAAGATTGTATCCCATGCTCAAGATTGAAAACCTCCACGCCCAAGTCGGTGAAACGTCGATCCTCAAGGGCCTCTCGCTCACCATCAACGCGGGCGAAATCCACGCGATCATGGGGCCGAACGGCGCGGGCAAGTCGACGCTCGCCTATACTTTGGGCGGACGGCCCGGGTACGAGGTGACCGAGGGCTCTACAACGTTCGATGGGCAGGATCTGCTTGCGCTGGAACCGCATGAGCGCGCGGCCGCGGGCCTGTTCCTCGGCTTCCAGTATCCGGTCGAGATCCCCGGCGTCTCCAACCTGCAGTTCCTGCGCGAAAGCCTCAATTCGCAGCGCCGTGCGCGCGGGGAAGAGCCGCTTTCGGGCGCGGAGTTCATTCGGCTTGCCAAGGAAAAGGCCGGCCTACTCAAGATGGACATGGACATGCTCAAGCGGCCGGTGAACGTCGGCTTTTCGGGCGGCGAGAAGAAGCGCAACGAGATGGTGCAGATGGGGATCATCGACCCCAAGCTCGCTCTGCTCGACGAGACCGACTCCGGCCTCGACATCGATGCGCTGCGCATCGTCGGCGAGGGCATCAACACCATCATGCGCAAGCCCGACAAGGCGGTGCTGCTGATCACGCATTACCAGCGGCTGCTTGACCTGGTGAAGCCCGATTTCGTCCACGTACTGGCCGGCGGCCGCATCGTGCGCAGCGGTGGTGCGGAGCTGGCGCTGGAACTCGAAGAACAGGGATATGAAGCTGTAGCTTGAGGGATAAGCGATGATGGATGCAAATGTCAGTCTGAAGGATTTGCAGGCCGATTTTCTGGCAGGCAGCTCGACGTCCATGCCGATCGTCGGCACGGTCTACTGGCTGATCGTCCTTATTGCGTCGCTCTACCTCCCCATCAACACCGTGGCCTATATCGTACTGATCGGCAGCGGCATGATCCTTCCGGGCGGGTTGCTGCTCGACAAGGCGCGGGGGCTCAACAAGACCCAGCGCGGCGACCCCAAGAACCCGTTGCTCGGCATGTTCATCAAGGGCACGGCGGTCGTGGTGCTCACCTGGCCATTGGTGATCACCGCCGCGCAGATTGCCCAGGACCCCAACATCATCATCCTGGGCGGTGCGGTGCTGATGGCTCTGGTGTGGATCCCTTACGGGTCTGCCGCCGATGACCCGGTGGGCATGCAGCACGCCGTCGGCCGCAGCATCGCCTGCTATCTCGCTTTCTGGTTCGCCCCAGTGCCTTACAAGGCGGCCGCCGTCAGCGCGGTGGTGGTGGCCAGCTATATGTTCACCTTTTTACGCATGAAGAGACCCGTTTGATGGCGTCGATCCACACTCTCCCGCTCCCCACCCGCAAGGACGAGGCCTGGCGCTATGCCGATCTCGATGCGCTCGCGCGCGTCTGGGGCGATGTGCCGCAAGGGCCCGAGCGGATCGTCGTTCCCGCCGGTGAAACGCTTGGCCGGCGGATCGTGCTGCCGGTGGCGATGTCGGGCGTGTCGATCACCGATCTCGACGTCGTGATCGAAGCGGGCGCGACCTTTGCGCTGCACCTTCTCGCGACCGATGCCGATTACGGCCGGATGAGCGTCAACGTGCTGCTGCACGAAGGCGCGCATTTCGAGATGGGCGGCGCGATCCTCGGCCATGCCGACCAGACGCTCGAGATCGTCACCAGCGTCAACCACGCGCACCCCAATACCACCAGCAACCAGGTGGTGCGCAGCGTGCTGGCGGGCCATGCGACCGGATCGTTCCTCGGCAAGGTTGCCGTGGCGCGCCATGCGCAGAAGACCGATGCGTCGCAGTCGGTGAAAGCCATGCTGCTCGATCGCACCGCCACTGCCAATGCCAAGCCCGAACTCGAAATCTATGCCGACGACGTGAAGTGCGCACATGGCGCGACCGTGGGCGAGCTCGACAAACAGGCCCTGTTCTACATGGCCGCGCGCGGGCTTCCGCCGCAGCTGGCACGCAAGCTGATGCTGCAGGCGTTCATCGCCGATGCGTTCGTCTCGCTGGAAGACGATGCCGCGCGCGAAGCGATCGAGGCGCGGGCGCTGGCAGCGCTGGAAGGGCTAGCGTGATGGCAACGCTCGCACCCGCCCGTCTGCTCGACCACCGCGCGGACTTTCCAGGCCTCGTCACCGCTGACGGCAAGCCTTGGCATTATCTCGATACCGCTGCGACCGCACAGAAGCCGCGCGCTGTCATCGATGCGATTGCGCGTGCCTATGGTCCCGACTATGCGACCGTCCATCGCGGCGTCTATGCGCGCTCGGCGGACATGACGATCGCTTATGAGAATGCGCGGGCCAAGGCGGCGCGCTTCATCGGCGGACGCGAGGACGAGACCATTTTCGTGCGCGGTGCGACCGAGGGGATCAACCTGGTCGCGCACAGCTGGGGCATGGCGAACCTCAAGCCCGGCGACCGGATCATGCTCAGCCAGCTTGAGCATCACAGCAATATCGTGCCCTGGCAGCTGGTGGCCGAGGGCACCGGCGCTGAGATCGATGTCGCGCCGCTGACCGACGATGGCCAGATCGATCTCGACGCGATGCAAAAGATGCTGACCGAGCGGCACAAGATGGTCGCGCTGGCGCATATCTCCAACGTGCTGGGCAGCGTGCTCGATGCGCGCCGCGCGGCGGACCTGGCGCATGCGGTTGGCGCATTGCTGCTGCTCGATGGCTGCCAGGCGGTGCCCCGCCTGCCGGTCGACGTCGCCGCGCTCGATTGCGATTTCTATGTCTACAGCGCGCACAAGCTCTACGGGCCCACCGGCATCGGCGTGCTGTGGGGCCGGGCCGACCTGCTCGAGGGCATGCCGCCGTGGCAGGGCGGCGGCGCGATGATCGACCGCGTGACGTTTGCGCGCACCACCTATGCCCCGCCGCCTCAGCGGTTCGAGGCAGGCACTCCGCATATCGCAGGCGCGGTCGGGCTGGCCGCCGCGATCGATTATGTCGAAGCCATCGGCGTTGCGGCGATCCACGCGCATGAGTGCGCTTTGGTGGCCGAGGCGCAGGAAGCGCTGGCGGGGATCAACGCCATTCGGGTGTTCGGGCCGAAGGACAGCGCCGGCATCCTCTCGTTCGAGATGCAGGGGGTGCATCCGCACGACATCGGCACCATATTGGATGAGGCGAACGTCGCGATCCGCGCAGGCCACCATTGCGCGCAGCCGCTGATGGATCATCTGGGTGTCCCCGCCACCGCGCGCGCCAGTTTCGGCGTGTACAGCAGCAGTGAAGACGTCAACGCACTGGTCCGCGGGTTGGACCGGGTACGCAGGATTTTCGGATAATGACGATGGAAGAGGGCGCGATGAGCGAGCAGGGCAAGATCATGGTCGACGAGGTCGAAACGGTGGCCAAGCCGCCCAAGGCGCGCGTGCAGGATGTGGCCGAGGCCGCAGCTTCGGACGAGCCGCGCCGCCGCGACTATCTCGACGGTTTCCTCGCCGAAAAGCCGCAGGGCGTTTCGCCTGGCGAGCCCGGCGGTGATGTCTACGAGGCGGTGATCGAGGCGCTGAAGGGCATCTATGATCCCGAAATCCCGGTGAACATCTACGATCTGGGGCTGATCTACGGCGTCGAGGTGAATGACGGCCATGCCATCATCACGATGACGCTGACCACGCCGCACTGCCCGGTGGCCGAATCCATGCCCGGAGAAATCGAACTCCAGGTGGGCGGCGTTCCCGGCGTCGGCCATGCCGAGGTCAACCTGGTCTGGGATCCGCCGTGGGACCCGGGCAAGATGTCCGACGAGGCCAAGCTTGAAATGGGAATGCTATGACCACGACTGCCACCCGCGCGCGCCCTGCCGCACTGACGCTGACCCCGTCGGCCGAGGCGCGCATCGCGCATCTGATGGCCAGCGCGCCCGAAGGTGCCATCGGCGTGAAACTGTCCACCCCGCGCCGGGGCTGTTCGGGCCTGGCCTATTCGGTCGATTACGTCACCGAAGAGGTGAAGTTCGACGAGAAGATCGAGACGCCGGGTGGCACCTTCTATGTCGATGGCGGATCGGTGCTGTACCTGATCGGATCGGTGATGGACTGGGTGGAAGACGACTTCACCGCCGGGTTCGTGTTCGCCAACCCCAATGCCAAGGGCGCCTGCGGTTGCGGCGAGAGCTTCACCGTCTGAAGCTCCCGCGCTGCCGCGCGATCAGCCGGTTGGGATCGCGCGTTCGCCGACGATCGACAGGCCATAGCCGTCGAGCCCGACCAGGCTGTGGTGCGAATTGGTGAGCAGTTCCATGTCCGCCACGCCCATTTCGGTCAGGATCTGCGCGCCGATGCCATAATCGCGCAGTTCCTCCATGTCGGGAATCGTCTCGCCCGATTTCAGCCGGATCGCCTGGCTCAGGCTGTTGATGCCATGCCGGTTGAGCAGCACCACCAGGCCGGATCCTTCCGCGCCGATGATATCCATCGCCTTGCCCAGCACCCCTGAACGCGGGCCGGTCTCGCCGAAAATGTCCGAGAACGGGCTGAGAACGTGCATCCGCACCAGCGTCGGCTTGTCGGGGTCGACATGGCCCTTCTGCAGCACGATCTGCTCGTTCTTTTCGGCCTTGTTGTAGAAGACGATCGCCTTCCACTCGCCGCCATGCTCGCTGGTGAAGCGGGCCTCTGCGCGGCGCTCGACCAGATGGTCGTGACGGCGGCGATAGGCGATCAGATCGCGGATCGTGCCGATCTTCATGCCGTGGATATGGGCAAACTCGATCAGATCGTCGAGCCGCGCCATGGTGCCATCGTCGTTCATGATCTCGCAGATCACGCCCGAGGGATTGAGGCCGGCCAGCCGCGAGACATCGACCGCCGCTTCTGTGTGCCCGGCGCGGACCAGCACGCCGCCATCGCGCGCCATCAGCGGGAAGACATGGCCGGGCGTCACGATCTCTTCGGGGCCCTTGGCAGCATCGATCGCCACGGTGACGGTGCGCGAGCGATCGGCCGCGCTGATCCCGGTGGTCACGCCGGTGCGCGCCTCGATCGAGACGGTGAAGGCGGTTTCGTGCCGAGTGCCGTTGTGGCGAGACATCAGGTTGAGACCCAGCTGCTCGACCCGATCCCTGGCCATGGCAAGGCAGATGAGGCCGCGACCGTGCTTGGCCATGAAGTTGATCGCGTCGGGCGTTGCCATCTGCGCGGGGATGATCAGGTCGCCCTCGTTCTCGCGGTCCTCGTCATCGACCAGGATGTACATGCGGCCGTTGCGCGCTTCGTTGATGATCTCTTCCGCGGTCGCCATGACGCCGGCGGGATCGCGCGAGAGATAGCGCTCCAGCTTGCCGAGAGTCTCGGCGGTGGGGTTCCAGTCGGCCTCGCCCAGCTTGCGCAGCGAATTGGCGTGGAGCCCGGCGGCGCGGGCGAGCCCTGCGCGGCTTTCCTGGCCGGTCTCGATGATTTCGACGATGCGTTCGATCAGCTGCGATGACATTGGAATATCCTTTCGGACATTCTCATATCACACCGCAATGTGAGTCGAAAGTCTCAAATCACATTGAAAGCGATTTTGCCTCGTTCATCCGCATCAGATAGCGCGCGAGCACATCGATCTCCAGATTGACCCGATCGCCGGGCTGCAGATCGCCGAGCGTGGTCATCTGCCAGGTGTGCGGGATGATGTTGAGGCCGAAATGCACGCTGCCATCGGCCTGGTCGGCATGGCTGTTGACCGTCAGCGACACGCCCTCGACGGTGATCGATCCCTTGGCGGCGATATAGGGGGCAAGCGCCTGGGGCGCGGAAATGGTGAAGCGGATCGAATCGCCCTCGGCCTCGCGTGCCGCCACCGTGCCCATGCCGTCGACATGGCCGGTGACGATGTGCCCGCCCAGTTCGTCGCCGATCTTAAGTGCGCGTTCGAGGTTGAGGCGGGTACCCTGCGCCCACTGCCCTGCGCTGGTCTTGCTGACGGTCTCGGCCGAGATATCGACGGTGAACCAGTCGTCTCCCTTGGAGGTGACGGTCAGGCAGGCGCCCGAGCACGCGATCGACGCGCCGATCGCGACACCGGCCATGTCATAGCTGCAGCGGATGCGCGCATGCAGGTCGCCGCGCTGTTCGACATGGTCGATGGTGCCGATATCGGTGATGATTCCCGTAAACATGGTCGTCCTCGTATCCTTGAAGCGGGGCTGCGTCAGCGCATCCGCTGGTAGCTTTCCATCCGGTCGTTGCCAAGCAGCCGTGTGTCCTCGAGCCGCCAGCGACCATGCGCCTCAGCAAGATCGGTCAGGCCGATGTCTCCCAGTGCGCAGCGGCCCTGGCCGATCAGCACGGGTGCGCGATAAAGCAGCAACCGGTCGATCATGTCTTCGGCGAGAAACGCGGCGGCGACTTCGGCTCCGCCCTCGACCATCAGCCAGTCGACGCCTTCGAGCGATCCGATATCGTGCGGTGAGGCAATCGCGGTCCATCCCGGCGGCGCATCGCCCATCCGGCTCAGCAGCACACGGCGCGGCGAGCGATGCTCCAGCCCCGGCAGGCGCACATCGAGCCGGGGGGCATCGGTGCGAAACGTTCCGCCGCCCACCAGGATCGCGTCATGATGCGCGCGCTCGATATGCGCATGCGCGCGCGCCTCATTGCCGGTGATCCAGCGGCTGGAGCCATCGGCGAGCGCAATCTGGCCGTCGAGCGAGGTGGCGAGCTTCAGCGTCACGAACGGGCGGCCCAAAGCCTGGCGGGTGAGGAACCCGGCGAGGCTCGCCTTGGCTTCGGCCTCGGCAACGCCGGTGTCCACCGCGATGCCCGCTGCGCGCAGCCGGGCGATGCCGTCGCCATTGGTGCGCGGATCGGGGTCCTGCACGGCAATGACGACCCGCGCGACGCCCGCCTGGATCAGCAGGTCGGCACAGGCAGGGCCGCGCGCGCTTGTATGGGCGCAGGGTTCCAGCGTGACATACGCGGTCGCCCCGCGCGCTGCTTCGCCAGCGGCCTCGAGTGCCATCGCCTCGGCATGCGGCCTGCCGCCCCGATCGGTCCAGCCGCGAGCGATGACCCGGTCCTCGCGCAGCAGGATGCAACCGACGGCGGGGTTCGGGCTGGAGAGCGCGCGTCCGCGGCCCGCCAGCGCAATGGCCGCGCGCATCCAGTCCGCGTCAGACCGGGGAGCTGCGATCACTCGGTATCCATGCCGAACTGTTCGGCGAGGCGCCGGTACTGCGCCTTGCGCTCTTCCTCGCGCGCCAGCCGCTCGGCTTCGAGCTTTTCCTTGCGTTCCTGGTTGGCGACATTCTCGGCCGCGATCTCGCTATCGCTACGCCCGGGCTCGAAGCTGGTCACCCAGGTGACCTCGGGCCGCTTCCACTCGACCTCAAAGCCCGATTCGCTGAAAAATGCGGCAAAGATCGTCGTGGTCGCGGCGAGCGAGGCCAGCAGGAACCTCCATTTGTGGTCCTGCTGGTCAAACCAGTAGGTCTTGAGGTCGCCTACGGCGCGGATCGGCGAAATGTCACGAAAGAATCCCATAAACCCCAAGATAGGCGGCTTTGCCCGTCTTGACCAGTATGGCGGCCGCCAAAGCGTTCAGCCGATCACTTCACCAGCGGCTTGGTGCCATCGCCCAGCAGGATGAACGCCGCCCAGTAATAGGGGTGCGATGTCAGCGGATCGTCCATGGCTGCCCGCTGCGCATCGGCCAGCGACTTGTTCATCGCCGTCCCTGGGGTCGCCTTGAACAGCGAGGAGATCAGGTTCTCGGTCGCGTTGAAATCGTCCGGAACCGGCCAGTGGCTGGCCAGCACCGAGCGCGCGCCGGCGCCAACGAAGGCGCGCACCAGACCATCGAGCGCAAAATTGCCCCCGGTCTCGATGCCTGCCTCGCGCGAGGCCGACACGGTGGCAAGGCCAGCGGTATCGCAGGCCGACAGGATCACAAGATCGGCATCGAGCTTGAGATCGAAGATCTCCTTGAAACTCAGCAGTCCGTCGGAACTCGCATCGCCGAACGAGGTGACCAGAGCCGGGCGCGCGGGGCATTCGGGGCGCGGTGCGGTCACCAGGCCGTGCGTCGCAAAGTGCAGGATGCGGTAGTTGTCCAGATCATCGCGACCCAGCAGCGCGGTATCGCTGAAGTTCGATTGGGTGAGGATATTCGCCCGGCCGGCTCCCAGCACGCTTTGCGCGAGCTTGAGCTCGTTGGGCGAAATCGGGTCGAGCCAGGTGTTGATCGGCCATTCGCAATCAGCCTCGCGGCTGCCAGAGGCCATGCGGATGCGCTCGGGCGGCGGGGCATTCTCGCCAACACCCAGATACGTCTGAGTGCCGCGTGCGGGCGCAATGGTGCGGACATCGGCGAACGAGCGCGGCGACACCGCGATCGAAAAGCGCCGCTCGCGCCCGAACCAGGCGACGCCGGTGAAGTCGAACGGATCGGAATCGAGCGCCGCGGACCGCTCCAGATAGGCATCGACGCCTTTCTGGTCCTCGACCAGCAGCCCGGGCGGCAGCTGCAGCAGCGCGCCATCGGGCTCGTAGACAAGATGTTCGATGCCCGCGAGGTCCGGGGTGAGGCCCGGGAACAAAGCGTCGTAAAGCTTGCGCGCCTCGACCACATCGAAGGGATAGTTGGTCGGCTGGCCGTTCTCGATCACCACGATTGAATCGCGCAGCTTGGCGACGGTCCTGTCGAGGTCGGCGCGGGTGAGCGCGATGCTGACGGTGCGCACCCTGTCGGCGGTGATCAGCTGGCCATAGACCTGCTGGCCGACGAAGCTGACCTTGTAATAGCCCTCGCGCGGGCCGAGCAGCTTCTGCAGCTCGGGGAGGGTCACCGAAGTCGGCGAGAGCACGCGATATTGCGAATACTGGCCCAGCCGCGATTGCAGCGCGGTCTGCTCGTTCTGCTGCGTGGTCAGCGATTCACGCGCCAGCACCAGGGTCGCGGCGTCCTCGGCCGTGGGCGAGGGCAGGGCTTCGAGCCGCTGGATTTCGGCGCTAGTGCGGGAAATTTCGCGTGTGCGTGTCACCGCCAGGCGGAACAGCGCGGAGGCCTCGTCATTGCCTTCGGACAGTTCGCGCGCCAGCACCGCCTGGGTCTGCGCGACGCCGGGGCGCTGCAGCAGCTGGCTGGCGTTAAACATCCGCGCAGCAACCGCCGCATCACTATCAGCCCTGATGGCGAGCTGCGCGAAATAGGGGCCGAGCATTTCCTTCATCGTGGCGCGCGCGCTGGGCACGGCCTCGCCCTCGGCCACGATCTCGTCGTACAGCGCGATCGAGGCATCGGCCTCTCCGCGCCGCGCGAGGAACGCCGCCAGTCGCCCCTTGGCGCTGAGCAGGCCGGGCGATTGCGGATAGTTCAGCCGGTAGATATCGAGCGCTTCGGTCAATCCGGCGCGGGCATTGGTGAAATCGGCGCGCGATTCCTGGATCAGCGCGCGCTGGGTGGCGACCTCCGCGCGCAGCCAGCCGGTCGAGCTGATCCGCCCGTTGCGCACCGCGACGATGGTGTCGATACCCTGCTGCAGCGCGGTCAGCGCGGCATCGCTCTGGCCCGCCAGCCGCAGCGCAGTGCCGCGCAGCAACAGCGCCTGCCCATCGAGAATCTGCGCCCGCTCTGCGCCGGTCAGGCTCGAATCAACCCCGCCGAGCCGCTTGAGGCCTGAATTCTCCCGGTTGATGCGGTCAGCCAGAATCTTGGTGATTTCTCCCTGCGACAACCGTGTCTCGCCGATCATGTCGGTATCGATCGCCACGGGCCGGTTGAGCACGGTGATCGCCGCCTGCGGATCGCGCTGGTTGATCGCGTCGATCGCGCGGAAATTGCGGATCATGCGCTGGGTCACGCCATCGCTCGAAGCCACCAGCCGGTCGGCACGCGCGAACAGCGCGCCTGCGGTGGCGAAATCGCCCAGGTTCGATTGCTGCAGTGCCTGATTGGCCAGGAACTCGGCCGTGCGCTCGGTGCTGCCCTGCTCGCGCGCGGCGAGCGTCTCGAAGAACTCGGACGATTCGGCATAAGCGCCGTAATTGTTGCGGGCATAGGCCTCGACTCGCGCCGATCCCTCGTCGAGCGTCCCGGCCTGGATGCGCGCGAAGGCGGCAGGATCGCTGACGCTGGTGGTGGCCACATCCACGGTGCCCACCGCAGCCCGGTCGGTGATCAGCGAGACCAGCGCCAGCTTCAGCGCGGAATCGTAGCCCGAAAGGCCTTCGGCGACGAACACGGTCTCGCCGCGCACGGCAACATAGACACGGTAGTCGACCGACGCCTTGGGGTCGCTGCATTCGATGACGGTGGCGCCGCCCACGCCCTCGACCTCGGTCACCTGCCTGGCGCCACAGGTCAGCCGGGTGGCCAGCATCTGCAGATAGGTCTCCAGCCGGTCACCCTCGCCGCCGCGCAGCGCATAGAGCGATGCGACCGGGCTGGCGGCATCGCGGCACACCACCCGGTAGCCGCGATCGAACATGCTGGTCAGCACCGCGTCTGTCGGCCGGTATTGCGCGGTGCACAGCACGCCTGCCGTGCCGACGCGGAAGCTGTCGCGCAGCGCGATCGAAGGCTCGCCCTGCGCCATGGCGGGCGAAGCCATGGCCGCCGCGAGCGCCAGCATCGCGGTTCCGGCCTGCCGGGCGGAGCGCCGCAAGGCGCGCGGCAAAGACGGGGTGCGGATCATGGCTGTCCTCCGGTATCGGGCACGGGATTGGGAAGCGGCTGGTCAAGCTGCAGGTTGGGGTTGCCACCGCTGGTCACCGGCTCGTCAATGATCGGCTCGACACCCAGACGCCGCGTGTTGACGATGGTGACCGGCGGCATGATCGGACGGCGCGGTGCCGCTTCGCCGCGGGCTGCCTCTTCGGCCGCCGCTTCGGCTTCTTCCTGCTCCTTCTGGGCCTCACGTTCGGCGGCAGGTCTGGGCGGCGGCGGTCCGGCATGGACGACCACCGTCGGGCTCTGCTCGCTGATGCCGCCGCCGCCGCAGCTGGCGGCGCTGAGCAGGCAGCCGTTGACGCTGGAATTGGCGGTGAAGCCGGTGATTGTCGTGGTCGTTCCGGCGCTGGTCGAGCGCGGGAAGATCAGGTCGCGCACCGAGCTACCGTTGCGGACGATATCGCCGGTGTCGAGCAGCTGGCCATAGATCACCAGATCGATCGGGCTGGTAGTGGTGCTCTGCGACGACCGCGGCACGATCTCGAAGCTGCCGACGCGGCCGAAGAACCCGGCGTTGAGCAGGCTGGTGCCGGTGTTCTGGATCAGCAGCGTGCTGCCGACGTTGAACTGCAGCCGCGATGCCTGGATTACGCCATCGGGCCGCGAGGTCGCGATTGGCAGGCCCAGTGCGGTGTCACGCCCGGTGAAGTTGACGTTTTCGGCCAGCCTGCCGAGCAGCTCCGCGCTGGCGATATGGATGTTGTTCGCGGTGATCGAGAGCACCCCGCCCGGCGAGCTGCCGTTGAGGAAAAGGCCGCCGGTGTCGGCGTTGATCTCCACCCGTCCGGCATTGAGCGCCACCCGGTTGGTCGAGGCCATCGAATTGAACACGGCGTTGCCGTTGACCCGGATGGTGCCCGACGTGTTGATCGTCAGGCTGCCTTCGGAGCCGTTGAGGTTGATGCCGCTGGTGGCGCCCGATCCGTTCATGGTCAGCGCGCGGATCTCGACCCCGGTGCCCGTCGAAGAGACGTTGGGCGCGTTGATCACGATGCTCTGCGCGCGGATGCGCGAAATTTCGCTGCCGTCGAGCGTGTAGCCGGAGGTGGTGCTCTGGCTGTCGCCGCTGCCACCGAGGATCACTGGGCCGCTGCGGTTGGCGGTCAGCGTCAGCGTGCCGGTGTTGGCATTGCCCAGGCCCCCAGCCTGCGAGAAGGCGATGTCTGCTGAACTGATCGCGATCGTCGGCGCGACGGCGAGCCCGCCGAACACGGCAGTGCCGCCGACATCCAGGCTGATCCGCGTGCCTGCCTGGATCGCGCTGCTCGCCGAGAAGCCGGCGGTAGATGCTGACAGCAAGGTGCCCGTTGCGACAGGCGCGCCGATCGAGACGTCTCCACCGACGCGCACCGGCGTTGCCGCCAGCAGGGCGTTGAGATCGATCGTAGAAATCAGGCCTGTCCGCGAGATCGCGGAACTGTTCGAAATCAGTGTCGTGCCGGTGGTGCCTGTGCTGATCCCGCCGGTCCTCACCGATTGCAGAGCCAGCAGCAATGCCGACGTTCCCGTGGTGACATTGCCGGTGGTGAGACTGCCGGTCATGGCTGCGGCGAGAATGGCGTTGGTCGCCTGCAGCGCGCCGGTAGTGACAATGCCGCCGCGCACACGGATCTCGTTGGTCGAGGTGATCGCGCCGGTGGTCAACAGCTCGGCGCTGCGCACGAATACGCTGCCACCTGCGGTAATCGCGCCGCTGGTGATGCTGACCGCATTGCCGACATTGCCCTGGCCGTCATCCGAACCGATGCCGACCGAGCCGAAGCTGTTGATCGTGCCGGTGGTGATGGTGCCGTTCGCGCCGAGGCCCACGCTGAATCCGCTGGTCGGGGCATTGCCTGGCCCGGTGGTGCGCAGGTTGCCCAAAGTCATGTTGCCGCCAACGATCGTGCCGATCCAGCTGCCTGCGGTGATGTCGCCGCCGGTGACTGAACCGGTCGCGCTGAACTGCGTGTTGGCAGACGAGGTCAGCGTGCCGAAGCTGAGGTTGCCGGCCGACGCTGCCATCGCGATCGCACCTGCGGTGCTGGTGACGTTGGTCAGCGAAATCGCGGTGCCGCCGATGTTCACCGTGCCGCCGGTGATCGGCCCGGTCGAGGTGAAGCTCGCCGCACGCGAGCGCAGTTGCGCCGCGCCGGTGGTTGTCACGCCGCCGATGCTGACTGCGCCCTGGCTGTCGACGTTGACCTGGCTGCCCGCCAGCGTTCCGGCCGCGATGGTTCCGGTCGTGGTCTGGAGCGTCACGGCCCCGCCTGCAGCGATGCTTCCCGCGACCAGATTGCCGTTGGTGGCGTTGAGCGAGACGAGCTGTGTCGCGTTGATGGCCTGGGCCGCTATGCTGTTGGCAGTGATCGCCACGCGGCCACCATTGGCGGTCATCGCGCCTGTGGTGGTGAATGCGGTACCGACGCCCGCCACGACGTTGCCCGCCTGGATGGGACCGGCGACGGTCAGGCTGCCGGTGGTACGCACCGGCGTGACGTCGAACAGCGCGGTGGGGTCGAAATTGGCGCCCAGCAGCGATGCCATGGACGCATTGCCCACGTAGAAATTCCGGTTGGCCCCGGTTCCGCCGGTAACAGGACCGTTGACCTGGATGTTGCCAACGCCCAGCAAGACGACGTTTTCGCCGGCCGTCAGGCTGCCGCTCGTCATGGTGCCTGCGGCCAGCATGCCGACGTTGCGCGGGCCGCTTACGTTGCCCACCGAAATATTGCCGCCGTCCGACCTCAGGCCAACGCTGAATGTCGTGTCGCTCGATGTGCCCCGGGCAGTTATGTTTCCGCCGGTCAGGTTGCCGGTGGCCGATACGCTGAAGCTGAGACCGGAATTGGCATTGCCGAACCGCAGCGTGCCAATAGCGTCCATGTCGATGTCCTGGCCTGCCTGGGCGTCACCAGTAACGATGTTGCCAGCCAGGGTTTCCAGATCGATAAAGGTCCCTGCGACCAAATTGCCAACCGTAAGGTCACCTGCCCTTACCAGCAGACTGATATGGCCGGTGGTCGAGGTCGCGGTGGCCAAGGTCAGGCCATTGGCCGCGGTCATCGCGATGAAGTTGACGGCGCTGATGACGCCTGCATTGATCGCGCCGCTGTTAGAGACAAGGTTGATATGGTTGCCCGACGTGAGGTTGCCCAGTTGCAGCGATGCGCCCTGGATACCGATCACGCCGCCCGCATTGACGTTGCGCAGGGTGATGGCGCCGGTTCCGACTGCGGTCAGGCTGCCGGGTGTCGCGAAATTGGCGGTGACGGTGATGGCGCCTGCCGACTGAAGGTTGACCGTTCCGGCGGTAATAGTCCCGACATTCGCAGGCGCGGTGATCACCGTATCGGGCACGAATGCCCCGGCGCGCGCGCTGAACGCGCCCGCATTGAGCGCACCATTGTTGACCAGTACCGACAGTTGCCCCGGGGTCACGAAGGTGAAGCCGTTGGTGACGTTGATCACACCATCGGTGATGCGGATGAAGTCTTCGACAATGCCCACCGGATTGGGGGCATCGCCGCCAATATTGACCACCAGGCTGCCGATCTGCGCATCGGCGTTGCGAACCTCGAAGGTCGATCCGGTGCCATAAAGGTTCAGGCCCCGGGTCGATCCCGTGCCACCAAATCCGCGCGCCGTGCCCACCAGATTGCCAGCCTGCAGGCGGCCGCGGTTGGTCGGGATCATGAACCGGTCGGTGATGGCAAAACCAAAGCCACCGCCGATGCCGTTACCGCCCGCGCCCAGAACCGCTCCGGCCCCGCCGTTGCCGCCGTTGCCGTCCGCGACCATGGAAACATTTCGGGCGTCGACGAGCGACCCGCGCACCAGCATCGCATTGCCGCCGCCTTCACCCACGCCGCCTGCGCCGCCGTTGCCGGCAACCGTCGTGCCGGTGCCGCCTGCACCGCCTGCGCCGCCAAGGCCGCTGGCATCGGCCACCACGTCGATCATTCGCATGGTTCCGACATTCGCCGTCACCGTGCCGATGCTGCTTTCCGTGCCGAACTGGTTGGCCCCGCCCAGCCCGATGCCGCCCGCGCCGCCCGCGCCGCCCGCGCCTGCAGTCCCTGCGCCGCCGGCGCCGCCCGCGCCGGCAAAGGCCCTGGCCGTCGACTGCAGATTGAGGATATCGAGCTGGCCATTGCCCGCCGCTGCGGTTGCAAAGGTGAGGCCGCCGGTTGCGTTGCCGCCCGCGCCGCCTGCGCCGCCGACAGTGCCGCCCGCGCCCGTGCCGCCCACGCCGCCGAACGCATCGGCAATCAGGAAGAGGTTGTTGAAATCGAGCAACCCGGTCACCGGGCCACTGCCCGCAAACACCGATGCCCTGCCGCCCGTGCCATTGCCGCCCGCGCCGCCCCGCGCGCCATTGCCACCGCGCCCGGCCGCAGCGACGATCAGATCGAGCCCGGTCATCTGGCTGCCGTTGGAGCCCAGACGCGCTATGCCTCCGGTGCCGTTGCCGCCATTGCCGGCAACCAGCGAATCACCGCCTGAGCCGTCTGCGGCCAAGGTGATGTTGCCGCCAAAGGCAAAGTTGGCGATCACGCCGATCGTGCCGATTTCGCTGAGGCCGCCCAGTCCGGTCCCGCCATTGCCGGTCTGCGCCGAACCGGCAAAGCCGTGCGCCACCATGGTCAGCGTACTGCCAAGGTTGATGCTGGCGCCGCCTGCGCCGCCCACGACCACCGCCGTTCGCCCGCCGGTGGCGTTGCCGCCGTTACCGGTGAGCGTGCTGTTGCCGCCGAACGCGGTCGCATCAAGCGAGACTCCACCGGTCACCGTGACGGTGCCCGATACCGAATCGATCAGCGCCGAACCGCCCAGCGCATCGCCGATGGTGCCGGTCACGGCCGAACCGACGCCTGCGGTGGCATTGGCAAGCAGGCCGCCATTGACCCGGATCAGGCTGCCCGCGCCCGACGCGTTGATGACCACCGAACCGCCGGTCGCGGCCGCCGCATTGCCCCCGCCGCTATCGACATTGCCGCTGAGCGCCTGCGCGATCATGAAGGTGTCCTGGTTCAGCACGACCTGACCAGTTCCCTGCGTGAACAGGCTGGTGTTGCCGCCCAGGGCAGCGCCGCTGCTTGCTCCGCCGGTGACGGAGCCGCCGAATGCGCTGGCCTTGAGCGTCGTTATCCCGCCGACGGTGACCGATCCGTTGTTGGCAAAGATCTGCGCGACGCCGCCATCGCCCAGTCCGCCGACATTGCCGGTGCCCGATGCATTGCCGCCAAAACCTTCCGAGCTGACATCGGCCGCGCCTGTGATCTGGATGATGCCGCCGGGGATGGAGCCGACAATCGCCTGCCCGCCGATACCGGCGCCGCCCGAACCGATGCCGATCGAACTGCCGCCATTGCCGTCTGCGTTGGCGGTGCCGACACCGCCGATCGTCAGCGTGCCTGCGCCCGCGCCCAGATTGGCGAGGCCGCCGGTGCCGATGCCGCCGCGCAGGCCGCCGACATTGTTGCCGCCAAAGCCGCGCGCATCGACCGTTGCGTTGCCGGTGATGGAGATGGTGCGATCGTTCACCGCGATGCGGACATCGCCGCCAGTGCCATTCCCGGCTATGCCGTCGCCACCACCCTGGTTGAGATCGCCTTGCCCCGTCGCACGGACAAGCGCGTTGCCGATGATGGCGATGGTGCCGCCGGAGTTCTGCGAGATCGAGGCCGCGCCGCCGGTGCCGTTGCCGCCATCGATGCCGGTAAGCGCGGAGCTGAATACTCCACCATTGGCGTTGATATCGACATCGCCGTTGATCGTGATCGCGCCACTGGCCAGCGCCACGATCTGCGCGGTGCCGCCAAGGCCGTTGCCGGAGCCGCCCCGGCCCGATGTGATGGCATTGCCACCCACGCCGCCGGCGCTGATGTTGAGCGCGTGCAGCGTCATCGTGCCGCTGGTCGCGGTGTTGACCAGCGCCAGGCCGCCGGTGCCATTGCCGCCGACCGTGCCTTGTCCGCCAAGCCCCAGCGCCTCGACGGTCGACGAACCGGTCACGGTGATCGAGCCGCCTGCGCCGTTGATGAAGATCTGCGCCGTGCCGCCGGTGGCTGCGCCACCGTTGCCGCCCGCCGTGTTGCCGGAGCCGCCGCTGCCGGTCGACTGGAGCAGGACATTCGCGCCCGCCGTCGTGATGCCGCCTGCGCTGAACGCGCCGAACTGGGTGGTGCCGCCGGTGGCCGCCCCGCCGGTACCGGTTGCAAAGCTGGTCGCACCGCCAAAGCCGAATGCGGTCAGATGCAGGTTGCCGCTGACGCTGGCGCTGCCGCCGGTGCCCGATCCGAAGGTCGCGATCCCACCGGTCGCTGCGCCGCCATTGCCAAAGGCAGAGTTGCCGCCAAAGGCTTCGGCGTTGAGCGTGGCGGTGCCGATGATCGAAAGCGAATTGCCGCTGGTGGCCGCCGTGCCGCCCGCGCCGATACGGATGGTTCCGCCAAAGGCTGCGCCGCCGGTGCCGGTGCCGAAATCATCGCTGCCAAAGCCGTTGGCCGATGCGTTGAGGTTGCCGCCGATGGCGAGCACCCCGTTCGAATCGAGACTGCTGAACTGGATCGTCCCGCCGCGGCCGAAATTGCTGCCAATACCGGTGGTGCCAGTGAGACCGGCCACGCCCTCTGCAGTCGCGGTGACATTGCCGGTGATGTCGATCCGCCCGCCGCTCAGCGTCCGCACGTTGATGTTGCCGCCGGTCCCGCTGCCCACCGAACCCGTTGCCACGTTGTTGCCGCCCAGCGCGCTCGCATTCAGCGAGACGTTGCCCGCCACGGTGATCTGGCCATTGTTCTGCGACAGCAGGTTGAGGTTGCCGCCGACGGCGTTCTCGCCGCTGCCAAAGGCGGTGACGGCGGTCGACGCGGTCAGATTGCGGCCAAATTGCACGATGCCGGTGGCCGACTGGCTCTGGATGTTCAGCAATTGCCGGGCGTAGAGATCGGTATCGCCGGCAAAGGTGACGGGCGATCCCGCCACAATCGACAGAGCGTTGGCCGAGGCCGCATTGAATGCCGAGGTGAAATTGCCGCCCGAGATCAGCACGCTCGAGGTTTGCGCCGGATTGACCCGGTTGGCGGTATCGATGCCGTCGCCGAACACGTTGTAGCCCGATGACAGGATGATCGAATTGCCGACCGCATTGGCTGCGCCTGCAATATCGAAGCCCAGCTGGCTGCCGCCGGTGATCGCCATGGTGATGGCGTTGTTCTTGGGCACTGCGACCATGTAGATGCGATGATTGTCGCCAGCGCCGCTGCTCGCAGGGCCGGTGGTGCTGCCGCTATGCGTGATCGCGGCATTGCCTGCGGCGGCATCGCCATTGGTGCCGGTGGTCACCTGGATATCGAACAGGCCGCCACTGCCAAAGGTGATCGTGGCAGCTTCCGCGCCGACATAGGCGGCGGTACCGTTGACATCGACGCTGCCATTCTGCCGGATAATAGGCGCGACCATGGCGACATAGCTGTTCTGCGGCGTCAGGCGGACCTGCGCGCCTGCATCGACCTGGACATAACCGGTGGCCGAGGCGGCGGGACCCAAAGTCAGCGAGCCGCCCGCGTTGATGAAGTTGCCGGCCGCATCGCGCACCGGATCGGCGCTGGTCAGCAGCAGGCCGCCGACATCGATCACACCGGTCGCGCCGATGACAATGCCACCAGGGCTGTAGAAATAGACGTTACCCCCCGAAACCAGCCCTGCGCCGGTCTGCAGCTGGCTGATGATCGTGCCGTTCATCGCGATCGCGCGGTTGGGATCGGTAGGGATGATGCGGTTGAGCACCGTGAACTGGTTCTGCGCGGTGGGATTGTTGCGGAAGAACGCGGTGCGGCCGTTGGGCAGGAAGTTGATCACGCCGCCGCCAATGGCGGTGTCGTTGGTGGTCCAGTTGATCACCGCCTGGTTGGTATCGACGCGGATATTGTCCTGGCCGGTCGTCCGGTTGATGACGACCCCGCCCGACACCACCGTGGGCGTGCCTTCGAACGCTTGCGCGTGCGCGCTCGTCGATCCTGCAAAGGCCAGACCGGTTGCCAGCGCCATCGCGGAGGTCGCCTTGGCCAGCGTGACGCGGCGGGCGAACAGAGTGCGGTTATAAGCCATCAGCGGGCTCCCCAGGGCAAAAGCAAGGTGGTGAGGGTGAACAGGATGCGCGGGTCGGGCGTATCGGTGAGCAGGCCTGCGCGCTCGGTGGGCACCGCCACCATCACGTCGAGGCGGAACCGGTCGTTCAAACGCGCGCGCACGCCGCCGCCGATCGACGACAGGCGCTGCGGATCGCCGGGGCGGCCGTCATCCCAGGTCCAGGCCATGTCCATGAAGACAAAGGGCTGGAACGTGAAATCGGTCTCCTTGATCGGCGTGATCTGCGGGCCGCGCAGCTCTACCTGGAAGCCTGCGCCATCGTCGCCGACGATCGTGCCCGGATCATAGCCGCGGCCGATGGTGAAGTTGCCGCCCGAATATTCCTCGAAGCTCAATACGGGATTGAAGGCTAGCTGGCCGCGTCCGCGGACGAAGACCGAGGCATTGTCGCCCAGCGCCGCTTCGGCGGAGATCTCGCCGCGGATCAGCGTCGAGGTCGGGTCGCCGTCGCCGCGTGTGGTCGGCGTGCGGACCAGCGCACAGACGAAGTTGCACGGATCGCTCGCGCCCAGGATCGACAGGCCCTGGCGGAATTCCAGCTGCCCCGCCAGACGCCAGCGCGGCTCGGCGCCATTGGTCATGTCGATCGCCTCGCCGGTCAGCTGGGCATAAGCGATGCGCAGTCGGTCGCGCGAGAGCGGACCGATGAAATCGATGTCCTGATCGACATAATCGAGCCCGACCGCACCATAGATCGACGTCGCCTGGCTGCGCACCAGCGGATAGCGCGCCTCGGCACTGGCAAGCAGCGTGGTTGCATCGATCTTGGCGCCGATGCCTGCGGGCAGATTGATGTTGGGCTCGGTCCACGCATAGGTGAACCGACCGGCGAGCGTCAGGCCCTCGTTGCCGACGCGGAATTCGTGGCCGGCCTGGAAGATCTGCTGTTCGCGAAATTCGAGCGTCGAATAGGCCGAGATATAGGTGCGGTCGCCCATGCCGGTGAGGCCATAGAATTGAGCGCGCAGCTGCCCGCCATAGGGACCTGCGTCGCGCGCTGCCATGTTCTGGATGTTGAGGTCGACCTCGTACGGGGTGTGGCGCACGGTCACGTCGCCGATCAGCTCGCCGGGGCCGGTGCCTGCGGGAACCAAGGTCAGGCGGATGTCATAGCCGGGCAGGTCGCGCGCCAGCAGCAGATAGCGTTCGGCCAGCCGCTGGTTGAACACGGTGCCGTCGGTCAACCGCTCCAGATAATTTGCGACCAGCTTCTCGCCATTGCCGGCATCGCCGCGCACGCGGATCGAGGTGAGCTTGGCGTAGAGAACCTCGAATTGCACCGCGCCATTGTCGATGCGCTGGGTGGGAACCTGGACCGCGGCGATATAGCCATCGCTGCGCAGCTTGGTGGCCACGGCATCGCGGATATCGCACAGCACCGCGACCGGCTGATCGGTGCCGATGTACTGTTCGTACAGCGGCCGCAGCTCGATCGGCGCGACCGGGCCCAGATTGTTGAACCGGGCCTCGGTCAGCCGCAACCGGACATTGGCATAAGCCGGGTCGGCCAGCGGGCAGGGTGCGCGCTCGATATCGCCTTCGACCGAGAGCCGGCTCGGCCGCTCGGCGCGCGGCTGCACCGGGCGCTCGATTTCCTCGCGGGTAGGGGGGGACGGCACATTGACCTGCTGGGCCTGGCCAGCGGTCGCATACAACATAGTGGCACCGGCGACGGTCCCCAGAATCAGCTGGCGTGTGCGGAAAGGTCGCGTCGGCAAAGTCACCCCCTGTAGCCTGTGCGGACACCGGGGAGGAACGGACACTAACCCATCACCCCGGACCGTATGCTGGACTGCACAGCGCTATTTTCGCTTGTACATTCCCGGGCGACCTTAAGGGTGTCTTAACTCACCCTCAAAGCGGGGGCAACCTGCAAATATCCTTAAATTTTGAAATTCTCCAAGCTTAACATACGGTTGGGGCGACCGTCGGCGACGGCTGTGGTCATCGGCGCGGGGCGTTGATTTTGTTAAGCATTTTGGGCAACCGGGTTCAAAGCGATATGTAACATGGCCGATTCCGGGGCGCCTGCTGTCGTGCGCTTGTCACTGCTTCGAGCGCTTCCCTCCTCGCCCGGTTCGCGCTATGCGCGCGCCTCATGACCAGCCAGCCCCAGCCCAAATCGTGGATCCAGGCGATCCATGCCTATGTCCCCGGAAAATCGACCAGCGATGACGGCCGACCGCTGATCAAGCTGTCCGCCAACGAGAACCCCCTGGGCTGCAGCCCGGCGGCGCTCGAGGCGCGCCTGCAGGGGCTGGCGCTCGCGCCTTCGTTGTACCCCGACCCGGACAGCATCGCGCTGCGCGAAGCGATCGGGCGGCGGCACGGACTCGATCCGGCGCGCATCGTCTGCGGCACAGGGTCTGACGAGCTGCTCAACCTGGCTGCACAAGGCTATGCCGGGCAGGGCGACGAGGTGATCTACGTCCGCTACGGCTTTTCGGTCTATGACATCGCCGCCCGCCGTTGCGGTGCGACGCCGGTAGTTGCGCCAGACAACTTCTACGCAACCGATGTCGATGCGCTGCTCGCCTGCGTCACCGATGCAACCCGGGTGGTGTATCTCGCCAACCCCAACAACCCCACCGGCACGCTGACGCCCCGGGCAGAGATTGCGCGGCTGCATGCCGGGTTGCGGCCCGACGTGCTGCTGGTGCTCGACCAGGCCTATGCCGAATATCTGAGCGAGGACGAGGACGATCACGGCCTTGCGCTGGCGAGCGCGCACGACAATGTGCTGGTCACGCGGACCTTCTCGAAGATCTACGGCCTTGCGGGCGAGCGGATCGGCTGGGGCTATGGCGCGCAGGGGATCATCGATACCCTGAACCGCATCCGCGGCCCGTTCAACGTGACGCTGACCGGCCAGGCCGCGGCATTGGCGGCGGTGGAGGACGAGGATTTCGTCACCCGTTCGCGCGATCACAACACCCGCTGGCGGCAGTGGCTGGCGGGCGAGCTGGAGCAGCTCGGCAACCATGGCGTGCGGCTGGTACCCAGCCGTGCCAATTTCCTGCTGGTGCTGTTCGAGGGCGATGTCACCGCCGAGCAGGCCTATGTCGCCTTGATGCAGGCAGGCTATATCGTGCGCTGGCCCAAGGGCCAGGGGCTCGGTCACGCGCTGCGCATCACCATCGGGGAAGAGGCGCACATGCGCGCCATCGCCGCTGTGCTGCGCGATCTGGTGACCGCATGACCGCGTCCTTCGATACCATTGCTATTGTTGGTCTGGGGCTGATCGGATCCTCGATCGCGCGCGCGGTGCGCCAGAGCCTGCCCGATACCCGCATCCTGGGCTATGACCGCAACGCAGACGTCTGCGCGCGGGCCGAGGCGATTGACCTGTGCGACGCGTATCTGCCGGCCTTCGGCGCGGAGCTGGCCGGGGCGCAGATGGTCATCCTGTGCGTGCCGGTGGGCGCGATGGCCGCTGCGGCGGCTGCCATGGCCCCGCATCTTTCTGCGCAGGCGATCATCAGCGATGTGGGGTCGTGCAAGGCGAGCGTGCTGACTGCTTTGCGAAGCGCGCTGCCCGATGCCATCATCGTTCCCGCACACCCGGTCGCCGGGACGGAGAACAGCGGCCCTGAAGCGGGGTTCGCATCCCTGTTCAAGGGGCGCTGGTGCATCCTGACGCCTGACGCTGATGCCGACGCTGCGGCCTGCGCAAAGGTCGCAAGCTTCTGGCAGGCGCTCGGCGCGAATGTCGAGACGATGGACGCCGCGCATCACGATCTGGTGCTCGCGGTGACCAGCCACCTGCCGCACCTGATCGCCTATACCATCGTCGGTACCGCCAGCGATCTGGAGGGCGTGACGCAGAGCGAGGTGATCAAATATTCCGCCGGTGGCTTTCGCGACTTCACCCGCATCGCCGCCAGCGATCCGGTGATGTGGCGCGATGTGTTCCTGTCGAACAAGGACGCGGTGCTCGAGATGCTGCAGCGGTTCTCAGAGGACCTGTCCGCGCTGCAGCGCGCGATCCGCTGGGACAAGGGCGACGAGCTCGAAGAACTCTTCACCCGCACCCGCACCATCCGCCGTTCGATCATCGAACAGGGCCAGGATGATGCGAAACCCGATTTCGGGCGCGAGCATAAGTAGGGTTTGGGTATTATTCAGTCAGTCAGGCCGAAGAGGTCGGATGCGCTGGCTGTAGCGCCGCCATTTCCGCCTGATCAAAATGACGACGGTAGTTATGATGGCAGGGCCAATGATCGCCCATAGCCAAGCAAACACGATCAGCTCGTCTAAGGTCGGTGTTTGAAGCAGCTTGTAGCTGTGGGCCAGTTGAACAAAGACACAGCCTTTGCGGCCATGGCATCTGAAGCCGTAAGCCTCAGGCCATCCTATCCGGTCTGACGCCCACATGCCAAACATCACGTAAGCAACACTTGCGGCTGTCAACATCCCGAAAAAAAGAACAAAGCGCGCCGCACCCATCTGAGTCCAAAGACCGTGGATCTGCCTGAACCAATTCAATTGCCGGTCCTTCTTGGCATGGTTTATGGCTGATTACATTGCCTGTCATTAAAGCTGCTCGCAAGATAGGCACAAGAATCCGCTCAGCCTGAGTTTGTCGAAGGCCCCGCTATTCGGCTCGCATGGGCGCGGGTCCTTCGACAGGCTCAGGATGAACGGAGGTGGTGTATTGGGCGTGATCGCGGCCCACGCCGTCACTCCTCCCCGACATCTGCGACCGGTTCGGTCGGCAGCGCTTCGGGTGCGGGCATCGGCGCCTCGGCCATGGCATCGGCAGCGCCCTTGATCAGGTGGAACCGGTCCTGGCGTCCATCGAGATAGCTGACCTGTTCGCCGTCGAACACCATGTCCTCCTCCGTGCGGAACGAGACCGCCTGGTCACCCCATTCGGGCACGTTGTTGGTGACCGCGAGCTCGATCGACCAGGCGGTGCTGGCGCGGACGAGATAGTCGCCTGCGGGGGTGGCGGACTGGTTGTCCCAGAAGCCGATGGCAGGTCCCGCGCCATGGCCATGGAAGCCGATGGGGTGCGAATAGATGCTGGGCTGATAGCCTGAGGAAATGGCGCGCGCGCGGGTCGCGGCGAGCAGGTCGTTGCCGGTCAGGCCAACGCGGAATTCGGAGGTGAGAATGTCCTGCACCGCGTTGGCGGCGGCGAGGCCCGCCTTGAGGCCCTCGGGCGCGTCGGTCTCGCCGGGCTTGAGGACATAGGCCAGATGCTGGGTATCGGTGTTGAGCCCCAGATAGGTGATGCCGAAATCGGTCCACAGCATGTCGCCCGGCTGGATCACCGCATCGCCGGTGAGCTCTTCCGTCTGCCCTGCGCGGAAGATGTTGATCGAGGGGTGGAACCAGGTCTTGAGGCCCAATGCACTTATCTTTTCGCGCATCCACCATTGCACATCTTCGGTGGTGGTCTTGCCCGGCGTGATCACCGCGTCGGACAGGCCCTCGGCGATGATCGCGTGCGCCAGCCGAACGATCGAGGGATAGACTTCCAGCTCGGCAGGAATGCGGCTTTCCAGCCAGCCGATGGCGAGCGGCCCGGCAGGAACGATGCGGCCGCGCAGCTCCTCGGGCAACGCTGCCATGAAGTCCTCGTGCTGGCTGTGCGTCAGCCCGTCGGCGAGTGCGGTCTGGCCCGAGACATTGAGCGCGATTTTCTGCGGGTTGCGCTCGGCGATCACCTCGGCAAGGCGCTTCCACTGGTCGGGCTGCTGCTCGGGCGTCCAGACCGGTGCGAACATGCCCGCCAGGCCATAGCGGCTGACGGTCAGCCGCTCGACGGGCTTGCCCTCGCCCGGATCGAAGAACACCAGGATCGTGCGCCGCCGCGCGTGCATGGAGCGCGCGTCGAGCATGGTCGCGACCACCGGGTCTTCGACATATTCGCGCGCGATCAGCACCCACATGTCGACGCCCTGTTCGCGCATCAGCGCCGGGACCACGGTTTCCAGCCGCTGCGCTAGCCATGCATCGCGCAGCCGTGCCTGTTCGCGTAACGGCAGCACCGCGGGATAATCGGGCGTTTCGGCCTCGCTCAGGTTGCCGGTGGCCTGCGCCAATGCAGCAGGCGCGGCCAGCGCAAGGCACGCGGCGATCGTGGCAGACAGGGCGGTGGCGACGATGTTCATGCAATTCCCCGAAAAATGGCGCGGTGCGCGCCTTTCGGGGCGACGCTAGCGCGAGAGACGGTGCGGCGCTAGCCCGTCCGGCGAGACCGCACCGGCAGGCCAGTCGAGCTCGGGCCAGCCCCGGGTGCGCGCGACGAGGCGCATCGGCGTGTGCGCATTGGTCACGAACGCCTCATCCGCGAGATCGAGCATGGGGACATCGGAGACATGGTCGGAATAGCAGCGGATATGGCAGGCCGCCGGGTCAAACTGACGCTCGGCCATCCACGCGGCGATCATGTCGGCCTTGTGCGGGCCATAGCAATTGTGCCCGGCAATCCTCGCTTGCACCATACCGCGCGAGACATGCAGGTCGGTCGCGATGACATCATCGATGCCCAGCCGCCGCGCGATGGCCTCGACATACAGCCGGTAGGACGCGGTGGCGATGATGATGCGATAGCCCTCGGCCCGATCAGCAGCAATCCTGGCCAGCGCACCGGGGCGGATGTTGGCGGCCATGACATGATCGGCATGCGCCGCCATGGGGCCAGCCAGATGGGCGACGCGCAGCCCGCCGAGCAGCAGACGCAGGTTGATCTGCTTCAATTCGTCGCGGCTGACGATGCGCAGAAGATAGGCAATGGAGGCGAAGGCCGACAGCGGTAGCAGCAACAGCCGCCATGGCTTGCTGCGCAGCGCCATCCATACGAGGAAGCGCGCATACGTGGGATGGACGGTAATCGTCCGGTCCATATCGTAAAAGGCCAGTTTCTCCCCCACGGCGGCGAGCAATAAAGCGAAATCGGCTGGACACAAGCGCGGGCATAACCTGGCCATGTAACTTGTTGCCGCAACGTCGCTTGCCGCGCGCTGCGACGGATGGTGCGCCAATGGGCTTGTGATCACACCATTTATCGCACAAAGATGGCGGCGATATGGGTGCCCCGGCCGACTTTGCGATCGAAGAGCGCGGTGAGACCGGCGCAGTGCTGCGCTTTAGCGGCAATCTGGACATCACCACGATCGCCGCGATCGACAAGAGACTGCAACAGATCGACCAGCCGCTCGGACTGATCGACATGGCCGATGCGGGGCATATCGATACGGTGGGCGCGTGGATCGTCTACCGCCTGGCGCGCGATCAGCGCTGCGAGATCGTCAACCTCGGCGAATCGGGGAGCCGGCTGGTCGAGGCGGTCGGCAAATCGGACATGGGGGATGTCCCCCTGCCGGAACGGCCCGGAGCGTTCACCCGCGTGTTGGCGGCGGTCGGCGACAGCACGATGATGGCGCTCGGCTCGATGGTCGGCATGCTGAGCTTCTTCGGCGCGCTGGTCCGCGCCATGTTCGCACTGATGCTCCATCCCAGCCGGATTCGCTGGGCAGCCACGGTGCGCCATTTCGAGCTGGTCGGTGTGTCGGCACTGGGCATCGTCGGGCTGATGAGCTTTCTCATCGGCATCGTCATCGCGCAGCAGGGCGCGGTGCAGCTGCGCCAGTTCGGCGCCGAGGTGTTCACGGTCAATCTGGTCGGACGTCTGACGATCCGCGAGCTGGGCGTGCTGATGACCGCCATCATGGTCGCAGGCCGTTCGGGCAGCGCCTTTGCCGCGCAGATCGGCACGATGAAGCTGACCGAGGAAGTCGATGCGATGCGCACCATCGGCGTGTCGCCGGTCGAGGCGCTGGTGCTGCCGCGCGTGACCGCCGCAGTGCTGATGATGCCGCTCCTGGGCTTTTATGCGATGATGGTGGCGATGGCCGGAGGCGCGTTCCTGTGCTGGATCGTGCTGGAAATTCCGGTCGCCACCTTCATTGTGCGCATTCAGGAAGTGGTGCCGATCACCGATTTCTATGTCGGCATGATCAAGGCGCCGGTGTTCGGCCTGATCATCGCGCTGGCCGGCTGCTATCAGGGCATGCAGGTGCGCGGCAATGCCGAGGAAGTCGGCGCGCGGACCACCGCAGCGGTCGTCCAGGCGATCTTCATGGTCATCGTGCTCGATGCCTTTTTCGCGGTATTCTTCACGGAGATCGGCTGGGGATGAGTGCCGCGCGCGAAAAGGACTGCGATGTCGCCATCCGCATCTCCGGGCTGACCAACAGCTTTGGCGACCAGATCGTTCATCAGGACCTCTCGCTCGACGTGCGGCACGGCGAGATTCTGGGCGTGGTTGGCGGATCGGGCACCGGAAAGTCGGTGCTGATGCGCTCGATCATCGGTCTGCAGACCCCGGACG
This sequence comes from Hydrogenophaga intermedia, assembly GCA_943370475.1. Taxonomy (GTDB): domain Bacteria; phylum Pseudomonadota; class Alphaproteobacteria; order Sphingomonadales; family Sphingomonadaceae; genus Blastomonas. The sequence continues at coordinate 162,118 of CALRRI020000002.1, forward strand.
CGGGCAAGATCGAGGTGCTGGGCGAATCGATCCTGGAAGGTGAGGAGGAGGACGTCTCAATCCGCAGCCGCTGGGGTGTGCTGTTCCAGGGCGGGGCGCTGTTCTCGACGTTGACCGTGGCCGAAAACGTGATGGTGCCGCTTGCCGAATTCTACCCCCGAATCGATCACCGCCTGCGCCGCGAGATCGCGCTGTACAAGATCGCGCTGTCGGGCCTGCCCGAGGACGCGGCGGACAAATACCCTTCCGAACTCTCGGGCGGCATGAAGAAGCGCGCCGGCCTTGCCCGCGCTTTGTCGCTGGACCCCGATGTGCTGTTCCTCGACGAACCCACCGCCGGGCTCGATCCGATCGGCGCGTCGCGCTTTGACGAACTGACGCGCGAGCTGCAGCGCACCCTGGGCCTGACCGTGTTCCTGATCACCCACGACCTTGATACCCTGCACGAGATTTGTGATCGGGTCGCGGTGCTGGCCGATCGCAAGGTGATCGCGGTGGGCACGATCCCCGAGCTGCTGGCGCTCGATCACCCGTGGATCCAGGAATATTTCAACGGCCCGCGCGGCCGTGCGGCGGCGGTGAGCCATGCCGACGAGGAACGGCGCAAGAACCGCCACCCGGTGCAGACCAAGAGCCGGGGGTTCATGCGATGACGCCAGATCACGCTCTGGGGAACGACCATGCCGCTTTGGCGGTAGACAGCATCAGAACATCAGGGGCATAACCAAAGCCATGGAAACACGCGCCAATCATGTCTGGGTGGGAGCCGTCACCCTGGTGCTCATGGCGGGCATCGCTGCGTTCGTCATCTGGCTGACCGGCCTGGGCGAGACCGATCGCCACAAATACGACATCTTCTTCAAGACATCGGTCGATGGCATCGCGAAGGGCTCGGTCGTGGCCTATTCGGGCGTGCCCTCGGGCCAGGTCACCGAGATCGCGCTCTGGGCCAAGGACCCGCAGTTCGTTCGGGTACGGATCGAGGTCGATGCGCATGTGCCGATCGTCGAAGGCACCACTGCGACCATCCAAGGCGTGGGCTTTACCGGCGTGTCGCAGATCCAGCTCGATGGCGCCAAGCAGGGCGCGCCTGCGATCACCGAACCGGGACCCGAAGGCGTGCCCGTCATCCCCACCAAACCCGGCGCGCTGGGCGAACTGCTCAACAATGCGCCGCTGCTGCTCGAGCGGCTGGCGACACTGACCGAACGCTTCACCCAGGTACTCTCCGACGAGAACCAGAAGTCGATCTCGGTCCTGCTCAAGAATTCAGGCCGCCTGACCGGTGAACTGTCCGATACCGCGCCGCAGCTGCGTGCGGCTCTGGCAGAGCTGCGCGTGACGCTGACCAAGGCAGGCGTGGCGGCAGAGCAGCTGGGCATGACCGCGCAATCGACCAAGGATGTGCTCGATTCCGAAGGCCGTCCGCTCGCCAAGCAGCTCGCACGCACCCTGTCCGAGACCGACAAGGCGCTCGCCAAGCTGACCGAAACGATGGAAGAGGCCAAGCCGGGTCTGCGGCAGTTTTCGACCACCACCCTGCCTGAGACAGAAGCGTTGGTGCGCGATCTGCGCGTGACCGCAAAGGCGCTGTCGGCGATCACCGAGAAGATCGATCAGGAAGGCGCCGGCGGCCTGCTCAGCGCGCCGCCGCTTCCCGATTACAAGCCCAAGAAGTGAGCGGGCCATGTCCGTGCCGCCGAACAGGAAAGCCAGCCCGATGACCTTCAAGCCTAGCCCCCTGCTGGCCGCCGTTGCCGCCAGCGTGTTGCTGTCTGCCTGCGTGAGCTTTGGCGCGAAAGCCCCGCCGCAGCTGCTCACGCTGACCTCCGATGCCTCGCCCGGCGCTGGCACGATGGCGTCTGCATCGGTCACCGAGGCGATCGTCGTCGACGTGCCGACGGTCGAGCGCACGCTCGATCAGGTGCGCGTGCCGGTGCAGGTCAGCGACAGTGCGATCGCCTATGTCCAGGACGCGATCTGGGCGGACAAGCCGGCGCGGCTGTTCCGCACCGTGCTCGCCGAAACGCTGGCCGCCAAGAGCGGGCGGCTGGTGCTGGATCAGGTCGAGACCGGCTCCGAACGCAGCACCATGCTCTCGGGCCAGCTCCAGCGCTTCGGCTATGATGAGGGCACCGGCACCGTCGTCGTCCGCTTCGATGCGGTGGTGCGCAAGCCGGGCAGCGCGCTTCGCAAGCAGCGCTTCGAGGCGAGCGAGCCGGTCGGCACCGTCGATGCCGCCACCGTAGGAGCAGCGCTTAACCGCGCCGCCAACACGGTCGCAGGCCAGGTCGCCGCCTGGACGGTCAACTGACCTCTCTGGCCTCACTGGCCACATTGGCCTTCCCGTTTCCGAATTTCATTTCCTGATTGCATAAGGGCAAGACACATGGCGCATTTCCTCATCGTGGAGGCTCGCTTCTATGACCATCTCAACGATCTGCTGATCGAAGGCGCCAAGGCCGCGATCAAGCAGGCCGGCCACAGCTGCGAGGTGCTCACTGTCCCGGGCGCACTCGAGATTCCTTCTGCCATCGCGATGGCATCGGATACCCAGCGCTTTGATGGCTATGTCGCCATCGGCGTGATCATCCGCGGCGAGACCTATCATTTCGAGGTCGTCTCGAACGAAAGCGCGCGCGCGATCATGGCGCTGACGCTTGATGGCATGCCGATCGGCAACGGCATTCTGACCGTCGAGAACGAGGCGCAGGCGCTGACCCGCGCGAAGAAGGACGAGAAGGACAAGGGCGGCGATGCTGCGCGCGCCGCCATTGCCATGCTCGAAATCTCCGAGCGGCTCGCGAGCTGATCCCCGCCGCCGGGGCGCGATCAGCCCTTGGGCAGCGGCGCGGGGACCGGTCGTGACGGGGCCGGGCGCGACGCGGTCGGGCTGGAGGGCAGGGGATCGCCCAGCCCGCCGCCTGCCCGCCGCGAAGGCGATACCGCCGGAGCATCCTTGGCCGCGCCGGCAAAGCCCAGGGTGATCGAGATGCGGCGGTTGGCCGGATCGTTTCGGTCACGCGGGTTATACGGCTCCTTGTCGGCAACGCCTTCGATCCGATAGACCTGGCTGGCGTTCATGCCCCCCACCACCAAAGCCTTGCGGGTGGCTTCCGCACGCGCGGTCGACAGCATCCAGTTGTTCATCGTCTTGCCCGAAGCATAAGGCAGCGCATCGGTGTGGCCGCGGATGATGACCGGGTTGGGCATTCCGTTGACCACCTGCGCGACCTCGCTCAGCAGTTCTGCAGCCTTGGGGACCAGCATGTCGGTCGACAGCGCAAACATGCTGAAGTCCGCCTTGTCCACCAGATCGATGCGCAGCCCTTCGCGGGTGTCGGTGAAGCGGACGTTCTCCATCAGCTTTTCCAGACCATCGCTCGATTCCAGCCGCTTTTCGATTTCCTTTTTCAGTTCCTCGAATTGTGCCTTCTGCTGCTCTTTCGAACGCTGCGCCTCTTCTGCGGAGCTGAACGAACTGCTGCCCTTGTCGTCGGCAGTTCCTGTCGCATCCTGTGGAATGGTGATGGTGCGCGTGCCCGTCTGCCCGGCGCGGTTGGGATAATCGTCGCGGCCGACGATCGAATCCCCGCCGAACAGGCCGTTGGAGCCGGCGCTGCCCGATTTCAGCTCGACGATGGTCGGCGCGAAATAGTCGGCAATCGCCTTGCGGTCCTTTTCCTCGGTCGCGCCCAGCAGCCACATCAGCAGGAAGAATGCCATCATTGCCGTCACGAAGTCAGCATAGGCCACCTTCCAGGCGCCGCCATGATGGCCGCCGTGACCTTCTTCGATGATCTTCTTGACGATGATCGGCCGAACATTCTCGACCGGATCGGCTTTGCGCTTTGCGGCCATGGCTTAGCGGCCCCGCATGCCGTCGAACACATCGGCGAAGGTCGGCTGGTTGGCATGGCCCAGGCTCGAGCGCGCGGCCTCGATCACCAGCGGCTGCGGGTGACCGTGGAGCGACGCGATGATGATCTGCTTGGCGACATGGTAGATCGCGCCATCGGCATCGATCACCTGCTTGCAGCGGTTGGCCAGCGGGCCGACGAGGCCATAGGCCAGGAAAATCCCCAGGAACGTGCCGACGAGAGCCGAACCGATCATTTCACCGAGAATGGCCGGCGGCTTGTCGATCGAGCCCATGGTCTTGACGATCCCCAGAACGGCCGCAACGATCCCGAGCGCGGGCAGGGCGTCTGCCAGGCTCTGCAGGCCGTCTGCGGGTGCGATCGCTTCGTGGTGATGCGTCTTGATCGCCTGATCGACGACATCTTCCACCGCATGCGGATCGAGCTGGCCGGACGAGACCACGACCAGGCGCAACGAGTCGCAGATCAGGTGGATCAGCGTCGAATCCTTGAGCAGCGTGGGATATTCGGAGAACACCGTCGAGCTGCTGGGATCCTCGATATGCGGTTCCAGCGCCACCGGACCTTCGGTGCGCAGCATCTTCATCAGCTTCGACACCAGGAAGATGCAGTCGAGGAAATCCTGCTTCTTGTACTTCGATCCCTTGATCGCCGTCTTGACGCCGCCGCCGATGGCCTTGAGGTGGGGCCCCGAGTTGCCAATCAGCATAGAGCCTGCGGCCGCGCCGCCGATGATCATCATTTCGAGCGGAAGGGCGTGCAGGATGACGCCCATGCTGCCCCCGGCGATGATAAAGCCGCCAAACACCATGCCAATCAGAACGACGAAGCCAATAACTGCGAACATGGCGGTTCCCTTGATCGTGACGCATGCCCACCGGACGGTGGCGCAACGGGGGCCGAAACCGGCCCGTTCAGATCGTAGAACGGCTTTTGCCCGTCGTGGTTAAGGGCAAAACAGGGTTAACAGCGCGGCTTTATTGGTTAACGAAGATAGTCGATCAGCGACTGCTGCGAGATCTTCGCATAAACCGCCTGCGTTGCCTGCAGATTGGTCAGTAGCGTCTGAAGTCGGGTCAGCGCCTCGGCGACATCGGCGTCGACAAGCTGTGACTTGCGTTCGGCCAATGACAGCTTGCTCTGCGTCAGCTCTTCGCGCGCGGAGGTGATCGATCCCTTGACCACGCCCTGGCGGGTGAGCAGCTGGGTCATGCGGTCGATCGCGCCATCGAGTGCGGTCAGCTGCACGGCGCGATCGGCGCCCGTGCCGGTGCGGATCGAGGCTGCGGTGTCGGCCATGATATCGCTCAGGCTCGCGGTGACGCCGCCGCCGATGTCGATATTGTCCTGCACCTCCGCAAGATTGGGGGCCGCGTCGACATAACGAGCATCGCCGATCGGCATGCGGATGCGCGGTCCGGTTCCGAACAGCTGGCCGCCGAAATTGTCGCGCTGACCCAGAGCATCGACGAAATCGGTGGCAATACCATCGACCTCGATCGCCAGGACGGCAGGATCGGTCGGGCTGATGGTGCCGCTGTTGGCCTGCAGCAGCAGTTCACGCGTCCGGATCAGGCCGTTGACGATGTTGTCGAGACTAGCCTCTGCCTGGCTGGCCCGGGTGTCGGCGCGGCTCAGGTTGTTGACCCAGGCTTCCTCATCCGACTGGAAGCGCGAGATGTTGGCGGCCTCCAGCCATGCCTTGGGGTCGTCCGATGGCGTTGCCACGCGGCTGCGGCCGCTGACCAGCGCCTGCTGCTCAGCAATCAGCTTGCTCAGTTTGACCTGCTGGTTGACATCCGAAGGAGCGCGATAGCGGTTAACCGATTGGACCATGTCTACTCATCCCGATCCTAGAATACGCCCAAAATGGCTTGCATCGTGTCGCGTGCGACCTGGATCACCCGCGCCGATGCCTCATAGGCCTGCTGCAGCCGGATCAGATCCGCTGCCTCGCGGTCGAGGTCGACCCCGGACACGGCATCGCGCCGACGGCGTGCGCCTTCGTCCAGCGCGGTGGCGGCATCGGCTTCGCTGCGGACGGCAGACACGTTGGTGGCAAAGCCGGACATCAGGTTGTTCCAGCGCGTCTCGACCCCATCGGTCGTGCGCAGACTGGGCATCGTCAGCAGATTGCCGTTCGGCGTGCCGTCTGCGCCCGCGACGGCCAGAGCCGCCACGTCCGTGGTCGTCAGTGCCAGCGTGGAGACGTTGCCGGTCATCGACAGCAGCGGTGCGCCCGGGGCGCCCGCCAGCGTGCGGCCATTGGCCTGCCAGCCGTTGATGTCATCGACAAACTGCTGCGCCAGGCTGGTGAGATCGTCAAGGCGTCCCTGCGCGGTGGCGCCGGCGCGGCTCAATCCGGCGAGCGATCCTTCACTGGGCACGGCGACGGCGGTGCCATTCACCGCCAGTGCCAGGCTGCCATCGGCATTGGCCGATGCCGTGACGTTGGCAAAGAAGTTCACGGCCGCCAGTGTCTCGCCACCATATGTGATCGTGGCGGTTCCGTTGGGTGCCAGGCTGATGTTGGCGTTGAGCTTTTCGGTGATCGTCTCGAGCATCGCGTCGCGCGAATCGAGCAGGCCGGCATGGGCATCGGTGCCCACCTTGGTCCGCGTGATGTCGAGGTTGATCTTGTTGAGGTTCTCGAGCGCGGCATTCAGCGTGCTCACTTCCAGCTCGGCGCCTTGCGTGACCTGCTGGGTCGTCAGCCCGATGTTGCCAGCCGTCCGGCGAAATGCGTCGACGACCGCCTCCAGATCGCTGATCAGCGACAGCTTCAGCGAGCCGTCGAACGGCGCTGCCGCGACCTCTTCGGCCCGTCCGAAAAACGAGTTGAGCCGGGTTCCGACATTGGACCCGGCGTTGTCGAGATTGGTTTCGAGCCGCTCCAGCCAGACCAGCTGGGTTTCGGTGCGCAGCCGCGCCGCGCCGGTCTGGCGGACCTGCGCCTCGATGAATTCGTCGGATGCCCGGACCGTCTGGCTGACGCGCGAGCCGTTCAGCCCATTCTGCGAGAGATAGCCGGGGTTGAGCGCGCTCACCACCGTGGCATCGGTCAGCTCTACGCTGCGCCGAACGTAATCGGGATTTTCCGCATTGGCGATGTTGTGCGAGACCGCAGCCATGGACCGGGCATAGGCCTTCAGTCCCGACCGTCCGATGCTGAGCAGGTCGGTCATGGCTTATCGATTCCATATTGCTTGAGCACCATCTCGGCGATGCCAAAGCTCTGCTTGTCGGCCATGTCGTCGGCGATCCGTGCGTCCATGATGTCGCGGAACTGGTCGGAGGTGCTCGAACCCAGCAGCGTATCGCCCTTGGTCGCACTGCGCATTGCGCCGATCATCTGGCGCAGGAAGATCGCCTCGAACGATTCTGCGGCCTTGCGCATCTCTGCCTTTTTGGCAGAGTCCGCGCTTTCGCCGGTCGCGGCGCTGGCATCGCTGGCCTGCGCGGCCGCTACTGCCGCCCTGGCCTTGAGGTCCAGCGGCGGCGCAGCGCTGGCGCGCGCCAGCGGAAACGCGGCAGAGGCGGGCATCACGGTCACAGGATCACCAGCTCCGCCTTCAGCGCGCCAGCCTGCTTCAAGGCCTCGAGGATCGCGGCCAGATCGCTCGGCGACGCGCCTATGGCGTTCACTGTCTCAACAATCTCGGACAAGTTGGCACCTCGCTTGATTTCGTACGCCGGGTTGGTTTCCTCTTCGATCGTCACCTGGCTACGCTGTTCGACCGCGGTCTGGCCCTGGCTGAACGGCGCGGGTTGAACGACACTCGGCGCTTCCTGGACCTTTACGGTCAGCTTGCCATGGCTCACTGCCGCAGGACCGATCCGCACCGCGCCGTTGATGACGACAGTACCGGTGCGCGCGTTAACAATTACTTTCGCTGCGGCCTCTGCAGGGGTCACCGAAATGTTCTCGATTCGGGACATCATCAGCACCCGCTCCTGCGGGGTGACGGGTGCAGCGATGCGGACGGACACCGCATCATTGGCAACCGCAAGCGCATAACCGAACTGGCTGTTGATCGCGTCGGCGACCCGCATCGCGGTGGTGAGATCTGCATCGGCCAGGTTGAACAGCAGGAAAGGTGTCTGGTCGAAGCCGGTGTCCACGGTGCGTTCGACCGTCGCCCCGGCGGCGATCCGCCCGACCGAAGGAATGTTGACCACGGTGTTCGATCCATCTGCCCCGCTGACGCCCAGGCCGCCGACCGCAAGATTGCCCTGCGCCATGGCATAGATCTGGCCATCGGCACCCAGCAGCGGCATCATGATCAATGTGCCGCCGCGCAGCGACTTGGCCTGGCCGATCGCTGAAACCGTCACGTCCAGCCGCTGGCCGGGCTTGGCCATCGGCGGCAATTCGGCGGTCACCATCACAGCTGCGGCATTGCGCGTCGCCGGATTGAGGCCCGGCGGCAGCGAGAGGCCAAAGCGGTTGGTCACGCCGCGCATGGCAAGCGTTGCATATTGCAGGTTGTCGTCACCAGTGCCCGGCAGCCCGACCACGATGCCGTAGCCGGTCAACTGGTTGGCGCGCAGGCCCTGGAATGCGCCCAGATCCTTGATCCGTTCGGCCTGGGCCGGTTGCATGGCGGCGATCAACACCAGCGCCAGCGCGGCGATGGCGCGGAGCAGGGCGGGCAGAGGCTTGGTGATGCCGGACGGGGTCATATCAGGGACCTTCAAAACGGACTGAGCATGTCAAAGAAGCGCTGCAGCCAGCCCTTCTGGCTGGCGCGGGCGATTTCGCCGGTGCCGCCATAGATGATCTGCGCATTGGCGACGCGCGACGAGGGGACGACGTTCTCCGGACCGATATCGACCGCACGGACGATGCCGCTGAAGCGGATATGTTCGGATCCCCGGTTGAGGCTGATCAGCTTTTCACCGCGCACCAGCATCGTCCCGTTGGGATAGACCTCTGCGATGGTGACGGTGACCTGGCCCTGCAGCGAGTTGGACTGCTGCGCGGTGCCGGTGCCCTGGAAGGTGGTGTTGCCGCCCATGCCGATATCGGTGGGGTTGATAAAGCTCAGCGGCCCGGTTGCAGGCGGAGTGATGCCGATGCTGCCGTTGCGGTCGGTATTCGCGCCGTTCGACTTGGCCGCCTGGGTGCGTTCGACCAAGGCGATGGTCAGCACGTCGCCCACCATCCCGGCGCGCGCGCCATTGGTCAGCGCCGAATAGCCGTTGCTGGCCTGGAAGATGGCGCCATTGGGGGCGGCCTGCGCGGGTCGCGGCAAGGACAGGGTCGGCGCATAATCGGGATCGGGCTCGATCGGCCTTTTCTTCTTCTTGGCAAAGGCAGGAGTGCCGGCGCACAGCGCAAGCACCAGCACGGCTGCCAGCCCGCCCCGGAAAGCCGAGGTGGATCGCGAACCGGTGGTGGTGAAAAGCATCTGGGTCATCTAGCCTTAGCCGATCTGCTGGTTGGCGAACTGGAGCATTTCGTCGGTCGACTGGATCATCTTCGAGTTCACCTCATAGGCGCGCTGCGTTTCGATCATGTCGACCAGTTCTTCGACGATATTGACGTTCGATCCTTCGAGCGCGCCCTGACGGATCTTGCCGCGGCCTTCGAGCCCGGCGACGCCGTTCACCGGTGCGCCGCTGGCCGCAGTCTGTGCGAGCAGGTTGTTGCCCAGCGACTGGAGGCCGGCCGGATTGACGAAGCTGGCGATCTCGATCTGGCCGATTTCGGTGGGGTCGGGCTGGCCGGCAAGGGTCGCCGAGACCATGCCGTCGGAGCCGATCGTGATGCCGGTGACGCCGGGCGGAATCTGGATGTTGGGAACCACCGGCAAACCTTCGGGGGTCACCAGCAGACCCTCTGCCGTCTGGTTGAAATTGCCCGCCCGGGTGAAGGCGAACGTGCCATCGGGCAGCTGCACCTGGAAATAGCCATTGCCCTCGATCATCAGATCCAGGGCATTGTTGGTGATCTGTGCCGTACCCTGCGTATCGATGCGGCTGGTGCCGGCCACCTTGACGCCGGTTCCGACCGTGAGGCCGGTAGCATAGCGGTTCTGCGCATCGGCGCGGGCGCCGGCGGCGATCTGCTGCTGATAGGCGAGCGTTTCGAAATTGGCGCGGTCGCGCTTGAATCCGGTGGTGTTGACGTTCGCCAGGTTGTTGGCGATCACGCGCATCTTGGTGTTCTGCGCGTCCAGCCCGGTACGGGCGACCTGAAGGGCTCCGTTGCTCATCTTATTTTACTCCGTTCCGGTTCATTAGGGCATCCGCATGATGCTGGCGCCGCTGTCGTCCATTTCCTGGGCCGAGGTCAGCATCTTGACCTGGGTTTCCCACGCCCGGCTGGCCTCGATCATGTCGACCAGCGCTTCTGTCATGTTGACGTTCGATCCTTCGAGCGCGCCGGTGGTGATCGTGGCGTCGGGGTCATCGGGAAGCGCGCCGTCGCCAGGAACGCGAAACAGGTTGTCCGGGCCCTTCCTGATCTCGCTGCCCTGCGGGCTGACCAGCTTCAGACGCCCCGCATCGACCGGCTGGGCCGGATCGCCGCCCACCGGCACGATCGAGATCGCGCCATTGGCGGCGATGGTGATCTTGTCCGCAGCGGGCAGCGTGATCGGGCCGCCTGGGCCCAGTACGGGGTGACCGTCGCCGGTGGTGAGCAGTCCGCTTTCGTTGACCATCAGGTCACCGCGCCGCGTATAGGCCTCTGCACCGTCGGGGGCCTGAACCCCCAGCAGGGCATCGCCGTTGAGCGCGATGTCGAGCGCACCGCCGGTGTGTTCCACCGTGCCGCCCTTCATGTCCGCGCCGACCACCGCGTCGCTGGTGGAAACCCGGCTGTCGAGCCCTGCGCCATGCACATACAGCGCGCGGGCGTTGACGATCTCTGCACGGAAACCGGTGGTATCGGCGTTCGCCATGTTGTTGGCGATGGCCGTCTGCCGGTTCATGATGCCCTGCATGGCCTTCAGGTTGATGTGGATCATCTTGTCCATGTCAGGGCACCTTGTTCCTTATGCTACAGTCGATCGATCAGACGTCATCAGGTCTGCAGGTTGACGATGGTCTGGGTCAGCGTGTTGGCGGTTTCGAGTGCCTGGGCATTGGCCTGGAAGTTGCGCTGCGCTGCGATCAGCGACACCAGCTCTTCGGTGAGATCGATGTTGGCAGCTTCCAGCGTGCCCGAACGCATCGTGCCGAGCGGGCCATTCCCGGCCTGGTTGATCAGTGGGACACCCGAAACGCCGGTAGCCTGCCAATGCGAATCTCCGATCGGGCGAAGACCTTCGACAGCGGCAAAGCTGGCCATGGCGATGGCGCCCAGACGGGTCGAGCTGCCGTTGGAGAAGGTGGCGGTGACCACGCCTTCGTCACCAATGGTGATGTTTGCGAGCACCGCATTGGGATCGCCAGGGTCGGCCTGGGGCAGCACGAAATCGAACATGTCTGCCGCAGTGGTGCCGGTGACTTGGCCAGTCGCATCGACGGGGAGCATCTGCACCTTGTTGCCGATATTGTCGACGACCTCGCGGTTGACGTTGACTGCAAAGGCACCGTTGCGCGTGTAGCTCTGGATCTGGCGCGGGGCCGCGCCTTCGACCACGAAGAAGCCGTCGCCTGCGATCGCAAGGTCGAGCGTGCGGTCGGTCGAGTTGAGCGAGCCTTGCGTAAACTGCTGGACGATGCCGGTGAGGCGGACGCCCTGTCCTGCGACCGAACGCGTGCTCTGCGTCGGGGCGGACGCGAACAGGTCACCAAAGGTCGCCTTGCTTTTCTTGAAGCCGGTCGAATTGCCGTTGGCGATGTTGTTGGAAACAACCGCAAGATCGGTCTGCGCCGCCTTGAGGCCGCTGAGCGAGGTGATGAAGGACATGTGGGCTACTCCTCAGTGAAACTTGGTCGTTTGGTAGGCAAGGGATCTGGTAGATCAGGCGATGCGCCTGGCGCTGCCGACGGAAATCGAACCGGCGGGGGTGACCAGCATGGCGTCCGCTCCGACGCTGCTGGATTCGACCGCCGTCACCGGCAGCCAGGTGGAAAGGGTGGATGCTGCGGCTCCGGCGACTCGGACCTTGAGCGGGCCGATGTTCGCAGGATTGCCCGCCTCGTCCTCACTGATCAGCTCGAACGGAACCTTGCCCGCTTCAAGCTTGCCCAGGTTCTGGGTGTGCACGACATTGCCGGCGCTATCGAGCCATTCGAGCGAGACGTTGCTGGCTGGCGTATTCAGCGTGAATTCGCCGGCATACCGACCGTTCGCGTCGGCATAGGCGGTATCGCCATCCTGCAGCGCCGATCGGCCGATGAAATTGGCCGCCTCTGACAGGCGCGAGCTGCTGAATGAGCTGGTGATGGCCTTCAGCGAGGCGTTCATTTCCGAAATGCCGGCAACCTGGCTGAACTGCGCCATCTGCGCGACCATGGCCTGGTTGTCGACCGGATCGAACGGATCCTGGAACTTCAGCTGCGTCGTCATCAGCTTCAGGAACGCGGTCTGGTCGAGCGATTCCTGCGTGTTCTTGCCGGCAACCGCCTGGGTCTGCTTCTGCAGGGTCGATGCATAATCACCCGTAATCGTCGTCATTTGCCCATCCTTACGGTATCGAGGATCAGCGACTTGGCGGTCTGCATCACCTGCACGTTGTTCTGGTACTGCCGAGCTGTCTCCAGCATATCGATCAGCTCTGCGGTTTCATCGACACCGGCATCCCAGACATTGCCGTCGGCATCGGCCAGCGGATTGGTGGGGTCATGCCGCTTGGTCGGCTTGATGTCGGACTGGATCACCTTGTCGACGGACACGGTAGCGACGCCGGGGCTTTCCTGGATCGTCTTGAACACCGGCTTGATCGCGCGATAGGCCTCTGCCTCGCTCGAATAGGTCGTGCGGGCGTTGGCCAGGTTCGATGCGGTGGTGTTCAGCCGCGAAAGCTGCGCCGACATCGCGCGGCCCGAGATGTCGAAGATGTTCATGGGACCGGGCACGGCTTATTCTCCCTTGATCGCGCGGGTCAGCGTCGCGACGCGGCCCTCAAGGAACGATAATGTAGTCGAATAGCCGATGGCGTTTTCGGCAAACAGCGTCTGCTCGGTCGAAAGCTCCACCGTGTTGCCGTCCATCGAGGGCTGCAGCGGAACGCGATAGCCGGCATTGTCGCCGAGCGCGCCTTCCAGGCTGTCGCCACCCTGTACGCGCTGCATCGCCTTGTCGAAATCGAGGTCGCGCGCCTTGTATCCGGGCGTCGCGGCGTTGGCGATGTTCGATGCCAGCATTGACAGCCGCTGCGATCGCAGCTGCAGCGCCGTGCCGTGCATTCCAAAAAGCCTGTCTGCCCCCATGGGACCATTCCTCTTAAACTATGGCTGCATCTGCCGTCTTAAGCGATGGACAGAATGCGTCGCCCAGATGGGAAGCAAAGGCTGTGCCATTTCGTGAATTGCCCGGATTTCCGGCGTTATCGGGGATCTGGGTGGGCCAGGGCAGATGCAAGGCCCATGGCGGGGCGGCAATGTTCTGCCGGTCGGGCGGCAACATCTTGCCGTCTGCACGCGGTGGCAATCGATGGTTTTACTAGGGATACGCAATGACGATTGCCGCTTTCATTGATCCGCTGGCGCTGGCCTTTGTCTTCGGCAGCAGCTTTGCCGTCGCCTGGGTGCAGAACGGCACGACAGCGGCCCTGGGCGGTCTGGCTGCGCTGCGCCGCGAGCTGTGGCTGAAGGTGCAGGACCAGGCCGATGAGGCGCACCGCGCTGTCCTGCGCATCGAGCATGTCGTCGAAAGCCGAGGCATCAGCTGCGCCGACCGGGTCAAGACCGGTGGGGCGTTCGTCGCCGCTGCAGCCGATGCGATGGCCAACCAGCGTTCGCTCGACGGCTTCCAGGCCGCGATCATCCGCCTTGCCGGTCAGCGCCGCGCACGGCTGACGGCGATGGTCCGCTTCTGGGAGAATGTCGCCGATTGCGCCCCTGCGATGGGGATGCTCGGCACCGTGATCGGGCTCATCCTGCTGTTCGGCAATGTCAGCGACGCCGCCTCGATCGGCCGGGCGATGGCGGTGGCCCTGCTGACCACCTTATATGGGCTGGTGCTGGCCAATCTGATCGCAGGCCCGATCGCGCAGCGGCTGGCCCGTATTGCAGGCGAGCAGATCGGCTGGGAAGAAGACGCCGCGCGCCGCCTGTTCGAGATCGGCCGGCGCGAATATGCAGACGTCGCCGCAGCGGCAGTTGCCCAGCAGGCTCCGCACGACGACGCCCGATCCGCCCGTCAGCCGGTGCATCCGGTATGACGCCTGCCCAGCGGACCACCGTATCCTTTCTCGACCTTGCGCTGATCATGACCGGGGTGATGGCGATGATCGCCACCGTCGGGGATCGCGATGCTTCGGTCGCAGAAGCCTTTTCGGACAGCTTCGGCTCCGAAAGTGCCGCCCGGTCGAAAACCGTGACGTTGCCGCTGGCAGCGCTGTTCGAACCGCAGGAAGCGCGGCTGACGGCAAAGGGGGTGCAGGCGATTGCCGCTCTGGGCGGCAAGAACCGGCAGGCCGAATTCGCGATTGCCGTGCCAGTGGTGACGCAGGAGGCGGCATCGCGGCTCGACCGCTGGGAGCTGGCCGCCGCGCGCACCGCCGCGATCATGCGGGTCCTTGCCGATGCCGGCGTGGCTGATGAAGCGATGGTTCCCGATCTGGCGCGGCCGGGGCAGGGGGGTAATGGCAACAAAGGGCGCAAGGTCCGCCTGATCATCCGCGACAGGCCCAAATCGCAATAACCCAATTCTGGCACGGACTTTGCTGTGACTGGGGCACAGTCATCAAAGGACCGCACATGCCCGCTCGCAAATCCGCTCTGGCCTTCAGCATAGTGATGCCGCTGTTCGTCATGCCCGTTCCCGTTCTGGGCCAGGCGATTCAGGATCTGAGCGAAATCGACGTGCTGGTCGCGGCCACGATGGGGGCGGAGATTGGCGAGCCGGGCGGCGCCCGCGCCCCTGTCGACCGCCGGTTGAAGCTCAAGGCCTGCCCGGTGGCGCTCGAAGTGACGGGGCCGGACCTTGGCGCTGCCGCCGTGCGCTGCCCGTCGCTGGGCTGGCGCATCCGCGTCCCGCTCGATCTGGCGGCAGAGCGCGAACAGGCCGTGGCCTCGCGATCGTCGCAGTCGCGCAGCGGATCGGGCCAGCTGGGCCAGGAAGCCATCAAGCGCGGCGAACCCATTCTGCTGACCGTCGAACGGCCGATGTTCTCGCTGTCGCGGGTGATGATCGCCGACAAGGACGGCCGCGTTGGCGAGGTCATCTCGGTGCGCGACGAGCCCAAGGGCAAGCCGATTTTCGTGCGGATCGTCGAACCGGGCCGCGCCACGATACTTAGTAACTGATCCATTTACCAATGCGGGCAATGCCGCGTTAACCCTTCATCAAAAAATCGCCTTAAGCAACCGGTGCCAAGGCCGTTAAAGGACGTAAGTCATGCTAGAACGAGGTCTCAACATCATGTCCCGTATTAACGCATATGGCAGCCCGGCACTGGGAGCGACCCGCAAGGGTGGCAGCACCGAAAAGACGGCAGGGGCGACGGCAGCCGCCGGCTCCACCGACACTTCGGTCCGCAATGCGCCGGTCAGCACCACCAGCTTCCTGCAGACGGCGTCCGCCTCTGCCCCCATCGACGAGGGCCGTGTCGCCGCAATTCGCGACGCGCTGGCCAATGGCAGCTATGTCATCGATGCGGAAAAGCTTGCCGCCAAGATGATGGAACTCGACCTTGGCGTCGTGGCCAACTGATGCAGGGCGAACTGCTTGAGCGCTTTGCCGATACGCAAAGCGCGCTCATCGCCGCGCTTGACGCCGGAGATACCGAAGCGATGATCGCCTATACGCGCGATCTGGGCGGTATTACCGATGCACTGCGCACCCAGGGCGTGTTGCGGGCCGATGCCAGCACGCGCAGCCAGCTCGATACGCTGATGAAGTTCAACACGGCTGCGGCCCAGCGGCTGCGGTTCCTGCGCGATCATGTCGAACGCCGCGTCGCCGCTATCCAGGGCGAGCAGGCGGCAAACACTTACGCGAACCTCGTGCCGCGCCGCTAAGACCTTCTATCGACAGCATGACCTGACCCTTCGCCCGTTCGCGGGCGGGGGGTTTTTCGCGTTTGGGGTCACGAGATCTCGCGAGCGATGCCTTGTCCCGCTCGCGAGCGGAGGGGAGAATTCCCCTCAAACTGGCACAGACCTTGCTGTGACGAGCTCCAGTAACTCTGGAGACGCGTTTTGTCCTCGTATCTTGGCAGTGTCGGCAACAGTGGAGATCGCGTCACCAGCGCGATTGCCGCGTCTGCGCGCCGCACGGGGGTGGATTTCAACTATCTGCTCGGCCAGGCGCGGATCGAAAGCGGGCTCAACCCGCAGGCCAAGGCCGCGACTTCGTCGGCCACCGGCCTCTATCAGTTTATCGACCAGAGCTGGCTCGGCGTCGTCGAGAAGCACGGTGCCAAGCATGGGCTCGACTGGGCGGCCAATGCCATCGAGCGCGACGGCCGCGGCCGTTACCGCGTTGCCGATGCCGATACCCGCCAGTCGATCCTCGCATTGCGCAAAAACCCCGAAATTGCCGCGTTGATGGCGGGCGAATTCGCCTCCGACAACCGTAATTACCTCGAATCGAACCTTGGCCGCGAAGCCGCGCCGGTCGATCTGTATCTCGCCCATTTCCTCGGCCCCGAAGGCGCCCGCCAGTTCCTGGCCGCGCACGATGCCAACCCCGATGCCGCCGCCGCGCCGATGTTCGGACGTGCCGCCGGGGCCAACCGGTCGATCTTCTACGACCGTTCGGGCAGCCCGCGCAGCTTTGCCGAAATCCGCAGCCGCTTTGCTGACAAGCTCGGCGGGGCGGCAGCGGCAGGTGGCAGCCGTTTGCCGCGCGAAGGCAATGATCTGCCGCAGGTGCAGCCTGCCGATTACGTCCGGCTCGCCAGCGCGCGCGCCACCCGACCTGATGCCGCCTCGCTCGGCGGAAACGATAATGCGCGGCTGGCTTACATGCTGCTCGCGTCGATGGGAGCCTGAATTTCATGACCACTGCCCCCTCCAAGCTTGGTGGAATCCTGGCATTGTCGCGTGGCGCGATCCTGCCGCTGACCACCTTGCTGCTGGTTGTGTTCCTGATCCTGCCGGTGCCCGCGATGGTGCTGGACATCGGCTTCATCTTCAACATCATGATCAGCCTTGCGGTGCTGATGGTGGCATTGAACGTCACCAAGCCGCTCGACTTTTCCAGCTTCCCCACCGTGCTGCTGTTTGCCACGCTGCTGCGCCTGGGCCTCAACGTCGCATCGACGCGCGTGGTTCTGGTTCACGGCCATGAAGGCGGGGCAGCGGCCGGCCATGTCATCGAGGCGTTCGGCAGCCTGCTGATTGGCGGCGACTATATCGTCGGCATTTTCGTGTTCGCGATCTTGATGATTATCAACATGGTGGTGATCACCAAGGGCGCGGGCCGCGTGTCCGAAGTGTCGGCGCGGTTCACCCTAGATGCGATGCCCGGCAAGCAGATGGCGATCGACGCCGATCTCAACGCCGGATTGATGACACCCGAAGAGGCCAAGGCTCGCCGTATCGAAGTCTCGACCGAAGCGGACTTCTATGGTTCGATGGACGGTGCGTCCAAGTTCGTGAAGGGCGATGCGGTCGCCGGTGTCCTGATCCTGGTGGTCAACATCGTCGGCGGCATCATCCTGGGCATGGCCAGCCACGGCCTGAGCATCAGCGAAGCCGCTTCCAACTACACCATGCTTGCTATCGGTGACGCTTTGGTGGCGCAGGTGCCAGCGCTGCTGCTGTCGATTGCCGCCGCGTCGATCGTGACCCGGGTCAATTCGCCGCTCGACCTGCCCGGCCAGATTTCCGGCCAGTTCGCCATCGCCAAGGCCTGGGTGCCGGTCGCCGCGATCCTGGCCATCATGGGCCTGCTGCCCGGAATGCCGCACCTGATCATCCTGCCTGCTGCAGCGATCGCCGGCTTCATCGCCTGGAAGCTGTCGCGGCCCAAGGCCCCGGTGGCAGAGACCTTGGCTCAGACAGCGCCCGAAAACCCCAATGCCATCGACTGGCAGGACGTGTCCGACGGCGCGATGCTGGGGATCGATGTCGGCTATGGCCTGGTGCCGCTGGTCGACGAGCGCCGCGATGCCCCGCTGATGCGCCGCGTCACCGGTATCCGCAAGCAAATCTCGAAGGAACTGGGCTTCGTCATCCCGCTGGTGCGGATCAAGGACGACATGAGCCTGGCCGCCAATGCCTATCGCATCACCATCGGCGGCACGATCGTCGCCGAGGACGAGATCTGGCCCGACGATCTGCTCGCGCTCGACAGCGGCGATATCGATACCCCCATCGATGGGCGGGCCTGCAAGGATCCGACCTTCGGCATGGATGCGGTGTGGATTTCCGCCGACAAGCGCGCCGAGGCGATCGTGCAGGGCTATACCGTGGTCGATTCCTCTACCGTCATGGCGACGCACCTCAACCAGATGGTCCGTCTCAACGCCGCGCAGCTGTTCGGCATGGACGAAACCAAGAAGCTGCTGGAAACGCTCAAGGAAAGCTCGCCGCAGCTGGTCGATGGCCTCACCCCGCAGCCGCTGTCGCTGTTCACGATCTCTGCGGTCTGTCGCGAGCTGCTGCGCGAAGGCGTGCCGCTCAAGGACTTCCGCCGCATCTGCTCGGCGATGGTCGAAGCCGCCGCCGAAGGCACCACGGTGGCGCAGATCGTCGAAGGCGTGCGTCAGCGGATCGGCTCGATCATCATCCAGTCGCTGGTTCCGGTGAACCTGCCGCTGCCGGTGGTGACGCTGGATGCAGAGCTTGAAACTCTGCTGTCGCAGTCGCTGCGCGTCGCCGGCGATGCCGCCTTCCCGATCGAGCCGGGGCTGGCGCAGCGGATTCTTGGCGCGATCGAACAGGCGGCCCGCCCGCTGATGCTCGAACAGCGCAATTACGCTCTGGTCACCTCGCCGCTCGCCCGCAAGCCGCTCGCCGACCTTTTGCGGCCGCGCTTCCCCGATACCCCGGTGCTCTCGTTCCGCGAGCTGCCCGACGACAAGCCGGTCGAGGTGGTCGCCACGGTCGGCGGCCAGGCCGGATACCGCACGCCCCAGGCCGAACATTCCTTCTCGCGCGGCTGATGATGACGCCGCAGCCCGACATTCCCATGAAGCTGGACAGATAACATGCAGCATGTACCCATCGAGACGATCACTTATGGACGCAAGCCGGCCGCCGTGCCGCCCGGCAAGCTGATCGAGGCGCATCTGCCCCTGGTCCGAAAACTCGCCTGGCATGTGCGCGGCATGGCGCCTGGCGTGATCGAGATCGAGGATCTGATCCAGATCGGCATGGTCGCGCTTGTAGAGGCGGCGAACCATTACGAGGATCGCGGGCATGGCTTTGCCACTTATGCCAGCATGCGCATCCGCGGCGCGCTGATCGATCATCTGCGATCGAACAGCAACATGTGCCGCTCGGCGATGGATTTCCGCAAGAAACTGCGCAAGGCGCAGGAGCAGCTGATCGGCCAGCTGGGCCGCAACCCGACCGAGTCCGAGATTGCAGCCGCGATGGGCATGGACGGGGCGGATTTCCGCATGCGCTTTGACGCCGCGCAGGATGTGCGCTTCGAATCGATGGACGAGGTCTATTCCGAACATTCGATGTGGTTTGCCGACAGCGAGGATTCGGCCGAGACGCGGATGGAGGCGGACAACCTCAAGCAACTGCTCAACGCCAGCATCGGTACGCTGAAGGAGCGCGAGCAGCTGATCCTGCAGCTGCATTATATCGAGGAAATGAACCTCGACGAAATCGGTCTGGTGCTCGGCATCACCGCAGCGCGCGTCTGCCAGATCAAGAAATCCGCGCTGGAGACGCTGCGCAAGCGGCTGGCGAGCTCGCGCTAGGCCTCGCCAAATCCTCCCCGAAAAAATCGGGAAGGATCTGAAAGACAACGAAAAACCCCCTTCCCGTTTGACGGAGAAGAGGGTTGATCGAATATCTAAAGGCTCGGGCCAATGAGTTGTCGTTTATTGGCCGTTGCGGAGCCTCTACGGTTGAACCGCCTTGAAGTTCCTGACCGAATTAACGGATCAGGCTCAAAACGCCCTGCTGGCTCTGGTTCGCCTGAGCAAGCATCGCGGTCGATGCCTGTGCCAGGATCTGCGACTTGGCGAGGTTGGTCGATTCTTCCGAGAAGTTGGCGTCCTGAATACGCGAACGGGCTTCCGAAAGGTTGGTCGCACGGTTGACCAGGCTGGAGACGGTTGCCTGCAGACGGTTCTGGCCGGCACCCAGTGCTGCCTGAGCGGTGGTGATCGAGTTCAGCGCGGTGTCGAGTGCGGTCAGCGCGGTGCCCGCGCCAGCAGCGGTCGAGATATCCACGGTGCCGATCGACAGGCCGGTCGAGGTGACGTCGGTCAGATCGATGGCAACGGTGTCGCCCGAGTTGATGCCGGTCTGAATCGACACGTCGGTACCAGTGTTGAGCAGCGCGACGCCGTTGAAGTTGGTCTTGCCTGCAACATCATCGATCTGCAGGATCAGGGCCGCGACTTCGGTCTGGAGGTTCGCACGGTCGCCGCCAGCCAGGGTGCCCGAAGCCGACTGAACCGACAGTTCGCGCATACGCTGCATCATGTTGACGATTTCGTTCATGCCGCCTTCTGCCGTCTGCGCCAGCGAGATGCCGTCGTTGGCGTTACGGACAGCCTGGTTGAGACCGCGGACCTGCGAGGTCATGCGGGTGGCAATCGCGTTGCCGGCGGCATCGTCAGCTGCCGAGTTGATGCGCTTGCCGGTCGACAGGCGATCAATCGACTTGGCCAGCATGCCTTGTGCCGAGGTGGATGCATTTGCAGCCCGAAGGGCCGAAACGTTAGTTCCGATAACACTCATCAGTTGTTCCTTTCACTTCTTGGTCGGGGCGGCCCGGTCCAATCAAAGCTGCCTCATCAGCGTTAACGGTGAGGGCCATGTCCAGTTAAGCAAAAGATTGACGGTCCGACAAAAAAGCGTCGATTATTTGACGTCTGACGACGATCTGATGACGGTCATAGAATTTGTGGTGTCTGAACACGACGCAATAAGGGGGAGAGACTATAGCCGTCTCTCCCCCCTTATCGGAGTTATTCAAATTGATTTAGCCCGCCGGCAATATCATTGCCGACGCGAACACGGGCGGCCGAAACCGCTTCAAGTTCCCGACCGAATTAACGGATCAGGCTGAGAACGCCCTGCTGGCTCTGGTTCGCCTGGGCAAGCATCGCGGTCGATGCCTGTGCCAGGATCTGTGCCTTGGCAAGGTTGGTCGATTCTTCCGAGAAGTTGGCGTCCTGAATACGCGAACGGGCTTCCGAAAGGTTGGTCGCACGATTGACCAGGCTGGAGACGGTTGCCTGCAGACGGTTCTGGCTGGCACCAAGGCCTGCCTGTGCGGTGGTGATCGTGTTCAGTGCAGTGTCCAGCGCGGTGAGCGCGGTGCCGGCGCCAGCAGCGGTGCTGATGTCGATGGCATTGATCGCCAGGCCGGTTGCGGTGACGTTGGCCAGCGCAATGTTGACGGTGTCGCCCGAGCCGATGCCGGTCTGGATGGCGATGGGACCTGCCGTGTTCAGCAGCGAAACGCCGTTGAAGTTGGTCTTGCCAGCAACGTCATCGACCTGCGCCAGCAGCGCGGTGACTTCCGTCTGCAGGTTGGTGCGGTCACCTGCCGCGAGCGTGCCCGAAGCCGACTGAACCGACAGCTCGCGCATACGCTGCATCATGTTGACGATTTCGTTCATACCGCCTTCTGCGGTCTGCGCGAGCGAAATGCCGTCGTTCGAGTTGCGGACAGCCTGGTTGAGACCGCGGACCTGCGAGGTCATGCGGGTGGCAATCGCGTTGCCGGCAGCGTCGTCGGCTGCCGAGTTGATGCGCTTGCCCGTTGAAAGGCGGTCGATCGACTTGGACAGCATGCCCTGGGCCGAGGTTGATGCGTTTGCAGCCCGAAGGGCCGAAACGTTGGTTCCGATTACAGTCATTTGTGGTTCCTTGTCCTTCCTGATCGGGGCAGCCCGGTCCAAATCGGTGCTGCCTCACCCGCGTTAACGGCGGCGCAAAGGACGAATTAAGCGGAAATTTGACAGGTGTCGGAAAAAGCGCCGGTTTATTGACACTGCAGGAAAAGCCTTTGTCATCTGACGGGCAAGGGATGGCGCGTGCGACGGATGTAAAAAGGGGGGCGACTGTGCGTTGTCGCCCCCCCTGGAAGCTGTTTGAAGATCAGCGTGTCGGCTGAACCCTATCCCCGGTTGCGCCTGGGCGGTCGATTCCGCCCCAGGCGCCAGCCAGATTAACGGATCAGGCTGAGCACGCCCTGCTGGGCCTGGTTCGCCTGAGCGAGCATCGCGGTCGACGCCTGGCTCAGGATCTGTGCCTTGGCAAGGTTGGTCGATTCGTCCGAGAAGTTGGCGTCCTGAATACGCGAACGCGCTTCCGACAGGTTGGTCGCACGGTTGACCAGGCTGGAGACGGTTGCCTGCAGACGGTTCTGGCTGGCACCAAGGCCTGCCTGTGCGGTGGTGATCGTGTTGAGCGCGGTGTCCAGCGCGGTGAGCGCGGTGCCGGCGCCAGCAGCGGTGCTGATGTCGATGGCATTGATCGCCAGGCCCGTTGCGGTGACGTTGGCCAGCGCAATGTTGACGGTGTCGCCCGAGGCGATGCCGGTCTGGATGGCGACGGGGCCTGCGGTGTTGAGCAGGGCAACGCCGTTGAAGTTGGTCTTGGTGGCAACATCGTCCACCTGCGCCAGCAGCGCGGTGACTTCCGTCTGCAGGTTGGTGCGGTCGCCTGCCGACAGCGTGCCCGAAGCCGACTGAACCGACAGTTCACGCATACGCTGCATCATGTTGACGATTTCGTTCATGCCGCCTTCTGCGGTCTGTGCCAGCGAGATGCCGTCGTTCGAGTTGCGGATGGCCTGGTTGAGGCCGCGGACCTGCGAGGTCATGCGGGTGGCAATCGCGTTACCGGCGGCATCATCAGCTGCCGAGTTGATGCGCTTGCCGGTCGAGAGGCGGTCGATCGACTTGGACAGCATGCCCTGGGCCGAGGTCGACGCGTTTGCAGCCCGAAGAGCCGCCACGTTGGTTCCGATAACAGTCATCTGTTGTTCCTTCTCAATTCGAAAACGGGGCGGCTCGGTCCCACCAAAGCGGCCACAAATGAGTTAACGGTGGGGAGTGACGGGACTTAAGTTAAAACCTGACCAGATTGTTGACGCCCGTCATTTTCCCGACGTTTTTCTTTATCAGCTTCGCCTCCCGCCTTAGCCACGGATCAGGCTCAGAACGCCCTGCTGGCTCTGGTTCGCCTGGGCGAGCATTGCCGTCGATGCCTGGCTCAGGATCTGCGCCTTGGCGAGGTTGGTCGATTCTTCGGAGAAATTGGCATCCTGAATGCGCGACCGGGCTTCCGACAGGTTGGTCGCACGGTTGATCAGGCTGGAGACAGTCGCCTGCAGACGGTTCTGGCTGGCACCCAGGTTCGCCTGTGCGGTGGAAATGGTGTTGAGCGCCGTGTCCAGAAGGCCAAGGGCCGTGCCGGCGCCAGCGACGGTGCCGACGTTGATCGTATTGATCAGCAGGCCCGTGGTGGTAACGTCTGCCAGGTTGATGCTGACAACGTCGCCTGCGGCAAGGCCGGTCTGGATATCGACCGGAGCAGCAGCGGCAGCAGCATTCAGCAGCGGCACACCGTTGAAGTTGGTCTTTCCGGCGACATCATCGACCTGCAGGATGAGGGCTGCAACTTCCGCCTGGAGGTTGGTGCGGTCGCTGTTGCTCAGCGTGCCCGAAGCCGACTGCACGGCCAGTTCCCGCATACGCTGCAGCATGTTGGTGATTTCGTTCATGCCGCCTTCTGCCGTCTGGGCCAGCGAGATGCCGTCATTGGCATTGCGCACTGCCTGGTTGAGGCCGCGAACCTGCGAGGTCATGCGGGTCGAAATCGCGTTGCCGGCGGCATCGTCTGCAGCCGAGTTGATCCGCTTGCCGGTCGACAGGCGGTCGATCGATTTGGACAGCATGGCCTGCGCGGCGGTGGATGCGTTTGCGGCGCGGATGGCCGAGACATTCGTTCCAATAACAGTCATCAGTCGTTCCTTTGCTTCGTTAATCTGGCGGCGCGCTAACTTTCCGGCGGCCTCGACATGGTTAACGGCGGGGTCGCCAACCCATTAAGACAAATTCACACACCTTTTCGTCAAATTCACACACCTTTCGAAGAGGTTGTCATTTGTTTGGCAGTGTCAAAATTTTGACGGCCTTCGCGGGGGGTTTTCCGTCAAGAAAATGACGGTGCGGTTCGAGGCCTTATATATAAGGGGGGGGTGAGCGGCCATTTTCTGCCGTTCTCCCGATTTGGCACAAGGATTGCTAGGATGGGTTCGGCGGGGCCGCTCTTTAACGGCAGTCCCCGCGATCCATTAAGTCGGGGGACTAAAAATGATCGAATGCACACTCAGCCAGGCGGTTCGTGACACGCTGCCGATGCTGGAAAGCTGGCTCAAGTCGGCCTGGATCAATCCGGTCGCAACACCGGGCGCTGCCAACACTGTTAAGGTCTTGTTGGCAAATGAGATTGCTTCGGCCAGCCATCGTGACATTCTTGTTGATCTTCGTGAAGGTTCGCCCTCGCTGGTGCGTGCCGCAAACGGTCTTCCGGCCCGCATCGCTTTCGGTTTCGACAACATGCCGATGGGCCTGGCGCTGATCGCAGAAATGCTGCGGGCGGGGCGTGGCCCGGCTGTCGGCGAACCGGCGATGACCAAGCTGATGGGCTATGCCGCCCGCATCGCGCGCAGCGAGGCTGCCGTGCTGATTCAGGGCGAAACCGGCACCGGCAAGGAGGGCATGGCCCGGCTGGTGCACGACCAGAGCCCGCGCGCCAAGGGCCCGTTCATCGCGGTCAACTGCGCTGCGCTGCCTGAAACCATGGTGGAAGCCATCCTGTTCGGCCACAAGAAGGGTGCCTTCACCGGCGCCTCGGCCGATGGCGAGGGCCTTTTCCGCGCTGCCGATGGCGGAACGCTGTTCCTCGACGAGATCACCGAGCTGCCGCTGGCGCTGCAGGCCAAGCTGCTGCGCGCGCTGCAGGAAGGCGAGGTTCTGCCCGTCGGCGAAACCCGCTCGATCAAGGTCGATGTCCGCATCGTCACCGCCGCCAACCGCGACGCAGCAGACCTGGTTGCCGCCGGCGAGTTCCGCGAAGACCTTTACTGGCGCCTCAACGTGATGCCGATCGCACTCCCCCGCCTTGCCGATCGCCGTCAGGATGTCCGCGCCATCGCCGCTGCGATGCTGCTGCGCATGCAGAACGATGCCAATGACTTCGCCTGGCTGAGCGTCGAGGCGCTGGAAACGCTGCAGGCGCACAGCTGGCCGGGCAATGCCCGCGAGCTGGGCAATGTCCTGCAGCGCGCACTGGTGCTGCGCGAAGGCGATTGCATCGAGGCAGAAGACCTGGGCCTCGCCCCGATCCGTCTGTTCACCCCCGCTGCCCAGCCTCTCGCCCAGCCCATGGCCGCACCTGCACCGGCATTCAGCACCCCCCGCGCCGATCCGGTGCCCGCCACCGGCTCTGCCCGGCTGATGCGCGGCAGCGACCTGCACAGCCTGTCGCGCGCCGTGGAGCATGACGCGATCCAGCGCGCGCTCGACGAGAACGGCGGCAACCGCCGCGAGACCGCCCGCATGCTGGGCATTTCCGAACGCACCCTGCGCTACCGCCTCGCCAACATGCGCGAGCTGGCCGCTGCAGCCTGATCGAAGCCTGAGAAAGCCAGACCATGAGCACCAACATCAGCAGTTCGATAATGGCCGCGCGCAACGCGATCCTTCAGCAGAACAGCGCGCTTCAGCAACTCTCGAAGAAATCGCCCATGCTGGGCACCGAGACGACCGAGACCAAGCCCGATGGCTTTGCCGGCACGATGAAGACCGCGCTCGACCAGGTCAACCAGGTCCAGCACGCCTCTTCGGACGCGGCGACATCGTACGAAATGGGCCAGACCACCGACATAGCCGCGGTGATGATGGCCAAGCAGAAGGCGTCGATTGGTTTCGAAGCGACCCTTCAGGTCCGTAACAAATTGCTGTCCGCGTATCAGGACATCATGAACATGCCGGTATAATCCATGTCAGAGATTACCATCACCCCCAACGCATCCGATGGCGCAGCCGCCCCGGTGGTCATTCCCGCCGCGGGCGCCTCTGCGCGCGTGCTCAATGGCACCGCCATCCCGGATCAGGTCCGCAATTTCATGAGCCAGCCCGCGGTCGCCAAGGCGATGCCGCTGGTGGGGTTCCTCGGCATCGTGATGCTGGCGATCCTCGCCTGGGCCGCCTTGCGCGAACCGCCGCAGCGCGACCTGTTCCGCGGCCTGCCCGACAACGACAAGGCTGCGGTGATCGCCGCGCTCGACAGCTCGACGATCCCGTACAGCTTCGAGGAAAGCTCGGGCACGATCATGGTGTCCGAAGATGATTACCACAAGGCGAAGATCGCGCTGGCCGCGCAGGGCCTGCCCAAGAGCGCACCGAGCGGCGACGAGCTGATCTCGGCGATGCCGATGGGGGCCAGCCGCGCGGTGGAGAACGAAAAGCTCCGCGCCGCGCGCGAACTGGATCTCGCCCGCAGCATCGAGGCGATGGAATCGGTCGTGTCCGCCCGGGTCCATCTCGCCGTCGAGCCACCCAGCGTCTTCATCCGCGACCGCAACGAACCGGCTGCCTCGATCGTGCTGCAGCTTGCCAATGCCGGACGTCTGCCCGAATCCCAGGTGCAGGCGATCGTTCATCTCGTCGCCAGCTCGGTCCCCGGCCTGTCCGCCGACAATGTCTCGGTGGTCGATCAGAACGGCCGGCTGCTGTCGAACAATGGCGGCGCGAGCGGCGCAGACCAGGCTGAGCGCCAGATCGAGGTCAAGGAAGCGATCGAGGAACGCTATCGCCGCCAGTTGACCGCGCTGCTGACGCCGGTGCTGGGCGAAGGCAATTTCGTCGCCGAAGTGTCGACCGAAGTGAACTTTGCCGAACGCCAGGCGACGACCGAAAGCTTTCCGGCTGACGAGGCGCGGGTGCGCAGCGAACAGACGGTGACCCAGACCGAGAACAATCCCGCCGCTGCAGGCGGTGTTCCCGGAGCGATCGCCAACCAGCCGCCGGCCGATCCCAACATCACGCCTGAAGCCGGTGCCGAGCTGGCCGGTGCCGCAGGCGCAGCCCCCGGCACGACCACCACCCGCAACGAACAGGTCAACCGCAATTTCGAACTGGGCCGGCAGATTGCCGTCACCCGCGATCCTTCGGGCAATGTCACCCGCATCTCGGTCGCGGTGGCGGTGAAGAACCTCGCCGGTGGCAAGGAGCGCAGCGCCGCGGAAATCGCCGCCATCGAGGCGCTGGTCAAGGGCGCGATCGGCTTCGACACCGCCCGCGGTGACCAGGTGGCGATCTCGTCACGCAACTTCGAGCCGGTGACCAAGCTGGAAGAGCCGTTCTACGAGACCAGCTGGTTCAACATGCTGGTGCGCAACGTCTCTGCGCTGCTGGTCGCACTGGCGCTGATCTTCGGCATCGGTCGTCCGCTGCTCAAGCGCTACACCAAGCAGAAAGCCGACGACAAGGCCGCCGAGCTGGCCGCCGCCGCCGAAGCCGTCGAAGGTCCGTCGGGCATGCTGGCAGAGGCTCTGGCCCGCGATGGCATGGATCCGCGCAGCGCCGCGCGCGCCGCGCAGGACAGCGAACCGGTCACGCTTGACATGATCAACGCTGCGTCGACCTATCAGGAACGCGCGCTGCTCATCCAGAATTTCGTCCGCCAGAACCCGGATCACGCCACATTGGTCGTGCGCGATCTGCTGAAGGGTAACGCCGACAAGGAAAAAGCCAATGCCTGACGCTCTTGATGCCGTTGTCGAAGACGGCGTGGCCCCCGAAGGTCGCCGTCCGATCCCTGGCAGCCAGGCCGCTGCCATCC
Organism: Hydrogenophaga intermedia; assembly: GCA_943370475.1. Classification (GTDB taxonomy): domain Bacteria; phylum Pseudomonadota; class Alphaproteobacteria; order Sphingomonadales; family Sphingomonadaceae; genus Blastomonas. The sequence goes on from CALRRI020000002.1 coordinate 190,059, forward strand.
TGATGCTGCTGTTCTCGGAAGAACAGGCCGCAGAGATCCTCACCCGGCTCGAGCCCGACGAAGTGCGGCAGCTGAGCGAACTGATGTACACGGTCGCCGATATCGGTGCCGAGGAAATCAACGAGGTGCTCGACATGTTCATCGACAAGGCGCGCAACCGCACGACCCTGGGCTACAAGGCCAATGAACAGATCGAAGGCATGCTCAAGCGTGCGCTGGGAGACCGCCGCGCCGAAACGATGCTCACCCGCATCGCGCCAAAGAAGTCCGGCAACGGGTTGGAAGCGCTGAAGTGGATGGACGCGGTCGAAATCGCGCTGCTGGTCGAAAACGAGCACCCGCAGATCGCCGCTGTCGTGCTGTCGTTCCTCAAGCCCGAAGTGGCCGCCAACGTGCTGCAGCTGCTGCCCGCCGAGGGACAGGAAGACGTGGTCTTCCGTCTGGCGACGCTGGGTCCGGTCAGCCCCGAGGCGGTCGAGACGATCGAGGCGCTGCTGATGACCCAGGGCGCCAGCCCGCGCGGTGGCGGCGGTGCGTCGTCGGGCGGCACATCGGATGCTGCAGCGATCATGAACATCATCAACAAGCGCGAGAGCACGCGGATCATCAAGGCGGTGACCAAGCGTGACAAGGACGTCGCCCGCCAGATCGAGGACGAGATGTTCGTCTTTGCCGATCTGCTGCGGCTCGACCCCAAGGATCTGGGAACTCTGGTCCGCGCGATCGAATCCACGCTGCTCGTCCCCGCGCTCAAGGGTGCCGAGGACAAGCTGCGCGACAAGATGTTCGGCTGCATGTCCAGCCGTGCGGCGCAGTCGATCGCAGACGAGCTCGCCGATCGCGGCCCGATGCCGATGTCCGAGGTTATCGAGGCGCAGAAGGCGATCGTCCAGGCCGCCAAGCGGATGGCCGATGCAGGCGATATCGTGATCGGCGGCGGTGGCGACGAATATGTCTGACCGCCCGATCACCATCGCGCCCGATGGCGCCGCGCAGTTCATGCCCGTCTGGCAGATGCAGGCCGCGCCCGCAGCCTTCCGGCCGTCGCAGATCTTTTCGTCGATGTCCGACTTTGCCAGCGGCGACCCGTCGCCTGCGGCTGAGGTCGATTATGCGCTGGACGACGATTTTGCCAACGAGATGATCGCCGACGAAGAGCCGAGCGCAGACGAGCTGCTGGTCCAGGCCTATGATCAGGGTGTCGCCGATGGCATCGCCCAGGCGCAGGCCGAAATGCAGTCGAGCGATGCCGCAGCCCAGGCGCTCGCCCAGGCGGTGCTGGCGCTGCGCCCACAGCTTTCGCAGGGTCTTTGCACGATGCTGCTGGGCACGATGAAGCAGATGCTCGAGCGGTCGAGCGGCTTTGTCGAGCCCGATGCTGCGGTGCTGGAAAAGCACTGCCGCTCGCTCGCCGCACTGGTGACGCGCGACATGCGCGGCAGCGCGCTGCATCTGCATCCCGATGACATGAAGCTGCTCGGCGACGCCGAATGCGGCCTGGTGCTGACCCCCGATCCGACGATCCGGCGCGGTACGGTTTCGCTTAACCATGCCGATGGATGGATTGAGCAAGGAACCCAGCCGATGCTCGATGCCCTGCAGGGGCTGATCGACGACATGGAGGGTGACCAATGATCGCGGCGCAGCAAGAGGCGGTACGCCAGTTCACCGACAAGATCGCCACGCTGGAGGCAGGTCCGCGCCGTGTCGGCCGTCTGGTCGCGCACGAAGGCGGCATGCTCGAAGTCACCGGTTTCGATTATCCGATCGGCTATGGCGGCTCGGTCCGCGCCGCCGATGGCCGTCGCATCCGTGCTGAAATCGCAGGCTTTCGCGGCTCGCGCGCGATGATGGTGCCGCTCGAAAGCGATGCGGCGCTGCGCAGGCGAACATGGCGGTGGTCGGTGAGGGCCTGCTGGGCCGCGTCATCGGCCCGATGGGCGAACCGCTCGACGGGCTGGGACCGGTGATCGCGCACGATCGCTGGCCGCTCGCCGGCAAGCGCGAGAACGTGCTCAACCGCGGCCGCGTGACCAAGACGATCGATTTGGGCGTGCGTGCCATCAACGCATTGCTCACCGCCGGGCATGGCCAGCGCATCGCCGTTGCGGCAGGCTCTGGCGTCGGTAAATCGGTGCTGATCGGCCAGATCATCGGCTTTGCCGAGGCGGACGTGATCGTCGTCGGGCTGATCGGCGAACGTGGCCGCGAGGTCAGCGACTTTGTCGAGACCAAGATGTCGGGGCCGATGAAGTCGCGCACCGTCACCGTCGCGGTGCCTGCCGATCACAGCCCGATCCTGCGCCTGCGCGCGGCCTATCGTGCCACCGCGATCGCCGAATATTTCCGCAAGCAGGGCAAGAAGGTCCTGCTGATCATCGACAGCCTGACCCGCATTGCGCATGCCCAGCGCGAGATCGGCCTGGCATTGGGCGAGCCGCCGACGATGAAGGGCTATCCGCCCTCGGCGCTGGCGCTGATCCCCAAGCTGGTCGAGCGCGCGGGCAACGACCGCGAAAGCGGCGGGTCGATCACGGCTTTATATACAGTGCTGGCAGACGGTGACGATCTGGACGACCCGATTGTCGATGGCGCGCGCGCGATCGTCGACGGACATATCATATTGTCGCGTTCGATGGCCGAGCAGGGGATTTTCCCCGCGATCGACATCGGCAAATCGCTCAGCCGCGTGGCGACCGACATCATTCCCGACGAACACCGCCGCGCGATGGCGAACTTCCGCCGCATCTGGTCGGCCTATGAGGAAAACCGCGATCTGCTGCTGATGGGCGCGTATCGCGAAGGGACAGACGCCAATATCGACGAGGCCGTCGCGCGCAGGCCCGATCTGCTCGATTTCATCCGCCAGGCCCCGCACGACCGGATCGAGCTGGATGCCAGCGTGGCTGAGCTGATGCAGGGCTTTGGCACATGAGCCTGAAGCCCAAATCTTGGAAGCGCGTGCATGCGGTGCGTGATGCGCAGGTCAAGCTGGCGATCGGCGCGGCGGCCGTTGCGATGCGCAACGAGGCGACTTTGGTCAACAATGCCGAGCGGCTGAAGAAGCTGCGCGATAATGCCTTTGATGCCGGGAACTGCCAGAATGGCGCGTCACTGCACGCCCAGCTGGAGCTGGCGCAGCGCCTGATCCGCGCCGATGGCGAGATCAGCACCGCGCTGGTCCGCGCACGGCAACACCTTGCCCAGGTCGAGCGGCAACGCACTGCCGCCTATATCGACCGCGAAACAACCTCGAAGTTGCTCGATCGTGCGATCGCACAAGCTGAAGAAACCGCCGAACGCAAGGCTGCCCGCCTGCCGCTCAGGCGCAAAAACACGAAGGAGGCAGAGGAATGAGTCAGGATCTGATGCAGGCGCTTTCGGGGTCGTCACTGTTGTCGGTGGCAATTGGCACGCTTCCTGCTGGAAAGCAGGGCATGAGCCTTGATGCCAACCCCTTTGCCAGCCAGCTGGCGCTGATGACCGGAACGGATATGGCCGTGACAGGCGCGCTTGCGCCTGCAGCTGCCATCCCGGCAACGGGCGAGGGGGCGTTTGCTGTTGCTCTGGACGAGGTCGCAGCTCCCGTAGCGCCCGATGCCCCCATGCGTGCATTGATGGCCGCAGATGTGGCGCCGGTTGTGCCCGCACCTGCCGCCGCCCCGCTTGCCGCTGCACCGAAGATGGTGGCGGAGCTGCCCGAAGATGCCAGCGCGACCCAGATCATCGAGGCTGCGCTCACCGGCTCTGCATCGGTCGAGGCGGCACCTGTCACCCTCGCGGTCGCCGACAAGCGCGCAGGGACCGAGAAGACGGCTGCCGCTCCCAATCCTCTTGCGCCAAAGACTGCGACGCCGGTCGTGGCCGCACCGCAGACATCCACACCTTATATGCAGACCGGCACTGGCACGCCTGCGACCGTGCTGCCGGTTGCCCAGGCTGCAGCGCGCCCCGTCGTCGCGATCGATGCGCCGATGCCGGCCGAAGCGCAGCTGATGCCTGCACCCGAGCCCGAGGTCGCGCTGGCTGAAGACGCGGCCACGCTGCCATCAGACACGCCCCGGCCGCAGCGTCGCGCCAGGGCTGAAGCCGTCGTGTTGACAGCCGATGTTCCGGTTGCAATCGCGATGGCGCAGGCACCGATCGCACAGCCCCTGGTGCAGCCCGAAGCGCCCGTGACCGATCTCGGCACGACCCGCATTCTCACCAAGGCTGCGCTGCAGGCACCGCGTCAGGCTGCGTCTGACGATACGGCTGTCCTGCCCGGCACCGCCCCGGCCAGCAATCAGGGCGATCGTCCGCAGCTGGTGCAGTCTGCTGCCACTTCGGAGGATCCGACCGCGCTGGAACCCCGACCGCATCGGCTGGCTGAAACGGCGATCCCGGCTGATATCGCCGCTGCACCCATCGGCGCACCTCTCGCTGCACCCATCGCCGCTGCACCGATCGCCGCTGCGCCTGCAGCATCCGAGCCTGCAGTTGCACGCGCCGGTTTGGCCGCCGCACCCGTCTCCGCTCCCCAGCCCGCGCGGCCCGCAGCGTTCGCCGCCGCGCCGCTGACGACCGCTGACCGCGCACCGACCTTCGCTCCGGCATCTGCTCCAGTCGCCCAGGCACAGCCGGCGGCAGAACCGCGTCCGATGACTTCGGCCGCGCCGCTGGCAGCAGCGCCATTGGCGGCCGTGGCCGGAGCAACTCAGCCCGTTCAACCCGCTGTCAGTGTGACGGCGAGCGCTGATCCGGTTGTGCCAATGGCACCCGCCGTCCCTGAAGCGGTTCAGGCCGTCGCCCAGCCCAGCGCTGCGGCCGTGTCTGTACCGACCGAGGCCGTCGCTCAGCCAGCGTCACCCGCAACGGCCACTGCACCCGTGTTTGGCAGCACAACACCTGTTGCGAACAACGAGCCTGCCGCGACAACCGCGCCGCAGCAGGTTGCCCTACCCGTCCAGGCCCAGCCCATCCAGGCCCAGCCGGTTCAGGTCCAGCCGGTGATGCAGGCTGTTCAGGCGCAGCAGGTCCAGGCCAGCCCGGCACCGCGGATCGCTTCAGTCGCGCCGCGCGCAGCCTTCACGCCTGCGGCTCGCCGCGCCATCGATTCTGCGGTGCAGTCACCGCGTCCAGCCGAGGCGCTGACCGCGCTGTTCGATCGGGCCGACTTCGATATCGATCCGGCAGCGCCGCTCGCCCGGACCGATTTTTCCGCCCCGGCCACCTTCGAAGCCGTTCCGCCGTCCTGGGCCGCCGCGCTGAACGCGGTCAGTTCGCCGACCCAGCAGATGGCAGGCGTGGCAGCGCCGCAGGCATCGGCTCAGGTCAGTGCAGCGCCCCTGGAAACGCTCAACTTTGGTGCCGGCTTCGTCGCCAATATCGAGACCCAGATCGCGCGGGTCGCCAATGGCGGCCAGATGGTCCGGATGCAGATCATGCCCGAAAACCTTGGCCGCATCGATATCGAGATGCTGGCCGGGCCCGAGCGCGATCAGGTCCGCATCGTCACCGAGCATGATGCGGTGCGCGATACCCTGGTCAGCTCGCAGCACCGGCTGGAGCAGGACCTGCGCAGCAATGCCCAGCGTCCGACCGAAGTCACCGTCGAGCTTCGCCAGCAGTCGCCCGGCACGCAGAACGGATCGGCCCAGCAACAGCAGCAGCGCGGCCAGTCCGGTGCGGAAGCGGCATCGGCCCGCGAAGCGGCCCAGCGTCAGGCGACAAGCGACCCCGCAGCTGATGCAACGCCTGCCGCACGGCGTCCGCGCGGCAATATTCGTTACGCTTAACCAATTGAACCAATGAATTTTCTTGAGGGACTCTAAAGATGGCTGACACCGAAAAGGAACCGAAGAAGAAGGGCGGCTTGGTCAAGAAGCTGCTTATTCCTCTGATCGCCGTCGTCGTCCTGGGTGGCGGCGGAGCGGCGGCAGGCTTCTTTGCTGCCGGCATGGTCGGCGGCGGAGAGCATGAAGACCCCAATGCGCCCAAGGTGGTGTTGAAGGATGGCACGACGGTGTCGGCCAAGGCGGCTGGCCTCAAGCAGGTCGCCTCGGGCAGCCATCTCGATGCCAAGTTCAAGGTCACCTATCTGCCGATCGAAGAGCCTTTCACCGCCAATCTGCGCGGTGGCGGCGGCTTTGCGCAGATGTCGCTCGCGGTCTCGACCTATTTTGATGACAAGGTTCCCGCTGCGCTGACCGAGCACAACATCGCCATCCGCTCGGCCATTCTGCTGTCGATCAGCGAGTTTGACACGATGCAGCTCGAAACGCTGGAGGGCAAGGAACAGCTCAAGGGCGAGATCAAGAAGGTGATCAACAACACCCTCGTCGAAAAGACCGGTTTTGCCGGCGTCGAGGACGTCTACTTCACCAGCTTCGTGGTCCAGTAAGCCAGGGCGATCAGCGAACATGAGCACAATGAACCCCGCATCCCTGGCCGATGATACAGACGGCACCACCTCTGCACAGGCGGAGCGGCGCACGGCCGAGCACAGCTTTGCCAAGGCGGATGCCGACCAGAAGACGGTCGTGCCGGTGCTGCGCCGGGTCGCGCGGTCGCTGTGCGTGGGCCTTCGCGGTGCACTGGAGCCCATTGCCGGGGTCAAGCTGCGCGTCGATGCGCCCGATGCCGAGTTCACCCAGTTCGATGCATGGTGCGACCGCCAGGCCGAACTGGTCAGCATCAGCCAGTTCGTGCTCAGTCCGATGCAGGGCCGGGTGCTGCTGCGGATGGAACCGGCTTTCGTCTCGGCCATGCTCGATGCGTTCTTCGGCGGATCCCCGCGCGAATCGACGGCGTTCAAGAAGGAATTCACCCAGACCGACATCCGCCTGATCGGCCGTCTCGCCCGTGCCATCGGCGAGCGCATCGGCGGATCGTGGAACGAGGTCGGCAGCTTTTCGTGCCAGGCCGCAGGCCATTCGACCACGGTCGATGGCGCGCGCATCGTCGCGCCGACCGCACGGATCGTGGCGCAGCGCTTCCGCATCACGCTGCCCACAAACGTGCGCTACGAGCTCGAGATCGTCTATCCGCTCGATGGCCTTCAGGCCGCCGAACAGTGCCTGACGCCTGCCGGTTTCGCCGACGAGCGGCTGCCCGATCCCGCCTGGCGCGACCAGATGTCGAAGTCGCTCGCGCAAGTCACCCTGCCGGCCCGATCGGTGCTGGCGCGCCCTGTGCTCACCCTGCCCCAGCTGGCGGACCTGAAGCCGGGCGATATCATTCCCATTCCACCGGCGCGCAACCTGCCGCTGATCATCGGTGACCGCATCTTCGCGCGCGGCAGCCTGGGTGAACAGAACGGCCTGGCCGCGTTCCGCATCGAAACAATAGAAAGAGGATAAGCCACCAATGAGCGACATGAGCGAGGCCCCGATGCTGGGCGCACCTGCAGAGCTGATGGACCTGGGCGGCAACGGATTGCACGAGGCGGCAAATCATTACCGCTTTCTTGCCGACATCCCCGTTCGCCTTTCGGTCGAGGTGGGCAGTGCATCGCTGCGCCTGGCCGAAATCATGGAGCTTTCCGAAGGATCCGTCGTCGAGCTGGACCGCCAGGCCAACGAGCTTCTGGACATCAACGTAAATGGCACGCTGGTTGCAAGAGGGGAAGTCGTGACCATCGATGGCCGGTTCGGGATCCGGGTGGCCGAGGTGATCACGAAGAACGTCGGCCAGGCACGGGTCGAACGGCGCGTCTGACTTAAGGTCCGCTCAAGGTCCTTGATCGCCAGCGCCGGAACTCCCGGCGGCCGGCGACAAGGATTTGGAAGCGGACCGGCATGACCTATTACATCATCAAACTTCTCATCATGCTGCCGGTGATGGCGGGCATGATCTACGGCAGCCTCTGGCTCTACCGCAAATATCAGCCCGGCATGATCGCCCGGCTCGACCTGGGCGGCCAGCAGCGCGAGCTGAAGGTCACCGAGACGGTCAGCATGGGGGTTTCCGGCAAGCTCGCCGTTGTCGAGTTCGGCGGACAGAAAATTCTGATTTCGGTGACGCGCGCGCGGATCGACACGATCGCGCGGGCCGATGCCGAAAACGGACCGGCCAGCGTCTCATCCCCCCCGACGGCGCTGGCCGGCTCCGAGCGTGACCTGCTCGCCGCCTTCCGGGCGCGCGGCGCATGAGCGTGCTGCCCATGATGTCCGCCACCGTCAGAGGGCTGAAATCGTTCAGCCGCGCGATCGCCCTGTCTGCGATCCTGTTTGCAACCCCCGTCCTTGCACAGCAGGCCCCGGCGCCCGCTGCGGCTGCGCCAGCTGCTGCCGCTCCTGGCAATGCCGCGCCCGCCGCCGCCGGTCCTGCCGGAGCTGCCCCTGCGGCTGCCGCGCCGATCCCGTCGGCCAATGGCGCTGCCCTCGGCACCCCTGGTGCGCCCGGAGCCTCAGAGGCGCTGGGTCAGGCGCTCAACGACATTTCGGGCAATGGCAAGCCGCTGACGCTCAGCTTGCAGATCCTCGTGCTTATGGGTCTGCTCACCATCCTGCCCTCGATGCTGCTGATGATGACCAGCTTCACGCGGATCATCATCGTGCTCTCGATCCTGCGCCAGGCGATCGGCCTGCAGCAGACGCCGCCGAACCAGGTGCTGATCGGCCTTGCGCTGTTTCTCTCGATGTTCGTGATGGCCCCGACCTTTACCGAGATCAACACCCGTGCGGTCGCGCCTTATGCCGCCGACACGATCGAGCTGGAAACCGCGATCTCGATCTCGGGCCAGGAATTCCACAAGTTCATGATCAAGCAGACCCGCCAGACGGACCTCAAGCTGTTCATGGACCTCGCCAAGGCCAAGCCCGTTGCAACGCCGAAGGACATTCCCTTCTCGATCCTGCTGCCCGCCTTCGTCACCAGCGAGCTCAAGACCGCGTTCCAGATCGGCTTCATGATCTTCCTGCCGTTCCTCGTCATCGACCTTGTCGTCGCCTCCACGCTGATGGCGCTGGGCATGATGATGCTGTCACCGACGATCATCTCGATGCCGTTCAAGCTGCTGCTGTTCGTGCTGGTCGACGGCTGGGCGCTGACCATGGGTTCGCTCGCCGGTTCGTTCGTGAACTAGCAATGATACCGCGCACCTCCCATCCGTTTGTCCCGAGAGTGTCGAGGGACGTCCGCGCCACCGTTTTCCAAACGTCCCTCGACTTCGCTCGGGACAAACGGGAAATTGCAGAGATTGCACGCTGACATGGAACAGACCGACTATTTCATTGGCCTGGCCCAGCAGACGCTGTGGATCACCGCGCTCGCCTCTGCGCCGCTGCTGATCCCTGCACTGCTGATCGGTGTCCTGCTGGGCATGGTGCAGGCCGCGACCTCGATCAACGAGGCGACCTTGAGCTTCGTGCCCAAGCTGGTCGTGATCGCGGTCATCCTGGCGCTGTTCGGCGGATCGATCCTGTATCTGATCGCCGACTTCACCGTCGAGATCTACAGCCGCATCCCGGATCTGCTGCTGTGATCGCACCGGGCTTTGCCTCTGTCGAAGCACAATTGTGGATCTGGATCATGGCGATGATCCGACCTGGCGCGGCGCTGCTTGCAGCGCCGGTGTTCGGGGCGACCAGCGTGCCGCTGCAGGTGCGCATCATCCTGTCGGCGATGATCGGCATCGCGGCGAGCAATTCGGTCCAGATCACCCTGCCGGATACCACCCTGGTCAGCTATGCCGGGTTCGTCTTCATCGTCGGCGAGGTGATCTGCGGTATCGCGATCGGCTTTGCGCTGCAGGTGGGCTATTCGTCCGCCTTTGTCGCAGGTGAAGTCATCAGCAACGCGATGGGCCTGGGCTTTGCCTCGATGGCCGATCCGCAAAGCGGCCAGTCCAGCCCCGTCATTGGCAGCTTCCTTTCAATCATCGCGGTGTTGCTGCTGCTGGCGATGGACGGCCACCTGATGCTGATCGCGATCATCGTGCACAGCTATGAATCGCTGCCGCCGGGCGATGCGATGCTGTCGCCCCGGCTGATCTTCGATCTGGTCGAGTTTGGCGGCACCCTGTTCTCGATGGGCCTGATCATCGCCATGCCGGTGGGTGCGGCCTTGATCATCGTTCAGCTGGTGATGGCGATGCTGGCGCGCTCCGCGCCGCAGCTCAACCTCTTCTCGGTCGGCATCCCGGTCGCCGTGCTCGCCGGCATCGTGCTGCTGGCGATCGCAGCGCCGGTGCTCGCCGATGGCATCATGCGCGCGATGGAACTGGGCCTCGAGCAATCCGAAGTGATGGCAGGGGAGGGCTGACGCGATGGCTGACCAGCCCACGGGTGGCGGTGAAAAAACCGAAGCACCGACCGAAAAGCGCCTGCGCGATTCGGTCGAGAAAGGCGATGTCCTCCAGTCCAGGGAACTCGGTACCGCGATGATCATCATCGGCGGTACTTTGGCGTTCGTGCTGTTCGGCGACCTCATGGTCTCCTCGATCGCCGCGATGCTCCGCGCGGGCCTGGTGTTCGACATTCACGAGACGACCGACTTCAACGTGGGCCAGCGCGCGATGACGCTGATCACGCCGCTCGCCATGCCCTTTGGCGGGCTGTTCCTGATGCTGCTGATCGCCGCGATCGCGACGCCTGCATCGCTGGGCTCGCTGGGCTTTCGCTGGAGCGCGGTGGCCCCCAAGGCATCGAAGATGAACCCGATGTCGGGCTTGAAGCGCATGTTCGGCACGCATGGCCTGATCGAGCTGGCCAAGTCGATCGCCAAGGTGGCGTTGATGGGCACCGTCGGCGTGGTGATGATCATGGGGATGCTGCCGCAGTTGGCCGAGCTGGGGCACAGCGATGTCCGCACCAGCATCGGCGCGTTCGGCGAGATGTTCTCGATGACGCTGATGGTGATGGCCGGCTGCCTGGGCTTGATCGCGCTGATCGACGTGCCTGCCCAATGGTTCCAGCGCAACCAGAAGCTGATGATGACCAAGCAGGAGGTCAAGGACGAGCACAAGGAGACCGAAGGTTCGCCCGAGCTCAAGCAGGCGGTCCGCCGCAAGCAGTACGAGGTGCTCAACGGATCGACCCGCAAGGCGGTGGAAGACGCCACCGTGCTGCTGGTCAACCCGACCCATTTTGCCATCGCGCTGCGCTATGACCGGCTGCGCGATCCCGCGCCGGTGGTGCTGGCGCGGGGTCGCGGCGCGATTGCCCAGGCGATGCGCGAACTCGCGATGGAAAAGGGCCTGACGATCCTGCGCTATCCCGAACTCACTCGTGCCATCTATTTCACCTCCAAGCCCGGCGGGCTGATCGACGAGCGGCTGTACATGTCGGTCGCGACGCTGCTCGCCTTCGTTTTCCGCATCAACGAAAAGATGGATGTCGGCTTTGGCCAGCCAGAGCTGGAAGTGCCTGAAGACATGCGTTTCGACATGGACGGAAAGCAGCAGACTTGAGGTCAAAATCGCTTAAGCGCGCGGCACGCTCGCCGTTAACCCCTTCAAGAGGATACGGCCATGGTCACCAATAGCGGAATTTCCAATCTCATCACCGGCTTTACCGGGGTCAACAGCGCCTCGCTGGTGAACGATCTCGTCAACGCCTCGCTCGAGCCGAAGCAGTCGGATGTCCGCCAGAAGCAGAACCTCAACCAGGCGCGCATCTCCGCGCTGGCATCGGCCTCGTCGGCGCTCGACACCTTCTCCAAGGCGCTGACCGAGGTGCTGAACGGCCGTCAGTTCTCGGGCACTTTGCTCTCCAGCCGCGGCGACCTCGCCACCGCCAACTTCATTCCCGGCCAGAAGCCGCAGGGTCTGCCCGCCACGGTGCAAGTGAGCCAGCTGGCATCGGCGCAGAGCATGGTTTCCGGATCGTCCTATGCTGCAGGCGCGCAGGTTGGCGAAGGCACGCTGACGATCGCGACCGCAGCTGGCAGCTTCAATGTCGTGATCGACTCCACCAACAACAGCCTGGACGGGCTGCGCGATGCGATCAACACCGCCGACAGCGGCGTCACCGCCAGCATCGTCACCGACAACAGCGGATCGCGGCTGGTGCTGCGCGGCAGGGAAGGCTCGGCCAACACCTTCACCGTGACCGGTTCGGGCGGCGCAGCCGCGCTAGACGCCTTCGCGTTCCCGCCCGCAGGCGGCGCGGGGATGACGTCGGTGACCAGCGCCGGCGACAGCATCATCCGCGTCAACGGCATTTCGGTGACCAACAGCAGCAACCAGATCGATACCGCCGTGCCCGGCGTTCGCATCAACCTGCTGGCGTCTGCGCCCGGCACCAACATCGTGATCAGCGGCGACCAGCCGACGTCGACCGTCAAGGACGTGCTGAACGAATTCGTCACCGCCTATAACGACCTGCGCACGGCGCTCGATTCGGCCACCGCGCCGGGGGTGGAGGGCGCTTCCGGCGGTCCTCTGGCAGGGGAACGCGCCGCACGCGACATGATGCGGTCGATGGCATCGCTCACCACCAAGGCCTTGACCGACAGCGGCGCTTATCGCTCGCTGGCCGATATCGGCGTCAAGACCAACCGCGATGGAACGCTGACGCTCGACAGCGTCAAGTTCGACCGGGCGCTGGCCGCCGATCCCGACGGCGTCGCCAAGATGTTGGAGCCGGCGGTTCCGACCGCCACCAGCCCTGGCCTGGCCAAGGCATTCGAAGACATCAAGACCAGCCTGAAATCGCCCGAGGGTTCGCTGGTCGGTGCGCAGAACCGGCTCAACAAGCTGGCCGCTGACCTGACCAAGGCGTTGGAAAAGGTCGAGGAAGACAGCGACCGCTATCGCGAACTGCTGGAAAAGACCTTCGGAGACATGGACCGGCAGCTGACCATCCTGCGTTCGACCCAGAGCTATATCGAACAGCAGGTGTCGGTCTGGAACAATACTGACAGCTAAGAACAGATTGAATGACAAGGGAAATCGCATGAGCTTCATCTCTCCCCGGCGCAACATGGTCAGCTACAAGGCGGTCGATACCGTCAGCCGCGTCGAAGGCGCGAGCCCGCACCGGCTGGTGCTGATCCTGTTCGATGAGCTGCTGCTGCGGCTCGATGCCTCGATCCGCCACGCGCAGCGCGGCGAAACCATCCCGATGATCCAGTCGCGCGCGCGCGCCTCTGCCATCGTCATCGCGCTGGAAGAGAGCCTCGATTATGAAAAGGGCGGTGAACTCGCGCTCGCCCTTGCGCGGATCTACCGCGAAGCCAGCCGTCGCATCAACGATGCGATGAGCCCGGAAAAGGTCGATCTGCTGATGTCTGCCCGTCAGATGCTCGCCGAAATCGCCGAAGCCTGGCGGACCATCGGCCCGAAATAGCCGGGCCTAAATAACCAGTCTGGTCCTACTGGAGCGATGAGGCGGCCGATGGCGCGCTTGGCGTTTGCGGCGTAGTGCGGCCGCCCAGCCCGGCAAATCCAGGCGCCTTGCGCGCCACTCGCATCTGGCACAGTTTGCTGTCGATCCCGCTCCACAGCTGCCGGAAAACCGAAGCCGCTGCCGAGGCCGGCGCGATGCCTCCGACCGGCAGTCTGCGGCTGGTCATCTGTTCGACCGCGCTCGACATCGGCACGACCGGCCAGTCGGGATGGTCAGTGAGCGCTGCCTTGTGCAGGCTGCGCCGCCGGTCCACCATCGAAAAAACGGGAAGGATCGGGGCATGCTTGCCCCGTTTCTGCGCGACATAGCCGCGAACCCGTTCCAGCCCGCGCACCGCCAGCGGAGCGGGTATCACCGGCACGATGATCAGGTCGGCGATCAGCAGCAGCTTGCGGGCCGTATCCCCCAGTCCCGGCGGACAGTCGACGATGATCCTGTCGTACCGCTCCTTCAGTTGCAGGAACAAGCGGTTGAGCCGCTGTTGCTGGGCCATGTGCATGAACCAGTTGTCGGTCCGCCGCATGTCCTCCTCGGGCACCAGCACGTCGAGGCCCTGGATGCTGCTGGCAACGATATGCGCCTCGACATCGCCGATGCCGTGCATCAGCCGGGTCGCGTCCATCCTGAGCGGAAGGCGGCTGGCGACGAGCAATGCGGTGCTGTCACCCTGGCCATCGAGATCCCACAACAGCGTCCGGTTTCCCAGCGCCGCCGATTCAAAGGCCAGATTGACCGCGAGCGTTGTCTTGCCGACTCCCCCCTTGGGATTGAAGATCGCGATCGCTGCCATCAAGAATCCCCCCGATATGACGCCATCGTGAATACGTCGGCAAGCATGTCGAGGCAAGCGGTCCGCAGCGCGTGCGCCGAACGTCCCTTGGCAGGACAGGACGTGGGCAAGCCGTTAACCCGGCGGCATGGCACCGGTGCGTGGGCGCATCAGCGCGCGGGGTAGCGCAGGCGGCCCAGAAAGCGAGAGAGGCTCAGGCTTTCGCCCTTGCTGGTCCATTTCGCCTTGGCCTTCTCGAACTGCATCACATTGTCGATGCGGCGTTCCAGAAACGCGTGGGTATCGGCAAAGTCGGCGCTCTCGTCATCAAGGAAGGCCATCAGCGTCGAACCATAGACACCCGACAGGATCGTGCGCTTGGTGTAATGGTTGTAATCGGTCGCGGTGTCGCCGGCCAGCCGCCACATCAGATCGGCAGAGCGCCAGGAAATGCGCGCGGTGCGGGCGATATTGGCGGGCAGCGCCATGATCGCGGTGGCGCGGCGCAGCGCCTCGCGCTGGTGCGCCACGGCCTCGAAGCGGAAGGCGACAAGCGCGCGGATGCGTTCGCGGATCTTCATCGCGGCGATGCGCTCGGGAGGAAACGCTTCGATCATCTGCGCGTCGACATAGGAAATCCAGGCATCGATCATGTCCATCGGACCTTGGTCGAAAGCCAGCTGGCCAAGCCCGGCATCCAATCCCTGCGTGCTGGCGGCCGCATCGCGCGCCGCCGGGGTCCAGCCATCGAACACCGCTTCATCGGCGATGAATGGCGGCAGGAACAGCCGCACTTCGTCCAATGTCGGGTCGGTGGGCAGGGCATCGAGCTTGGTCGGACGGTACATCGGCGTAAGGGCCTCCTTGGATGCTCCTTCAATTAGGAACCCGCAGGCGAACCTGCAAGCCGTGCCGCACGCCGCGCTTCGGGCAGGCGCACCAGCACCAGGGCCACGCCGATGGCGATCATGCCGATCCAGTCGGTCAGCGAGAGGATCTCGTCGAAGGCCACCCAGCCGATGATCGAGGCGATGACCGGCTGGCCGAGCAGCGCGATCCCCAGCACGACGGGTGAAAAATGGCTGACCGCATAGACCATCAGCCCCTGGCCGAAGAGCTGGCAGACCAAGGCGAGCAACAGAACCGGGGTCCAGTTGGTCGGCCAGACCGGCTCGCCCAGCAGCATCGCGATGGCCAGCATCGGGCCGATGCCGAACACGGTCGACCAGACCAGCACCGACCAGCTGCCCAGATCGCCCCGGACATGCCGGATGCTGAACAGATAGACGACATACAGCACGCCTGCGGCAAGGCAGAACAGGTCGCCGATGAGGTTGCGGACATCGAGCTCGTACGACGCCCCCATCAGCAGCGCCGCGCCTATAATGGCCAGCAGCACGGCGCCGATTTCCGCCTTGTGCGGCCAGGCCCGGCTGATCACGAAGCCGTAGAGCACCATGATGACGCTGCCCATGTTGCCGAACAGCACCGAGTTGGCGAGCTTGGTCCGCTCGATGCCGAAGTTCCAGCTGGCCAGGTCCAGCGCGAAGGCAAAGCCGCCCAGCGCCAGCATCCACCAGATATTGGGTCGAAAGCCGGACAGCGGCTCGCGGCGCTGCAGCGCGATGATCACCAGCACCGGCAGCGCCAGCGTCAGCCGCCAGAAGCCGGCGGACACCGGGCCGGTATCGGCCATCCGCACGAACAGCGGGCCGAACGCCAGCGCCACATTGGCCAGGATCAGCGCCATCAGGGCGAAGCCGCCACCGCGTTCGGTTGCTTTTGTCATCGCGGGGCCTTAGCCAATCGCCTAAACGCTGTCTCGGCAAAATGCCAGGCTGCCCCACACGGAGATGCGTTGCCCATGGCCACCCTGTTCGACCCCATCCAGCTGGGCGCGATTGCCTGCCCCAACCGCATCCTGATGGCACCGCTGACCCGCTGCCGTTCGACCAAGGCACATGTGCCCGTTCCGCTGATGGGTGAATATTATGCGCAGCGCGCCAGCGCCGGCCTGATCATCTCCGAAGCCACCGGGATCAGCCCCGAAGGCCTGGGCACCCCGTTTGCGCCGGGCATCTGGAACGACGCGCAGGTCGAAGCCTGGAAGCCGATCACCGAGCAGGTGCACGAAGCGGGCGGGCGGATCATCTGCCAGCTGTGGCACATGGGCCGGCTGGTGCATTCGGACTTCATCGGGGGCAAGCCGCCCATCTCGGCCTCGGCCACCCGGTTCGATTATCATGCGCACACCTATGAGGGGCTCAAGCCCTATGACACCGCGCGCGCGCTGCCGGTGGACGAGATTCCCCGCGTGATCGACGATTATGCCCGCGCGTCCGAAAACGCGCGCAAGGCGGGCTTCGATGGCGTCCAGATTCACGCGGCCAACGGCTATCTGATCGACCAGTTCATCCGTTCGTCCTCCAACCTGCGCGACGATGATTACGGCGGCGCGATCGAGAACCGCATCCGCCTGCTGGGCGAGATCACCGAACGGCTGGTCGATGTGTGGAGCCACGACCACGTGTCGGTCCGCCTGTCGCCCAATGGCGAGACGCAAGGCGTCAACGATGCCACGCCCGAACAGACCTTCACGGCCGCCGCCGCGCTGCTCGACCGGATCGGCATCGCGTTCCTCGAACTGCGCGAGCCGCCCGCCAACGGCACGTTCGGCGCGAGCGATACGCCGCCGGTGAGCCCGCATATCCGCAAGGTGTTCCGCGCGCCGTTGGTGCTCAACAGCGATTATGTGCTCGACAACGCCGCCGCCGCGATGGCCGAAGACCGTGCCGATGCGATCAGCTTTGGCCGCACCTTCCTGGCGAACCCCGATCTGCCCGCCCGTCTGGCGATCGATGCGCCGCTGACGCCGGACAATCCTGCGCGCTGGTATGGCCAGGGTGGCGAGGGCTATACCGATTACCCGACGATGGCCGAGCAGCAGGCTGCCAGCGCCGAGGCCGTCCCCGCTTCATGATCGCTAGCGGCCAGCCGTGGCTGATCAGCCTGGTGCTGCTGGGCACCGCGCTGGCGCTGCTGCTGGCCGAGGCGCTGTTCCCGCGCCGCCGCCGGAACCTGGCCATATCGCGCCGCTGGCCTGCGCATGTCGGCTTTGTGCTGGTCAACATGCCGGTCGAGCGCGGGGTGCAGGCTCTGGTCTTCATCGGTCTGTTCGGCGCGGTGACCAGCTATGCCCAGCAGCCCGATTTCGGCCTGCTGCCGATGACGGGGCTTCCCGGCTGGGCGCAGGGCATGCTGGCCATCCTGCTGCTCGACCTTGCCGTATGGGCGCAGCACTGGGCGACGCACCGTCTGCCGTGGCTGTGGCGGCTGCACCGCGTCCACCATGCCGACCGCGATTTCGACCTGTCGACGGCCTTGCGCTTTCATCCGCTGGAGATCGGGCTGTCGATGCTGTTCAAGATGGGGGTCGCGCTGGCGCTCGGCGCACCGCTGTGGGCGCTGATCGTCTTCGAGCTGCTGCTGGCGGTGCTGCCGATGTTCAACCACGCCAATCTGGCGCTGCCGCTGTGGCTGGACAGTGTGCTGCGGTGGGTGATCGTGACGCCCGACATGCACCGCGTCCACCACAGCACCCGCCGGGCCGAACATGACAGCAATTACGGCTTCTGCCTGTCGGTCTGGGACCGGATCTTCCGCACCTATCGCCCGCAGCCGAGCGGCGGGCACGAGACGATGGCGATCGGCCTCACCGATTATCCGGGGCCGGAAACCACGCGCTTTGGCTGGGCGATGCTGCTGCCATTCCGCTGAAGGCCGTCATCGCACGCGTTGTAAACTCTTGAATATACCGTCGAATTTCACATCTGGTGGGTTCGCCCGCCCGCCCCTTTTGCCCCGCCGGGCATGGAGATTTCCGCACCAATGTCCCTGCTCACCAACAGCACCGCCGACCGTCAGAGCTTCGTGACGCATCTCGAATGCTCGATGACCGGCGAGATCTATCCCGCCGACTAGGTGCATGGCCTCTCGCGCGCAGGCCGTCCGCTGCTGGTGCGCTATGACCTGCCCGGCATCGCCGCGCATCTCGACCGCGATGCGCTGCAGGCGCGCGAGACCGACCTGTGGCGCTGGCGCGAACTGCTGCCGGTGCGGCAGCCGCAGCATATCGTCAGCCTCGGCGAGATCGAAACGCCTTTGGTGCCGCTGCCGGTATCGGGCGGGGCCAATGTTCTGGTGAAGGACGAAGGGCGGCTGCCGACGGGATCGTTCAAGGCACGCGGGCTGGTGATGGCCGTCGCGATGGCCAAGGCGCTGGGGATCACGCGGATTGCCATGCCCACCAACGGCAACGCGGGCGCGGCGCTCGCCGCCTATGCCACACGCTGCGGCATCGAGACGGTGGTGTTCTGCCCCGAGGATACGCCTGACATCAACGTGCGCGAAATCGCGCTGCAGGGTGCGCGCGTATGGCGGGTCAACGGGCTGATCGACGATTGCGGGGCGATCGTCGGCGAGGGCGCCTGCCAAGGCCGCTGGTTCGATTTCTCGACGCTGAAGGAGCCTTACCGGATCGAGGGCAAGAAGACGATGGGGCTGGAGCTCGCCGCGCAGTTCGGCTGGACCCTGCCGGATGCGATCTTCTATCCCACCGGCGGCGGCACCGGGCTGATCGGCATGTGGAAGGCGTTCGACGAGCTGGAGGCCCTGGGCTGGATCGGCCCTGAGCGGCCGAAGATGTTCGCGGTCCAGGCGGCGGGCTGCGCGCCGATCGTCAAGGCGTTCGATGATGGCGTAGAGCATGCCGAACGCTGGGAAAACGCGCAGACCGTGGCGGCGGGCATTCGCGTGCCGCGCGCGGTGGGCGATTTCCTGATCCTGCGCGCGGTGCGGGAAAGCGGGGGCAAGGCCCTGGCGGTCGACGATGCGGCGATCGAAGCCGCGGTCCAGCAAGCCGCGCGGCAGGACGGGCTGCTACTCTGTCCCGAAGGCGGTGCGACGCTCGCAGCCTATCACCAGGCCCTGTCAGCCGGGCTGGTGAGCACGGCGGACAGGGTGGTGCTGTTCAATTGCGCCACCGGGCTCAAATACCCGATGGCCGATGCCTCGCGGCATCTCGACCGGCATGCGCCGATCGATTTCGATGCCTTATAGCGGAAACGCCTGGCGGATCGCGAGCAGGCGGCGCAGCGCCCGGCCCAGCGGCAGTTCCTCGGACATGCCCATGCCGCCGTGCAGCTGGATCGCCTGCTTGCCGACCTCGACTCCGTCCTCGCTGACCGCACGATAGGCGGCGCGCGCGGCGCGGGTCATGGCTTCGGCATCGCCTGCCAGATCGTGCGTCACCGCCTCATAGACGAGGGAGCGCGCCTGATCGAAGGCAACCGACATGTCGACCATGCGGTGCTGCAGCACCTGGAAGCTGGCAAGCGCAACGCCGAACTGCTTGCGATCGACGGTATAGGCCTGCGTTGCCAGGCACAGGCGCCGCATGATGCCGGTGCCTTCTGCCGCCAGCAGCAGCCGCGCCTTGTCGATGACCGTCTGCAGCGCATCTGCTGCAGCGCCGGTGCCCAGCAGCAGCGCGTCTGCACCCACCGCTGCATTGTCGAGCGCCACATCGGCGGCCCAATGATCGTCGCGAAGGCGATAGGGGGTTACGGTGACACCCGCTGCGTCGGCAGGAACCAGGAACAGGCCCAGGCCCGCACCGCCGCTGCCGGCTTCACCGTCGATCCGGGCGAGCACGATGATGTGCTCGGCTGCCGCCGCGCCATGCGCCAGCGACTTGTGGCCCGACAGCGTCCAGCCATCGCCGCTCTTGCTGGCGCGCGCTTCGCAATACCAGATGTCGTGGCGGGCGCGGGGTTCGTGCAGCGCCACGCCGATCGGCGCGCCGCCCGCAACGATGCCTTCGATCAGGTCGCTGCGCTGTTGCGAGTCTGCGCTGGCAGCGATCAGTCCACCGGCGAGGATCGTGCTCGCCAGCACCGGCTCGACGACCAGGCCTTCGCCCAGCACCTCGAACAGGCTGACGCAATCGCCCAGGCCCGACTGGCCTTCGGGCTGAAGTCCACCATCGGCCTCGGCAAAGGGCAGCATCAGCCATCCGGCCTCGGCCATCTCGCCCCAGAGCGCGGCGTTGAGCGGAGCTTCGCCCATCTGGCCAAGCTTGTCGTCGGCATAATGTTTCTGGGTAAAGCGGCGGGCGCTGTCGACCAGCAGCTGCTGGTCATCATTGGGTGCAAACATGAGTGTCTTGTCCTGAATATCTGCCTGGCGCGGATGGAGTCATCCGCGCCAGGTCTTGTGCGTACGTCCCTCGACTTCGCTCGGGACAAACGGAGACAGCTGAAGCTGGCCTTAGAGCCCCGCGGCCATCATCTTGGCGAGAATGTTCTTCTGCACCTCGTTGGTGCCGCCATAGATCGACTGCGCACGGCCGAAGAGGAACACCGACATCGCGTGTTCGCCTTCCTGGCCATAGGGGTGCGCAGGGTTTTCCGACGGACGCGGCAAGGCCGCCGGTCCTGCGATATCCAGCGCCAGTTCGGACACGTCCTGCGACAGTTCGGTACCCAGCAGCTTCAGCGGCGCGACCAGACGGACCGCTTCCATCGACTGGCTGGGGGATTCGAGGGCACGCGCCTCGAGCGCCGCCAGCTTGGCAAGCCGCTGCTCGAGGTCATCGAGCCGCTGCGCGATCCGGGGATCGTTGATCGGCGGATCGACGAAATGCTCTGTCGACGCCGCCCATTCGCGCAGGCGCGCGATATCGCCCGAGGTGCGGGTGACGCCCGCGATCCCTGCGCGCTCGTTGCCGAGCAGGAACTTGGCATAGGTCCAGCCGTCATTCTCGTTGCCGACCAGGTTCTTCACCGGCACGCGCACATCGGTGAAGAACACCTCGTTGAGGTGATGCATGCCATCGATGGTGCGGATCGGGCGGACTTCGATGCCCGGCGTGTTCATGTCGATCAGCAGGAACGAGATGCCGTTCTGCTGCTTGACCTCGGTGTTGGTGCGCACCAGGCAGAAGATCCAGTCGGCCCAATGGCCCTGCGTGGTCCAGGTCTTCTGGCCGTTGACGACATAATCGTCGCCATCGCGCACCGCGCGGGTCTTCAGGCTGGCAAGGTCAGAGCCCGCGCCGGGCTCGGAATAGCCCTGGCACCAGAAGCGGGTGCCGTTGAGGATGTGCGGGAGATGCTCTGCCTTCTGCTCTTCGGTGCCGAAGGTGTAGATGACGGGGGCGACCATGGTGATGCCGAACGGGCTGTACGAAGGTGCGCCGGCCTTGGTCGATTCATCGGCGAAGATGCGCTTCTTGGCGAGCGACCATTCGCAGCCGCCATATTGCTTGGGCCAGCCCGGAGCGCCCCAGCCGCGCTTGGCGCGCACGCCCTGCCACCAGGCGGTCAGTTCCTTGCTGCTGTTGGCAAAGCCGTCAGCGGCGAAGCGCTTTTCGGGCGGCAGTTCGGCATCGAGAAACGCGCGCACTTCCGCGCGGAAGCTCTCCAGATCTTCGTCTTCGGTCATTGTCCTCACCTTATCCTGCATGGGCTTGTTGCCCTTCAATCTGCACCGCCAATGGCCAAATGCAAGGCGATATCGCCAAGAAACTGACGCATTGTGCGGTTAGCATAGCAGGCTTGTCGATCCTGCGCGCGCAATGACGCTACGGCGCACTAAGGTCGCTCGAAAGGACGGGAAAACCATGGCCAGATCACCGAACGAGGGGGATCCCCTGGACAGCAGCGACCCCTATGCCCGGCCGGAGCAGACATTTCCGGTCCTGACCGCAGAGATGGCCGCGCGAATCGCGCGCTTCGGCCGTCGCGAAACGCTGGCGGATGGCGATCACGTCTTCCGCCGGGGCGAGCGCGCGGTCGATTTCTTCCTGGTGTGTTCAGGCGAGATCGCGATCATCGACCATGGCGATCATGCTGAGGAAAGCATCGTCCATATACACCGCGAGCGCCAGTTCACCGGCGAGCTCGACCTGTTCAACGACCGCAAGATCCTGGTCAGCGGGCGCGCTTTCGGCGCCGCCGAAGCGATCCGCGTGCCGCGCGCCGATTTCCGCCAGCTGATCGCGGCCGAGCCGGACATCGGCGAGATCATCATGCGCGCGTTCATCCTGCGCCGGGTCGCGCTGATGCAGCATCAGCAAGGCGCGGTGACTTTGGTGGGGCCTGCGCGCAGTGCCGACACGGTGCGGATCAACAGCTTTCTCACCCGCAACGGCTATCCGCACCGCACCATCGATTCCTCTGCAGATCCCGATGCAGCTGCGTTCCTCGAAGGCTTCGGGCTGACCGGCAGTGACCTTCCGGTGGTGATTTCCGGCGAGCAGGTCCTGCGCAATCCCGGCACGCATTGCCTGGCGGATGCGCTGGGCGTGGCGGTGGC
Source organism: Hydrogenophaga intermedia (assembly GCA_943370475.1). GTDB lineage: Bacteria > Pseudomonadota > Alphaproteobacteria > Sphingomonadales > Sphingomonadaceae > Blastomonas. The sequence goes on from CALRRI020000002.1 coordinate 212,535, forward strand.
GATCGATCAGGACCGGCTGCACGACGTGATCGTCGTCGGCGCAGGGCCCGCTGGCCTCGCCGCCGCAGTCTATGCCGCCTCCGAAGGGCTCGACACGCTGATCGTGGAATCGACCGCGCCCGGCGGCCAGGCGGGCACCAGCAGCAAGATCGAGAATTACCTCGGTTTTCCCACCGGCATTTCAGGCCCCGCGCTGGCCGGGCGCGCACAGGTGCAGGCGCAGAAATTCGGCGCGCGGCTGGCGGTTTCGCGCGCGGTCTCTAAGCTCGACTGCAGCGATGGTCATTTCCGGCTGACGCTGGAGGACGGCACTCTGGCGCAGGGCCGTGCGGTGGTTGCCGCCACCGGTGCGCGCTATCGCAAGCTCGACCTGCCCGATTACGCGCGGTTCGAGGGCGCGGGCGTCTATTATGCCGCCACCGCGATGGAGGCGCAGCTGTGCGCCGATCGCCCGGTGGTGGTGGTCGGCGGCGGCAACTCGGCGGGGCAGGCGGCGGTGTTCATGTCGCGCCATGCAGCGCATGTGCACATACTGGTGCGCTCCGAAGGGCTCGCTGCGACGATGTCGAGCTATCTGATCGACCGGATCATGGCCTCGGATGCGATCACGCTGCATCCGTTCAGCGAAATCACTGCGTTGATGGGCGAAAGCCATCTGGAACGGCTTGCCTGGAACGATCGTCGCACCGGCGAGGGCACCGAGATCGAAGCTGGCGCGCTGTTCGTGATGATCGGTGCACAACCCTGTTCGGATTGGCTCGCCGACTGTGCCGCGCTGGACGACAGCGGGTTCATCGTCACCGGAGATGGCTGCTCGCCATTCGAGACCAGCCGCCCTGGCCTGTTTGCGGTGGGCGATGTGCGCTCAGGCTCGGTCAAGCGCGTTGCCTCGGGCGTGGGCGAGGGATCGGTAGTGATCCAGGCGGTTCACCGCTTCATCGAGCGGCAAAAGATCGAGGAGATGGGGTAATCTTGAAATCCTCCCCCTCCCCGAGACAAGCTCGGGGAGTATCTGTCAGGGATCACCGATCCTTGTATTCCGGCGCGCGCTTTTCGAGGAAAGCCCGCCTCGCTTCGGCATAATCCTCGGTCATGCTGAGCAGGATCTGCTGCCGGTCTTCCAGCGCCAGCGCTGCCTCGAAGCCGGTCGCGTCGATGTTGCGATTCAGCGCATCCTTGCTCAGCCTCAGGCCCATCGGACTGGCCAGCAGCATGTCGGCCGCCAGCGCCTCGGCATGGCCGAGGATTGCATCGGCCTCGGCAATTTCGCTGACGAACCCGGCGGCCAGCGCGCGTTCGGCTCCGATGAACCGGCCCGACAGGATCATCTCGGCAGCTAGCGAACTGCCCACCAGCCGCGGCAGGAAATAGCTCGATCCCATGTCGCAACCGCCCAGCCCGATGCGGATATAGGCGGCGTTCATGCGGAAATCGGGGGTGCAATAGCGCACATCGCTGGCGAGCAGAAGCGACATGCCGCCGCCGCAAGCCGCGCCTTGCGCGCACGCGACGATCGGCTGCGGGCAGCTGCGCATCAGCTGCATTACCGTGGCGATCGCGCGCTGCGTGCGCCAGCCGCCATGGACCGGGCCGTCGCCCTCGCGCGGTGGCCAGCCCTTGAGGTCCAGCCCGGCGCAGAACGCGCGGCCCTCGGCGCGCAGGATCACCACACGCACCGCATGCCGATCGTGCAGGCCGCGAAAATAGTCCTGCAGCCCCATGATCATCGGCTCGTCCATCGCGTTGAGCGCCCCGGGACGGTCCAGCGTGACGGTCTCGACCGCGCCGTGCGCCGTGATGGTGATAGCCTTGGTCATCCTTGTCATCCCCTGTGCGTCCGATTGTCCAGGCGAGGGACATCGCCTGCGATCCGGAACTTTCGTGGTTAAGCGGGTTTTAAGCGCCCGGCCGCTGCGTTAGAGCCTCAGGACTGCCGAATTTCCCCGACCCGCGTCAATCACAAAGGGCCATGTCCATCATGCTGTCGTCGATCACCCAGCGCCTCAAGGGCCGTTCCGTGGCCCAGATCGTGCAGCTGGTGGGGCACAACATTGCCTATCACCTGCGCGAAATGACGCCTCAGGCGCGGCAGCGCAACCAGCAGTTTCGTGCCTTTGACGCGCAATGGGGCACCGATACTTTCGCCATGCGCGAGCTGCACACCCTGTCGGTCGATCCCGGTCTTGCCGCGCATGCCCGGCGCTATCAGGCGAGCAGCGGCGGAAACATGCCCGTCTGGTTTGCCGACCTGAACGTCGATTTTGCGCGGACCGTGTTCATCGACTACGGCTGCGGCAAGGGCCGCGCGGTACTGGAGGCGGCGCGCTTTCCCTTTGCCAGGGTGATCGGGGTCGAATTCGCGCCCGAGCTCGTCGAGATTGCCGAGCGCAACCGTGCGATCATGGCGGCGAAGGGCGCGCTCGCCGCGCCGGTCGAATTCGTCTGCATGGATGCCGGGCGTTATGAACCTCCGACCGATATCGATCTCGTCTGCTTTTTCTACGACCCGTTTGGCGATGCGGTGATGGCGCCGGTGGCCGACCGTCTGGCGAAGCTCGAACAGCCGGTCTCGATCATTTATCTGGAACCCAATTGCATCGGCCAGTTCCGCAGGTCGGGGCATTGGGCCGAGGGCGTGAGCGTCGACAATCTGGTCCTGCGCAACCCTGCCGCGCTGGCGCGCTGAGCGCGCGGTCCGGCCAACGGCGTTGCTCTGCGGTCGGTAAAATCGCACAGTACAGATGGCGCATCTGCTTGCGTTTTTTCGCCCACAATGCTTAATCGCGCGCAGGGGCGGGGTTTGCTGATTTCATAATGAAGCAGCGCATCCTTGCAGGATCTGAGTTGCCGGATTTCCGGAGCTTTTTCTGACGTTCCGAGACGGGGTCGCACCCTCTCATACCCTTCGGGGTCATGGAACTTGAAAACCGCATGGCGATCTCGCGGACGTTGAACCAAGGGCCTGGGAATCTAGGGCGGGGACTGCTGTCCGGCATGACGCGCGGCTGCGTCTTGGCCGTGGCTGTTTGCGGCCTGCTGCTTCCTTCCGTGGCGTCAGCCCAGGCGCTGCCGCGTTCGGTCCGCCCGCCCGCAGGGACGTTCGAGCGCGAGAACCGCGCGCCGGAGGTGCCGCTGTCGACACCGCGCAACCCCTTTACTATCGACCGGCCGCGCACCGACCCCAGCACCGTCGATGATACCGCCAAGGTCCGCGTCACGAAATTCCGCATCCTGGGCTTCAACTATCTCGACGAAGATCGGCTGCAGGCCCCGCTCGCGCCGTTCCTGGGCCAGGAACTGACGCTCGCGGATATCTATCGCGCCGCCGATCTGCTCACCCGTGTCTATGCCGAGGCCGGTTTTGCGCTGTCGTTCGCCATCGTTCCTGCGCAGGAGGTCGCCGATGGCGTCGTCGTGCTGCAGGTGGTCGAGGGCAGCGTCGATGCTCTCGAGGTCCAGCTCAAGTCCGGCGCAGGGCTCGTGGGCGAAACGCGGCTGACCGACATGATCCGCCGCCGCTTCACCCCGCTGATCAAGCGCGGGCCGGTGATGGTCGACGAGCTCGAACGCGCCATCCTGACCGCGGGCGACCTGGGCGGCATGGATGTCTCGGTGGTCGTGCGCCCGTCCGAAACCACGCCGGGCGCCGCCAATCTGCTGGTGGTGGTCGATCTCGATCCGGCGGTGCTCGAAGCGCAGCTCGACAACCGCATCCGCGACAACCTGGGCGAGCGGCGCTACCGCGCCGGAGCGACCGCCAATTCGGTGCTGGTGCCCGGAGACCAGCTGGTGCTCGATGCGCGCGCCACCTTGCCCACCGACGGCTTCATCTCGGGCTTTGCGCAATACAGCGCGCCGATCACCGATGACGGGCTGACGGGCACGATATCCTATTCGCGCGCCCGGTCGCGCGCGGTGCGCGGCTTCCTCTCGATCCTGCAGTTCCGCGGCGAGGAAGAGGTGGTCCGCGCCGGGTTGAGCTATCCCCTGCGCCGCACCCGCAATTCCAGCTTCATCGTCGGGCTGGAGGGCACCGCGATCAATTCGGACAGCGGCATCTTCGGCGTGACATTGATCGATGACCGCAGCCGATTCTACGAGCTTTATGGCAGTTATGACTGGGCGTCGGCCGATGGCAGCACCGGTCGGTTCCGGCTCGGCGTAAGCCAGGGTCTCAACGGACTGGGCGCGACCGGGCGGTTCAACCCGTTGCGCAGCCGGACCCAGGGCGATCCCGAATTCACTGCCGCCAACGCCTCTCTGGTGTGGACCGCGCCGTTGATCGGCACCGCCCGGATGCGCGTCAATGCCGAGGCGCAGATGGGCCTCAACGGCGGCGCGTCGGCCTCGCGAGAATGCAATTTCGGCGGCGACAGCTTTGGCCGGGCCTATGATTATGGCGCGGCGGGGGGTGATCATTGCGTCAATGTCGCGATGGAGCTGAACGATCGTCTCACGTTCGGCCCTGTGACGCTGCAGCCTTTCGTGTTCGTCGATGCGGGCATCTTGCGCCAGAGCGGCAGGCTCGATTTTGCCGAGCTGCGCGTCACCGAATTGTGGTCGGTGGGCGGCGGTTCGCGCGTGGCACTTCCCTATGGGCTGTTCGGCGAGATCTACGCCGCATGGCCCGGCAAGTCGCGCTTCACGCCTGACGGCAGCAGCGATCCACGCATCTTCTTCTCGATCGGGGCGACGCGATGAGCATCTACCGGACACCCGTTTCGCGCGCGCGCCGCATCGCCCATTGGCAGATCGCGCTGCGCACCGGTGTGGCCGGGCTCGCCTTCGTCACCGCCCAGACCGCGATGGCCAATCCCGGCGGCGGCACGGTGGTGGCGGGCAGCGCGACGATCAACGGACAGGGCACCGACCGGGTACGGATCGACCAGTCGAGCGACCGGGTGGTCATCAACTGGGACAATTTCTCGATCGGCCTCGGCCAAGGCGTCGATTTCCGCCAGCCCAATGCGCGCTCGATTGCGCTCAACCGCGTCACCGGGCCCGAAATCAGCCAGATCATGGGCGAACTCACCGCCAATGGTCAGATCTATCTGATCAATGGCAACGGCATCGTTTTCGGCAAGGATGCCAGGGTCGATGTCGCAGGGCTGGTCGCGACCAGCGCCGACATTGCCAATGATGCGTTCATGGGCGGCGGGGCGTTGCGTTTCGGCACGCCAGGCCGCGCCGGGGCCAAGGTCACCAATCACGGCACGATCACCGTGCGCGATGCCGGGATTGCGGCTTTTGTCGCGCCGCAGGTGGCCAATGACGGCATCATCACCGCGCAGATGGGCCGCATCGCATTCGGCGGCGCGCAGGCGTTCACGCTCGATCTGCACGGCGACAACCTGATCCGCTTCCAGGTCGGCGATGCGGTGAAGCAGATCGACGACAAGGGCGCGCTGGTCGCGATCGATGGCGTGGTCGATGCGCGCGGCGGCTCGCTGCAGATCACCGCTTCGGCGGCGCGCGATCTGGTCAACCAGTCGGTGCGCATCGGCACGCCGCAGGCGTCGGCGATGCAGGTCGGCGCGGACGGCAAGGTTTCGCTGGTCGCCGCCAAGGTGACGATCGGTGCGCCCGGCGAGGTGCAGGTCGGCAAGAATGTCGCGATGGACCTGTCATCGGGCACCAATGCGGCAGTGGCAGCCGCACGCCCGGCCAAGGGCAGCAACAATAGCAATATCGGTTGGGTCGGATCGCTCGAGGGCGATGCCGGATCGGCCCCCGGCGAGGCGATGGCGACCAATGGCACGGGCGGCACGCTCACCATCAACGCCGCGCGCACCATCCTTGATGGCACGATCAACCTGGATGGTAGCAAGGCGGGCGGCACCGCGCATATCACCGGCAGTGATTTCCTGTCGTTCGGTTCGATCCTCTCGGCCAGCGGCGCCGAGGCGGGCGGCAAGATCAAGCTCGATGCGGGCGGGTTCTCGCTAGCCGGGCGGATCACGGTCAATGCCGGGCTCGGCAAGGGCGGCAATGTCGATATCCACACCACCCGCCGCGCGATCGATACCGGCGATGCGTTCATCGATGCAAGCGGCCTGCACGGCGGCACGATACGCTATACCTCGGACCAGCAGATCATCTCCTCGGGCAAGTTCCGCGCTTCGGGCAGTCATGGCTTTGGCGGCAACATCGATGTCAGCGCGCCCAGGCTCGACCTGTTCTCGGCCCAATTCTATGCGCAGGGCGGCATTCGCGGCGGCCGCGTCCGGCTGGGCGGCGAGTTCCAGGGCGGCAAGGCGCTCGATGTCGACGAGCTGCTGAACGCGCGCACATTGGTGGCGACCGATGCGGTGACCATCGACGTGTCCGCCATCGGCATGCGCGGCAATGCTGGCGAGATCGTGATCTGGTCGGATGAGAAGACCACGTTCCTGGGCAATGCGATCGCGCGGGGCGGCCTGGTCGGTGGGATCGGCGGGCAGATCGAGATTTCGGGCAAGGAGACACTTGTCTATCGCGGCACGGTCGAGACCGCGCGCGATGGCCAGCGCGGCGGCAAGCTGCTGCTCGATCCGAAGAACATCATCATCGCAGATGCCAGCAATTCGCCCAGCCAGTACGGACTGGTGCTGCAGGCGTTTGCAAGCTCGTTCCCCGGGCCGGCCGCGCCGACGCCGGGCGTCGGGGCAGGCGATTCCCTGGGCGCATCGGTATCGCTCGATGGCAACCGGCTGGCCGTGGGCGCGCCCGGCGATGATGGCGCCGATGGCGGCCTGACCGATGCCGGCGCGGTCTATCTTTTCACCTTCGCCAACACGAGCTTCGCAGCGCCTGTCCTCAGCGCAGTGGTTGGCTCAGGCTATACCGGCGGAAGGAACCTCTCGATCGGTGGCCTGGAAGCCGGCGACCAGTTCGGTTTTGCCGTCTCGCTTGCCGGAACCCGGCTCGCCGTGGGCGCACCCTTCGACGACGGAGCAGGCAACGGGGCTGCCAACTCGGGCGCGGTATATCTGTTCAGCTTCCTGGACCTTCAGTTCAACGCCAGCGCAACGCTGGGTGTGCTGGGCGCGGGCTATGGTGGCGCGGCAAGTTTCGATGTCGCAGATCTCGAGGCAGGCGACCTCTTTGGCAGCAGCCTGTCGGTCAACGGCAACCGGATCGCTGTGGGCGCCCCGCTGGATGGCGGCGACACAAACGGCGCCCCCCAATCCGGTGCGGTCTATCTGTTCACCTTTTCCGACGCTGCCTTCAGCGATCCTCTGCTCGAGGGCATTATCGGATCTGGCTATTCGGGCGGCAAGAACCTGTCGGTGGGCAACCTCGAAAACAACGACCAGTTCGGCTATTCGGTCGCCTTGGAAGGCCGGACACTGGCCGTTGGCGCTGGTGGCGATGATGGCCAGGGCAATGCCTCTGCAGGCGCCGGCGCAGTCTATCTGTTCACCTTTATCGCCGATGATTTCAGCTCCGCTCAGCTGCGCGGCGTCCTGGGCGCGGGCTATACCGGCGGCGACAACCTTTCGGTTGTGGGGCTCGATCCATCTGATCTGTTTGGTTCGGCGGTTTCATTGTCGAACGGCAGGCTCGTTGTCTCCGCTATCCAGGACGACGGCGCTGGCAATGCGTTCAGCGATACCGGCGCTGTCTACATGTTCAGTTTTGGTGACAACTTCAGCGGCCCGCGCCAGCGCGGCGTGATCGGCGCCAATTACGCAGGGCCCCGTTCGTTCAGCGTTGCCGACCTGGTTTCGACCGATCAATTCGGCATTGGCGTGGCGCTGGATGGCAACCGGCTGGTGGTCGGGTCGTTCGGCGATGACGGGCGGAACGACACCACGAGCAATACCGGCGCGGTTTATCTTTTCGCCTTTGAAGATACCGAGTTCAACAACCTCAGCCAGATCGGCACTCTGGGCGCGGGCTATACCGATTTCACCGGGCTTTCGCTGCTCGGCAACGGGCTGGAGCAGTTCGACAATTTCGGTACCTCGGTGTCGCTCGACGGCAACCGGCTGGCGGTCGGATCGCGGTTCGACGACGGCGCGGGCAATGCCAAGATCGATGTCGGCGCGGTCTATCTGTTCACCTTTGGCGATGCGCAGTTCAGTGCGCCGGTGCTCGAGTCGATCATCGGATCGGGCTATACCGGCGGCAAGAACCTGTCGGTCGCGCGGCTGGCGACCGATGACCTGTTTGGCACATCGGTGTCGCTCGACGGCTTGAGACTGGCGGTCGGCGCGCCGGGTGATGATGGCATCAACGACAATTCCAGCGAAGCCGGCGCGGTCTATCTGTTCACCTTCGACAACGCCGCCTTCGGTTTCGGCAATCTGGCGCGGGTGCTGGATTTCGAATCGATCAATGATGGCCTCGGCGGACCGATCTCGGCCGACGCTTCAGAACTGGGTAGCGCAGTTTCGCTGAGCGGCAATTTCATCGCCGTCGGCGCGGCGGGCGATCCCGGCTTTAACGGAATAGACCCTGAATCGGGGGTCGTGCACATCTTCGATCTGGGCGATGCCAGTTTCAGCGCCCTGCCCAACCGCCTGGTGACCATCGGCCTCGGGTTCACGGGGCCAGGCGATATCAACCTTCCCGAACTTGGCTTCGGTCTTGGCGCGCCCGACCGGTTTGGCAGCGCGGTGGCGCTGGACGGGTTCAGCCTGGCGGTCGGCGCGCCGGGCGATGACGGCTTCGAAGACAATTTTGTTGATCCTGGCGCAGTCTATCTGTTCTCTTTTGGTGCCGGCTTTACCGGCGGCTCGCTGGTTTCGATCATCGGCAAGGGCTACAGCGGCACGCTCGATATCGATGTGGCCAACATTGGCGTGGGCGAACCCGACCGCTTCGGGACCTCGGTGGCGCTCGACGGTCTGCAACTGGCGGTTGGCGCGATCGCCGATGACGGCCGCAGTAACCTGCAACTCAATGCCGGCGCGGTCTATCTGTTCACGTTCCTCGGCTCAGGATTTTCGTCCGGGTCGCAGGCGGGCATCATCGGGGCCAATTACCTGGGCTTCGACAACTTCGACCTGAAGCTGTCCAAGGGATCAGGTTTCGGTGCAGCGGTCTCGCTCGACAACGACCGGCTGGTGGTTGGCGCAGCGAACGATCCGGGGCGCAACGCCAGCGCGCCAGGCTCTGGCGCGGTCTATCTGTTCAGTTTTTCCAACGACAATTTCATCGGTGCGCGGCTGCACGACACGCTGGGGTCGGGCTATACCGGGCTGAACAACCTGTCGGTGACCGGGCTGGCACAAAACAGCAGATTCGGCTCCAGCGTCTCGCTCGACGGCTTGCGGCTGGCAGTGGGTGCGCCGGGGGACAATGGCGCGAACAACAATATCGCGGATGTAGGCGCGGTCTTCCTTTTCAGCTTTGCCGATCTGGCATTCGGCTCGCCGGTGCTCGAGGCGATTATCGGGGCCAATTACACGGGCGGCAAGAACATCTCGGTCGCCAACCTTGCTGTAGATGACCGGTTCGGCTCTGCGGTCTCGCTCGCCGGGCTGCAGCTGGCGGTGGGCGCACGGGGCGACCAGGGCTTTGGCGACAGCGCCGGTCTCGCTGCCGGCGCGGTGTATCTGTTCACCTTTACCGATCTGCAGCTTGGCGGCGGCGCGCTGGAAGCCACGATCGGCCGCGGCTACACCGGCATCAAAGACATATCGGTGGCGAATATCGCTGCAAATGACCAATTCGGTTCGGCGGTATCGTTCGATCAGAACCGCCTGGTCGTCGGCGCGCCGGGAGATGATGGTGTCAGCAATGGCGTCTCGGGCGCAGGCGCGGTGTATCTGTTCAGCTTCACCGACGCATTTTTCGCCGGCGGCGTCTCCGAAGGCATCATCGGATCGGGCTATTCGGGTTCGAAAAGTCTCGATGTCGTGGTGGGTAGCTCGCCGCTGGATGCGGGCGACTTTTTCGGGTCGAGCGTGGCGCTCAGAGGCACCGATCTGATTGTCGGCGCGCCGGGTGACGGGGGCTTCAGCAACAGTCTGTTCTTTGCCGGTGCGGTCTACACTTTCGGTTTCAGCGACCCGGCGTTCAACGCTCCATCGTTCAACAGCATCATCGGTTCCGGGTACACGGGGCTGCAAGACACCAACATTACCAGTCTCGCCGCTATCGATACCTTCGGTGCGTCCGTGGCGTTCGATGGTGATCGACTCGCGATCGGTGCAACGGGTGATCCGGGTGCCAACAATAGCATGACCGATGCAGGTGCGGTCTACCTGCTGCAGCTGAATGGCGACACCGGTGTTTTCGAAGAGCGCTCGATCATTGGCGCGGGCTACGGGGGGGATTTCGATCTGCCGATTGGTCGGCTGACAGCCGCCAGCTTTTTCGGCTCTGCAGTATCGCTGAACCTGAACCGGCTGGTGGTGGGCGCATCGGGCGATGACGGCGTGGCAGAAAACAGCCCCGAATCAGGCGCGGTCTATCTGATCACCCTCGGCAACAATGGGTTCGGCAATCTCGCGATCGCCGGAACCCTGGGCAACGGCTATGGCCCGCAGAAGAACCTCGATCTGGTGGGCGGTACCGGAGCCAATATTGGTGCCTCGGTCGCGCTGCGCGGGCAGCGGCTTGTCATTGGCGTGCCAGGCAGCCGTGCACAGGACAATACCGGAACTGCGCTGGGTGCAGTGTATCTGTTCACCTTTGGCGATACCGACTTTTCCGCCCCGGTTCTCACCGGGATCATCGGCCAAGGCTTCACCGGCGCAGGCAATTTCGATGTGGGCGTGCTCGATGATGACGATCGCTTCGGCGATTCGGTGTCGCTCGATGGTCTGCGGCTGGCGGTCGGCGCGCCGGGGGACGATGGCGCGTCGAACAATCGCAACGATGCAGGCGCGGTCTATCTGTTCAGCTTTGCCAATCTCAGCTTTGCCAGCCCGGTGCTCGAAGCCAGGGTTGGCTTTGGCTATACCAACTTCAAGAACATTGATGTGACGACGCTCGATGCCGATGACCGGTTTGGCACCGGCGTTGCGCTGCAAGGTCTGCAACTGGCGGTCGGCGCCCCAGGGGATGATGGAGTCAGCGGAAGCGTTTCCAACGCCGGGGCCGCACATCTGTTTACGTTCACCAACTCCATCTTCAATGGCGGCACGAATGTAGGCACCATCGGCGCTGGCTATAATTCGGCGGCGTCGGACTTCGACGTGGCCGCGCTGGAGACAAACGACCGGTTTGGTAGCTCGCTGGCGCAAGGCGGCCTTGCGCTCGCAGTGGGCGCGCGCGGCGATCAGGGCAGATCGAACCTCTCCGGCGTGGATACCGGTGCCGTCTACACCTTCCTGTTCGCCGATGTTGATTTTGATGGCCCGTCGCTGGCTGGCATCATCGGCAGTGGCTATAATCTTGGGCAGAATTTGGGCGATGGCGATGTCGTCAATCTTGAACCCGGCGACAATTTCGGGGAATCGCTGGCGTTCGACGGCCTGAGCCTCGTGGTGGGTGCGCCCGGCGATGCCGGCTTCGGGAACCGATCCGGTGCAGGCACTGGCGCGGTGTATCTCGTCGCGTTTTCCAACAGCGATCTGCTGTTCCCCAATGTCATCGGGATCGTTGGATCGGGCTATGGCGGCGGCCTGGGTGGCTCGATCTCGGTTCCAGGGCTGCTCGCGAGCGACATTCTGGGCACCGGCGTGGCGGCGGATAACGGCAGGCTGGTGATCGGTGCGGCCGGCGATTCGGGCAGCCTGCGCAGCACCTTCGACAATGGTGGCGTCTATCTGTTCCAATATGACAGTGGCGGGGGCGGGGTGTTCCAGGGCCTTTCGCTCGCTGGCACCATAGGCAGCGGCTATGCCAGCGGGCTCAGCAGTTCGCTGGCCGCGCAGGGCATCAATCCATCCGCTAACGAGCGTTTCGGCACGGCGGTGTCGCTCGATCTCAACCTGCTGGCCATCGGATCGCCATCGGATGGCGGCGCGTCCGATCTGGCAAGCCAGTCGGGCGCGGTCTATCTGTTCAGCTTTTCCAATGCTCTGGGGCAGGAATTGACGGCACCGGTGCTTCGTGCGGTGATCGGTTCCGGCTATACCGGTGGCAGGAACGTCTCGCTTCCCAACCTTGACGTGGGTGACAATTTTGGCGCCTCGGTTTCGCTCTTCGGCTCTTTTCTGGCGGTTGGGGCACCGGGTGATGATGGCGCGCTGAACGATATGCTCGACGCCGGTGCAGCCTATACATTCACGTTTTTCAATCAGGAATTCGATGATCTGGGATTGTTCAGCACGGTCGGCAATGGCTACGCGGGCTTTAATGATCTCAGCATAGCATTGGATTCTGCGGATAATTTTGGTGCTGCGGTATCAATAGCGCTCTCCAATCTCGTGGTGGGCGCACCTTTTGACGATGGCTTCGGCAACAGCCTCACCAATTCCGGCGCGGTGTATCTGCTGTTGCACGGTCCGTTCGCCGGCGCAGGCGGCATCATCGGCACAATCGGGTCGGGCTATACAGGCATCAACAGCCTGAACCTGACCTCGCTGGACCCAGGCGACCAGTTCGGCGCATCGGTGTCGGTGGATGCCGTGGCACAGCAGCTCGCGGTCGGCGCACCGCGCGATGAAGGTGCAGGCAACATTGGCGGCAGCGCAAGTTCGATCGGTGCCGTCTATACCTTTACCTTTGCCGACAGTCAGGCGAGCCTTGTTGCGCAGGCAGGCGTCATCGGTCGCGGCTATACCGGCACGAACGACAGCGATCCGGGCTCGCTCGACGATAATGACCGGTTCGGCAGCGGCGTATCGCTCAACGGCGGTCTGCTGGCGATCGGCGCGCCGGGTGATCAGGGGGCAGGCAATGCCCTCCCGTTGGGCGCGGGTGCGGTCTACCTCTACGGGTTCTCCAGTTCGCTGCTCGCCACGCCGCTGCAGCGGCTGATTATCGGCAATGGCTATGTCGGCACGACAAATGGGGTGAGCAACATCCCGGTAGCGCTCGAACAGGGCGACAATTTCGGTGCATCGGTCTCGCTCAGCGGCAACAACGTCGGCGGCCTTGGCCTCGCCGTCGGCGTGCCGTTCGATGACGGGCCAGGCAACACCCAGGCCGAAAGCGGCGGGGTGTACTTCTTCCTGTTCGACGATACCGCGTTCAACGGCGGCCGCCTGGTCGGCGCCATCGGTGCAGGCTATCGCTCGACAACCGCGCTCGATCTCACGGCCCCGATCCCGACGACGTTGGCGCAGGTCGGTGGCGGGGACGGCTTTGCCAGCGCGCTATCGCTCAGCGGCAACCGCCTCGCCATCGGTGCGCCCAATGACGACGGGTCCATCGATGGCCTGACCGATGCAGGCGCGGTGTATCTGTTCAGCTTTGCCGATGCGATTTTCGGCGGAGCCACGCTGCAAGCCGTCATCGGTCATGGCTATGTCGGCGGCAAGAATCTGTTCGTGACGCAGGTCGATGCGAACGACAATTTCGGCAGCGCCGTCTCGCTTGATGGCAATCGGTTGGCGGTCGGTGCCTCGGGCGATGACGGGGCGGGCAACGGTCTTGTCGCAGGCGGCGCGGTCTATCTGTTCAGCTTTGCAAACCCTGTGTTTTCGGGCGGCACGCTCGAGGCCATCATTGGCTCTGGTTATTCTGGCGGCAAGAGTATCAACCTCGCCTCGTCGCTCGACGATAATGACCGGTTCGGCAGCGCGGTGTCGCTCGATGGCAACCGGCTGGCGGTCGGAGCGATGGGTGACGATGGCGCGGGCAACCCCTCGATCCTTGGGCGTGAGCTCGGGGCGGTGTATCTGTTCTCGTTCGCCGGGGCGGAGTTCCAGTCTGGCTCATTGCAGGCCATTTTTGGACTGGGCTTTGATGCTGGCAGCCCGGATCTCGATATTGCACTGGATGACGGGGACAGATTCGGCACTTCCGTGTCGCTCGACGGCCTCAGGCTTGCGGTCGGCGCCAGCGGCGATGGCGGGAGCGGAAACGGGTTGGCCAATTCCGGTGCCGTCTATCTGTTCACCTTTACTGATCTCGCCTTCAATGGCGGTGTGCAGCGTGGCATCGTCGGGGCCAGCTATTTCGGACCGGGCGATGTCGATACGGTTTCGACGCCGTTCGGCGCTGCTGCTCAAAGCCGGTTGGGCGCGTCTGTGTCGCTCGATGGCAACAGGCTTGCGATTGGTGGCCCCGGAATACGAAGCAGCGGGACCAGCCCTGTCGGCGCCGGCGCAGTCTATCTGCTGACCTTCACCGATGCGATTTTTAGCGGCGGCACCATTGCCGAAGTTCTGTCCAAGGGGGCCATCAATTTCGGCACAAACCTCGATTTCGATGTCGAGCTCGATGCCAATGACGCTTTCGGCACGTCGGTCTCGCTTGACGGCAACCGGCTGGTCGTCGGTGCGGCAGGCGATGACGGTTTTGGTAATCCCGGTGTCGCAGATGATGCCGGCGCGGTCTATCTGTTCACCTTCGCCGACGCCGCGTTCAACGGCGCGCAGCTGCGCGGCAACATCGGCGCGGGCTATACGCGCGGGACCGGTACGCCGGTGGCTGGCGTTGAGACCAGTGAATTCTTCGGCTGGTCGCTTTCGCTTGATGGCACGCGGCTGGCGGTCGGTGCGCGGAATGATGATGGGGCTGTTGGCGGCGCAGGCTTTGCCGGTGCGGTCTATCTGTTCACCTTTGCCGATACAGATTTCGCGGCGCCGACGCTGCAGGGCATATTGGGTGTCGGCTATACCGGCCCCAGAAGCCTTGACGTACCCGGACTTGTTTCGGGCGCAAGCTTCGGCACTTCGGTATCGCTGGATGATAACCGGCTCGCCGTTGGAGCCTCCAACCTCGCCAATGGCGGCACGGTGTATCTGTTCACCTTCAGCGATGCGCTGTTCAGCTCGCCGACGCTCGCCTTGCGGATCGGCGCGGGCCTGAGCGGCCCCAATGAGCTTTCGGTTGCCGCCGAATCGGGCGATTTCTTCGGATACTCGGTCGCGCTCGGTGGCAATCGGCTCGCCGTGGGCGCCCCCAACGATGCTGGCATTGCGAACAGCAACCAGTCAATTGGCGCAGTCTATCTGTTCAGCTTTGCCGATGCCGCGTTCACCGCCCCGGTACAGGAAGCTATCATCGGATCGGGCTATACCGGCGGCAAGAACATCGATTTCGCCGCGCTGGAAGGCGCCGACTTTTTCGGCTCCTCGGTATCCTTGCAAGGGCTGCGGCTGGTTGTCGGCGCAGAGGCCGATGATGGCTTCGGCAATGTCGGTACCAATACAGGCGCGGTCTATCTGTTTACGATGTCTGCCACCGATTTTTCGGACGTGACGCTCGCGGGTACCATCGGTCGCGGTTACACCGGCACCGGCAACCTCGACATCGGCCAGCTGACCTCGAACTCCGGCTTCGGTCGGTCTGTATCGCTCGATGGCGACCGGCTTGCTGTGGGCTCGCCATTTGATGATGGGCCGGGCGACAGCGCGCCAGATTCAGGCGCTGTCTATCTGCTGGGCTTTGTCGATGCGGTGTTCGGCTTCCCGTCGCACATTTCGATCTTCGGCAATGGTTATTCCGGTGCTGGCGATATCGACGTTGCCGGTCTGGATGACCTGGACTTCTTCGGCAACGGTGTATCGCTCGACAACGGGCGATTGGTTGTGGGCGCTCCGGGTGCTGACGGGCCGGACAATTTGCTGACCGATTCCGGTGCGGTCTATTTCTTCGCGCTGGGCGGCGGCGGGCTGCCCGGCCTGAACTTCGGCGATAACCCCGGCGCAGACGTGACCATCAGCGCCAGCGCGCTGGCTGCGCTGCTCTCGGGCGGAACTGCGGTCGAATTGCAGGCCAATAACGACATCACGGTCAATTCGGCGATACTCGTCAACAACCCGACCGGCGATGGCGGCAACCTCAGGTTCCGGGCGGGCCGGTCGATCCTGATCAACGCCGGGATCTTCACCGACAACGGCAGCTTCAACGCGATTGCCAATGACAGCGTCACCAACGGCGTGGTCGATGCGTTCCGCGACCCCGGCGATGCCGTCATCAGCTTCGGTCCGGGTGGCTTTATCAACACGGGGCTGGGCAACGTTGCCATCCAGATGAATGCAGGCAGCGGCCTGACCTTTTCGCAGAGCGGTGCCATCTCTTTGGGATCGATCACCGGCTCGCAAATCAGCATCTTCAACGCGGGCGTATCCGGCAACAACTCGGTGACGGTCAACAGTGGCGCGCTGCTGACGGCTACGGGTTCCGGCGATGCGATCGTGGTTCTCAGCGATGTGTTCACCAATCTGGCCGGCGCAGGCGCTTTCAATCTGACGGGCGGCGGGCGGTTCCTGGTGTATTCCACCGATTACGACGCAATTGATCGCGGCGGGCTGGTCGGCAACAATCTCTACAACCGCACTTTCGTCGACGCCCCTCCCGGGTCGGTGACGCAGCCGGGCAACCTGTTCATCTTCTCACGCCAGCCGATCCTCACCTTCACCGCTGATAACGCGACGCGCACTTATGGCCAGGCTGCACCGGGCTACACGTTCCAGTTCACCGGGCTCGTGAATGGCGACAGCGATTCCTACGCGTTCAGCGGCGCGCCCAACCTGTTCGATACCGCCTCGGGCAATGCCGGCACCGACAACATCAGCATCCAACTCGGTAGCTTGATGTCCGATGTCGGCTATGGCTTCGATTTCATTGACGGCACGCTGACGACGCTGCGCGCGCTGCTTACCGTGACCGCCAATGATGCCAGCCGCACCTATGGCGATTCCAACCCGATGTTCACCGCCAGCTTCTCTGGCTTCGTCAATGGTGACGATGCCTCGGTCGTTTCCGGGTTGAACTTCACAACGCTGGCAGACGAATTATCGGATGTCGGCACCTACAGCATCTCGCCGTTCGAAGCGTTCGCCACCAATTATGATTTCAGCTATGTCCCCGGCACGCTGACGATCACCAAGGCGCTGCTGACGGTGACGGCGGACAATGCGAGCCGTGAGTACGGCCTTGCGAACCCGACGTTCACGGGCAGCATCTCCGGCTTCCGCAACAGCGACACCGACAGCGTGATATCGGGCTTGGTCTACGGCAGCGCTGCGACGATCGCCTCGAACGTCGGAACATTCGCGATCACTGGCAGTGGCGCGACGGCGACCAACTATGACTTCAGCTATGTCCCTGGAACGCTAACGATCACGCGGGCATTGCTGACCGTCACCGCCAACAACGCCACGCGCGAGTACGGCCTGGCCGATCCGGCCTTCACCGGCAGCATCACAGGGTTCCGCAACTCTGACACCGCCAGCGTCGTCAGCGGCCTCGTCTATGGCAGCACGGCAGTACTGAACTCGGGCATCGGCACGTACGCTATCAATGGCTCGGGCGCGACCGCCACCAACTATGACTTCGCGTATGTCCCCGGCACGCTGACGATCACGCGCGCGCTGCTTACCGTCACGGCCGACAACGCGACGCGCGAGTATGGCCTGGCGAACCCCGTATTCACCGGCACGATCAGCGGCCTGCGCGCAGGCGATACCGCGAGCGTCGTCAGCGGGCTAGTCTTTGGCACTACGGCCACGACCTCGAG
>CALRRI020000003.1:0-218061 GCA_943370475.1 Hydrogenophaga intermedia
AGCCGCTGCACCAGGGCCGTTTCCTCTTCGGCCAGCGCTTCCAACGCTTCGGCGATGACGCCGCGGACCAGATTGTCCTTGCTCTCGAAGCGCAGATAGATCGATCCGATCGAGACCTGTCCGCGCTCGCTGACCTCCTGCAGCGTGAACTCCTCGTTGCCGCGCTCCAGCATCAGGTCGCGGGCGGCCTCCAGCATCCGCTTGAGCGAGGCGAGCGAGCGGCCCTGTTGCGGCTTGCGGCTGACGTCCGCCACCGCAAGCGGCTTGGGCTCGGCTTTCGGCCGCTTCATGCTGCCGTGCACGGCAAGGCTCCGGCTATGGCAGGGTCAAGGGCGTGTTGCATCACAGGCATCGGACCATCCGCGAATAAGTCTCAAGATCAGTATACAATGCGCCGCGAACGGCTGTTGTGCAACTGCGAAAACAACCGAAATGGCTGATTTTCGTGATTCTCCGCAGTTCAAGTCGCGCTGGTTGCCTTGAACCGCGCCAAGATGCCTCTGCTCGTCCGCCCGCCGGGGTAAGCAAAAGCCCGGAAGGAAGATGGCCGTTCTTGACGATATGGCGGCGCTGACCTGTTGCTGGCAACACCGCCTCTGATCCACCGCTTTTGCCCATCGTTTCTGGCCCACCGTTTCTGGCACGCCGCCTCTCAACAGCGGCATGGCAATCAGCAGCGGGTCAGAACAGGCCATCGTCAAACAGCGCGTCATCGTCGCTGACCACGCCCTGGCTTGCGGGTGCGGAGACCGGACTCGCGACCATCAACGGTGCCATGCCGGGCAGCAGGAACTGGTCGTGGACAACGCGCTCGCTTGCCATGGTGTAGCTGCGCGCCATGCCTTCCATGATGACCCTGACGGGGTGGTCGGGCCTGTCGATCAGGCTCCCCGTGGGGCCGAGTTCGGCCTTGAGCAGCGCTTCGATCTGCTCGAGAGCCTCGCCAAGGTCGAGGCTTTCCTCGAGTTCGTCGGTGGTCGAACGAAGCGCGCCCAGCAGGCCGCTGGCCTTGTTCTGCGAGACCGCCATCGCCTGTTCGGTCAGCTGGGCACCGTCGCGAATGGCATCCAGCGACTGGTTCAGCCCTCCGCCGCTATGGGCTTCACGGTCATGCACCTGGTCGCGCATCCGCATCGATATCGTGTTGAGGTCCTCCGCCTCCACTGCGATCGCGGCAATCGTGTCGTGCAGGGCATCGGAATGCGCGCGGATTTCCTCCGCTATCACCGCAACCGGACGGCTGATGCTTTCCACCCGCCTGCACCGCAGGCCGATGTTGATCGCCATCTGCTGAACATCCATCCGCAGGATGCGCATCGCCGCCGCGCGTCCGGCCAGATCGTCCACCGTATTGACGATGATGCCCAGGGTCTGGCCCGCCTGATCGTCGGTCTTGCCCAATTGGGTGATCATTGCGTTCGCATCGGCGATACCGGCTTCCAGATTGCGCAGGAACACATCGCCGTCGCCGTCGCTGCTTCCCGCGCTGAGGGCGATCAGGCGGTCCGCCTCTGGCACCATGCCGCGCAGCGATGCGACCAGCAGCCGGGTCTCGTTGCGAAACTGTTCGCCTGCAGCAGCAACATGCGCCAGCAGCAGCAGCAGGATGTGATTGGACGCGGCGTTGCGGTCTTCCTCGGCAAGATCGCTTTCGACCAACATCGTCTGCAGGTGCTCATAGCCTGCCAGCACATGCTCCAGCCACTGCCGTGCGATGTCGCCCACCTGGATAGCCGCCAGCACACCGGCGACATTGGCCTGGATCGACCGGGCCAGTGTTGCCGTCTTGTCGGCGAGCTCGGCCAGCGTTGCCTGGTGCGCGCGCAGGGCGGCGGCATCGGACTCCAGCCGATCGGGCACATGCGGCACCACCTTGTCGCACTCGCTGGCCAGCAGACGGTCGTGATGTTCCATGCTGCGCAGGCTGGCACCCAGTTCGTCCAGCTTTGTCTTCAGCGCGAGCACCTCGACCTGTCCAGCCTTGATCTGCCCCGACATGGTGTTGGCAAAATCAACGAACGTATCCGCCCCCGATGCCGCGATCTTGACGTTGAGACCGTAGATGTCGAGCATTCTCAGCGACCTGTAGACCTCGTCGACATGCGAGGACAGCCGGCGCGATGCGGCCTGGATGGCCCCGACCTCGTCTGCGCGATGCCGGGTCTGCGGGCCGACGGCAGACAAGCGCCGCGCTGTCCGGGTGAGATTGCCCACTGCCGCTGCGCCGTTGCCCGACTGGAAACTCGACGTCGCCTTGTGGAGCGCAGCGACAATACCGTCGATCGATTCCACCGCCTGCGCCAGCGTGTTGCCGACCTGCACAAAGCGCGCGTCGATGCCCTGGGTGATATCGGTCAAAAGGTCCCGGATCGTGCTCTGCGCGATGTCTGCCGGCGGAAAGGTCTTGAGGGCAGCGAGCATGTCATTCTGGCCTTTCTTCACCGGGCGGATGGTCACCCGGCAACACCTGTTCAGACGTTTCGTTAACGGGCGGTCGCATGCAGCAGTTCGCGGGCGATCGCGCCCAGCGGGACGACCTTGTCCGCCGCATCGCGGGTGATGGCTTCCTTGGGCATCCCAAAGACGACGCAGGTCGCCTCGTCCTGGGCAAAAGTGCGCGCACCGGCCTGTTTCATTTCCAGCAAGCCGCGCGCGCCATCATCGCCCATGCCGGTCATGATGATGCCGACCGCATTCGACCCGGCGCTGGAGGCTGCAGAGCGGAACAGCACATCGACCGAGGGGCGGTGGCGCGATACCAGGGGCCCTTCGCGCACCGAAACCAGATAGCGCGCACCCTGGCGCTGCAGCAGCGTGTGCCGTCCGCCCGGAGCGATCAGGACATGTCCGCGCATCACGGTGTCGCCGTCCTGAGCCTCCTTGACGCTGACCTCGCACAGCCCGTCCAGCCGCTTGGCAAAGGCGCGGGTGAACTGTTCGGGCATGTGCTGCACCACGACAATGCCGGGAGAATTGGCGGGCAGCGCCATCAGCACCTCGCGCAGCGCCTCGGTGCCGCCGGTGGAAGCCCCGATACAGACGACCATTTCGGTGGTCCGGCTCATCGCCCGGCCCGCGGGCGGCGGCATCAGCATGGCATCGGCGGTCAGCTTGGCCTCGACCCGCACGGGCCGCGCCACGGACTTGCGTCCGCGCACTCGCGCCCTTGCCGCGCCCTTGACCGTTTCCCGAATCATCATGCGCGATTCGGTCAGATGGTCGGCAACGCCCATGCGCGGTTTCAGGATGACGTCCACCGCGCCAGCCTCCAGCGCGTGCATCAGCGTTTCGGAACCTTCCTCGGTCAGCGATGAACACATGACCACCGGCACGGGGCACTGTTCCATGATCTTGCGCAGGAAGGTGATGCCATCCATGCGCGGCATCTCGACATCGAGCGTGATGACGTCGGGCAGCTCATCCTTGATGTAGCGCGCCGCGGCAAACGGGTCCGATGCAGCGCCGATGACCTCGATCTCCGGGTCTTCCTGCAGCACAGCCGTCAATGCCTGGCGCACGCTGGCACTGTCATCGATGATGAGGACGCGGATCTTGGGGAGAGCCATCTGCTGTCAAATCCTCTGGAAAATCGTGTTGCTGACGCTTTTCATGCTGGGGTCGAGGCCGACGTTCGATTCCGAATGGCCCAGCATCAGGTAACCGCCCGGTGCCAGCTGCTCGCACAAGCGTTCCACCACCGCGGTCTGGGTGGGCTTGTCGAAATAGATCAGGACGTTGCGGCAGAAGATGATGTCGACAGGATCGCCGATCGGATAGCGGTCGTTCATCAGGTTCATGCGGCCGAAGCTGACCTTCTTGCGAAGCGCCGGCGCGATGCGCACTTCGGGCCGCGAGCGATCCTTGGGCTCCATGACATAACGTCGGCGCATGGCCTGCGGCACCGGCTCGAGCATCTCGGCCGGATAGATGCCCTTGATCCCGGCTTGCAGCATGTTGCTGTCCAGATCGGTCGCGAGAATCTCGTAATCCGGCCCGCCGCGGGACTGCGCATAGTCATCGAGCACCATCGCCAGCGTATAGGGTTCGGCACCGTTGGAACAGGCCGCGCTCCAGCACCGGATCGTGCGCCGACCCTGGCTGGTATAGGCTGGCAGGATGTTCGCGACGAGATAGTCGAAATGGTTGCGTTCGCGGAAGAAGTCGGTCTTGTTCGTGGTCACCGCGTTCAGCAGTTCGTCGATCTCCTCGCGCGAGACGTCCTGGCTGAGGATGTGCGCGCAATATTCGTTGAGATGGGCATGCCCCGTCGCACGCACCCGCCGACGCAGGCGGCCTTCCAGCATGGTGATCTTCGACGGAGGCAGGCGGATTCCGGACTCGCTGTAGATCAGCGCCGCCAGCGCGCGGAAATGCTGCTGGCTGATCGCATCGGAGACGAGCGGGGTCTTGCGCAGGGGCATGGCAGACATCGTCATGCGGCCTTGGCGGCGGACGAGATCATCTGCGATTCGTCGGTCGAGAAAATGCTGGCCACATCGACGATGACGACAAAGCCATATTCGCGGCGCACGACACCGGTGATGTAGTCGGAATTCCAGCGAACCCCGATATCGGGCGCTTTCTCGATCTGCGCGGTCTCCATGGTGGTGACGCCCAGCACCCGGTCGATGACCACGCCCAGCGACAAGGTGCGGTCGGGCAGCGCCATGTCCAGAATGAGGATGCGGGTCGCCAGCGTCGGTTCTGCCGGGGGAAGGCCCAGGCGGACCCGAAGGTCCACCGTCGGCACGCCTTCGCCGCGCACATCGGTCAGGCCAACGAAATAGAGCGGGCCGTTGGGCACGTGGAACGGTGGGGTATAGTCCAGAATCTCGCGGACCAGCGTGACCGGGACAGCGAACACCTCGTCCCCCAGGCCAAACTCGACCACCTGGATTTCAGACGGCGCGCTCATGCGGCCTGTCCGAAATCGGCGTCGTCCTGATCCACACCGCCGCGGTCGAGGTCCAGCGCGAAACCCTTGGCCCGCTCCTGCTGATGGGCAACCGAATTGGGCTTTGCCCGAGGGGCGGCTGCAGATGGCGCCTTGGCCTTGCTGGCCGGGCGCTTGGGCGCAGCCTTCACGGCCGGGCGCGCAACCCGCTCGGCAGCGGACCTGCCCGTGCGTTCGTCGATCTGGAAGAAGGCGATGCTCTGCTGCAGCTCCTCGGCCTGGCTGGCCAGCTCTTCCGACGTCGAATTGATCTGCTCGGACGCTGCGGCATTCTGCTGCGTGACCTGGTCGAGCTGCTGGATCGCCTCGTTGATCTGCGCGGTACCGATGTCCTGCTCGCGGCAGGCGGCGCTGATCTCGGAGACCAGCTCGGCGGTGCGGCGGATATCGGGCACCAGTCGGCCCAGCATCTCGCCAGCCTCGGCAGCGGCCCTGACCGTTTCGGATGACATCGTGCTGATTTCGGCCGCCGCGCCCTGGCTGCGTTCGGCCAGCTTGCGCACTTCGGATGCCACCACCGCAAAGCCGCGGCCATGTTCACCGGCGCGTGCCGCCTCGACGGCTGCGTTGAGCGCCAGCAGGTCGGTCTGGCGAGCGATTTCCTGCACGATGCCGATCTTCTCGGCGATGGTCTGCATCGCGGTGACGGCCTTGTTCACCGCATCGCCGCTGTTTTCGGCATCCTTGGCGGACTGGCGGGCAATCTTTTCGGTCTGCGCCGCATTGTCGGCAGTCTGTTTGACGTTCGCCGCCATCTCTTCCATCGATGCGGAGGCCTGTTCGGCAGCCGCAGCCTGCTCGGTCGCACCCTGCGACACCTGCTCCGAGCTGGCGGCCAGTTCCTGGCTTCCCGCGCCCACCTGATCGGCAGCGCCGCCGATGTTGACCGCAAAGCGCGTCAGGCTGTCGACGAGATTGTTGATCGAATCCTTCATCCGGCGATGGTCGCCTTCACATTCGATCTCGACCCGCTCGACCAGCGAGCCGGTGCTCACCAGATCCAGCACCCGGTTGCCTTCCTCGATGGGCAGCAGGATGGCATCGAGCATTCCGTTGATGCCATGGACGACCTGGCCGAAATCGCCCGGGAATGCGCTGGCATTGCCGCGCTCCTGCAGCTGTCCGGCAGACGATGCATCGATCAGGCGGCGGATTTCGCCCATGATCGCCTTCAGGTTGGTGCGCAGCAGCTCGATGGTATCGTTGATGAACGCCTTCTTGCCGGGCAGCTGCTCCATCGGCGCGTCGAAATTGCCTTCACCGAACTGGTGGACGCAGGCCATTGCCTTCTTCTTGGCAGCAATGTGGTTGATGACCATCGTGTTGACCGAATGGGCCATGGTCGCAAAATCGCCATGGAATTTTTCGGCCGGCACAAAGACGTCGATGTCGCCCTTGTCGTGCTCGGTCGACATATGGTTCATTTCGCTGATCAGCCCGCGCAGATTGCCGCGCAGCAGCTCGATGGTATCGTTGATGAACGCCTTCTTGCCGGGCAGCTGGGCCATTGGCGTCTGGAAATCGCCCTCGGCAATGCCCTGTACGCAGGTCATCGCCTGCTTCTTGACGTTGATATGGCTGAGCACCAGTTCGTTGATCAGATGCGCGACCTCGCTGAAATCGCCGCTGAAATCGGCGGGGCTGAGGCAGACATCGATATCACCGCGCACGTGTTCGGCCGAGACATGCTCGATCCCGCGCTTCAGCGCCAGAACCGGTGCGTTCACCGTGTCGAGCAGGTCGTTGACAGCTGCGAGCATGTCGCGCGCCGCCCCGGTCGAGGCCGACAGATCCAGCCGCGCTCTGGCATCGCCAGCGCCGATGGCCTGGGTCAGGCGGCGAACCTCTTCAATGGCAACATCAGAGTGCGAGCTGGGCTTCAGCGAAATGGATGGGCGCAACATGAGACATGTCTCCTAAACAACTTATCGTGTTGAAATTATGTGTTTAATCATTCGAGAAAGCGAAGGTTCGATCGGTTCTGAACAGCGCGTTGAGCTTGGGCCACACGATGATCAGGCCGCCTGGCCGAAGTCAGCGTCATCGTGATCCGCCCCGCCGCGATCGAGGTCGAGCGCGAAGCCGGTGACGCGTTCCTGCTGGTGCGCGACCGAGTTGGTCTTGGCCCTTGGCGCTACAGGCTTTGCGACCCTGGCCTTTTGCACGGGGCGTCGCACCGCCTTGGCCGCCGGGCGTGCATAGCCCGTGGTGGGGCTGGTTGCATTGGCATCCACGCGGAAATAGGCGATGCTCTGCTGGAGTTCCTCGGCCTGCGCGGCCAGTTCTTCGGATGTCGCGCTGATCTGCTCGGACGCGGCGGCATTCTGCTGGGTCACCTGGTCGAGCTGCTGGATCGCCTCGTTGATCTGCGCGGTGCCGATGTCCTGCTCGCGGCAGGCGGCGCTGATTTCGGAGACCAGTTCGGCGGTGCGGCGGATATCGGGCACCAGCCGGCTCAGCATCTCGCCAGCCTCGGCAGCGGCCTTGACCGTCTCCGACGACATGGTGCTGATCTCGGCCGCAGCGCCCTGGCTGCGTTCGGCCAGCTTGCGGACTTCGGATGCCACCACCGCAAAGCCGCGCCCATGTTCGCCGGCCCGGGCCGCCTCGACGGCTGCGTTGAGTGCCAGCAGGTCGGTCTGGCGAGCGATTTCCTGGACGATGCTGATCTTCTCGACGATGGTCTGCATTGCTTCGACAGCCTTGCTGACAGCAACACCGCTGTTTTCGGCATCCTTGGCGGACTGGCGGGCAATCTTTTCGGTCTGCGCAGCGTTGTCGGCGGTCTGCTTGACGTTCGCCGCCATCTCTTCCATCGATGCGGACGCCTCTTCGGCAGCAGCGGCCTGTTCGGTGGCGCCCTGCGACACCTGTTCCGAGCTCGACGAGAGCTCCTGGCTGCCCGCTGCGACATTGCCCACCGCAGCAACGGTATCACCGACCACCGACCGCAGCCGCTCGATCATCGCGATCAGCGCCTGGCCCAGCTTGTCCTTGTCGGACAGGGCAGTGTATTCGATCGTCAGGTCGCCGCTGGCGATCGCTTCTGCGAGGTTCGCCGTCTGGCGCAGGTTCTTGCGCATCAGTTCGATGGTATCGTTGATGAACGCCTTCTTGCCGGGCAGCTGCTCCATCGGTGCGTCGAGATCGCCTTCACCGAACAGGTGGACGCAGGCCAGAGCCTTTTTCTTGGCGGCGATATGGTTGATCACCATGGTGTTGACTGCATGGGCCATCACCCCGAAATCGCCCTGGAACTTCTCGGCAGGGACAAAGACGTCGATATCGCCCTTGTCGTGCTCGGCCGACATCAGGTTCATTTCGGCAATCAGCCCGCTCAGGTTGCCGCGCAGCAGTTCGATGGTGTCGTTGATGAATGCCTTCTTGCCAGGTAGCTGTTCCATCGGAGCCTGGAAGTTGCCCTCGGCAATGCCCTTGACGCAGGTCATCGCCAGCTTCTTGACGCTGATATGGCTGTCGACCAGACCGTTGATGGTTTGCGCGATCACCGCGAAATCGCCGGCATAGTCTGCCGTCCGCAGGGTGACTTCGATGTCGCCGCGGGCATGCTCGGCCACGACATGGTCGAGCCCGCTTTTCAGCGACCGAACCGGCGCGGTGAGGCTGTCGACCAGATCGCTCACGGCGGCCAGGATGTCGCGTGCAGCGCCCGTCGATCCCGACAGGTCTGCGCGGATACCGGTATCTCCGTTCCTGACCGCCTGCGTCAGCCGACGCACTTCCTCGATGGCAGTATCTGCATGAGAAGTCTGGTTCAGGGAAAAGGACGGGCGCAACATGAAACGTGTCTCCTGATTGAATCTGTCTCGTCTGGGTCTGGGCTTTGGCTACGAAGAGGCGGCGTTTGGATCGGCACTGAATATCGCGCCCAGGTTGGGCAGGACGATGATGCCGCCCGATTGCCGGACGAGGTCGTGGATGAAATCGCGTCGCCAGCGCATGCCGACGGCCGGCGGTGTTTCAGCCTCCTTGCGGTCCAGCGTGGTCACTTCGTGCACCTTGTCGGTGCGGATGCCGATCTGGGTCGGCTCGCCGTCGACCTCGATCTCGATGACGATGATCCGGCTGTCGACGGTGACCTGCGCGGGCGGCATGTCGAATGCCAGCCGCAGATCGGCAATGGGGATGATCTTGCCGCGGAAATTGACGACGCTGCTGACCAGCAGTGGCGCGCCCGGCACCTTCGTTTCGGGCAGCAGATCCAGGATTTCGCGGACCAGCATGGCTTCGATGGCCAGCGTTTCCTCGCCCAGGTCGAAGGTGAGCACCTCCAGCTGGCCCTGATCATCCCAGTTTGCCGAGGCGGGTTTGGTGAGAATATCCTGCATAAGCTCAACCGGCTGCAAGCAGCCGCTCCTCCTGGATCTGGCCAACGCTGACGAGTTGCAAGGTATCGAGGATCAGGGCGACGCTGCCGTCGCCCAGGATCGTCGCACCGGCAAAGGCGGGGACACCACGATGCAGCGCCGACATGGCCTTGATCACCGTCTGGTGGCTGCCGATGATCTGATCGACCACCAGCCCGACTCGCTCGCCGCCGGTCGTGATCACCACGATCTTCTGGTGCGGATCGGGCCGGGTACCGGTTTCGAACATGTCGCGCATGCGGATGAACGGCACCAACCGGTCGCGCAGCGTGACGAAGCTGCGTCCGCGCGACCGCAGATCGTCCTCGAGGCTCAGTTCGATGCACTCTTCCACCGCACCCAGCGGAATGACATAGCGGCCCTCACCGACCCGCACGAGCAGCCCATCGATGATGGCCAGGGTCAGCGGGATGCGCAGGGTGACCGTCGATCCCTCGCCCGGGTTCGATGTGATGTCGATGGTACCGCGCAGGCTTTCGATGGTCCGCTTGACCACATCCATGCCGACGCCGCGTCCGGAGAGGTTGGTGACCTGCGCTGCGGTCGAGAAACCGGGGTGGAAGATCATCTGCAGCAGCTCGCTGTCGCTCAGCTGCTGGCCCGGTTCGATCAGCCCTTGCGCTTCGGCCTTGGCGCGGACGCGTTCGCGATCGATCCCGCGGCCATCGTCGCGGATGGTGATCAGGACCTCGCCTGCGGCCTGTTGGGCCGATAGCCTGACCTGGCCTGCAGCGGGCTTGCCAGCGGCAATCCGGTCTTCGGCGGTTTCCAGCCCGTGGTCGCAGGCATTGCGGATCAGATGGACCATCGGGTCGGCCAGCCGCTCGATCACGGTCTTGTCGACCTCGGTCGTCTCGCCATGGGTCGAAAGCTCGATCGTCTTGCCGGTCTCGCGCGCCAGATCGTGCACCAGGCGGCGGAAACGGCCGAACAGGCTGGCCACCGGAACCATCCGCAGCACCATCATGGTATCACGCAGTTCGCTCGCCAGTCGCTCGATGTCTTCGGAGACCGAACGCAACGCCAGTTCACCTGTGGGTCCGCGCACGCCGCCATTGGCCAGCTGCGCCAGGCGGCTCTGGACGATGACGAGCTCGCCGACACGGTCCATCAGCACATCCAGCCGTTCGGCGGGAACGCGGACGCTTTCGGTCGGCGTGCCGACAGGGCGGCCGCGCGATGCATCGGCAGGGGCGGCTGCACTGGTCTCGGCTGGCAATGTCTCGCGGGTTTCGCCGATCGCTACCATGTCGGCCTGCTCGGGCTCAGCGATGGTCTCCATCGCACAGATGGCCGGT
Source organism: Hydrogenophaga intermedia (assembly GCA_943370475.1). Taxonomy (GTDB): domain Bacteria; phylum Pseudomonadota; class Alphaproteobacteria; order Sphingomonadales; family Sphingomonadaceae; genus Blastomonas. The sequence continues at coordinate 10,641 of CALRRI020000003.1, forward strand.
TCGTTCTCGGCATCCGCCAGCGGCGCGATGTCCAGCTCCATGTCGTCCATCACGAAGATGAAGACGTCCTCGATATCTTCGCGCGTCACATCGCCGCGCAGTTCGACCTGCCAGCCGATATGGCACAGGCTGGCATCCAGCTCGGCCAGAGACGGGATGCGGTCAGTGAGCGCAGTCACCTTTGCCTCGCCCAGACCGCGCATCTCGTCGAGCAGCGCGAGCGGATTGGTGCCGTTGGCCATCGCATCGGGCGGCAGGTAGAAGGTCACAAGCCAGCCCGCAGTGCCATCGGTTGCCGGCACTTCGGCAGCATCATCGCCAGGGGCAGAGGCAGTGGTGGGCGCCTCCATGGCCTCGTTTTCAGGGCCGATGGCGTTTTTCAGACGGGCCAGGATCTCGTCACCAGCAGCGGCAAGGCCCGATGCGTCGCCATCGACCAGCGCCTGCATGTGGTCCATCGCCGACAAGATGACGGCCACCAGTTCCTGGGTCGCGGGCACCTTGCCCTTGCGCACCCGGTCGAAGGCGGTCTCGCAATGATGGGTGAAGTTCGCCAACGCATCGAAACCGAACATCGCCCCGGATCCCTTGAGCGTGTGCAGCCCCCGGAAAACGGTGTCGACCAGGTCGCGGCTTTGCAGATCGTGCGTGAGGTCGAGCAGCGCCTGTTCGATGCCGATCAGCAGTTCGCCTGCTTCCACCCGAAAGGCGGCAATGGGGTCCTGGCCGGTCACCGGCTGAGCACCTTGGCGGCCACGCGCAGCAGCTGTTCGGGCACGAACGGCTTGACCAGCCATCCTGTCGCACCGGACTGGCGCGCATCCTGCTTCATGGTCTCGTCGGATTCGGTGGTGAGGAAGATGATCGGCGTGCCGAGCTGGATCGGCAGCTTGCGGATTTCGCGGATCATCTCCAGCCCGTTCATCCGGGGCATGTTGAGATCGGCAATGATCATGTCGAACTTGGCGGAGCGGGCCTTTTCGAGCCCTTCCATGCCGTCTGCAGCCTCGGTTACGGCATAGCCCGCGCCGCTAAGCGCAATGCGGATCGCGATGCGCAGACTGGAGGAATCGTCAACGGTCAGGATCGAGGCAGTCACAGGAGAAGTCCTTCTTCAAGACGGGGCTCAGGAGTGCCCGAGAGAAGCGATGGCGAAAGCCCAGCACGGACCAGCACCGACGACAGATAGGCGTTGGGCGCAGGGTCAAAGATGGCGGACTTCCCGGAAGTCGACACGTATTGTACAGTCGCATAGGCGAGCTGAGCAAAACACAAGTCGGCATCACACAGTTCTGAGATATCAATAGTGATCAGTATATCTTGCGCCAGTCCGGCAACGATTTCATCGCGCAGAGCGTTGCAATTATGGATATTGCCGCTGCGGCCAACTTTTAAGGTCACATCCATTCGTTTGATCCCCCCTAGAACCTGTGATGATTTGACGACACATTTCTCAATCAAAGGTTAACTTGGGGGATTAGTTAACGAGAATGTTGTCACAGAGGATGCAAATTTTTTGCGGCACTTTCGACGGGCACGGGCCTTATCTTCAAAGATTGGAAGATATTGCCCAAAAATCACGTGTTTGGCGGCCGGCTTGTGTCGAGCGTGATTGGCTGGAGCCGAGAGCCGTGATCGAATATTTTTTAAATATTCATCATCATTCTTAGACATGATTTCGGCGTGATCACGAATATTTCCCTTATAGATATGGTGAACATCCTTGAATGGCCGTTCCTTGATGCCGGATGGGAGCAAATCGACTCGTTCAAGGGCAGGGGCGCGCTGATTCAGCGCGTCACGAGCGCGCTTGCTCCGCCAGAGGCTGCGGTCTATCTGATCCGCCATCCTATCCCCTTGCGTTTGTTGCGGAGTTTGCCCGATGCGTGTTCCCCTGTTGCTTGCTTCCACTGCCTTGCTGATGTCCGCGCCGGTGCTCGCCGAAGAGGGCATGTGGCTGCCGGGGCAGACGCCTGCATTGGGCGAAAAGCTGAAAGAGGCAGGGCTCGAGCTGTCGCCTGCGGATCTGGGCAACCTGAACGCCGCGCCGCTGAATGCCATCGTGTCGCTGGGCGGCTGTTCGGCCTCGTTCGTCAGCCCCGAAGGGCTGGTCGCGACCAACCATCACTGCGTCTATGGATCGATCCAGTACAACTCCAAGCCCGGGCAGGATTATCTGACCGACGGCTTTCTCGCCAAGACCTATGGCGATGAACTTCAGGCCGCGCCGGGATCGCGCATCTTCGTGATCGAGGATCTGCGCGATGTTACCGCAGCGATGAACAAGGGCATCACCGCCAAGCTTTCCGGCCTTGATCGCTACAATCGGCTGGAAGCGAACCGCAAGGCGCTGATCGCCGGATGCGAGAAGCAGGCCAACCGCCGCTGCGATGTGCGCCCCTATTTCGGTGGCCAGACCTATTTCCTGCAGCAGCAGCTCGAGATCAAGGATGTGCGCCTGGTCTATGCGCCTGCTGGCGGTATTGGCAATTTCGGTGGCGAGACCGACAACTGGCAGTGGCCGCGCCACACCGGCGATTTCGGCTTCTATCGCGCCTATGTCGCGCCCGATGGTTCGTCTGCGCCTTATGCGGCCGAAAACGTGCCCTACAAGCCCAAGTCATGGCTGAAGATCGCCGACAAGCCGCTGGCCGAGGGTGATTTCGTGATGGTCGCAGGCTTCCCCGGTGTCACCCAGCGCCACTGGACTGCGGCCGAGGTGCGCCACAATTTCGAGCAGGTCTATGCGATCGATCAGCAGCTGCGGGCCGATTATTCCGCCGCGATCGAGAAGGCGGTGAAGGGCAACAAGGACGCGGAAATCAAGTACGCCTCGATCCTCAAGGGGTCGGACAACTACAAGAAGAAGCTGCTCGGCGAGATCGCGGGCGCCGATGCGATCGATCTGCTGGGCCGCAAGGACAAGGCCGATGCCGATTTCCGCGCCTGGGTGGCGGCGGACCCGGCGCGCACCGCGCAATATGGCAAGGCGCTGGCCGATCTCGATGCCCTGGTGGCGGAATCGAACCAGGCGCGCGTCGACAGCATGCGTCTCGCGACGGTCAACCGGGCGCAGCTGCTGACGGCGGCGCAGCTGCTCTATCGCTGGGCCAAGGAGCGCGAGAAGCCCGATGCCCAGCGCGAGCCGGGTTATCAGGATCGTGACCGGCTCAGCATCCGCGAGCGGCTGACCCAGATCGAGCGCCGTTTCGATGCAGGCGTAGACCGCGCGCTGTTCGAACAGGCCCTGGGCGAATATGCCAAGGTCGCAGCCGACAAGCGCAACGCGCCGCTCGAAGCCAAGATCGCAGCGCTCGGCATGGACCGCATGTATGCCGATACGCAGCTGGGCGTCACCGCGCAGCGCATCGGCTGGATGGACAAGCCTGCGTCCGACTTCGAAGCATCGGCCGACCCGTTCATCCAGCTTGCCGTTGCTGCCTATCCCGGCGCGAAGGCGGATGAGGCCAAGGCCAAGGAACGTGCCGGCCGCGTGCAGGCCGCCCGCTCGCAGGTGATGGCGGGCCAGCTTGCTTTCGCCAAATCGCAGGGTCGCACGCTTTATCCCGATGCCAACGGGTCGCTGCGCTTCACCTATGGCAAGGTCACCGGCAAGCAGCGCGATGGCCTGATCTGGACGCCGTTCACCACCGCCGAGGGGCTTGTCGCCAAGCAGACCGGACGCGGCGAGTTCGATGCGCCCAAGGCCGCGATCGATGCGCTGAAAGCACGCGACTTCGGCACCTATGCCGACGCCAAGCTGGGGACGCTGCCGGTGAACTATCTGTCGACGGTGGATATCACCAACGGCAACTCGGGATCGGCAACGCTCAACGCGCGCGGCGAGTTTGTCGGCCTGGCGTTCGATGGCACGCTCGATGGCGTGGTGTCGGACTGGTCGTATGACGCTGCCATCAACCGCACCATCCATGTCGACAGCCGCTTCATGCTGTGGACGATGGACAAGGTCGATGGTGCGCAGCGCCTGCTCGCCGAAATGGGCGTCGGCCAATAATGGCCAAGTTACGGGCGAGGGGGCGGCGGATTGTCCGACAGGTGGCCAAAACGCCACCGGTGGGCTGCTGTCCCCGGCCCCTGGCGGCAAGCATGTGCGACCTCCTGATCTTGCGAGATTTTCGATGAAAGCCATTGTCCGCTCCGCCTTTGCCCTGGTGCTGGTTGCCGCCGGAACTGCCGCTGTCGCAGCGCCCGCCAAGAATGATGCGGCGCTGGGCAAGCGACTTTTCCTGCGGTGTTCGGCGTGCCACACGGTCTCGTCCAAGGCGCCCGGCAAGGTCGGCCCGCACCTGCAAGGCATCGTCGGACGCAAGGCGGGTGCCGTCGCAGGCTTTGGCTATTCGCCGGCGATGAAGGGATCGGCGGTTGTCTGGAACGAGGCCACGCTCGACAAATGGCTGCAGCGCCCGCAGGCGGTGGTGCCCGGCACGACGATGGCGTTTGCCGGCCTGCCCAGCGATGCGGATCGCAAGGCGCTGATTGCGTATCTCAAGAAGCCAGCACCCTGATTTCGCCATGGGGCGCACGCTCTACGCCAAATTGTGGGACAGCCATGTCGTCCGCCCCGGCGACGCGGGCGAGGATCTGCTCTATATCGACCGCCAGCTCGTCCATGAGGTGAGCAGCCCGCAGGCGTTCCGCGCGCTTGCCGATGCGGGGCGGGGACTGCGGCGGGTAGAAACGCATCTCGCCGTCGCCGACCATGCCGTGCCCACCCGGAGTCGCGACCGGCCCGCTGCCGATCCGGTGGCGGCAGCGCAAATCGCCGAGCTGGAAGGCAATGCCCGCGACTTCGGCGTGGCCTATCATCCTCTGACCGGCGCAGGCCACGGCATCGTGCACGTCATCGGGCCGGAACAGAGCTTTACCTTGCCGGGCATCACCCTGGTCTGCGGCGACAGCCACACCACCACCCACGGCGCGTTCGGCGCGCTCGCCTTCGGGATCGGCGCGAGCGAATGCGGCACGGTGATGGCAACCCAGTGTCTGGTACAGAAGCGCGCTGCGACCCTGCGCGTCGACCTGCAAGGCGTGCTGCCCGTCTGGGCCTCGGCCAAGGACATCGCGCTGGCGCTGATCGCGCAGATCGGCGCTCAAGGCGCGCGCGGCTTCGCGGTCGAATATGCAGGGCCTGCCATCGCCGCGCTCGACATGGCCGGGCGGATGACCTTGTGCAACATGACCATCGAGGCGGGCAGCCGCATCGGGCTGGTGGCGCCGGATGAGACGACATTTGCCTATCTCGAAGGGCGTGCCGGTGCTCCGAAGGGCGCCGACTGGGACCGCGCTGTGCGCTATTGGCGCAACCTGCCCAGCGATGCCGATGCGGTCTATGACCGCGTGGTGACGATCGATGTCTCCGCGCTCGACCCTCATGTCACCTGGGGCACCAGCCCCGACCAGGGCGGGCCGGTGAGCGGCACTGTTCCCGACCCTGCATCTGCAGCCCCGCCAGAACAGGCGCGCATCGCGCGTGCGCTCGGCTATATGGGGCTGGCACCGGGCATGGCACTGGCGGATATTGCCATCGACCGGGTGTTCATCGGATCGTGCACCAATTCGCGGATCGAGGATCTGCGCATCGCTGCCCGTGTGGCGCAGGGCCGCAAGGTCGCGCCGGGTGTCCGCGCGATGGTGGTGCCGGGGTGTGCGGCGACCAAGGCGCAGGCCGAAGCTGAGGGTCTGGCGGATATCTTTCGCGCCGCCGGTTTCGAATGGCGCGATGCGGGTTGTTCGATGTGCGTGGCGATGAACGACGACCGGCTTGCCCCCGGTGAGCGCTGTGCGTCGACCAGCAACCGTAATTTCGAAGGGCGCCAGGGACCCGGTGGCCGCACGCACCTGATGAGCCCGGCGAGTGCGGCGGCGGCGGCGATCTGCGGGCGCATCGCCGATGTCCGCGACCTCATGACGGGAGCGGACTGAACCCATGGAACCGTTCATCCGCTTGACGGGCCGTGCCGCGAGCCTGGACGAAGACAATGTCGATACCGACGTGATCTATCCGGCGCGGTTCCTGACGATCACGGCGCGCGAGGGGCTGGGCGCTTATGCTTTCGCTGACCGCGTGTTTCGGTTGAACGATACGCCGGTGCTGGTCGCAGGGGCGAATTTCGGCTGCGGATCGAGCCGCGAGCAGGCAGTGTGGGCTTTGCTGGGCGGCGGCGTGCGCTGCATCATTGCCGCCAGCTTCGGCGAGATTTTCGCCGGCAACTGCATCCGCAATGGCGTGCTGCCTGTGGCGCTGGAGGCTGCCGATGTCGCACGCATGCACCGCGCCGCGACCAAGGGAGAGGCATTCACCATCGATCTTGCGGCGTGCACCGTGCAGACGGGCGGCTCGCATCCCGTGCATTTTTCCATGCCCGAACCGCAGCGGCAGGCATTGCTCAACGGCTGGGACGAAACATCGGCCATCCTCGCTCGCGATGGGACGATGATCGATGCGTTCGAGCAGCGCCAGCGCGTCCAGCAGCCCTGGCTCTATCCACCGGCAGGCTGATCGGGGTCAGTCCGCAGCCTTGCCCCATTGGCGCTCGAACGCCCAGACATCCTCGAACCCGATCAGCGAGCAGAATTCGGTGAAGCTGAACAGTCCGTCGGGCTGGCCGATGCCTTGCGTCTTGAGATCGACCAGCGCCTTTTCCATGGCAGCTGCGGCTGCCAGCGAGGTCAGCGAGGGATAGATCGCATAGGCATAGCCGATCTGCGCCAGCACATCGGCCACCGGCACCGGGCTCGACCCGCCGTTCGACATGTTTGCCATCAGCGGCAGATCGAACGCGGCGCAGGCGCGCGCCATCTCTTCCTCGCTCTCCAGCGCCTCGGGGAACAGCACGTCAGCGCCGGCCTTGGCATAGGCCTCGATCCGCCGCATCGCGCCGTCGAAGCCTTCGCTCTGCCGGGCGTCGGTGCGCGCGATGATCAGGAAGTTCTGCCTGTCCTCGCGCGCGGCGCTGGCGACCTTGATCTTCTCGACCATGTCCTCGACCGGGATGATCCGGCGGTTAGGCGTGTGGCCGCACTTCTTGGGAAATTCCTGATCCTCGATCTGGATTGCGGTCACACCTGCCGCTTCATAGCCACGCACGGTGTGGTGGACATTGAGCAGTCCGCCATAGCCGGTGTCACCATCGGCGATCACCGCCGCATTGCTGGTGCGCACCAAAGTCGCCATGCGATCGCGCATCTCGGTATAGGTGACGATCCCCGCATCGGGCAGGCCGTGCGCCGAGGCGGTGAGCCAATAGCCTGTGCCGTAAACCAGATCTAATCCGACCTTGTTGGCGATCACGGCCGCGATCATGTCCTGGATGCCTGGAACCACGAAGAACTGCCCGGAATCGAGCTTCTGGCGCAAAATGGGGTTCGCCATGGCGGCACTCCTTCGTTCGGATCAACTTTATAGGTCCGCGATGCAATGGCGATGGCCGGTTCACCTGCGCGACGACCTGGACTATCCGCCATGCGGTCTTACCGCCGCAGAAGGCACAGACTAATGACCGACAGGCGGATAGTTGGCCACCGTGGATTTGCATGAATGGCGGCGTTCATGCGCTCATCCCCCTGTCAGGAGCAAGCCTGTCCGGACAACGAGACAGGCAGCGATATTCGATCCGGGCGTCGTGGCGCGGCGCAAAACGGAAAAAAGGGAAAGTCACCCTGCCAGGTGTCACATTTGGGGGATTGTAAATCATGAAAGTGTTTCGTGCTTCGGGCCTGGCCCGCTCGGTTTTGCTCACCAGCGTTGCTATGGGCAGCATCACCGCGGCAACGCCGCTCGCCGCGCAGGAAGCGGTCGCAGAAGAGGAAGATGGCCGTTCCGAAATCGTCGTCACCGCACGCAAGCGTGACGAAGACGTGCAGTCCGTGCCGATCGTGATCAATGCCTATTCGGCCGAGGATCTGGCTGAACGCAATATCCAGACGCTTTCGGACCTCGGCAACTCGACCCCCGGCATCGTGATGAACAATATCGCGGGCGGCAACACCCAGACGATCTACATTCGCGGCCTGGCACCGGGCAACACCGCCAACGATCTCAACGTCGAGGCCAATGTCGGCGTGTTCATCGACGGCATCTACCAGACCAGCCGCAACACCATCGACATGATCTCGGTGCTCGACGTCGGCCAGATCGAAATCGCCAAGGGCCCGCAGAGCGCCCTGTTCGGCCGCTCGACCTTTGCCGGCGCCATGGCGATCAGCACCGGCAAGCCGACCGACGACCTGTCGGGCGGCGTCCAGGTTACTGCCGGTATCGACGAGGATTACCGCATCCGCGGCGCGCTGTCGGTTCCGATCTCCGATACGCTCAAGGCGCGCATCGCGGGTGGCTATGTCACCTATGACGGCTTTGGCACCAACGCCGCCGCACGCGGCGACAATCTGGGCGGTTTCGAGAAATATGCCGTGACCGGATCGCTGGAATTCAAGCCCAGCGACAATTTCCGCGCGCTGCTTTCGGGCTTCTACACCCATTCCAAGGCCGAGGTTTCGCCGGTCTACGGTCTGCCGATCCGCAACCTCAATTGCGGCAACGTCAACGCCGCGACCGCGCTTCCTTTGCTTTTCTGCGGCGAGCTGGCTGCGCAAAAGGTCAGCGATGTATCGCCCGGCCTTGCAGACACCGTGGCGAAGAACACCCAGGTTTCGCTGACGCTGGAAGGCCGCATCAAGGGCGTCAAGGCGACCAGCATCACCGGCCTGACCTGGGCGGACAATCGCGGCACCAGCGATTACGACCTGACCTCGGGCGGCACGCAGTTCGGTGTCTGCACCTTGGGCAATGCGACCAATGCCAGCTGCGGCACCAATTTTGCCAACGCGCCCTACACCCGGCTGACCCGCGTCAACTTCTCGATCGGAACTGTCGAGCGGGTGCGCACGTTCAGCCAGGAAATCCGCATCCAGTCGGACAATGAATCGCCGTTCCAGTGGATTGTCGGCGGTTATTATTTCAACTCGCGCATCCCGCTGGCTGCGGGCGGCCTGGGCGCAGACGGCGGTGGCCTCGCCGCCAACGAGCGGCTGGTCCAGGTCTCGCAGCTCCTCACGCCTGCCGCGACCGGCGTGGGTCCGTATGACTTCACCGGCAACATTTTCCTGGTTCCCAACAGCAACACCAGCCAGGTGTTCGGCAACTATTCGTCCGCCAGCACCAAGACCTTCTCGATCTTCGGCGCGCTGGGCTACGAGCTGGGTGATTTCCGCTTCAACGCGGAAGGTCGCTACAATTCCGATGTGAAGCAGGCGCAGGTCTTCTCGATCCTCAACCCCACGTCCGCACCGCGGGTGAACCAGCCGATCAACGGCACCACCATCCCGGCGACCGGCACGTTCCCGGTCATCGGCCCCAAGTTCCGCCGGACGTTCAACAGCTTCACCCCGCGCTTCACGCTGGATTATCGCCCGGTCGAAGACGTGCTGCTCTATGCCTCGGCGGCCAAGGGCGTGCGTTCGGGCGGCTTCAACACCGCCAACCCGGTCAGCGCGACCGGCATTCTGGCCAGCGAAGTGCCGTATGAGGAAGAAACCAACTGGACCTATGAAGCAGGGTTCAAGAGCCGCCTGTTCGACCGGCGCCTGGTCCTCAACGGATCGTTCTTCTATGTCGACTGGAAGGATGCGCAGATCTCTGCCTTCACCCAGAACCCGACCGCGGTGAACCCCGTGCGCATCGTGCAGAACGCAGGGGCCATCCGCGCCAAGGGCGTTGAAGTGATGACCGAGTTCGAAGTGACCGACATGTTCGCGATCGGCGGCAGCTTCATCTATTCCGACCCCAAGTTCCGTCCGGGCGCGTATGATGGTTCGCAGATTCCGCAGTGCCGCACCGGCACGACGGCTGCGACCTTCGGCAGCGCCCCGGGCTGCCCGGCGATCATCGCGGTACCGACGGCCAATGGCGGAACACAGTTCGTGCCGACGCTGGAAGGTCTTCGCCCGACCCGTTCTGTCAAGACGCAGTGGAATGTCCACGCTACCGCCGATATTCCGCTGTCGGACGATTGGGCGCTGCGCGGCCGCGTCGACGTCAACTACACCGGTCCTGTTTTCAACAATCTGATCAACACGGTCAGCTTTGGTGAACGCACGCTGGTCAATGGCCGTCTGGCGATCGAAAGCGACCGGTTCAGCTTTGCGCTGTGGGGCAACAACCTGTTCGACAAGGCCTATGTCCAGAACTCGATCAACCAGCCGCGCGCCGGTTTCCCCGCAGCCTTCTCGATCCCCGAAATCTATCTGGGCGAGGGCCGCCGGATCGGCATCACTGCCGGCATGAAGTTCTGATAAGACCAAGGGGCGTGATCCGGACTGGAGCACGCCCCTTTTGCCATCGTTCAGATTCACCGCAAAATCCATAAGGACCGTCCGCCATGATCCGTCGCCGCGAAGCCCTTGCCGGAATGATGGTCACCGGCGCAGCACTGGCGGTGCCGGGCCCGCTGCGCGCGGCATCGGCCGCAGCGCCGTCGTCGCTTGACGTTACGAGCCTGGAGGGACGCCAGCGCACCTTCCTGATGATGCGCGGCGCGCTTGACGAGGACCTTGTCACCAACTGGGTGCAGGCTAACTATTACGGCGTGGTCGAAGACCGGATGGAGCCGCTGTTCAACGTGGTCTCTGCGGTGTTCTCGCGCACCCGCGCGCTCGCAGATGGCTCGTACCAGCAGGTGACTTTCGAGCTCGCCTGGTTCACCGACATTGCCACCGGCAAGGCGCTCGATACCTTCCGCAACCCCTATACCAACAAGGACTGCAAGATCCCCAGCGGCGGTTTCGCGCCCTCCTCGACGCGGTTCGGCAAGGACCTGTCGTTCCATCTGCCCAAGGAAATGCCGGGACTCCAGCTGGAGCACGAGGTGCTGCCCATCGTGACGCGCGGCAACGATGTCTGGGTGACCGAGCGGATCCGCTCCGCCGCGAGCTTTCCCGGCGCGGCCAGGCCGTTCCGCTATTCCGACAGCACCGTGATGCACGCGCAGGCCAGCGATCTGCAAAAGCCCGGCGCCACCCGCGTGACCTCGAACGTCAGCTACACCAATGTCGTCTCGTGGCGACCCTGGCTCGAAATGGGTGACCACCCCGGCCATCTGACCGCCAGCGGCGTGGGTCGCCAGAACGCCACCCGCGATTCGATGCCGCCAGCCTGGCTCGAAGCGACCGAGGCACGACGGCCCGAGGTGTTCAAGGACCCGGCAGCATTGCTGGCGCCGCTGTGGGACGCAAAGGTCTGATCAGCGGCGCCAGGCCGTGATCCTTCAGCGAACACTGGCCCTGGTAGCCGCATGGAACAGGCGGTATTGGCGGTAGCGGCGGCGGCCGCTGGGCAGCACCTCGATGAAGCACGGTACCGGGACGAAGCTGTGCAGCGGCGAGGTCTGGCATGGTGCCCAGACTGCGAAATGCCAGACGTCACATGCCGGCACAGTCCGGCTTTCAGGAGATGCCGTGTGTCCAGAACCCGACCAAGATGGATCCGGAACCTGCTGTTTGCCGGAGCCTGCCTTGGCCTGGCCAATCCCCTGGCAGCCCAGAGCCGGATGCCGCCCGCCGACCCGCAGCTTGGTGATGGCGGCACGGGATCGTTCTATCAGTGGGACGAGCCTGTTCCCAAGGGGGGCCCCCGCATTGTCAGGCGAGAGGCCATGTCGTCCGACAAGGCGCTGGCGCAAGCGGGACTGAGTGATAGGGTTCTCTATACCAGCCGCGGCGGGCCAGACGGCACACGGTCGATCGTCGTGTCCGGCGGTGTCTACCTGCCCCAAGGTAGGCCCCCGCGCGGTGGGTGGCCGGTGATCGCCTGGGCGCATGGCACGGTCGGCTTCCCCGACATCTGTGCGCCCAGCTTCAACGGTTGGTCGGAGAGGGACACAGCCTATCTCAACACCTGGCTGCAACAGGGTTACGCTGTCGTCGCCACCGATTATGAAGGCCTGGGAACCAATGGTGCCCACCCCTACATGATGAGTCGTTCCGAAGGGCAGGGCGTGCTGGATGCCGTGCTGGCGGCGCGCAGGGGATATCCGCTTTCCCGCGACGTCGTCATCGTCGGTCAATCGCAGGGCGCGCATGCCGCCACAAATGCCGCGCTGATGCAGTCCGGCGTTGCCCGAGTGCTCAGGTTGCGGGGTGTCGTTCTGACTGGCTGGCCGGGGACGATGCAAATGTCGCCGCTCAAGATGGACGAGTTCGACGGTTGGGCGGCGCTCCACATGCGGTTCTTGCCGACCTATGCCTTTCTGGATCCGACCCTCAAGCCGCAGAGCATGCTGACCCCTGCCGGGAAGATCATGTATGAACGGTTCCGGGCGACCTGCGGATCGGATGGGATGCGCAGGTTCATGGCGGAACGGCCCGTTGCAGGAACGCTGTTCACGCAGGATCCGACCCCGCTTGAAGCGCGCGCCAAGCCCTATCGCGAGTATCCACCGCTCGCCTTCAAAGTACCTGTCTTTGTGGGAATCGGTCTAAGCGACGAGCAAACCTCTCCACGCATGGCGTTTGACGGTGCCAAGCGTGCGTGCGCGCTGGGTGCCAATGTCGCGATTCACATGTACCCGGGGCTAGGGCATGGGCCGACTGTCCCGAAGTCACAGGAAGATTCGCTCCCCTGGGTTCGTCAGGCGTTTGAGGGCAATGTCCCCAAGGGCAATTGTTCAGAGGCCGAGTATCCTAGCGCCACGCCTTGATGCGGCGGGCGACATTGGCCTGGATATCGGCGTAGAATAGCCCGTATTCGTGATAGTGCAGGCTGCCGCCGGGCAGTGGCTTCAACTCCAGCGCGGGGTCTGCATCGACCACCAGAAAGCCGCTGTCGCAGTGCGCAGCAACCTTGCTCGCGATCAGTGCGCGCACAGGCCCGACACCGGGTTCTCCCGGCGCTGCGCCTTTGGCAGCGGTGCGGGGCGCGGCGGGCTTTGACATGTCGAAGGTCAGCGGGTTGATGCACAGCGATTGCTTGCCCTCTTCAGTTCCATGGATATGGGCAAAACGCGCGCCGGCAAACCCGCCGAGCATCTTGAGGTCCGCTTGCGGCGTGACCGCGTTCCAGGCCAGCACGCAGCCGGTGCGTACCGGGGTGTCGCAGGGTTTGAGCGTGCGGTAGCGCGTACCGAAATAGCCGACCGAAAAATCGATGCCGATTGCATAGGCGGCCACCATCCGCTTTTGCAGCGGCGTGCCATCGATCCGGTCGGCGAGCAGCCGCATCAGCATTTCGCCGCCCTGGCTATGGCCTGCGAGGATGAACGGGCGGCCCTGGTTGCGGCTGGCCTGCCACTGGTCGAACGCGGCGAGCACATCGGTATAGGCGAGCGCATAGGCCTTGCCGCCATCGCCCTCCATGAACCGGTCGCGCGTGGCGAGAAACGAGGCCTGGCGGTAGCGCGGCGCAAAGACGTTGCAGCAGGCGTTGAACACCGCGGCCTGGCGCGCGATGACGCTCGCATCGGTCCACGCGTTGAGCTTTGCGTCAGCCGGATCGGCATTCCAGCGGTCCGGCGTGCGGTAGGTGGTGGGGTGGACGTAGAACACATCGACGCCGTGTGTTTTCCTGTCCGGCTTGCGGCCTTGCGGCACCGTCTCGGCCGGGCCGGGCACGCCGGGCAGTGCAGCCCAGGCGCTGTCCGCAGCATAATCGGGGGCTGGCGCAGGGGTCTGGCTATCGAACGCGGGCGGCGGCGGAGGTGGGGTGGCAACCTGCACCCCCTGTGCGAGCGCCGTTGTCGCGGCCAGCAAGGCCCAGGCGGTGATTGCGGTTGCTGTCCTGGCCATGGTGTTCATCCCGTTTTTTCCGTTCGCGGCTCATGCTTGCCGAATATCGCGCGCCATGCCAGCCTGTACCGACTTTATCCGCCTGGCGGAGGGTGTCCGCCGGCATCTGGCCGGGCAGCAGGGGCGATGTTGAGATGAGCGCATGACGTACGGCCCGACCCGACGCAGCCTGATCGGCTCAGCCCTTGCTCTGGGCGCGCTCGCGCGCTGGCCGGTAGCGGCAGGCGTGCCGGTCGCCAAGGTGCTGGACATCGCCTTGGCGAGCGGGCGCATCTGCCGCACCTGGCTCTACGAACCCCAGGGCAGGGCGGTGGGCAGCATCTTTTTCGGCCATGGCGCGGCCTCTGCCCCCTGGAAATACGAGGCGCTGTTCGGCCCCTGGGTGCGCGCCGGATACCGGGTGCTCGCGCCGCTGCATGTCGATTCCACCGACCACCCCGAGCGCGCCAGTTTTGCGGGGCTGGCGAGCTGGGCCGCACGGATCGAGGATATGCGCGGCGTCACCGCGGCGATCGCGCACCCGCATTATGTCGCCGCCGGGCACAGCTATGGCGCGATGGCAGCACTGGCGCTGGGTGGAGCAAAGCCGCTGCTGCCCGATGGCGTGACCGGGCCCGTGGCCGATCCGCGCGCCAGCATGGTGCTCGCCTTCTCGCCGCCTGGGGCGATGCCGCCACTGATTGATGCTGCGGGCTATGCCGGGCTTGCTGTGCCTGCGCTGATCCAGACCGGCACGGCGGACATTCCGCCGGGTACGCCGGGCTGGGAGGGGCATCTGCTCGCCTATGAGGCGGCGGCGACAGGGAGTGACCGGTTCGCGCTGGTGCTCGACGGGGTTGACCATTATTTCGGCGGCGCGATCTGCCGCCCGGAACTGCCGGGGCCAAAGCAGCTCTCGCAGCTTGATCGCGCAGCGTCTCTGTCGGTTCAGATGCTCAATGGCTGGGGCCAGGGGAGCGCGGCGGCGCGCAAGTCTGTCATCGCGAGCGTCGGCACGCGGCCCGGCCAGAGGCTGATGCGGCGCTAGCCAGCGCCCTGCTCAGTTGACCGCGATATCCGCGATCGTCGCGCGATAGGCCTCGTCGCTTTCCTGCGCCGCGGCTTCGCTGGCTTCCTTGCGGGCGAGGTAGAACAATCGGTCGAGAAAATCCTGACGATAGGCCTCGCGCGCCTGCAGTGCGTCCTCGTCGAGCTTCAAAGCATCGATGCCCTCGGCCAGATTGATGCCGTGCATCCTGGCGACGCGTTCCTGCGCGTCCATCCGGTCGCGCAGCATGCAGACCTCGCCCGCCATCACCATCATCATCGACATCAGCTGATCGATGCCCGGCTGGCTGTAGAATTGCGGGCGCTTGCCCTTGGCGTCCTTGATGACATGCGGGCGATCGGTGGCTTCAGTCATGATCTGTCCTTGTTCAGGCGGCTTCGGTCAGGCGGCAGCGGCGAGATCGACGGGCTTCTGTGCGATCAGCACTTCCCAGCCGCCGCCGGGCGCATATTCGCCCGCAGTGAATTCGCGATCGGCGACGCTTTCGGTGGCTTCGGCCGCATAGCCATCGCCCATGAACTCCATGATTGCCATCGGCGCGGTGGTGAAGCGCGCCTCGCCCTTGGGGAAGCCCGCCGCCTCGGCCAGGCTTAGCTGATCCATGTCGCGCATCGCGCCCCAGAACGGCTCGTTGTTGTACCAGGTCTCGTTGTCGAGGATGAACTGGGTGAACGGGTCCATCAGGTCGAACGGCGGCAGATCGGCGTGGATCATCAGCCCGCCCGGTGACAGCAGCCGGTAGGCTTCCTTGAAGATGCGGGGCATCGCCTTGCCGCTGGTTTCGTGCAGCAGGATGTGGCTGACGACGAGGTCGAAATGGCCTTCGGGAAAGCTGGTCTCCTCGGCGTTCATCTGCGCAAAGTTGACCTCATGGCCCAAGGCGGCTGCGCGGGCATGCGCATAGCGGATGCACGGGCCGCCCACGTCGATTCCCCAGACTTCCGCATCGGGGAAATATTCCTTGTAGGGCAAAGTCGAGTGGCCGACGGTGCAGCCCATGTCGAGAATGCGGCGCGGTTTGAACTCGGGCATGTTGCGCTGGATATAGTTGCAGACAGAGCGGCCCATGTCGTCGTTGTGCGGTCCGCCATAGCCCATCGAGTAGAGAAACACGCCGCGATCGTAGAGCACGCCCACCGACACATCGTCCTCGCACACCTCGCTGGCATAGCCGCCGGGCATGCAATGGATATCGAGCGCGGTGACATAGCGTGGCGGCACGAAGCCTTCGGGCATCACCAGCTGCGCCTTGGTCGAGGCGCTCAGCTCCCTTGCCTTTTCGATCAGCGCGGGCAGCTCGCGCTCGACCGACAGGTTGGTCGATTCCCACAGCAGTTCCTGCGCGATGCGGTTGATCGAGGCATAGAGCTGGAAATACGGATCGGGCACCATCGCGGAGCGGATGTCGCGGCGGTCCTCGGGCTTGCGGCCGTGCTCGCGCTCGAACGTCTTGGCCGCGCGCGTCTGGTAGACCGGCGCCAGGCCCGGCAGCAACCCGGACTGGATGAAGCCCTTGAGGCTCTTGGCGAATTCCTGGCGCGATGCCTCGTCATGCGTCGGTGCGGGCAGCATCGCATGGTGCGCCTGCTGGAAGCAGTTGAGCATAGGGGTGTCTCCATATCGCGGCCCGATGGGTCGATCGGCCGTGGCCAGTGTCGCCGATTGTGGCCCGCCAAAGCAAGCTTGGCTGGCGGGGTATATCCGGCCAGTGGATAGTTGTGCACAAGTTCCGATGGGGCTGGTCAGTTGCCATCAATCTGTAGCAGTAACGCAGCGCCAACAGGAGGACGTGATGGCACGCAAGGCTTCAGGATTTATCGGACGGCTGTCGCTCGGCCTGGTCGCGGGCGGGCTGATGCTGGCGGGGCTTGCCGCTCCTGCGGCACCGGCGTTCGCCAAGGCACCTGGTTTCGTCTCCAAGGTCGATTTCAAGGACCCCGTGTGGAACCGCGACACCTATGCGCGGATCGATGGCGAGATCGATACATCGAAGCAGAAGGTCAGCCGCATTACGGGCACCGTCTATGGCGTTCGCGACAATGAAAAGGTCAAGCCGCTGTTCAAGATCGACGGCTTTTCGGTCGTCCGCACGCTGCGCCTGCCCGATGGCAACTGGCGGCGGGTGCTGAAGGAGGTCGTGTTCTACCGCGATCTGGAAACCGGCAAGATCATGGACAGCTGGAAGAACCCCTATACCGGCGAGACGGTGAAGGTGGTGCCGATTGCCAACGATCCGTTCAACTACGACATCCGCGATACCAAGCCGCAGCCGCCGAGCTATGGCGGGCTGAACACCGACAAGCGCGCTGCAGAGCCGTTCCTGCTCGACTGGAGCCAGGGCCCCAATGGAACGCTGATCCTCGAAACGGGCATCGATCTGTTCTACCCCGCTTCGCTTCAGCCCAAGGAATGGCCGCGTGAATCGGCGGGCACGTTCAACCGTGTCTCTGAGCACTTTCTCTTCTTCGTGAAGCAGTCGGACATCGAGAACCGCAAGCTGACCGCGATCCCGGTCACCGGCACCTGGTCGCGGATCACCCCATGGCTGCCGTGGATGCTGATGGGGCAGGCGCCGGGCTTCATCAATTACTTCGCCTCGTTCGGCACGATGACCAATGGCATCAAGGATTTGCCGGCTGATCTGGTCGAGGCCGCGCGCAAGATCGATCCGGGCTATCTGACCGCCCCGACCGAGGACTACGGTCCGTCGCTGTCGAGCCTCGAAAACTACAAGATGACGCAGAAGCCTGCACCGGTGCCGCAGGGCTGGACTTCGCCGCAGCCGCCCGCTGCACCGACCCTGCCGCCGATGCCGCCGCGTCCGTGACCGCGCAGGCGGAACCGTTGGCGGCCAGCACCCCGCCCGCCGCCGTGGCCCGGCTCTCGCTCGGCGGGCAGATGGGCTATGGCGTCGGGCAGATCGCGGGGCAGATCTTTCGCGATATCCCCTCGCTGCTGCTGCTGTTCTTCCTGACCAATGTCGTCGGCATGGATGTCGCACTCGCTGGCGCGGCGATTTTCCTGCCCAAGCTGGTGTTCGGCGTGGGCAGCGATTTTGCCGCCGGCATGCTGTCCGACCGGTTCAAGGCACGGATGCCGCGTCGCTACTGGCTGCTGATCGGCGCGGTGCTGGCCCCGGTCGCGCTCAACCTTCTGTTCCGCGTGCCGCAGGACGGCAACGCGATGCGGGTCGCCTGGGTGGTTGCGACCTTCAGTCTCTATATGATGGTCTTTGCGACCTTCTCGGTACCCTATCTCGCCATCGCCGGCGAACTTGCCTCGAACGAGCGCCAGCGCACCGTGCTGATGGCGTGGCGGCTGGTATTTACCGCCGTCGGCGTGCTCACCGCGGGCGCGGTTGCCCCGGCTTTGGTCGAATATTTCGGCGGCGGGCCGGGCGGCTACAAGCAGATGGCGATGGTGCTCTCGGTCATCGCCTCTGGCTCGCTGGTGCTCGCGTTCTTCGGCATCGGGCGCAAGGCCGATGGTGTCGCGGGCGTGTCGGCCACGCCGCCGTTGCGGATCGGCGCGGTGGCCGGGCTGTTTGCGCAGCGCCGCTTTGCCAGCCTGTTTGCCGCCAACTTCCTGCAGCTCACCGGCAGCGGCATGGGCTATGCAACCATGCTCTATTTCCTGACCTATCAGTCGGGGCGGACCGATGCGCTGCAGGTCATCGGCGTCATCATCCTGTGTGCCTGCGTCGGCATCATCGCCGCGCAGCCGATGTGGGTGTGGGTGGCCGGACGCTTCGGCAAGCCTGCCGCGTTCATTGCAGGGTCGGTGATCTATTCGCTCAGCTACATGGTCTGGCTGGCGCTGGCCAACCAGCCGATCTGGGTCGCCTATCTGCTCGCCTTTTCCGCAGCCATCGGCAATTCGGGCTGGACCGTCATCGGCTTTTCGATGCTGGCGGATATTGCCGCCGACGATGCCGAGCATTCGGGGCTCTATTCGGCCGCCTGGATCGCAGCGGACAAGATCGCCTTTGCGCTTGGCGGCACATTGCTGACCGGGCTGGTGCTCTCTGCCTTCGGCTTCGATGCCGCGCGCGCGGTCGCCGGTTTGCCGCAAAGCGAAAGCGCGGTGCTCGGCGTAGGCCTCGCCTTCGGATTGATCCCCCCTTTGATGACGCTCACCGGGGCGGCGATCATCGCCCTATGGGCACCCAAATATCCGACAGGCGGATAAAACTGGATCAACAGCCACCATCCGGATAGTTTGACGCAGCATTCGGCTGAGGGCACGCCCGATCACGGCGGCCCGCAGCGAAAAGGGAGCTGTCAGATGAAGGGTGTTCCGATCCAGTCGTTCAGCCGCGCCATTGCCGCGCTGAAGGCGATCAACCGCAACCGGTCGATGACGATGATGGAAATCTCGCGCGCCGCCAATGTGCCGTATCCCACCGCGCACCGCATCGTGCAGACTCTGCTGTACGAAGGCCTGATCGAGCAGGAGCCTGCACGCAAGCGCTATCGCCCGACGCTGTTGGTGCAGAGCCTGTCGAGCGGATACCAGCAGGATGGAGTGCTGGTTGAGGCTGCGCGCGCGCCGATTGTCGAGCTTACCCGCAAGGTGGGCTGGCCGGTGTCGATCGCCATCCGCGTCGGCAAGAACATGATGCTGTGCGATTCGACTCACGCCAACACGTCGCTGACGTTTGCGCAATATTATCCCGGCTTCACCCTGCCTTTGCTCGACAGCGCGTCGGGCAAGCTTTCGATGGCCTATGCCGAGGATGACGAGCGTGCCCAGATCCTCAAATGGATGCGCGCCGATCAGGATATCGACCCCAATTATCTGGCGGCAGCCGAGCTGGCGCTGAATGCAGAGGGGATCCGCGCACGCGGCTATGCGGTGCAGGGGCGCAATTATTTCAACCACACGCCGGGCAAGACATCGTCGATCGCGGTGCCGATCTTCAAGCAGGGCCGGTTCGAGGCGGCGATGACGCTCGTCTTTTTCGCCTCCGCGCTGAAGCTGGAAAGCGCGCTGGAAAGCTATCTGCCCGAATTGCTCGCCACCGCGCGTGCTATCGGCGATGCGCTCGACAAGGCGGTGGCGGAGCCGGTTGCAGCCTGAAGCGGCCGTATCAAAGCCTGGCTGTCACCGCCTTGGTCTCGAGATAATTGTCCAGGCTCTCGCGTCCGAACTCGCGGCCCCAGCCCGACTGGCCATAGCCGCCGAACGGAATGTTGTGTGCCACAGCGCCATGGCAGTTGATCGAGACATGGCCCGAGCGGATACGCGCGGCAATCTTGTGCGCGGCCGACAGCGATGTCGTCCACACGCTGCCTGACAGGCCGTATGGCGAGTTGTTCGCCATCGCTGCAATCGCATCGACATCGCATGTCTCGAAGCGTTGCACCGCCATTACCGGGCCGAAGATCTCGTCGCGCACGATGCCCATGTCAGGGGTGGTGGCGGTGAAAATGGTGGGCGCGATGAAGGTGCCGGGGCGATCCAGCCGCTGCCCGCCGGTGCGCAATGTCGCGCCTTCGCTGAGGCCGCGGGCGATATAGCCCATTACCTTGGCGCCATGCGCCGCAGAGACCATCGGGCCGATCATGCAGCCGGGCGCCAGGCCATGGTCGATGACCAGGCTCTGCGAGAAGGCGACCAGCCCATCGGTCAGGGCGTCATAAATGTCGGCGTGCGCGAAGATGCGCGTGCCCGCCATGCAGTTCTGCCCGCCCAGGAAATAGGTCGCCATGGCAACGCCGGGGATGGTGATCGCCAGATCGGCATCCGGCATCACCACGACGGGTGATTTGCCGCCCAGCTCCAGCGTAACCTTCTTGAGATTGCCGAGCGCCGCCTCGACGATCCGCCGCCCGGTCGCGGTCGATCCGGTGAACGCCACCTTGTCTATCCCCGGATGCCGGGCAAGCGCCGCGCCGACGGTCGCGCCGGTGCCGTTGAGGATATTGACCACCCCTGCGGGGAAACCCGCCTCGGCGATCAGATCAGCCAGCGCCAATGCGGTGAGCGGTGTCTCTTCGCTGGGCTTGACGATGTTGGTGCATCCGGCGGCGAGCGCAGGGGCAAGCTTGAGGATCGCCATCGAGAGCGGCACATTCCACGGAATAATGTGCGCGGCAACGCCCACCGGTTCGCGCAAAGTATAGGTTATCGCCTCTGCGTCCATGGTGACATGCGCGGGCGGTGTGGTCGTGGTGCCCTCGATGGTGCCGGCGAGCCCCGCGTAATAATGCAGCATCTCGACGCAGTTGCTGACCGTCAGGCTGGCAATGAACATCGGCATGCCGCTGTCGATCACTTCCAGCTCGGCGAGCATCTGGGCGTCGCGCTGCATCAGGTCGGCAAGCTTGCGCAGCAGCGCTGCCCGATAGGCTGGCTGCGAGCGTGCCCAGCCGCCATTGAACGCATTGCGCGCCGCCACGACGGCGGCGTTGACGTCGGCTGCCTCGCCGACCGCAAATCGCGCAGCAACCAGGCCGGTCGCCGGATCGCGCGTTTCCATCCAGCCATCGCCGCTGGCATCGCGCCATGCGCCGTCGATGAACAACCGGTGGTCGCGCGCGAGGAATGCGCGCGCAGCGTCACAGACCGGGTGGCCGTCAAACGGCAGGGGAGGGGTCGTCATGGGAAAAATCCTTACACCGCAACCGTGCGGCAATCATAATCGAACAGACCGAGCGTCTCTTCATTGCGCAACTCGCCAAGCCCGAACAGGTCGGTGTCCTGGCCCTGCATCCGGTCGGCATTGGCATTGGATTCGGCCTGGATGAACGTCGTGCGCTCGATCCGCGCGGCCTGATAGCGCTGCAGTCCCTCTTCGGGCGTGGCAGAGGCCGCCAGTGCGCGCGCCAGCACCACCGCATCCTCGATCGCGCAGGCCGCGCCGTGCCCCAGGAACGGCGTCATCGCATGCGCCGCATCGCCCAGCAGGGTCACGCGGTCATCGGCGATCCAGCTTGTGAGCGGCTGGCGCGCATTCAGCGCCCAGCGGAAATGCGGCACCGCTTCGGCCGCCGCGATCATCGCCTGCACTTCCGGTTCCCAATCGGCATAAAGATCGCGCAGCTCGCCAGGCTGTGCGGGAATGGTCCAGCCATCATCCTGCCAGCCCGATTGCCGCGCAAAGAACACCATGTTGAGCAGGGTCGAGCCGCGCACCGGATAGCGGGTGATCATCTTGCCCGGGCCAATATGAATGCCCGGCCAGTCGACCAGCGGGCGCAGAGCGTCGGTCACCGGCACGACGGCGCGCCAAGCGACATGGCCGGTGAAATGCGCCTTCACCGGTTCGAACCGGTCGCGGATCGCGGACTTGAGGCCATCGGCGCCGACCAGCACATCGCCGCTCACGCTCTCGCCATTCGCGAGCGTGACCGACGAGCCGCTGCTCGAAACCACCTGCGCGCCCGAGCGCAGAATGACCCCGGCCTTGCGGGCTGTCTCGACCAGGATCGCGTGCAGATCGGCGCGATGGATATAGACATAAGGCGCGCCGTATTTCTCGCGCGCATCGGCGCGTTCGAGCGTCAGCAGCGGGCGGCCGTCCTGCCAGTGCTGGATGCGCTGGCGCTTGGGCTCGACGCCGGCGGCGGCGACCTGTTCCATGCAGCCGGTGAAATCGAAGCCGCGCATCGCATTGGGCGACAGCGTCACGCCCGCGCCGATTTCGCCGAACTCGGGGGCGGCCTCCAGCACCGTGACCGGAAAGCCCGCCTGTGCGAGCGCGGCGGCCGCGGTCAGCCCGCCGATGCCGCCGCCTGCAATCAGGATCGCAGGTTTGCTCATCCCAGCTGTCCCGGAATGTGGCTCTCATGGTTCTGCAGATACCAGTCGGCAATCTCCTCGCGCGTGGTCCACCACACGCCGGGCAGCGACTGCGCGTGCTGGATGAACTCGCGGATCGCGCGGATGCGGTGCGCGCGGCCCGAGACATGCGGGTGCAGCCCGACGTTCATGATCCGCCCCGTCGCCGCGCCTTCCTCATACAGCACATCGAGCTCCTCGATCAGCGCCTGCGAAAACTGGTCGGTGGTGAAATTCTTGCGGGTGATGAAGGTGAAGTCGTTGATCTCGTTCGAATAGGGCACCGACACGATCGGCCCGTTGGGGGTGCGCAGCAGATAGGGCTGATCGTCGTTCATGATGTCGCAGTAGAAGGTGCAGCCTTGCTCGGCGAGGATGTCTGCGGTCTGCATCGTCCCGCGCAGCGAGCTCGACAGCCACCCCTTGGACCTGCGCCCGGTGTGCTTTTCGAACTCGGCGAGCGAGCGCAGGATGATATCGCGCTCCTTTTCGGGTTCATGCGCGAAATTGGTCAGCAACTCGCCCTGTTCCCAGTTGTGCGTCAGCAGCTCCCAGCCGCGTTCGAGCACAGCGTCGGTCATCGCCTTGCGCCGCTGGAAGGTCACCGCATTGGTGGTGCAGCTCGCCTTGGCCCCCAGTTGATCGAACAGCTCGAACAGACGCCAGATGCCCACCCGCTGGCCATATTCGCGCCAGGTGAAATTGGGGAAATCGGGCGTGTTGCCGGGCAGCACATCGGGCAGGATCGCAGGGCCGCCGGCGTAATATGGCTTATCGGTATCCTTGGTGAGGTCCCAGGTTTCCAGGTTGAAGGTGAGGATCAGCGCGACACGCGCGCCACTCGGCCATTTGAGCGGCTGGCGCTGGGGAAGGGGGATATAATCGTAGTCCATCGTCTGCCTTTGCAAATGGCTGGAGGGAGGATCAGAGCCCCAGCACGCCGGGGTTCATCAGGTTGTGCGGGTCGAGCGCGGCCTTGGTTGCGTGGATCAGCGCGCGCGCCGCCGGGTCAAGCCGCTCGAGATACGGATAGGCGCGGCCGATCTGGAAATGCGCCGCGCCATGTGCCTGCATCAGGTCGACCAGATCCGCCTTGAAACGGTGCGCAAACGTGCGGGCCTCAGGGTTGTCGGGATAGGACGGGATCGTCGCCAGAAACTCTGTGCCCAGTATCTCGCGGTGATAGGGCGTGACCGCATCGGGCCAGTAGATCGCGATCTCGTAGAGTAGGCCGTGGCCGCCGATGCTGCTGAACATTGTGCCGGTCCACAGGCCGTGGCGATCCATCTGAGCCTTTTGCTGGTCCAGAAACGCGGTAAACGCAGCGTGGAACGCGTCGGCAGCAGTGTGCGAGAAGATGCCATGCAGCGGCACCCAGCGTTCCCCCTTGGGGCCGAGCACGTTGAACAGCGGTGCGAACGGCATCGACCGAACGAACGCGGCGGCGGTGTCGGCGATTTCCTGCCCCTCGGCAGTCATGATCGACCGGATGCGGCCGAGCCGCGAGGCGACATCGGCCTTGTCGACGCCCTCGACGATGACGTGGCAGCTGTACTTGGCCTCGCGCATCTCGGTTTCGCCCGCCAGTGCCATCTTGCCCAGCTGCAGCAGACCCGAGACGGGGTTGGGGGCGGCGCGCATCACGTTGCGCGCGATGGTAACCTTTGCCGCCGTGCCTTCGGATCGCGCGATCTGCCCCTGCGACAGCGCCTGATCGATGCTGAAATGATTCTCGTCCAGCCCCTCGCGTGCGATTTGGCTGACCGAACGATGGTAGCTGGCGAAATCGGCAAAGGCGAAGCTCGCGGTATCGTGCGCGGGGCGCGTGGCGATCAACGGCAGTGTGATCGCGACTTTCAGCCCCAAAGCACCGCAATCGCCCGTGAAAAGCCCGGTCATGTCGGGGCCGTAATGGCGCGTCGCGTTGCTGACGCCGGTGTTCAGGACACTGCCATCGGCCAGCACCACCTCGATGCCGATCAGCGATTGCGCCGAAATGCCGTGTGCGCCGCTGCCGTGGCTGATGGTGTTCTGGCTCAAGCTGCCGCCGACGGTTGCGGCAATGCCCGAGAACGGCCCCCAGAAAGGTGTGCGCAAACTAAGCGGATCGAGCGCGGCCTTGAGCGCCGCCCAGGTCACGCCTGAACCGACGCGGACACAGGCATTGGCGGTATCGATGTCGATGGTCTGCAGAGCAGACAGATCGAACAGCACATGCGGGCGATCGATCAGATAGCCATCCGAATAGGAGGCACCGCCGCCGCGCGGAACCATCGCGACCCTGGCGTCGCTGCACAGCCGCGCCGCCGCCTGCACGCCCGCGATATCGCCGGGCCGCACGATGCAGATCGCTTCTGCGCCCTTGGTGAAGACGTCGTGCGCG
This sequence comes from Hydrogenophaga intermedia, assembly GCA_943370475.1. Lineage (GTDB taxonomy): Bacteria > Pseudomonadota > Alphaproteobacteria > Sphingomonadales > Sphingomonadaceae > Blastomonas. Next base: position 35,651 of record CALRRI020000003.1, read on the forward strand.
TAAAAGGCGAGCCGGTCCGGCCCGGTCAGCACCTGGGCAGCCCCAAGCGCACTGGCCAGAGCCTGCGGCAAACCGGAAATGTTATCGCCCATAAACTGTACGCGGCTCCCTGGCTGGTCGGTATGGCTTCGACCATGCCGGGTTTCGACCATGTTCGCTGGTCACTCGACACGGGACACTGCCCTTTTATCCGCCTTGCGGTTGATGGCCGCGAAATGATGACATGGCGAGCCTGATTTTCTAGCGTCGACGCCAGATAGATGGAGTTTCATCCGCATGGCCTTTGCTCGACCTCCCCTTTCCCCCAGCGTGACCGCCTTTTTGGCCCGAAGGGGGCAGGGGCAGGGGTTGCTGGTCGATGGCGAGTGGTCCGGCGAGCGGGGCGAGACCTTCGCGACGCTCGACCCGGCGCTGGGCGAGCAGATCGGCGTCTTGCCGCGCGGCGGTGCTGCAGAGATCGATGCGGCGGTTGCGGCGGCGCGCGCTGCATTGGCAGGGTGGAAGGCGACCACGCCGCTCAATCGCGCGAAGATCCTGTGGGCGGCTGCCGATCTGATCGAGGCGCATATCGATGAACTCGCCGAAATCGAGACGCTCGATCAGGGCAAGCCGCTGTTCGTCGGGCGCTGGGCGGAGATCCCCGGCGCGGTCAACCAGTTCCGCTTCTTTGCAGGCCAGGCGATGGCGATCGAAGGGCAGACCATCGAATCGTCGATCGACTATCAGCCTGCGGGCAAGAAGATGGCGACCTGGACCAGGCGCGAACCGGTGGGCGTCGTCGGCGCGATCGTGCCGTGGAACTCGCCTCTGGTGCTGACCGCGATGAAGCTGGCGCCCGCGCTCGCGGCAGGCTGTACCATCGTGCTCAAGCCGGCGGAGAACACCTCATTGTCCGCGCTGCGCCTCGGCGAGTTGCTGATGGAGGCAGGTGTCCCGGCAGGTGTGCTCAACATCGTCACTGGCCTCGGCGGCGAGGCGGGCGCAGCGCTCGCGGCGCATCCCAAGGTCGACAAGATCGCGTTCACCGGATCGACGCAGACAGGCCGCGCGATCATCGATGCCGCCAAGGGCAATCTCAAGCGTGTCAGCCTGGAGCTGGGCGGAAAATCGCCGATGATCGTGATGCCCGATGCCGATCTGGAGCTGGCGATTCCCGGCGTTGCCAATGCGATCTTCTTCAATGGCGGCCAGGTGTGCGTCGCGGGTTCGCGGCTCTATGTGCACAGCGCCATAAAGGACGAACTGCTCAAGGGCGTTGCGGCGTATGCGCAGGGGCTGGTGGCAGGCCATGGGCTCGATCCTGCAACGCAGATGGGGCCTTTGGTTTCTCGCCTGCAGGCCGAGCGGGTCGAGGGCTTCATATCGGCTGCGCGCGATGGCGGGGCCACGGTGCTGACCGGGGGCGAGCGGTTCGGCGATGCGGGCACCTTTGTACAGCCCACCGTGATCACCGATGTGACCCCCGATATGCCGATCGTGCGCGAAGAGGTGTTCGGCCCGGTGCTGGTCGCGCAGGAGTTCGATGAGGCCGATGCGGTGATCGCGGCGGCGAACGACAGCGAATACGGCCTTGCCGCCAGCGTCTGGACCCAGTCGCTCAGCCACGCGCACCGCATGGCCGATGCGATCGAGGCGGGCACGGTCTGGATCAACTGCCACCTGATGTACGACGCGGCGCTCCCCATCGGCGGCATCAAGCAATCGGGCCATGGCCGCGACAGCGGGCGCGCTGCGCTCGACAGCTATCTCGAATGGAAAACCGTCTGCGCGGTCATCTGACCGCTGCTCAATCAGGGACAATGCGATGATCTATGAATCGGTGTGCGCGAGCATTTCGCGCCGCAGTCTGTTTGGCGGCATGGCGGGGCTGGCGACGGCAGCGGCGCTGCCCGGCGCGGCGAGCGCCAAGGGCGGCAATATCCGCCCGCTCGACATCATGGACCCGCGCGACAACCTCTACGGCTTTGCCAAGATGTGGGGCACCATCGGCGACAAGGCGGTGCTCTCGGGCTATCAGGGCGTGCAATATGCGATCGTGGGGGCCAACCGCGCCAAGCCGGTGTTCGGCTATTGCGGCTTCGGCAACATCCGCAATGCGATCCAGCCCGATGGCAGCGTCCGCGTCATCGGCAAGGAGTGCGGCTATTTCACCGACCTTGCCACCGGCGAGATCCTCGATCACTGGGACAATCCGTGGACCGGCGAGCGGGTGGAGGTGTTCAACTTCCTCAACGACAAGTTCCGCGGCACGCTGGGCCTCACCCGCAAGGTCTTCAAGGTCGGCGATGGCGAGACGGTGAACAACGACATTGGTAAAGGCGGCGGCGCGGGCGAGCCCTATCGGTTGCCCTGGCAGCCCATCGGCGACCAGTATCTGCTCGGCTGGGATTATGCGCACGAATACACCAACCCGGTGACGCCCAAAGGCTGGCCCAAGGCCTCGACCGGCGCCCGCGTCAACCCGTCCGAGCATTTCACCCTGTTCACCCCGCGCGCGGCGATCGACGACCGCGATGTCGTGTCCGCACCCTATACCGGCGGCTTCATGCGCCAGGCGCCATGGTGGCCGTGGATGCGGATGGGCCAGAGCGGGGTTGATGGCGTGCTGATGGGGCGGATGCATACCTACAAGATCACCGGCGGCATGGACGATGTGCCGGTCGCGGTCCGCAAGCGCGTCGAGCGTGACCGGCCCGATCTGTTCGAGGAACCGCAGGACGGACCCGACCTCGGCGTCATCGGTACGCTCGAACATTATGCCGAGCAGGTGCCGCCCGAGACAGCAGGCTATACCCGCAAGAAATAGGGCTTAGCGCCCAAGCCCCCGGATCAGCAGGTTGGGCAGCTTCGCGTTGTCCCACTCCGGGGTCTTGGGCGGGGTCTCGCCCATGCGCAGCACGATCAGCCGGTGCTTCGGGCTGACATGCACCGTCTGGTTGCTGTTGCCATCGAACAGGAACATCTCCGGGTCCAGATAGGCCTCGGAATGCAGCACCTGCGGGCCCGCGGTTCCCGGCGCGCCGAAACCGCGCCGCTCGCGATAGGGCTCGCCCAGCCATATCCCGAGACCGAAGCTCGGGTTCTGCGGCGTGCCGGTGCGCATTTGCCGGACATAGCCTTGGGGCAGCAGGCGCTTGCCGCCCGCCTTGCCGTCGTCGAGCAGCAGGATCGCCAGCTTCATCCAGGTCTCGGCGGGCAGCTTGATGCAGCATCCCGAATGCGCGAGGCCCTGCGGCCGGTTGACCCAGATCTCGCCGCCCATAGCGCCCAAGGGGTTCAGTACTTCGCGGCTGATGAATTCGGAGTATCGCCGTCCGGTCGCGCGCTCGATGACCAGCGCGATCAGTTCGCTCGGCGCATTGGCATAGGCATAGCGGGTGCCCGGTGCATCGGTCAGCGGATAGCTGCTGACGATGTAATTGCCGTGGTCCGGGTCCAGGTACGCCCGGTTCCACGGATGGTCGGGATCGGGCGAAAAACCCTGATCTAGCAGGCCCGAGCGCATGTCGAGCAGATGACGCACTCGGATCGCTGCCTTGGGTGTCCCCGCCAGTTCGGGGATGAAATCCGCGATCGGCTGGTCGAGCCCCTTGATCTTGCCGAGCATAATCGCGCGGCCGATCACGATGGCGGTCAGCGGCTTGGCGAGCGACTTGGCAACCAAAGGTGTCTCGCGCGTGGTGCTGCCGAAGTAACGCGAGGCCTCCAGCTTGCCGTCGCGCCAAACCAGAAAGGCGCTCGACCGGTTGATCTCGGCATAGCGCGCCGCCTCATCCAGTGCGGCAGCCGTGATGCCAGGGGCCCGCGTCGCTGCCAGCGGGCGCAGGCGCGGCGCGCCCGGCACGGCTTCCATCGGGCTGTAGTCGAACTGCGCCGGATTGGCCATGAACGCGGCAAAGCGCGCACGATAGGTCGCATCGTCCGCCGGCGTCGCGGCGGTCGCCAGCAGCGCCAGCGCCGCGAGGCTCTTAAGCGCGTTCAAGGATTTCAAGCGCCGCAATTTCAGCGGTCTCCATCGCCGATTCCATCCCCGGCTCCATCCGCCGCAAATGCTCTCCGGCAAAGTGGATGCGGCCATGCGGCAGTGCCATTTCCTTGGCGAACATCTTGACCTGGCCTGCGGCAAAGCAGTGCTTGTTGCCGCCGACGAACGGGTTCCGCTCCCAGCTGTATTCGAACAGTGGCTCGAGTGCTCCGGCGGTCGAGGGGCGCGCGGCGGCGAGCTCCGCCATGATGAAGGCGCGCTGCGTGGGCAGGTCCATCGCGTCGAGCCGGGTCGCACCATCGCCGTTCATCCAGACGATCAGCGATCCATGTTCGCCGCCCTTGTCCATGACGAACGCGCGCTCGAAGAAACGATCCGACCAGATCGACGGGGGCAGGCCGTCGGCCTCCCAGAACGGTTTCAGCACGCGGAAATGGAACTGCGTGGTGGCGGAATAGATCGCGCCCTGCACCGCGTTGGCCTGCGCTGTCGGCAGGCCAGGCGTGAAGTTGATATAACGCACCGCCGAGAAGGGGGCGGCCATCACGACAAAGCGCGCGCGCATCCGCTCGCCGCCCATCAGCCGAACCTCGACCTCGTCGGCGGTCTGGTCGATCGCCGAGACCGGTGAGTTCAGCATCACCCGGCCCTTGAGCGCAGCCGCCATCGCCTTGGGCAGCATGTCCGATCCGCCGACGATATAGTGCCGCTTGCTGGTGTTGCCCGCGCCATATTGCGGCTTGGTCGGATCGTTGAAACCTTCGACCTTGAGCCGCGCCAGATCGCGGAAAATGCTCATCGCAGAAACCGAATGCACGCTGGGGCCGTTCAGATCGACATTGGCCAGCCGGATCGCCGCTTCAGACACGCCTCTTGCGCGCATATAGGCGGCGGCGGACATGTCGTGCTCGTGATATTTGGGTTCCAGCCAGTCCGCCGGGTCCTCGAACGGTACCCAGTCGAAGAACAGCCGGTTCTGGATCAGGAACGGCAGAATCTCGCGCTCTGCACCGATGGTATGGTTGGTGTTCGACGATGCCCAATCCTTGGGCAGCACCATCTGCCCCTCGATGTTCAGCACGAACGGTGTCGACTTGCCGCCATCTTCGGTCAGGCCGACATTGAACTGCGCGCAGGCGTTGCGGACACGACCATATAGCGGCCCGACCTCGCTGCCGCCCAGCTCGGCGGTATAGCCCTCGGCATGGCCGGTGCGCAGACGCCCGCCAACGCGGTCGTTTGCTTCGACCACCGCGACTTTCAGTCCCTGGCTTTCCAGGACGTGCGCCGCGTTCAGCCCGGCCAGGCCTGCGCCGACCACGATGACGTCGAGCTTTTCCGGTTGGCCACCGCCCTTGACGGTCTTGGCAACCGCCGACGTTGCGAACAGCGCGCTCGCGCCAGAAAGGAAAGTGCGGCGGGTGCCGGTGAGGATCGGGCGCGACATGGGGCAGACCTCCTGCTGAATGAAGGAGGCACTATGCAGGGTGCGCGGCTGCGCACCAGCGCAAACCGCAAGCAATGTTCACCTGGTGGATAGTCGTGCCTGATGCAGCGCTCTGGCCGCGCTCGACCGCATCAGCGCCAGGTGCTCGCGCGCCAGGGTGTCGACGTCCATGGCCTCTTCCGCCATCGGCATCATCGTGTCGCGCGTGATGTGATACCGGGGGGAAAACGCATGGCCCGCGCGCAGCATCGCCCATGCGTTGACCAGATGATTGCCATAACGGTCGGGAGACAGATCGGGGAAGAGCAGCTCCGGCTCGCCCGGGAGCAGCGGTTCGCTGGAGGTCGCTGTGGCACCCAGCATCTGCGTTGCGAGGTCGATCACGGCCTGCCAATCGGCCCACGCCAGGGGTGGCTCGCCCGGCCATGGATCGGACAGGCCATGCCCCGGCAGGTCGATCGCCAGCACGCCTTCGGGCAGCAGATCGAGTGAACGTCCCGGGCCATGGACATGCAATGTGTACCCCTTGCCGCGCCAGTGGATCAGCCCGTCGAAGGCATCGGTCCGGACCGGAAGAAAGCTCCGGTCATTGTCCTGCGCGGGGGTGAAGGCGGGCGCGGGATATTGCGCGAGCCAATCGGCATTGCCGCCGAAATGCGCAGCCGGATCGGGCTGCTCGGCGGTGCTCCATCCCGCAGGCAGCGGCGGGAACCGCGCGATATGCGCGGTCATCGGATCGGCGGTGTAGCTGGAGAGCAGCGCGGGCGGGACAGCAGCACCCGCAGGCGGGACGTCGTAGCCAGCGCTGAGCGCGGCGCGATAGCCATGGCGATAGGCGTCGCCCGAGGCGAGCAGGTCCATCACCTGGGGGTGAAGCACAAGCGGGTCGGCATGCGGAGCCGACATGCGCCGCGCCTGTTCTGGCTTGTACCAGGGGAAATACCAGCTCTGTTCAAGCATCCGGTTCCACGCCCACAACAGATGCTCGCCATAAGGCTGGGGGTGGAAGGCGCGCAGATAGGCCTCGCCGACACCGTCCAATTCCTCCGGGCGGAAGCACGGATAGCCGCCGACCGCGAGCGCGACGAAGCGGTCGGGATGGCGGTTGAGCGCATTCATCAGGAAGATGCCGCCCGAGTGGAAGCCGTAGGCGGCAATGCTGCGGAAGCCTGCCGCGTGCGCAAACTCCAGGATCGCGTCGGCAAAGTCCTCTGTCGTCGGGTGATCGAGCGGCAGCGGGTCAGACTGGCCGAAGCCGGGCGAGTCGGGCGCGATGCAGGTGAAGCGTTCGCCCCATTGCACCATGACCTCGGCATATTCGGCTGACGATCGCGGGCTTTGGTGGATCATCAGAACCGGCGGGCCGTTGCCGCACATCCGGTAGTGCACACGCCGTCCGGCGACGGTCAGATAATGTCGGGTGATACGCATGAGCCAGTGTCTACCGCAACGCACCGCGCCGCAAGCCCGGCCCGACCTGCGACTGGCCGCATCGTGGATAGCCCCCCGCTCGCCCGATGATCTCGCCGCCGCGCTGCCACCAAGGGAGGCGGGGCCGATCAGTGCGGCCGGATCCATGCAAGGGGAATGATCGATGCGTGATGGCGTAACCGAGGTAGCACCGCAGCGTTACCGCGAAACCTATGGCCGCTTTTTCGAGGAGTTCGCGGTCGGCGATGTCTATGAGCACCGCCCGGGCCGGACGATCACCGAAAACGACAATATCTGGTTCTCGCTGCTGACGATGAACCAGCATCCGGCGCATTGCGATGCCCATTTCGCTGCCAAGACCGAATTCGGCAAGCCTTTGGTCGCATCGCCTCTGACCGTGGCGATCATGACCGGGCAGAGCGTCTCGGATGTCAGCCAGAAGGCGGTCGCCAATCTGGGCTGGAAAGAGATCAAGCTGCTCAAGCCGGTGTTCGCGGGCGACACGCTCTATTCGGAATCCGAGGTGCTCGAAAAGCGCGAGAGCGAGAAGCGCCCGACCCAGGGCATCGTCACCATCAAGACCATCGGCAAGAACCAGACCGGCGATGTGGTGTGCGAATTCACCCGCGTGATGCTGATCTGGAAGAAGGGCTTCGGTCCGATGGACGATTGATCACCGATGCCGGGACCTTGGTGCCGCGCCCGCTTGGCTTGGCGCGGCCCGTTGGTCGCACCGTGGATAGTTTGGGCCAAACCAGCATCGGCCAGCGCGCGGGTTTCCTAGCCAGATAGCAATTGAGATGAGGGGCAGGACGCATGTCCGCAACAGAACGGTGTCAGGTTGTAATCGTTGGGGCAGGGCCCGTGGGCACGACCATGGCGACCTTGCTGGCCAAACAGGGCGTCGATGTCATCGTGCTCGAAGCCAATGAGGATTGCGCTCAGGATCTGCGCGCGTCCACCTTCCATCCGCCGACGCTCGAAATGCTCGACGAGGTCGATGTCACGCCGATGCTTCTCGCGCGCGGGCTCAAGGCCCCGATCTATCACTGGCGCGACCGGCAATCGGGCGAGGCCATCGCTTTCGATCTGGGCGAACTGGCCGATGTCACGCGCTATCCGTTCCGGATCCAGTGCGAGCAATATCATCTCTCGCGTGCGCTCGCCGAAGGATTGGCGCGCTATCCAAGCGCGCAGGTGCGGTTCAACCACCGTCTGCTGTCGTTCGACCAGGACGACACCGGCATCGACGTGTTCGTGGAAAGCCCGACGGCGGTCCAGCAGATCCGCTGCGACTTCCTGATCGCGGCCGATGGGGCTAACAGCGTCGTGCGCAAGTGGCTGGGGATCGAGTTCGACGGGTTTACCTATCCCGAGCGGTTCCTTTGCCTTTCGACCGACGAGGACCTGACCGCGCACCTCAAGAACCTCGCCTATGTGAATTATGTCTCCGACCCGGAAGAGTGGCTGGTGCTGCTCAAGGTGCCGTCGCTGTGGCGGGTGCTGCTGCCCACCGATGGCAATGCGACCGACGACGATCTGCGCTCCGATGCCCGCAAGAATGCCATTTTCGACCGGTTGATGGGCAATGGCGCCAGCGTGAAGACCTTCCACCGCACCTTGTACCGGGTGCACCAGCGCGTCGCCAAATCCTTCCTCGAAGGGCGGGTGATGCTGATCGGCGATGCGGCGCATCTCAACAATCCGCTGGGCGGCTTCGGCATGAATTCGGGGCTGCACGATGCGTTCAACCTGTTCGAAAAGCTTGAGCCGGTGCTCAGGAGCGGCACGCCCAACGGCTCCCTGGCGCTGTTCGACCGCCAGCGCCGCCAGGTGACGCATGATTTCACGCAGGCGCAGACGATCGAGAACATGGCCTTCATCCGCGGCGGCGCAGGCGAGGGGCACGAGCGCAGGCGGCAGGCGATGCTGGCGATCCAGCAGGACGACGAACGCCGCCGCGCGTATCTGCTGAAGCAGGCGATGTTCGACAGTCTGGACAAGGCCCGCGCCATCAACTGACCGCGCGAAAGCTCCGGTCCTGCAGGAAAGGTGAAGCGATGGGCGACGTTCTGGGTTGGCGCAGGATGCTGGGAGTGGTTGCGCCCTCGACCAACACTGTGGTGCAGCCCGATATGGAGCGGATGCGTCCCGAGGGCGTGACCAACCATTTCTCGCGGATCTATGTCGAGGACCCGGTCGCGCTGTCGAACGAGGACTTCATCGCCGGGACAACCGCGATTGCCGAGAACACGATGGATGCGGTGCGCTCCGTCATGACCTGCCGCCCCGACTATCTGGTGCTCGGCATGTCGGCGATCACCTTTTATGGCGGCGTCCAGGGATCGGTCGATTTCAAGCGCAAGGTTGAGGCGGTCGCTGGCGTGGGCGCGAGCACCGGCGCGGAATCGATCGCTGCAGCGCTCCATGCCTATGGCGGCATCAGGACGGTAAGCTTCGTGTCGCCTTATTACCCCGTCGCCAATGCCGAAGTGCGACGCTTTCTCGAGGAATCGGGCTTTGCCGTCGCGCGCGACGTGCCGCTGCAATGCCGCTGCTGGACCGATATCGCCAAGGTGACACCTGAGCGCTTACGCGAGGTGATCGACCAGCTCGACGGGCCAGAGGTCGATGCCATCGTCCAGGTCGGTACCAACCTGTCGATGGTCGATCTGGCGGCGGAAGAAGAGGCGAAACGCGGCAAGCCGGTGATCGCGATCAACACCGCGACCTATTGGCATGCCTTGCGCGCGTGCGGGGTCGATGACCGGATTGCGGGGTTGGGCCGCCTGCTGGCCGAGCACTGAGCGTTACTCGGCGCTGCCCTTGCGCATGCGGAACAGTTCGCGATCCTCGGGGCCGAAGCCGCGCCGCCAGATCACCCAGCCGTAGACGCCGAGGATCGCCGGAATGCCGACCGCCAGTTCGACCCATTCGGGCAGCTTGGTGAAGCCATAGCCGACGACGCTGGCCGCCGCTGCTGCCCAGACCAGAGCCCAGCGCCAGCCATTGACCGGCGCGCCGAGCAGCTTCGAGAGCAGCCGCGCCTTGACGATCGAGGCAAAGCCAAGCGCCAGCGCCAGTGCCAGCGCGACACTGGCCGCCTGGAACAGCGGCGGCAGACCCATGGCCTGCGCGGTGAGGATCAGCGCGACGCTCAGGCCAGCCTGCAGCGCCAGCATGGCCAGCGAAATCATCAGATTGCGGTGGCGTGCGATATAGACCAGCGCGGATTCGCTGACCGCCGCGGTGGCCGCCACCACCTCAGCCGCCAGCAGGAATGCCAGAGCACCGGTGCCGCCGACGAAATTCGGACCAACCAGCCCCATTACGCCTTCGCCTGGAATGCCCAGCGCCAGCGCGACGCCCATCTGTGCGGCGATGATCCAGAAGCCGACCTGGCTGACCTGTCGGGCGATCTCGGTCATCTTGCCGCTTTGCAGGTTGCGCGCGATCACCGGGCCCAGAATGGGGTCGAAGCTGGTCTTGAGCTTCTGCGGCAGGCTGGCGACCTGCTGCGCGATATAATAGACGCCGACCACCGCAGGGGCGGCGAACAGGCCCAGCACTGCCAGATCGAGGCGCCGGCTGCCCCATTCGATGGCATCTGCCGCGGCGAGCGGGGCATTGCGCCGCGCCATGCGCAGCAGCTTGAGCGGACGCGGCCGCCAGCCGGTGGGAACGCCGTAGTCGCGCATCATCGGCCAGATCGAGGCGATGAACGCCGCCGCCATCGAGGCAATGTATGACAGGATCAGCCCGTCGGTTGGGGTGAGGTAGAAGAATATCCAGGCGGTGATGCTGATCGTCCACGGCTCGATCACCGATCGTGCGCGCACCGTGGCGGCGATATCGAAACGATAGGCGAGCGCCGCCAGCGCGATATCCGATCCTGCCACGGCAAAGATCACCAGCGGCAGCAGCCGGTCGATGTCGCCAGCCTGGCTGTTGGGGAACATGATCTCGGGCAGCAGCATCAGCCCGGTCGCCCCGATCGCCGATGCGATGAAGCTGACCAGCAGGCCATCGGCGACCACCTGCGCATGCGGGCGCGATGTGTGCGCGAGCTGCGCGGCGAGCCCGCGCTTCAGACCCAGGGTCGCGATCTGCGCGGCAAACTCCACCACCAGTACCGCATAGGCAAAGCGGCCCAGGGCCTCTGCGCCATAGAGCCGCCCGGCGATGAACAGGAACGGCAGCCGCGCCGCCAGCCGCAGCAGAAAGCCGAAGAAGTTGGTGCGGCCGCCCTTGGCGAGGGCCTGAATATCGCCGCCGCCAGGTGCATCAGCGTTTGCCGTGCCATCGCCTTGCGCAGCGGTTCCAGGCCCGGATCGGGCTTCGGCGGGCAGTGGCTCCTGGCGCGGCGGCGGTGATGTCAAAACGGTCTATCCAAGCCCAAATCCTGCTGCTCTAAAGCAGCTTTGGCGCGCTTTGGCTAGGCAGCGCGTCAGCCGCCGGGACGAGTTGGCGCTGCTGCGCGGTGTCAATAAAAATTTCTAGCCGCTGCAACCCTTTGGCGCACTGCCCGTAAAACCCCGCATGCATCGTGCATCAACAGGGTAGTGGAGCGAAATATGCGTAAATTGATTCTCACCAGCATCGCCAGCGTTGGCCTTATCAGCCTTGGCGCCTGCCAGAGCGAACAGGCCGACAAGGTCGAAGACCAGGCCGAAGCCGAAGCTGACGCGCTGGAAAACATGGCTGACGAAGCCCCGACCGAAGCCCAGGAAGACGCTCTGGAAAACCAGGCTGATGCGGTTGAAGCGGCTGGCGAAGAAAAGGCCAACGCGATGGACGACAACGGCGAAATCGCTCCCAGCGAAGTGCCGGGCACGACCACCGAGAACAAGTAAACCTTCTTTCCCCTTCGAAGGTTGCAATGAGGCGGCGAACCGAAAGGTTTGCCGCCTTTTTTGCATGGCTGCAGGATATGCTGCGAAATACCTCCGGATCGGATCAATCAAGAGCCTTTCGTTCGGCCGCGATAGCCCCTGACGATTGACTTGTTGGAAAATGTTGCTGATATGTTCTTGCCGTTTTTCCTCACAGGAGCGGCAAGATGCGGGATTCGGCGCATGGGCAGCAAAGCGGTTTTGCAATCTGGTTGCGAACGGGGCGCTGGCCCGATCGCGCACCCGGCGCGGCGATCGAGCGCAAGTTCAACCCCTGGCACGACCCGGACGACGGGCGCTTCACCTTCGCGGGCCAGGGGCGACATTATGGTTCGGGCGGCGCGGGTTCTGCAACTGCGGCGAAACCTCGCAAGCGCGGCAAGATCAATCCGGGCGGCGGATCGTTTGGCGGCGCGGGCGCAAGCGGGTCGTTCGGAAAGCCGACACAAGCCAGGCCAAAGCCGAGGCCAGCGCCAAAGAAGCGCCAGCATCTGCCAGGCAGTTTTCCTGCCGAACCTGCTCCGTGGCCGAGGCCAAGGCCTCCCGCAAGACCAGCGCCAGCGCGCCCTGTCAGAACGCCTCCGCTGCGACCCGTTGAGCGCAATGGATACACATATCACCTGGATGAAAACGGCGATCCACGCAAAGTTAACGTGCCCAAACTGGCGAAGGCAGCGCAGACGCCGCGCTCAAGGTCGGCTCAGGCCAATGCAGGCAAACCCGATCGTCTTCCGACTGATGATGGGGGCCATTTCATTGCCCATCGGTTCAACGGTCCCAATGATGCGTTCAACCATTTTGCGCAGGACAGATCCTCGAACAGAGGCCGATATCGCGTGGTCGAGCAGGAGTGGGCGGACGCCCATAAAGTCGGCCAGGAGGTGTCCCTGAAAATGGAAATTGAATATCCAAAAGGGTCACGCCGTCCCGACTTTATAGAAATTTGGTACAATATAGGGGGGAAGGAAAAGCACGTCAAAATCGACAATCGTCCAGGGATGTCTCCACCAAAACCAAGAGGGAGTAGACGGAAATGAAGGATTGGCAGATTGAGATGGCTGATATCATTCACGACGTCGCGTGCAACCTTTTAAGGAGGCATGGTACGGATAATCGAGGAATTCTCGTTCTGGCTGACCTTTTTGGTGGGGTCAGTTATTCTGTTTACGTTGGAAGGCAGCGATTTGTAGAATATATTTCCGTTGATAAGCAAGAAAACGAGAATGTAATGCTTTTAAATGATCTGAGGTTCGTGCCGCCTCCTGAAAAAATGCTGCTAGGGATAGAAATATTCATAAAGGATGGAGGTGCTTCATCAAATATAGTGTATCCACAAGATGTGCTCGATGATCATTTGCCGTATGATGACCGAGAGTCTTTTGTCATTTCCTATTTTGGGGATTATCCGATCAAATATCCGCCGATGCCCAGCGACGCGCAGAAACTTCCCCGGTCAGGTTGGCGCACAAAGATGCGCTAAGCGACGCGCAGAGCAGTGCTTGCTACACGATAGGGGGTGGTCATGTGGAATATGGGCGCAAGGCGCTGGAAGGCCGATCTGCTCAGCGATCTCGCATCAACGCTGCGTGCGGAGACGAGTTTCAGCCCCCTGGGCACGCTGGTGGTTGCGGCGGTGGAAAGCCGATACATCAGCATTGCGCGCTTTCTGGATCGGGGCAGCTATATTGGGTTCGCCCAGCCGGACTATGACAAGTATCGCGATACGCTGATCGAGCTCTGGGCGATGGAGCCGTTAAGTTGCCGATGGGATGAAATGCATTATCTCCTCCGGGGCAAGGAGGTGCGCGTCACCTATCTCTACCCCGAAGATATTGATGCCGACATTTCCGAGCTCGACCGCTGGCGCGACGCGGCGCATGAGGCTTTCGGCGCGAAAAGGATAGTCTACCCGCATGGTCGGGGCAGCTCCCAGATCAGGTAATGTTTTCAGCAGACATCACCCGCTGTTCCTCAGCGCTGTCGCGATCGCGTTGATCGACAGCTGAATGCCCTCGGGGATCCGCTCATCGGTCTCGCCCGCGCGGTGGCGCTTGATCAGTTCGATCTGCAGCAGGTTCAACGGCTCGATATAGGGCAGCCGCAGGCGGATCGAGGTGTCGAGCGCGGGGTTGTCCGCGAGCAGCCGTGACTGGCCGGTGATGCTCAGCAGATTGTCGTGCGCCGCGTTCCAGCCCGATATGATCTGGCCAAAAACCTGTTCGCGCAAGTCCTCGTTGGGGACCAACCCGGCATAATGGCGCGCGATGCCCATGTCGGACTTGGCGAGCACCATCTCCATATTGCCGAGCAGCGCCTGGAAGAACGGCCAGCCCTGCGCCATGCTCGCAAGCAGCCCCTTGTCGGCAAAACCGCCCAAAGCCTGGCCGACGCCATACCAGCCCGGCAGCATGATGCGCGCCTGCGCCCAGCTGAACACCCAGGGAATGGCGCGCAGATCCTCGATCCGCTGGCTCTTGGAACGGCTCGCGGGGCGCGATCCGATCTTGAGGTCGGCAATCTCGCTGATCGGGGTGGCGGCGCGGAAGAACTGGTTGAAGCCCTCGGTGCCGTAGACCAGATCGCGATAGGCGCGGAAGGCATCGCGCGAGATCATGTCCATCGCCGCGGCAAAGCGTGCCTCGTCGCCTGCGCTGACACCATCATGGTCGAGCGTCGCGATCAGCGCGGCCGAGGTGATCGCTTCCAGATTAAGCTCGGCGCTTTCGACCGTTCCGTATTTGGCGGCGATGACCTCACCCTGTTCGGTGATGCGGATGCGGCCCTGCACCGTCCCCTTGGGCTGCGCCCGGATCGCGGCAAAGCTCGATCCGCCGCCGCGTCCCACCGCGCCGCCGCGCCCGTGGAACAGCTGCATCGCGATGCCGGCGTCGGCAAACACCTTGGCCAGCGCGCGGCTGGCGTGGTTGAGGCTCCAGGTGGAGGTGAGATAGCCGCCATCCTTGTTGCTGTCCGAATAGCCGACCATCACTTCCTGATAGCCGCGCGCCTTCACCAAGCCTGCGATTTCGGGCAGCGCGAAATAGGCGCGCATGATCTGTGGCGCGTTCTCGAGATCGCCGATCGTCTCGAACAGCGGCACCGCCATGATCGCGGCCTGGGCCACCGCGCCTGCGGTCTCGCCGGGGCGGTACAGGCCCGCTTCCTTGAGCAGCAGATTGACCTCGAGCATGTCGGACACGCTTTCGGCCTTGCTGATGTTGTACGCGGTGATCGATTGCGGGCCGTACATCGCGTGGGCGCGGGCAGCGGCCTCGATGATCGCGAGTTCCTTGGCGGTTTCCTCGCTGTAAGCATGCCAGCGGTTGAGCAGCAGGCGGCCATGGCCGAGTTCCGCGCGCAGCAGCGCGATGCGCGCGGCCTCGTCGAGCGCGGCATAATCGGCGCAGACGCCTGCGACGCTCAGCAGTTCGCCCACCACGCGTTCGTGCACGTCGCTGTTCTGGCGCAAGTCGAGTGTCGCGAGATGGAAGCCGAAGATCTCGACTGCGCGGATCAGACGACCCAGTGCGCCGCCGCTCGCCAGCATTCCCGCGCCGTCATGGGCCAGGCCGTTGGCCAGCACCGCCAGATCGTGGCGAAGGTCACCGGGGTGGGCATAAGGCTCGCCGATGATCGCAGAGGGTCGCGGAGGCTGCTTGGTGGTGAGCGCGACATGCGTGGCGCACAGCCGCGCGTAGATTCCGGCGAGCGCGCGCCGATAGGGCTCGTCGGCGCGGCTCGGGGCGTTGTCGCCGCTCTTGTCGGCCAGCGCCAGCACCTCCTGCGGGGTGTCCGAAAGGCCGGTGGCGATGGAAAGGTCCTGGCCCAGGGCATGCACGCCATCGAGATAGTACACCAAGGCGGTTTCAGCCTGCCGCCCGAGCGCATGGCGCAGCGCATCGGCGGTGACGAAGGGGTTGCCATCACGGTCGCCGCCGATCCAGCTGCCCAGCCGCAGGAATGCGGGCGGACGGTGGCCCAGCACGCGCTCCCAGCGGGCATAGAGCATTGGCAGCACCGGCAGGAACACATCCTGCATATAGGCGCGCGCATTCTCCACCTCGTCGGCAACGAACAGCCGTTCGCGGCGCAACGGGCGTGTCTGCCACAGCAAGGCGATCTGGCGGTGCAGCGCTTCGTCGATGCGGTCGCCGCTCGGCGTTTCGGCAAGGCCTGCATCGCGCATCTTCATCAGATCGGCGACGCGATTCTTGTGGTCGATCATCGACTTGCGCCGCACTTCGGTGGGGTGCGCGGTCAGCACCGGCACAATCAGGCTATGGCTCAGCAGCTCGGTGATCGCCGAGTCGCTGACGCCATGGGCATGCAGCCGCTCGACGGCTTCGGCCACCGTCGCGCCGGTTTCCTGCGCCACCCCCTGGCGGTCCTCCGCCAGGTTGGCGAGCATCGAAAACAGCATGAAGCCGCGGACAAAGGCGAGCGTGTCGTCGAGGTTGAGCGAATCCAGCCCGGTGTCGATGCCATCGGCCCCGGCGACGCCGCGGTGCCGGTCGACGCTCGCCGAACGGATATACTCGGTCTGGCGGAACAGCTTCTCGCCGCCATAACCGCGGATGACGTCGCCCAAGATCCGGCCCAGATAGCGGATGTCGGGGTTCTGGCTGATGGGGGCGGGGGAAGCGGTGTCAATGTCGGCCATGCGGGCATGCTGCGCTGCAAAATTCCTGAGGTCAAGGGTATGTATGGCAGTTGTGCAATCGATTGCATAAAGCCGTATGGAAAAAGTCTCGAATTTGTCACGCGATCGTGACAGAGCGACGGGGCTGTTGAAGGAGACCTCCCATGAACCGTCCGCTTGCCGCCCTGCTGTGCCTTTCCGTTCTCTGGGCAGCGCCGGGGTTCTCCCAGCACAACGCCCCCAAGGAAGCTGCCCCGGACAAGGAACGCGGCGAGCAGACCGCAGCCGATTACACCGCGCAAGGCCAGGCGCAGCTGCAGGCGCGGCTGGCGATGCCGGCGCGCACGGGCAAGGCGAAGAACCTGATCATCTTCATCGGCGACGGCATGGGGGTGAGCACGCTGACCGCCGGGCGCATCTGGCAGGGACAGAAGGCCGGGCGCGACGGGGAATCGAACGAAACCGCGATCGATGCGCTGCCTTTCTCGGCGCTCGTCAAGACGTACAGCCATGACTTCCAGGTTGCCGACTCTGCTGCCACCGCGACCGCTCTGGTCACCGGCACCAAGACGCGCTCGGGCATGCTGTCGGTCGCGCCAGCCGCGTTGCGCGGCAAGTGCGAGACCGCCGCAGGGCACGATGTGCCGACGATCTTCGAACAGGCCGGCAGCGCCGGCAAGGCGCTGGGCCTGATCTCGACCGCGCGGATCACCCACGCGACCCCGGCATCGGCCTATGCGCACAGCGTCGACCGCAACTGGGAAAGCAACAGCGAGCTGCCTGAAGGCGCCAAATGCCACGATATCGCGCGCCAGCTGGTCGAATGGTCTCAAGCAGGCCAGCTCAAGCTGGTGCTAGGCGGCGGGCGCACGGCGTTCACGCCCAAGGACCAGACCGATCCCGAATATGCCGACAAGAAAGGCAACCGCACCGACGGTCGCGATCTGATTGCCGAGTGGAAGAAACGCCATCCCAAAGGCCAGTATATCTGGAACGCCGCGCAGTTCGGTGCGATCGATGCAGCAAGCGACGCCCCGGTGCTGGGCCTGTTCGAACCCAGCCACATGCAGTTCGAGGCCGATCGTGCAGGCGACAAGGCCGGCGAGCCCTCGCTCGCTGACATGACGGCGCTGGCGATCGACAAGCTGGCCAAATCGGAAAAGGGCTATGTGCTGATGGTCGAGGGTGGTCGCATCGATCATGCCCATCACGGCGGCAATGCGCACCGCGCGCTCGATGACACGATCGCGTTCGACGCGGCGATCGCCAAGGCGCTGGAGAAGGTCAATCTCGACGAGACCCTGGTGCTGGTCACTGCCGATCACAGCCATGTCTTCACCATCGCGGGCTATCCGCCGCGCGGAACCTCGATATTCGGCCTCGCCAGCGTGACCGAGGATGGCGAGCCGCTCAATGCCAAGGACGGCAAGCCCTACACGACCCTGGGCTATGCCAACGGCCCCGGCGCGAAGGTCAACGAGCCGCGCAATGATCCATCAAAGGAAGATACCGAAGCGCTGAACTATCAGCAGCAGGCGACCGTCCCGACCTCGGGCGAAACGCATGGCGGCGAGGATGTGGTGCTCAAGGCGGCAGGCCCGCAGGCGCACCTGTTCCACGGCACGATCGAGCAGCACAGCATTTATCACATCGCCAAGCACATTCTGGGGATGTAACTCTCTCCCCTCCCGCATGCGGGAGGGGCAGGTTCAGCTTGCTGAACCCGGGTGGGCTGGGAGTATGACCGGCACGCATGCCCACCCCGGCCTGCGGCCACCCCTCCCGCTTGCGGGAGGGGAGAGGGTCAGCGCCCGATCGGGTTCGCCTTGGCTTCGGCGCTGTCGGCATAAGTCGGCGCAACGCGCGCCTTGCTCGCCTGCTCGAACGCGTATCCGCCCTTGATCACCTCGTGGTCCTGCCACTGGCCGCCGATGATCGACAGGCCTACCGGCAGCCCGGCGACATAGCCCATCGGCACGGTGATGTGCGGATAGCCGGCGACTGCGGGCATCTGGCTCTGGCTGGGGCCGATGCTGTGATCGCCATTGACCAGATCGCTGACCCAGGCGGGAGCATTGCTGGGGCCGATGAGGAAGCGGACGTCGTGCGTCTTGAGCAGTTTGTCGATGCCCTCGGCTCCGGCCAGGCGTTTCGACTTGGCCAGCGCCTCCTTGTATTCGGGGTCATCCAGCCCCTTCTGGCTCTCGGCCAGATCGAGCAGCGACTGGTCGAACCAGGCAAGCTCGGTTGCGGCATTGGCGGTGTTGAACGCGATCACGTCCTTGAGCGTCCGCGTGGTGACCTCGGGGGGCGTGGTCGCGAGATACGCGTTGAGATCGGCCTTGAGCTCGACCATCAGCACCTTGAATTCGGCTTCGCCCAGGCCTTCGAGCCCGGTGCGGCTGTCCTTGATCTCCACCAGCACCGCGCCTGCCGCTGTCAGCTTTTCGAGGGCGGCATCGAACGCGGCATGGACTCGGGCATTGCCACCCTTGCGATCGGTCAGCACGCCGATGCGCACGCCCTTGAGGTAATCGGCCGAGAGGCCTGCGGCATAATCGGTCTTGCGCGCATCCGCCTCGGCCGTTGCGGGGTCGGCGGGGTCGGTCCCGGCGAGCGCGGTCAGCACCAGAGCGGCATCGGTGACCGAGCGCGCCATCGGGCCTGCGGTATCCTGGCTGTGGCTGATCGGGATCACATGGGTGCGCGAGACGAGGCCGAGCGTCGGCTTGAAGCCGACCAGGCCGTTGATCGATGAGGGGCAGATGATCGAGCCATCGGTCTCGGTGCCGATCGTTGCTGCCGCCAGACTAGCCGCCGCCGCAGCCCCGCTGCCCGACGACGAACCGCAGGAATTGCGGTCGAGCGCATAGGGGTTCTTGACCAGCCCGCCGACGCTCGACCAACCACTGACCGAATCGTTCGAGCGGATATTGGCCCATTGCGACAGGTTGGTCTTGCCCAGGATGATCGCACCTGCCGCGCGCAGCCGGGCGACGAGCGTCGCATCGCGGTCGGTGACGTTAGCGAGCAACGCGGTCGATCCGGCGGTGGTGGGGATGGGGCCCTTCGCCTCGATATTGTCCTTGATCAGGATCGGGATGCCATGCAGCGGGCCGCGCAGCTTTCCGGCCTTGCGCTCGGCGTCCAGCATGCGTGCCTCGTTTGGCGCACCATACAGGATGGCGATGACGCTGTTCAGCCCGATGCTGTCATCCTCGTCGATCCGGCCGATCCGGTTGACATAAGCCTCGACCAGTTGCTCGCTGGTGACCTTGCCCGAGCTCAGCATCGCGGCGAGCTCGGAAATCGATTTTTCCTCGACATCCACTGTGACCTGCTCGGTCTGGGCGAAAAGCGGAGCCGGAGCGGCAAGCGGGGTGAGGGCGGCAAGCGCCAGGGCAAGGGTTCGCATATGCCGCACGATAACGCACGCCGGTCGCCGGGCAAGATGGGGCGTGCGATTTTTGCGATGCCTCTGGCGACCCGGCTCAGCCGGACCCATATCGCCGCCATGCCTGAGAAACGCTATACCAAGTCGAACCTGCCCGAAAAGACCTGCGAGGCGTGCGGGCGCCCCTTTGCGTGGCGCAAGAAATGGGAGCGCGACTGGGACAATGTGAAGACTTGCTCGGAACGCTGCAAGGGCGACCTACGCCGCAAGAACCGGGCGGTCTGAGTGCTTATCCCTGCGCCGCTATCGCTTGCGCGATTGCGACCTGCTGGTGCGCCTGCTCCAGATGCAGCAGCTCCGCCATTTTACCTTCGACCCGGATCGCGCCCTTGCCGGCATTTTCGGGCAGCGCGAACGCGGCAATCACCGCATGGGCCCAGGCGAGCTCGTCGTCGCTCGGCGAGAACACCGCATTGCACGGCGCGACCTGATCCGGGTGGATCAGGGTCTTGCCGTCAAAGCCGAACATCAGCCCCTGCCGCGCTTCGGCCTCGAAGACGTCCAGATCGCGAAACTCGTTGCACACACCGTCGAGCACCGCGACGCCATGCGCGCGCGCCGCAGCCACCGACAATGTCAGGATCGGCAGGAACGGCGTGCGTTCGGGCGTCAGCTTCGCGCGCATTTCCTTGGCGAGATCGTTGACCCCCATCACGAAGGTGGAAAGGCGCGTTGACCCGCCCAGCGCAGCCAGCGAATCGAGATGCGGCACCACCGCGCAGGTTTCGATCATCGCCCACAGCTTGAGCCGGGAAGGCGCGTCGGCCAGCGCCGCATTGCAGGCGGTGATGTCGGACGGGCGGCTGACCTTGGGGATCAGCACCCCGTCCAGATCAGCGTGGACGACGGCGGCGAGGTCATCCCTGCCCCACGGCGTGTCGAGCGCGTTGATGCGGATGATCAGTTCGCGGTGGCCGAAACCGCCTTCGGCTGCTGCTGCAATCGCGGCCTCGCGCGCGCTTTCCTTGGCATCGGGCGCGACCGCATCTTCCAGATCGAGGATGATGACATCAGCGGGCAGGCTGCGCGCCTTGGCCAGTGCGCGCGGGTTGGAGGCGGGCATGTAGAGCGCGCTGCGCCGGGGTCGTGCGGTGTCGAGCATGGGGCCTCCTGCGGGTTACGCCGCCGGATTAGCACCCAGATAGCGGAAGGCAACCACGGTGAGGTCGTCGCTGGCGTCGGCGCCGTCCTCGAACCGGCGCACCGCGCCGCGCAGGCTGGCCACCATCGCCGCTGCGGTCGACTGGTCGGCGATCAGCGCATCGCGGGTGCGCTGGTTGCCGAACAATTGCTCCTGGCCATTCTGAGCCTCGGTCACGCCATCGGTGATCAGCACCAAAGCCTCGCCGGGCTGCAGCGTGATCTCTTCGGCGGGCCAGGGATAGTCCATGATGCAGAAGGGCGGACCGCCCTCCATCGCTTCCTCGATCACCGCGCCGTCGATGGTGATGCGCAAGGGGTTGTCGTGCCCTGCATTGACCATCTCCACCTGCCCGGTGGCAAGATTGATGATGCCCAGCAGCATGGTCAGGCCCAAGGCATCGCCGCTGTCGCGCATCAGTTCCTCGTTGAGCAGGGCGGCTGTTTCGGCAAGGCCGCCGGGGCGGCGCAGCATCACGCTGCGCGCCAGCGCCTTGGACAGCGCCATGAACAGCGCGGCCGGAACACCCTTGCCGGTGACATCGGCGATCAGGATCACGACGCGGTCGGCATCCAGCCGGATGATGTCGTAGAAATCGCCGCCGACCGATTTGGCCGCTTCCAGCTGGGCGGCGATGTCGAGACGCGGATCGAGCCGGGCCAGAGCGGCCCGGTCGGGCAGCATGCCGAGTTGGATCGAACGCGCCGCATCCAGTTCGCCCTCGCTGCGGTTCTGCGCATCGCGCAACGCCGCGCGCTCGCGCCGCGCCTCGCTGAACAATGCGGCGGACACGGCCAGGACGCTGCCGGTGCCCAGCAGCAGCGGGCGGACGGGATCGAACAGGATGTCGCCAAGCCGGAACAGCAGCCAGCTTGCCAGCGGCAATGCGCATGCGGACCCCAGCAGCACCAGCCAACTCGCGCGGCCACGCCCCTGACGAATGGACAACAGCAGCAGAACGAGGGCCAGCAGACCGCCCGCCAGCCATTCCGCCACCTGGCTCCAGCCCGGACGGACCAGCCAACCGCTGCGGAGGATGGCATCGGCCGCCTGCGCCTGGACCAGCACACCGAACATCTCTGCGCCCAGCGGGGTGGCGACGATGTCGGGCGATCCCTCTGCGGTCAGCGAGATGACGACGATCTTGTCCTTGAGCTGCGAAAGGTCGAAGCTTTCCGACATGATCTCGATCGCGGAATAAACCTGAGCTTCAGGGACTTCGGCGAAGTGCAGCCGCATCCGGCCCTGCTCATCCACCGGGATTGCGCGCTTGCCGATCGTGACCTTGCCGGGGGAAATCCTGATTTCGGGATCGACCCCAGTGCGCTGTTCCTGCGCGACGCGGACCATCTCCAGCGCCAGTCCGGGGACCAAGGCTTCGCCGGTCTTCAGCACCAGAGGAACGCCGCGCACCACGCCATCGTCGTCGGGCGCACCATTGAGCATGCCAAAGCCCGGCGCGCGCGATTCGAGCGCTTCCAGATTGCTTTGAACCACCGCATAACTGGGCGTCTTGGCCGGCAAGGTGCCGGTGATCGTCGCCCATTGGGTCAGCTGGCCGGGGTTGGTGCCGCCTTGTTTCACACCTGCGCGCCCCAACACGACCGGGGCCGTGCTGATCGCATCGGCAAACTCGCTGTCCAGGCTCTCCAGACCGTCGAGCCATGCCTGGATCGCTGGGTCGCCCGAGCCATAGAGCCGCGAAAATCGCGACGGATTGACCGCGTCGGGCTCGACAAACAGGATATCGAAGCCGATCGCCGCAACGCCGCCTTCGGCCAGCCGCCGCGTCATCGTCGCCAGCACGCTGCGCGGCCAGGGCCAGCTGCCGATCACATTCAGGCTTTCCTCGCCAATCGCGATCACGCGCACGTCGCTCGCCGACAGTTCGCGCGGTGCCAGCCGCTGCCAACGGTCGAAGACCGCGTTCTGCTCGCGGGTGCCCAGCGCCAGGCTGAGCAAGGCCGCCAGCAGAAAACCGGCAAGCGCGGCCAGCCACAGGCTGCGCGACGGCCGTGGCATGGCCATGGATCTAGAGGGAGACTTCAAGGCCGTCATAGGCGCAGAGCACCTCCAGCGGAGCATGCTCGCGGGTCAGTTCTTCGTAGCGGACGCTCTCGGCGTGCATCCGCGCGATATCGGCATCCGAATAGACCGGCTCGTGGTGGAACAATGCCAGCCGTTTCGCCCGGCCGCCATGGCACAGGTCGATGGCGACGATGTTGCTCGAATGGCCCCAGTCCTCTTTCATCGATACGCTGTCGGCGAGCGAATACATCGTATCGCAGATGACGAGATCGGCCTCGCGGAAGAAGTGCTCGACATCGGCCTCGCCTTCCATCTTCTCCATCTTGTGCTCGCTGTCAGTGCTGAACACCGCGACCTTGCCGGCAGCATCGGTGAAGCGATAGCCGAAGCTGCTGTGCGAATGATGCTGTTCCATCAGTTCGACCTGCACTGCGCCGATCTGATAGGTCTCGCCGGTCTTGAGCGTCCGGAACTCGATTTTGGCGCGCAGCCAGTCGAACGCGACGGGAAAGGAGATTTCCTCCTGCTGGCGGCGCAGTGCGGTCTCGGCATCCTCGTGGCCCGAGTGGATGATGATATGCGCATTGGGGTCGAACGCGGGCACGAAGAACGGGAAGCCCATGATATGGTCCCAGTGCAGGTGCGACATGAAGAAGTGATAGACCCGCGCATGGCCCTGCGCGCAGCGGCGCATCGCATCGAGCCCGAAGCCGCGCAGGCCGCTGCCCATGTCGCAGATGATATAGGCGTCTCCTGCATCCGGATCGCCCGCCTCGATCTCGACGCAGGTGGTGGCACCGCCAAAGGTGCCGCTGGTGGCAAAGTCGAGGTCGTTGCGCGCGAAACTGCGCGCTTCGTCGATGCTGGCAAAGCTGCGGCCCGATGCCGCGAGCAGGGCCTGCGCCACTTTCTCCTGAACGATAGAAGCGGTGGCCGCCACAGGCAGCGATCCGCGTGTTCCCCAGAACCGGACCAGCATCTTATCCCCCCATAAACGTGCCTTGCCGCCTCTCAGATGGCTGCCTCTATGCTGTCGGTGACGGCGAACAGCTTGTCATAGCGGCTGATGGCGAGAATCTCCCGCATCACATCGTTGGGCCTCGCCAGCGCCATCGCCACCCCCGCCGCGTCGGCCTGGCGCTTGGCGAGCGTCAGGGCACGCAGGCCGCGCGAGGACATATAGTCCAGTCCCGAAAAATCGATGATCAGCTTTCGGCCCGGCGCCTCGGCAGCGAGTGTCACGCTGCTCGCCAGATGTTCGGTAAACGCTTCGGCGGTGGCTTCATCAACACGGCCGTCGGGGCTCGCAACTATGCAACCGTGTTGCTGGGTGCTGGACCATTGCATGTTTTCTGCCTTTCGCATGATGAGGCAACGTAGCGACAAATTGAGGCAGTGTGAAGTTACCCCGCGCATTGCCGTTAAAGGCTTTACAAACCAACGATTATTTGTGGAGAAGCAGGAAAAGGGGTAAGCCAAGAGGATGGACACGGGGCCGCAAAGTCGGAATCGCGTGACGACGGGGGAATTTCCACCGGCCGTCCCGCGGAACCTGTGTACCGATTGCGGTATCTCGCGGACCAGCGATCCCAAGGCGTGCGGACGCGCCTGCCAGTTCATCAAGCCCGATTACGCGGCGCTCGAGCGCAAGGCGCATGGCCGTTCGCGCGATCCCGATCGGCCCGACGAACTGTTCTTCGGTCCTTTCCGCCGCATGGTCGCCGCCGAAATGATCACGCCCTCGGCAGGTGCGCAATGGACCGGCATCGTCACCCGGATCGGCGAAAAGCTGCTCGAAACCGGCGCGGTGGATGCGGTGCTGGCCATCGGCCCGGACCCTGAGGATCGCTGGCGCCCCACCCCGGTGCTGATCACCCGGGCGCAGGACATGGCATCGGTGCGCGGCATGCGGATGGGCTATGCCCCGCTGCTGGCGCTGCTCGAACCCGCGCGCGACGCCGGGCACCGCCGAATCGCGCTGATCGGCATTCCCTGCCAGGTCCATGCCCTGCGCGCGCTCGAAGACGAGTTGGGCTTCGAGCGGATCTACGTCATCGGTACCCCCTGTGCAGACAACACCACGACCGAGAACTTCCACCTGTTCCTCAGCCTGTTGTCGGACCAGCCCGAGACGATCAGCTATCTCGAATTCCGCGCCGATTATCATGTCGAACTGCGCTTCGATGATGGCCGCGTGCAGGAAATTCCGTTCCTGAAGCTTCCGATTGCTGATCTTCCGGGCGATTTCTTTCCGCTCACCTGCCGCACCTGTGTCGATTACACCAATGTGCTGGCCGACATCACCATCGGGTACATGGCTGGCGGCGGCAAGCAATGGCTGGTGGTGCGCAACGAACGCGGCGAGGAGCTCATCGGCCTGCTCGGCGACGAGCTGCGTACTCAAGAGGTAACCAGTGCAGGCAACCGCGCCGGGCCGGTGAAGGGGTTCCTCGCTAATACCGAGCGTGCAGCCGGCGGGCTGCCGCTGCGGCGCATGCCCAATATCCTGCGCGGCATATTTGGCTGGCTGATGCCCCGTGTCGGACCACGCGGGCTAGAGTTTGCCCGCGCGCGGGTCGAGATGAAGGCGATCGAAACGGTGCTGCACCTGCGCCGATCGGAACCGTCCAAGATGAAGTCGATGATTCCCGACCATGTCTGGGCTTTGGTCAAGCGCTACGGGGTTGAACCCTTGCCGGGCGAGCGGCCCAAGGGGCCAATCGACCCCGAGACATTGCCCTGATGGGGCGATAGCCGCTGCCAAGTCAGGCGCGGACGGCAAGCCAGATGGTATGTCGCGCTCCGCCGCCGGTGGTGCGCGCCCGCACGATCTCTTCCCTGACCGCAAATCCCGCCTTGCGCAGCCGTGCAGTAAAGCGGGCATCGGGGCCGCTCGACCAGACCACCAGGACTCCGCCAGAGCGCAGCGCGTCGCGCGCCTGGGATAGCCCGCTGGCGGTGTACAATGCATCATTGCCTTCGCGCGAAAGTCCATCGGGGCCATTGTCGACATCGAGCAGGATCGCGTCATAGCGCGCTGGTGCAGCCCGGATCAGCTGGCCGACATCGGCGATGCAAATCGTGACCCTGGGATCATCCAGCGTGCCATCATGCAGATGCGCCATCGGCCCGCGCGCCCATTCGACGATCTCGGGGACCAGTTCGGCCACATCGATGGCTGCATCGGGCCCGAAGGTTTCCAGCCCGGCGCGCAAGGTAAAGCCCATGCCCAGCCCGCCGATCAGCACGTGCGGCGCGGCGACACCGGCGATACAGGCGTGCGCCAGCCGGCTCATCGCCTCTTCCGATCCGCTCAAGCGGCTGTTCATCAACTCGTTGGCACCGAGCATGATCGAATATTCGCTGCCCCGGCGGATCAGGCGCAAAGGATCATCGCCGCCCGGGACATGGGCGGTCGCGAGCAGTTCGCGCGGAATCATGCCGGCACGTTCAATGCGGCATCAGCAGTGCGAGGACAGACAATGTGGGCAAATGGATGTGGTCAGTTGCCTACGCACGGACCACCAGCGCACACTTGGCCCGATTCGACCAGATCGCGCACGTTCTGATTGCCCTTGAGGCTGATCTGGCGCCATTCTGCGACCGTCTTGCAGACCTTGGTCTTCCTCACCAGCGATCCGGTAACCTCGACCTTGCGGCAGCGAATCTTGTTGTCGTCGGTTTGCTCATCGCCGTTGGCGGCGGCATCCTTGGCATGGCCGTTGGCGGCGGCATCCTTGGCATGGCCGCTGGTGGTGGCGAGCGGCATCCACAGACACGATGCTGCGGCGGCCAGGATCAGTGCAGTTTTCTTCATGGTTGTCGTCCGTTCTCGTCTTGGCATGTCCCGGGAAAGCCATGCCGCTAGCCCAATGATGGCACTGTCGAAGGAGCCACAGGGCGCCAGTCTTTATATCCTGACCGTATCATGGTGGATTTTTGAAACAAACAGTAATTTTAGCCCGCAGGCGCGAAATCAACTGAGGTTCGCATTGAACCCGCTGGCATCGGCAGCCTCGAAATAGCCTGCGATGATCGCCTGCTCTTCGGAACTAAGATGCGGATTCCAGACATCGAAGATCAGAACCGCGCGCATTTCGTCGCTGTTGTTCCAGGCCTCGTGTTCAATGGTGTCATCAAAGGCAAACGCCTTGCCGACCTGCCAATGCCGGGTCTCGCCGCCGACGCGGAAGCTGCAGCCATCGGGCACCACCAAAGGCAGGTGAATGATGGCCCGGGTGTTGGTGACGCCGGTATGGGCCGGAATATGCGTGCGCGGCTTCAGGATCGAAAAGAACGCGGTCGGGGCGCGGCCGGGAATATGGCTCTGCGGGATGGCTGCCAACGCCCTGGCAGTGGCGGGGCAGCGGTCTAGTACGGCCGGGTTCGGCTGGCCATATTCCCACAGGAAGCAGGCCCCCCAGGCGAGCGACTGGTCGAGCGGCGACCATTTGCTTTGCGGCGCGCCCTTTTCCATCCGCACGTAGGGGCGCAGCGCGTCGCCCGGATCGGCCAGCAGCGCCAGCATCTCGTCGCGGATCGCAGCGGTGTTCGCTTCGATATCGGCAAACCAGGGGAAATGGGCTTCGTCGAAAAACTCGTCGGCGGGCAGGAACGGGTAGCACAGCCCATTGCATTCGTTGACGTAGATCTTGCGGCGGCCGAGCGCTGCATCGACGAATGCGCGCGCGCGCTTTGCAGCGGGCATGGGCAGGCGAGTGTCGAAGTCCCCCAACGCCTCTGCGACCTGGTATTCGATTGTCTGCGTGCAGGCGGCACAGAATTCGCGCCCGGCGGCGAGCACGGGCACCAAGGCGTCGGGCAAGGGGTCGATATGCGCCGCCAGCTGGAGCACGGCCTGCCAGGCGGCGAGGGCGCGCGCGGCGTCGTCCAGCCGCTGATGGGCCTCGGCCTTGCGCAGCCACGCCATGAAGTCGCGCCGGTCGATATCGATCGCCGCATCCAGCGCGGCAATTTCACCTGTATCATCGCCCAGCGCGCGCCGCGCGGTCGCCAGATTGCGCCAAAGCGCGGTGGCCGCAGGATCGGCCCTGACCGCCGCATCAAAGGCGCGTGCGGCATCGTCAAAGCGGCCTTCGCGCAGTGCGGCCATACCGGCGCTGTTCAAGGCGACCGGATCATTCTGTGCTGTCACTGGCATATGGTGTTAAGTCCCCCGACCACGTCCTGCTTGCCACGCCGCCGGGGGATTGGCAAGGATCGCCACCATGACCGATACCGGCCCCGATTTTGCTGGCGACAAGGCCGCACTGGTGCGCGATTCCCAATGGCATGCGCACCGCTATGACGCCGCGATGGACGCCTTCCAGTTCCGTCATGTCATGCGCGAGCAGCATCGCAAGGCGACCTTCCTCACCGATGAATACCTGGGCGAGGCGGTGCGTGTTGTTCCGGTGCCGCGGCCGCAGGCTTTGGCATCAGGCGCCGCCCGCGCGCCGCTGCATTTCGTGTTTCATTCTGCCTTTTGCGCCTCGACCATGCTAGTGCGCGCGCTGGACGTGCCGGGGCTGGCGATGGGTCTGTCAGAGCCGATGCTGTGCAACGATCTGATGGGCTGGCGCTGGCGCGGGGCCGACCGGCGCCAGGTGGCAGCGGTGCTCGATGCGTCGCTGGCGCTGCTGCAGCGCCCCTTTGGCGCCGGCGAGGCGGTGGTGGTCAAGCCTTCGAACATCTTCAATCCGCTGATCGGTGCGGCGATGGCTCTGCGACCCGAGAGCCGGGCGTTGCTGCTCTATGCACCGCTGCCGGTGTTCCTCGCCTCGGTGGCACGCAAGGGCCTTTGGTGCAGATTATGGGCGCGCGAGCTGCTGGAAGGGCAGTTGCGCGAAGGCATCGTCGAGATGGGCTTTGGTCCTGCCGACCTTTTCCGCCAGAGCGACCTGCAGATCGCAGCCGTCGGCTGGCTAGTCCAGCATCGGTTGTTCGGGCAGATTGCGCGCCAGCTTGGGCCGCAGCGCGTCGCGACGCTGGACAGCGAAACGCTGACACGGGACAAGCCGGCGGGCCTGCTCGCACTGGCGGGGCATTTCGAGCTTGGCCTGACGGCAGAACTGCAAGCGGCGATGCTGTCCAACCCCGCGCTCACCAGCCATTCCAAGTTCGGTCAGGCCTTTACCGCAGAGGATCGCGCGGCGGAGCAGGAGTTTGCGCGCCGCGCTTATGGCGACGAGATCGACAAGGTTCACCTGTGGGCACTGGAGGTGGCGCGGGTGAACGATATTGCGATGGACCTTCCCAACCCGCTGATCGGCTGAACCATCCCCATTTTCGCGCTCATGTAAAATCGTATCGGGGCGTTTGCATTCGTCTGCCGCAGCGCGGAACCGTTTCGTCGCTCTGCCGTACCTGCTGCCATGATGACCGGAACGCGGCATCGTGGAATAACAGGAGGACAATATGGGTTTGATTCTGGCGCTGATCATGGGCGGCATTATGGGCTGGCTGGCCAGCAAGGTGATGAACCGTGATGCCCAGATGGGCATTTTCTGGAACGTCGTGGTTGGTTGCGTGGGATCGGTCCTGGGGCGCTTTCTGTTCGGCGGACTGATCGGCGGCGGCAGCCTGCGCGCCGACGCATTCGATCCGCTGACGCTGCTGACCTCGTTCATCGGCGCTCTGGTGCTGCTGGCGATCGTCAACTTCATCCAGCGCGGTCGTGCTCGCTAAGGGCGCAGCCCTTGGAACACGACATTTGCGAGTTCTTGAAAAGGGAGTGCCGACGAACCGCGTCGGTGCTCCCTTTTGCGTAGTCCTTCGTCAGCGGCAAGAATTGCCATTGACCGCGCCAAAGTCTACGGGCTCGGGGTGCAGCGCAGCATTATGGCTTGCGCGCGGTGACTTAATTGGGTAACACAGTGCCATCAATTTCCCTTGGCGCGACAGCGTGTGTCGGGAAAGTCCTTTGCTGATGGGCAAGTCTGGCGCGCATGCGTGGCCAGGAATGCTGCCGATCGAGTGACGGGGCGGCGTGGTTTGGACGGAATCTGGCAATGAATTACGAATCGAGCTTTGGCGGCGACACGATCACCGCCCGTAGCGAAGACCTTTACGGATCGGACGTCGATACTGCTGCGAAAGCGCGGCGGCGCAACACGATCATCGGGGTGATCATTGCCTTGGCGCTGCTGATTGCAGCCGGCGTCTATTTCTTCGGCGGAAATTCCGAAACCGCTGCCAGCGAGGCCGCTAAGGCTGGCGCAGGCGGCAGCGAATCGCAGGCGCCTGCAGTGACCGTGATCGTTCCGGGTTCCGGCTCCGTCGAACGCGTGATCAACGCCACCGGCACGCTGGCTGCGCGCCGTGAAATGCCGATCGGCATTGCCGGCGAGGGCGGACAGGTGATCCGCGTGCTGGTGCAGCCGGGGGACTGGGTGAAGACGGGGCAGGTGCTCGCGATCATCGATCAGGATGTGCAGAGCCAGCAGGCCCGTTCGCTCGCCGCCCAGATTCAGGTCAGCCAGGCGGATTCGGTGCTGGCGCAGAACGAACTCGACCGTGCTCTTCAGCTTGTCGGTCGCGGCTTCATTTCCAAGGCCGATGTCGATCGCCGCCGTGCAACCCGCGATGCCGCCGTGGCGCGGGTCGAGGTGGCCCAGGCGCAGCTGCGCGAGGCGCAGGCGCGCAATGGCCGTCTGAATATCCGCGCGCCCGAAGCCGGCCTGGTGCTCGAGCGCAATGTCGAGCCTGGCCAGGTGGTCGGCGCTGGCAGCGGCGTCCTGTTCCGCATGGCCGCGCGCGGCGAGATGGAACTGCGCGCGCAGATGGGCGAGGCCGATCTGGCAGCGTTGAGCGTCGGCGTGCGCGCCGAGGTTCGTCCGGTCGGAACCGCGAAGACCTTTACCGGCCAGGTGTGGCAGGTCGCACCGATCATCAACGAAACCTCGCGCCAGGGCGTCGCACGGATCGCGCTGTCTTACGACAAGGCGTTGCGCCCCGGCGGTTTTGCCAGCGCAGCGGTGGTCAGCGGATCGTCGCAATCGCCGGTCCTGCCCGAATCGGCCGTGCTCAGCGACGACAAGGGCAGCTATGTCTATGTCGTCGGCAAGGACAACAAGGTCGAGCGGCGCGACGTGACGACAGGCACGGTAACCCCGCGCGGGATCGCCATTGCCAGCGGCATTACCGGCAAGGAACGCGTCGTGCTCTTCGCCGGCGGCTTCCTCAACCCCGGCGAAACGGTGCGTCCGCAGGTTCAGGGTGCCAAGCGCAGCTGAGCAACGCTGCTGGGGTGACCCATGCGTCCTGTGCGCACCGGCGATCGTCGAAAGCGGCCGTACATTGGTCGATCGGCTGGCCCAAGGCGGGGCTTGACGGGGTCGCGCGGGTTGCATGGTGCATGCATCTGGCCGTATGAGAACAGCGTAACTGGAACGGGCAATTTGCCCGGCGGGTTGAGGACGAAGCGATGAATTTCAGGAACATGTCGGCCTGGTCGATCCGCAACCCGATCATCCCGCTCGTCTTCTTCACCGGCCTGCTGTTCGCCGGCATCCTCAGCTTCATGCGAATGGATGTGGTCAACAATCCGGATATCGATTTTCCGGCGGTCCAGATTGTCATTTCGCAGCCGGGCGCAGCCCCGACCGAAATCGAAAACCAGATTACCCAGCGCATCGAGTCCGCTGTGCGCGGCATCAATGGCGTGAAGAACATCAGCTCGACCGCGAGCGAAGGCTCGTCGAGCACATTTGTCGAATTCGAGATCGGCGTCGATGTCATCGAGGCGGTCAACGAGGTCAAGAATTCGGTCGATCAGATTCGCGGCAGCCTGCCCGAAGGCATTCTCGAGCCGTCGGTGACCAAGGTCGATGCAACCGGTGAGCCGATTGCCTATTATGCGGTCGAAGCCGATGACATGACGATCGAGCAGCTCAGCTGGTTCGTCGACGATACCGTCACCAAAAGGCTGCTGGCGATTGACGGCATGGCCGAGGTCGACCGTTTTGGCGGCGTCGATCGCGAAATTCGCGTCGTGCTGGACCCTGCGCGAATGCAGGCGCTTGGCGTCACCGCAAGCGTGGTCAACAATGCGCTGCGCCAGATCAACATCGATGCGGCGGGCGGTCGTGCCGACGTCGGCGGCACCAAGCAGTCGCTGCGCGTCCTGGGCAATGCCGACACAGCCTTTGATCTGTCGCAGATGCAGGTGCCGCTCGGCGGCGGTCGCACGATCAAGCTCACCGATATTGCCACCGTCACCGACGGCTATGGCGAGCCGACCTCGATCAGCAAGGTGCGCAACAAGGAGGTCGTGAACTTCGCGATGACGCGCTCCAAGGGCGCGTCGGACGTCACGGTGTATTACGAGGCGCTCGATGCAATGGAGGCCCTGAAGAAGGACAATCCGGGCATCGAGTTCATCCCGCTGGGCACCAGCGTGGAATATACCGAAGACCAGTACGAAAGCTCGATCTCGGCGATGATCGAAGGCGCGGTGCTTGCCGTGGTCGTGGTGTTCTTCTTCCTGCGGGACTGGCGCGCGACAATCATCTCCGCCATCGCCATTCCGCTCTCGGCCATCCCGACCTTCTGGTTCATGGACCTGCTGGGGTTCAACCTCAACTTCCTGTCGCTGCTGGCTCTGGGCCTGGTGGCAGGCGTTCTGGTCGATGACGCGATCGTGGAGATCGAGAACATCGTCCGGCACATGCGCATGGGCAAGACCGCCTATCAGGCGTCGATCGACGCGGCCGATGAAATCGGCCTCGCGGTGGTGGCGACCTCGTTCTGCATCGTCGCGGTGTTCCTTCCCGTCGGCCTGATGCCGGGCATCTCCGGGCAGTTCTTCAAGAACTTCGGCATCACCGTCGTCGTCTCGGTGCTGATGAGCCTGGCCGTCGCGCGCATGATCACGCCGATGGTCGCGGCCTATTTCCTGGAAGCCAAGGGTCACAGCGCCCATGGCGAAGGCAAGCTCATGGATATGTACATGAAGGTGCTGGGCTGGTCGCTCGACCAGAGCCGCGCGCGTGCCTATCGCGGAGAGAAGGCCGGTTCCGGCCGCAAGTTTGTCGCCATGTTCCTCGACCATCGCGTCTGGATGATGGGCGTCGGCCTGCTGGCGTTCGCCCTGACGGTCGTGCTGTTCATGGTGACCCCGGCGCAATTCCAGCCCACGATCAACGAAGACAACAGCCGCATCCAGATCGAGATGGTCCCGGGCACCACCCTGGAGCAGACCGAGGTCGTCGCGGACAAGGTGGCGGCGATCATGTACCAGCAGCCCGAAGTCGAGCGCGCCCTGATCCGCATTCGTGAAGGTACCGGAACGATCTTCGTGACGCTCAAGAAGGATCGCAAGAAGAAGTCCTTCGAATTCGAGCGCGATCTTGCCAAGACGCTTCAGGCGATCCCCGATGCGCGCGTCAGCTTTGCCTCGCAGTCCGGCGGTGGCGGCACCAACCGCGACATTTCGATCATGCTGACGGGCTCCGATCCCGAGAAGCTGTATGCCGCTGCGGGCACGCTGGTCGAGCAGATGAAGGACATCAAGCTGATCACCGGGCCGCGGGTCAATGCCGACATGCGTCGTCCCGAGATCATCATCAAGCCGCGCACCGATCTGGCGGCGCAGCTTGGCATCACCACCGCGGCGCTGAGCCAGGCGATCCGCATCGCGACCTTGGGCGAGATCGAACAGAACGCCGCGAAATTCTCGCTGTCGGATCGTCAGATCCAGATCCGGGTGGTGCTGCCCAAGGAGTCGCGTAACGACTTCAAGACGATCCAGAACCTGCCGGTACAGACCGCAGCGGGCGGTTCCGTGCCGCTGAGCCGCGTCGCCGAAATTTCCTTCGGCTCCGGCCCGACGACCATTCAGCGTTACAACCAGGAGCGCCGCGTGTTCATCGGGGCCGATCTGGCGCCGGGTGTCGTGACCGGAGAGGCGATGACCGCGATCAACAACCTTCCGATCATGAAGAACCTGCCGACTGGTGTCAGCACCAAGCCGTTCGGCGAGCAGGAATGGCAGGCCGAACTGGCGCTGAACTTCGTGATCGCGCTGGTATCGGGCGTGCTGCTGGTGTTCGCAGTGCTGGTACTGCTGTACAAGCGGCTGATGTCGCCCCTGGTCAACATGGGCTCGCTGGCGCTGGCGCCGCTGGGTGGCATCCTGCTCATCTGGGCCACCGGCCAGCCGGTTTCCATGCCGGTGCTGATCGGAGTGCTGATGCTGCTGGGGATCGTGTCGAAGAACTCGATCCTTTTGATCGACTTCGCCATCGAGGAAATGCACCGTGGCGTTCCCAAATTGCAGGCCATCATGGAGGCCGGGCACAAGCGCGCGCAGCCCATCGTGATGACCACGGTGGCGATGACCGCAGGCATGGTGCCCACGGCGCTGTCGTTGTCTGGCGATGGTGCATGGCGCGCGCCGATGGGTATCGTGGTGATCGGCGGCCTGATCGTCTCCACGCTGCTGACCCTCGTTATTGTGCCCGCCGGCTTCAGCCTGGCTGACGGCATCGAAAAGCGGGTCGGACCGTGGCTGAGCCGCAAGCTGCTGACCTACAAGACCGGCGACAATGCCGACGACGAAGCGATGTTGGCCGGCGGCAAGCCGCACGGTATCCAGCCTGCGGAGTGAGCGGCAGACGTCTGACATGACCGCTGCGGCCCTGCCCAGAAGCGCCGATCCGGCCTGGCGCATGCGTGCCATTGCCACCGGCATGCTGGTGGTGATGGCGGGCGTGTTCCTGGCCACCCACTGGGCCGAGGGACATGTCGATGCGCGCTGGGGCTATGTTCGCGCCTTTGCCGAGGCGGCGATGGTCGGCGGTCTTGCCGATTGGTTTGCGGTCACCGCGCTGTTCCGCCATCCGCTTGGCCTGCCGATCCCGCACACCGCGATCATCCCGCGCAACAAGGATCGCATCGGCGACACGATGGCGCAGTTCCTGCGCACCAACTTCCTGACGCCATTGGTGGTCGCCCGGCGGATGCGGCACATGAATGTCGCAGCGGCTGCAGGACGCTTTCTGGTGCAGCCGACGGGCGGCGAGGGGCGGCTGCGGCTGGGCGCATCAAACATGGTCGCCGATGTGCTCGAATCGCTCGATCAGGACCGGCTCGGCGGCAATGCCAAGGAGGCGTTGCGCCAGCAGCTGGAAAAGCTCGATGTCGCGCCTTTGCTGGGCCAGATCCTGAGCGCGGCGATCGCCGACAACCGCCATCTGCCGCTGATGGACGGCATCATCAAATGGACGCAGCGCACGCTGTTCGCCAATGAAGACCTGCTCAAGGACATGGTTCGCAGCCGCGCCAATTCGATCATGCGCTGGACCGGGCTTGATGAAAGGCTCGCCACCGGCATCATCGATGGGCTGCACAATCTGCTGTTCGACATGGCCGAGGATGTCGACCACCCGCTGCGCCACAAGGTGGAAGAGGGGCTGGAGACGATGGCGTTCCGGCTGCTCAACGATCCC
Organism: Hydrogenophaga intermedia; assembly: GCA_943370475.1. Classification (GTDB taxonomy): domain Bacteria; phylum Pseudomonadota; class Alphaproteobacteria; order Sphingomonadales; family Sphingomonadaceae; genus Blastomonas. The sequence goes on from CALRRI020000003.1 coordinate 71,117, forward strand.
GAGATGCAGGGCAAGGTCGCCGAGATAAAGTCGGAGATGCTGGCCAACCCCGCGATGGCGCGCTGGCTCGACGGCATATGGGAGCGCAGCCGTGCAGCGCTGATCCGCGCCGCACGTGACCCCGATCATGCGCTGTCCGGCCAGTTCGGCGACGGGCTGCGCCAGATCGGCGAATCGCTGCAGAACGATCCGCGCATGCAGACGCAGATCAACCGCTTCGCCCGCCGCACCCTGGTCGGCATCGCCAACCGCTATGGCGACCAGATCGTGCGGCTGGTGTCCGAGACGGTGCGCCGCTGGGATGCGCGCACGATTACCGACCGTGTCGAACATGCTGTCGGCAAGGACCTGCAGTTCATCCGCATCAACGGCACCTTGGTCGGCGGCCTCGTAGGCCTCGCAATCCACACGGCAACGGTGTGGTTGTAGCTGTTTCAATCCTCCCCCAGCTTGCTGGGGGAGGGGGACCGCCCGCGCAGCGGGTGGTGGAGGGGCAGCGGGATCGCGCTCACCGCTAGCCGATGTGCCACCTCGCTTCCCCTCCACCCCCGACCTTCGGTCGGCGGTTCCCCTCGCCGAGACAAGCTCGGGGAGGATTGTGTTATTCTGCCAAAGCCTCGCCCATCGCCCTGACCGCAGCGACCTTGGCGAACAGCGGACCCCAGTCGTCGCGCTCGGCGATGGCCGCCCAGATGTCCTCGACCTCGCCGATCAGCATCGATTGCGGCGCATCGCCCTGCCAATAGCCATGGGTGCGGGAGCGCGCAGGCGCATAGCCTGCCTTGACCGCACCGAACGCTGCCCACAGCGCTTCGCCCTCGGTGCCAAGCAATTCCGCTGGGCAGGTCGGAGCCGCATCGCCCATCCACGCGAAGAAGAAATCATCGATCCCGACGCCGCCCTGCATCATCAGCGCCTCAGCCGCGCCCACCAGCGCGCGGTCCGTATCCAGCCCCTGCGGCACGACGCCCAGCCGCCAGCAGAAGCGCCGCACCAGAGCCTGCTGATACAGCGGCCCGAACCGTTCGAGCGCGGCGATCAGCGGTGGCGCATCGCTGATCAGCCGCAGCGCCACCGCAAGCTGGCCCAGGTTCCAGTGGATCGCCTCGGGCTGGCGGGCAAAGGCGTACAGCCCCGAATGGTCGAAATAGGCTGCGGTAAAGCCCGGCTCCCATGTCGGGGCGAACCGCCAGGGGCCATAATCGAAGCTTTCGCCGGTGATGTTCATGTTGTCGGTGTTGAGCACCCCGTGCACGAAGCCTGCGACCATATAGCTTGCGGCGAGGTCTGCCATGCGCTCCACGGCCAGGTTCAGCAGCAGCGCGGCGTTGTTCTCACCCTTTTGCGCGTCATACAGCGTATCGAGCGCATAGCGCACAACCCGGTGCATCTTTGCGGCATCGTCCTCGAACGCGATCCGCTGGAACGTGCCGAAGCGGATGTGGCTGTGGCTCAGTCGCACCAGCACCGCCGATCGGGTGGGCGAAGGCTCGTCGCCGCGCCACAGGCTCTCACCGGTCTCGATCACCGAGAAGGTCTTGCTCGTGTGCACGCCCAGAGCCTCGAGCATCTCGGTCGCGAGGATCTCGCGCACCGCGCCCTTCAGCGTCAGCCGGCCATCGCCATCGCGGCTGAACGGCGTCTGTCCCGATCCCTTGGTGCCCAGGTCAAGCAGCCTCCCGGCATCGTCGCGCAATTGTGCGAACAGAAACCCGCGCCCGTCGCCGATCTGCGGATTGTAGTTGCGGAACTGGTGGCCGTGATAGGCGAGCGCCAGCGGCTGCGGCAGGTTGCCGGGCAGCGGATCGAACCGCCCGAAGTGCCGCGCCCAGGCGGCATCATCCAGTTCCTCTAGCCCCACGGTCGCGGCATGGCGATCGTTGCGGAAACGCAGGATGGTCTGCGGAAAATCCGCCACCTTCACCGGGTGCGCGATGGCATCGGCGATGGAAAGGATGGCGGGATCGGCACGGGTGGAAGCGGCTTGCGGTTCTGATGTCATCCGGCGATAGTGGGGTTCAAACGGAGCCCGCGCAACCATGTCCAAGCCCGATCACCCCTATAGCGACGGTTTCTGGTGGTCCAATGACGGGCTGCGGCTGCATTTCCGCGACTATCCCGCGCGGGCCGAGAACGCGCATCGCCCGCCGATCCTGTGCATCCCGGGCCTCACCCGCAACGCGCGCGATTTCGAGCAGGTCGCTGCCCGCCTTGCCGGCGACTGGCGCGTCATCTGCGTGGACCTTCGCGGGCGCGGCGACAGCGCCTATGCCAAGGACGCGATGAGCTATGTCCCGCTCACCTATGTGCAGGACATGGAGGCGCTGCTGCGCGCCGAGAACATCGAGCGGTTCGTGGCATTCGGCACTTCCTTGGGCGGGTTGATCACGATGCTGCTCGCTTCGACCCGCCCCGGGCGCGTCGTCGGCGCGCTTCTCAACGATGTCGGGCCGCAGCTGGAGCCCGAGGGGCTGGCACGCATCCGCGATTATGTCGGGCAAGGGCGCTCGTTCCCCACCTGGATGCATGCCGCGCGCGCGCTGTCCGAAGCGCAAGCGTCCGTGTTCCCCGGCTATGGCGTGAGCGAATGGCTGGACCTTGCCAAGAAGACGATGAAGATCGGCGCGGGCGGCCGCATCGTCTATGATTACGACATGAAGATCGCCGAACCCTTTGCGGTGCCCGGCGGCGAGGCGGGGGTTGATCTCTGGCCCGCGATGGCGGGTCTGTCGCCTGCCCAGGTGCTGATCGTGCGCGGCGCGCTCTCGGATGTGTTCAGCAGCGCCACCGCCGAGCGGATGCTCACCATGCTCCCCCAGGGCCGGTTGCTGACGGTCGAGAACAAGGGCCACGCCCCGACGCTCGAAGAGCCCGAGGTGGCGGCCGCGATTGACGATCTGCTCGCCCGCGTCGATGCCGCGGTGCTTGCGACACAGGCCTGACGGGTAGTAATGGGATTTCTGCAAAGCCGTCGCGCGAACGTCCCTCGACTTCGCTCGGGACAAACGGAAAAGAGAGAGTGCTGCGTGTTTTCCTATCATATTAAGGATTTGCAGGAATCATGTTGCGACGAGATACCCCTCCCGTGGTCCCGAGCGAAGTCGAGGGACGTTGTGCACCACTTTAACAAATGTCCCGTATTCAGTTTCCGACCATGACACCCGCGCGCATCCTGCATCTGCACAGCACCTTCGACCTTGGCGGCAAGGAGGCGCGCGCGGTGCGGCTGATGAACCACTTTGGGCCAGCAGCGCACCATACCATCCTCACCGCCGTCCCCGGTGCCTTGGGCGCACGCCCCGCGATCGCGCCGGGCATCCGCGCCGATTTCCCCACCGACGCGCCCTCGCTGGCGGGCAAGCCCAGCATCGCGCGCTACCGGGTGTTCGTCGAGTATTTCAAGCAGTTCGACCTCATCCTCAGCTACAACTGGGGCGCGATGGACGGCGTGATGGCGCGCACGATCTTTGCCGGCACCACCCAGTTGCCGCCGGTGATCCATCACGAGGATGGCTTCAACGAGGACGAGGCGGTGCGCCTCAAGCGCAAGCGCAACTGGTTCCGCATCATGGGGCTCGCACGCACCGAGGCCTTGGTCGTGCCATCGCACACGCTCGAGCGGATCGCCTTCGATGTGTGGAAGCAGCCCGACAGCCGCGTGCGCCGCATCCCCAACGGCATCGATATCGCCGCCTATGCCAAGCGCCCGCAGCGCGGCGCGATGCCCGGCTTCCAGCGCCGCGATGGCGAGATCGTCATCGGCACGCTCGCTGGCCTGCGTGCGGTCAAGAACCTGCCCCGGCTGGTCCGCGCCGTCGCCGCGCTCGACATGCCGGTGCGGCTGGTGATCGTGGGCGAAGGGCCCGAGCGCGCCGCGATCGAGGCCGAAGCCGCGCGCGTCGGCCTTTCCGATCGCCTGCTGATGCCGGGATTCCTCAAGACGCCTGCGCGCTATATCGGCCTGTTCGATATCTTCGCCTTGTCATCGGACAGCGAGCAGCAGCCGATCTCGGTGATGGAAGCGATGGCGGCAGGCCTTCCGGTGGCATCACCCATGGTAGGCGACGTCGCCAACATGGTCGCTCCCGACAACGCGATCCTGCTCGGCGAACCGGGAAGCGAGGCCGGGCTGATCGACAACCTGCGCCGCCTCGCCAGCGACCCCGCGCTCCGCGCGTCGTTGGGGGCAGCGAACCGCGCCAAGGCCGAGGCCGAGTTCGACGAGCGCAAGATGCTGGAACGCTATGCGGCGCTGTATGGGCGGGCGATGGGGCGGCCGGAGTTTGGGCGCTAGGGTGACGCGCTTAGGTATCATATCCGGAGGGATGTGCGGTCCGGTTTTCGCGGCAGGTGAAGGAGTTTGAACGCATGATCGGCAATCCACCTAGTCTTGTTCGCCTGGTTTCAGTGCTGGCATTGGCTGGCATAGCGATGGCAACTGGCAGCGGTGCGATGGCGCAGGCGGCGCAGGTGGCTGACGATGCATCTGCCATCGGTGATGACCCGATCTGCACCGACCGCCCGACCAAGGCGAACAATGCGTGCAGCGTGCCCAAAGGCGTGGTGCAGATCGAGTTCGAGGCGATCAACTGGTCGCGGCTAAGCGCGGGCGGCGCGCGCAGCGATGCGTTCGCCTATGCCAGCCCCACGATCAAGCTGGGCGTGAGCGACAGCAGCGACGTGCAGCTCACGCTCACCCCGCTGGTGGAGGTGCGCAACCGCGTTGCCGGGCGCACCGCCAGCCAGACCGGCTTCGGCGACGTGTTCCTGCGCTTCAAGCAGCGCATCACGGCGAAGGACGCGCGGATCGAGCTTGCCCTCATCCCTTATATCAAGGCCCCTACCGCGAAGACCGGCATCGGCAATGGCGAATGGGAAGGCGGGATCAGCGTGCCGATCCAGTATGCGCTGACCGATCGCTGGTCGCTGACCGTGAATCCTCAGCTGAGTCTGCTCGCGGGTTCGGTCGATCCCGACGAGCGCCATCTGGAGCTGCAGACCGTGCTCAACCTGGGCTATCAGCTGACGACACGCACCAGTGTCGCCGCGGAAGTCTGGACCTCACAGAACTGGGACCCGTCGGGCACCGTGCGGCAATATTCGGCAGACCTCGCCATCGCGCACCTGCTGAACGACGACCTGCAACTCGACGGCGGCGTGAATTTCGGGCTCAACCAGGTGACGCCCGATGTGCAGGTCTACGCGGGAATTTCGGCGCGGTTTTGAGGAAGGCTTTGGTGTGGGATCTCGGCATTTACCGACACCACCGGGAGCTGCAAGGACCCGTAAGGCCACATTCAAAAAGCGATGCTTTCGAGGCGATCCACGCGTCCACATCGGCGCTGCACAAAGTGTGGGCCATCGACACCGCGACCATGCGCAGCTTTGACGATAGCTGCATGACCGCACCGACCGCATCAACCCCGAACAGATCAAGCCACTGCGCGAAGCCAATCGCGTGAGCTAGCCAGTGTTTGCCCGCTATCTCCAAACCAGCGCAAGCACCGTCGAGAAATGGGACACCGGTGCCCAACGCCCCAGCAGAATGGCTCTCTCTCTCTCTCTCTCTCTCTCTCTCTCTCAAGCTGCTCACCATCGTGCAGAAGCATGGGTTTGGTGTTTCGGTTTAGCGTGCAGTGTCTTGATATCTGAGGTGGCAGCGCAATAGCTTGCAATATCATCCTGGCAAGGCTGGTTTACCGGTCAGGAAGAAAACGGCGGTGAAATTTAGTGCCGCGTCATGGGAAATCTTCTCTCATTGGATTTATTGCTCTCGCTATCCTTGTGTCCACTCATTCCTAAATCACCACATCTTCGGAACCGCCTTCTTCATTTCATGCATGTCTTTGCCGTTGGCGCCATCCCAGAAGCGGCCGCCGATCAGTTGTTCAGCGTCGTAGGTGTTGATCAGATAGTCGGCGAAAGTGCCGGTAAGCTTGGTGTTCTCCATCTGGAAGGTCCAAAGTTTCAGCCCGCCGTTGCGATATTCGGCCAGCACGGACTTGATGAAGCCGTGGGGCACCGGAATGTTGATGCCATATTTGTCCGCCGCATCGCCAATCAGCTTGAGTGGCTTGGTGAAATCGAAGAACGGGCAATTAAGCACATAGACTTCCAGCACATCCTCGCGCTCATTGAGTTTGCGCACAGACTTTTCCAGTTCCATCCACATGCCGCGATTGAAGTCGGGGTCTTGCGGGCTCATGTTCGACAGCAGGAAGGTCTCGCTGTTTTCGATATGGCGCAGGTCGGCATTGGCGCTGGCGACCAGATGCCCGCGATCAAAGCCGTTGCCTTTGTAAGCATTGAGCGATGCACGAAAGCGATGGGGCAGGCGCACATCGGCACGAAAATTGTTCATCCTTGTAGCCTTGGAAAATGCGTCAGGCGCAAACTCCTTTCCACCCTGGCTGACGATTTCCAGCGTCCACTTGGCCTGCCGGAAATAATAGGAATAACCGATGGTGAAATAGCGTCCGATCAACAATTCGTCGCAGACCGGGTAGCCATAGCGCAGCTCGCGCTTCATCAGAAACGGATCATTCATGGGCAAACTCCCCCTCAGTCCGAGCGTCAGCCCGGTATGACTGTTTGGTTGCTTCCCGCTGATCTGTTCTATGAATCACTATTGCATGATTTGGAAAATCTGCCAATCGGATTCATAGTGGGGAAAGTTTCATTGCAGTTTCGTGACAGTGTTACTGGAAATTGTGGTCAGTCCAGATTTACGCGCTCACTCGTCAGCCCAAGCTCCACCAATCCGCTCCCCCAACACCCCGCGCACCCGCTCAACGCACGCTTCCGGCACCGCCCCCTCCTTGCGCACCAGCAGCCCCAAAGTCCGCATATGCGCGAAGTCTTCCATCGGCACCCGCGCCACGCCAGGTGCAACAAAGCAGTCCGGCATCACCGTCACGCCGACGCCTGCTGCGACCAGCGCCAGGATGCGGTCGTCGTTGCGCGAGCGGGCGGCGAAGAAGGGGCGGACGCCGCGCGCGGTGAAGTGCTGGCTGGTCGCGGTGAGTAGCTCGCAGTGGCGGCGCACCAGCATCACGTTGTCGGCGAGCTCGTGCGCGGCGATGGAGGCGCGCTGGCCAAGCGGGTGGCTGGCAGGCAGGGCGAGGCCATAGCCTTCGCTTGCTACGGGATCGAACTGCGCGCGATGCCGTCCCTGCGGCTCGGTGGTGATGGCCATATCGATCCGCGCCGCATCCAGCCGGTCCTGCAATTCGCTCGCGCGGCCCTCGACGAACTCGGTACGCAGGCCGTCGATCTCGCTGAGGCTCTGCGCGATGGCGGCGATGATGCCTGAGGGGAGGGTGGCGAGCACGCCCAGCCGCAGGATCGCATCGGGTCGGTGCTGCTTCATCGCCTCTTCGGCCAGGTTGAACTGCGCCTCGATCCGCCGCGCGTGCTCGGCGAACTGCGCGCCCGTGGGCGTGAGGTCGACCCGCCGGTTCGATCGATGGAACAGGCGCTGGCCGACGCTCTCCTCCAGCCGCGCGATGCCCACCGACAGCGTCGGCTGGGTGACGTTGCAGCTTTCCGCCGCGCGGGTGAAATTGCCATGCTCGACCACGGCGAGGAAGTAGCGCAGCAGATAGCGTTCGATCATAGACAGCGTCTAGGATAAACCCCGGTCGATATCAATTTTCCTTTGTTGACGGATGGGACTAAAACCGGCGCAATCATATGCCTCTGGAGAGGATGCCATAATGTCCAATATGCCCGATTTCGACTTCGCACTGGGCGAAGCCGCCGACATGATCCGCGACACCACCGCGCGCTTTGCTGCCGATAGAATCGCGCCGATCGCCGCGAAGATCGATGCCGAGGACTGGTTCCCGATCGAGCTGTGGCCGCAGATGGGCGCGCTCGGCCTGCACGGCATCACCGTGAGCGAGGAAGATGGTGGGCTGGGCCTTGGTTACCTTGAGCATGTCATCGCGATGGAAGAGGTGAGCCGCGCGAGCGCCTCGCTGGGGCTGTCGTACGGCGCGCATTCCAACCTGTGCGTCAACCAGCTGCGCCGCTGGGGCAATGTGCACCAGAAGGCGAAATATCTGCCCGGGCTGATCTCGGGCGAGCATGTCGGGTCGCTGGCGATGTCCGAAGTGGGCGCGGGATCGGACGTGGTCTCGATGAAGCTCAAGGCCAGCGAAGTCGCAGGCGGATACCGGCTCAACGGCACCAAGTTCTGGATCACCAATTCGGCTTATGCGCAGACGCTGATCGTCTATGCCAAGACGGGTGAGGGATCGGGCGGCATCACCGCGTTCATCATCGAAAAGGATATGCCGGGCTTCAGCATCGGCCAGAAGATCCAGAAGATGGGGATGCGCGGCAGCCCCACCGCAGAGCTGGTTTTCAACGATTGCTTCGTGCCGGAGGAAAACATCATGGGTCCGCTGAACGGCGGCGTCGGCGTGCTGATGAGCGGGCTCGACTATGAGCGCGCGGTGCTGGCGGCAGGGCCTTTGGGCATCATGCAGGCGTGCCTCGACGTGGTGCTGCCCTATGTGCGCGAGCGCAAGCAGTTCGGCTCGCCCATCGGCTCATTCCAGATGGTGCAGGCCAAGGTCGCCGACATGTATGTCGCGCTCAACAGCGCGCGCGCTTATGTCTATGCGGTCGCCCGCGCGTGCGATGCGGGCAAGACGACGCGCTTCGATGCCGCAGGCGCGATCCTGCTCGCGAGCGAAAATGCGGTGAAATGCTCGCTCGAGGCGATCCAGGCTTTGGGCGGTGCGGGCTATACCACCGACTGGCCGGTGGAACGCTTCCTGCGCGATGCCAAACTGTACGACATCGGCGCGGGCACCAACGAAATCCGCCGCTTCCTGATCGCGCGCGAACTGATCGGAGCGCGGTGATGTCTGCCCCCACGCTCGATACCAAGATCGACACGAATTCAGACACCTACCGCGCAGCATTTATGCACAATATCGGCTTGCGCGATGAGCTCTGGGGCAAGGTGGCCGAGGCCGCGCTGGGCGGCAACGCCAAGTCGCGCGAGCGGCATACGGCGCGCGGAAAGCTGCTGCCGCGCGAGCGGGTCGAGCGATTGCTCGATCCGGGCTCGCCGTTCCTGGAGATCGGTCAGCTGGCTGCTTGCGATCTCTACGATGGCGAAATCCCCGGCGCAGGCATGATCGCCGGCATCGGCCGCGTCTCGGGCCGCCAGTGCATGATCGTGTGCAACGACGCCACCGTCAAAGGCGGCACCTATTATCCGATGACGGTGAAGAAGCACCTGCGCGCGCAGGAGATTGCCGAGGCCAACCGGCTGCCGTGCATCTATCTGGTCGACAGCGGCGGCGCGAACCTGCCGCACCAGGCCGAGGTCTTCCCCGACCGCGACCATTTCGGCCGCATCTTCTTCAACCAGGCGAACATGAGCGCCAAGGGCATCCCGCAGATCGCCTGTGTGATGGGCAGCTGCACCGCCGGCGGTGCGTACGTCCCCGCAATGTCCGACGAAAGCGTGATCGTGCGCAATCAGGGCACGATCTTCCTCGCCGGGCCCCCGCTGGTCAAGGCCGCGACGGGCGAAGAAATCAGCGCCGAAGACCTTGGCGGCGGCGATCTGCACGGGCGCAGGTCCGGCGTGGTCGATCATGTCGCGGAGAATGACGAACACGCGCTGACCATCGTGCGCGACATCGTCTCGCACCTGGGGCCGATCCCCAAACCGAATATCGATGTCCGCGATCCGCGCGCGCCCAACTTCGATGCGGAGGAGCTGTTTGGCATCATCCCGTCCGATGTCCGCGCGCCGTATGATGTGCACGAGGTGATCGCGCGGCTGGTCGATGGCAGCGAATTCCACGAGTTCAAGGCTCTCTATGGCAGCTCGCTGGTGTGCGGTTTCGCGCATATCTGGGGCATGCCGGTCGCGATCCTCGCCAACAACGGCGTGCTGTTCAGCGAAAGCGCGGTCAAGGGCGCGCATTTCATCGAATTGGCCTGCCAGCGGCGCATTCCGTTGCTGTTCCTGCAGAATATCAGCGGCTTCATGGTCGGCGGCAAGTACGAGGCGGAAGGCATCGCCAAGCATGGCGCCAAGCTGGTGACGGCGGTCGCGACCGCGAGCGTGCCCAAGGTCACCGTGCTGATTGGCGGCAGCTTTGGCGCGGGCAATTACGGCATGTGCGGGCGGGCGTACTCACCGCGCTTCCTGTTCAGCTGGCCGAACTCGCGCATCAGCGTGATGGGCGGCGAGCAGGCTGCCAGCGTGCTCGCGACCGTTCACCGCGATGCGGACAGCTGGACGCCCGATCAGGCTGAGGCGTTCAAGGCCCCGGTGCGGCAGAAATACGAGGACGAGGGCAACCCCTATTACGCGACATCCCGCCTGTGGGACGATGGCATCATCGACCCGGCGCAGACCCGCGACGTGCTGGGCCTGGCGTTCGCGGCGTGCCTGAACGCGCCGGTCGAGGAGGGCACGCGGTTCGGCGTGTTCCGGATGTGATCTTAGCTCTCGCGTACCAACCCCGTCACCCTGAACTTGTTTCAGGGCCCATTGCGCCTGCCGCGCGGCGGGACGGGCGCAAAGCCCATCGACGCCGCCAGATCGACCCAATGCGGGTTGTCGGTTTCGATGAGGTTGATCTTCCACTGCCGATGCCAGCGCTTGAGCTGCTTCTCCCGCTCGATGGCGCCTTCCATGGTGTCGAACAGCTCGAAGCGCATCAGGCGATGGACCTGATAGCGCGACGTGAAGCCTTTGCTGACATCGCTGCGGTGTTCGTGCAGGTTCGACGTCACGCCGATGTACAGCGTCCCAAAGGGAGCGCTCGCAAGGATATAGACGCACGGCTGGCGGTCGATCATCGCCCGGAAAATGCCGTGAAATGGGCCCTGAAACAAGTTCAGGGTGACGAAGAAGGTTGCACCCCATGCTGAAATCCCTCCTCATCGCCAACCGCGGCGAGATCGCCTGCCGGATCATCCGCACCGCGCGCGCCATGGGTGTGCGCACCGTGGCGGTCTACTCGGACGCCGATGCCAAGGCACTGCATGTGCGGTCTGCCGATGAGGCGGTGCATATCGGGCCTTCGCCCGCGCGCGAGAGCTATCTCGTCGGCGAGAAGATCATTGCCGCCGCCAAGGCGACCGGCGCAGAGGCGATCCATCCCGGCTATGGCTTCCTGTCTGAAAACGCCGAGTTCGCGCAGGCCGTGATCGACGCAGGGCTGATCTGGGTGGGCCCCAAGCCGGATTCGATCCGCGCGATGGGGCTGAAGGATGCGGCGAAGAAGCTGATGGATGCCGCAGGCGTGCCCACCACGCCGGGCTATATGGGGGACAATCAGGACCCCGATTTTCTCGCCGAGCAAGCCGCCAAGATCGGCTATCCGGTGCTGATCAAGGCGGTCGCGGGCGGCGGCGGCAAGGGGATGCGCAAGGTCGATGCGGCGGCGGACTTCGCCGATGCGCTCACCAGCTGCAAGCGCGAGGCGGCGGCGAGTTTTGGCAACGATGTCGTGCTGCTGGAAAAGTGGATCGAAAGCCCGCGGCATATCGAGGTGCAGGTGTTTGGCGATAGCCATGGCAATGTCGTCCATCTGTTCGAGCGAGATTGCTCACTGCAACGCCGCCACCAGAAGGTGATTGAGGAAGCCCCCGCGCCTGGCATGGACGAAGCAACCCGCGAGGCGGTCTGCGGCGCGGCGGTGCGCGCGGCCAAGGCGGTGGATTATGAGGGCGCAGGGACCATCGAGTTCATCGCCGATGGTTCGGAAGGCCTGCGCGCGGATCGCATCTGGTTCATGGAAATGAACACGCGGCTGCAGGTCGAGCATCCGGTGACCGAGGAGATCACCGGGGTCGATTTGGTCGAATGGCAGCTGCGCGTTGCGAGCGGCGAGCCGATCCCGCTCAGGCAGGATGAGCTGGCCATCAACGGTTGGGCGATGGAAGCGCGATTGTACGCAGAGGATCCGGCGAAGGGGTTTTTGCCTAGTCCTGGGTCTGTTGACTTTTTGGGTTACGCTTACGACGCTCGAGTAGAAAGCGCAGTTGAAGAAGGCGATCGGGTCAGCACCTTTTATGACCCGATGATCGCGAAGATCATTTCAAGAGGGGAGAGCCGGGACGAGGCTCGCACGTTGCTGATTGAGTACTTAAATAGGAGCTACGTTGGAAAAATTCGCACCAACAAGAGGTTTCTTTACAAGTGTCTCGTGCTTGATGCTTTTGCAAAGGGGCATATCGACACCGGACTGATCGGTCGGGCCGGTGATACGTTAACGGAACATATTGACCCATCTGAGAATGCACTGGCAAGTGCGGGTCGGCGTTTTCGGCGCGACTGGCTCGATTGGTATGATCGTGAAGACAGGGCGTTTCAAGAAGGCCTTTTCGGCTTCAGAGTGAACTCGCGTGCCGAAACAAACTTATCCCTGTTTGCGAACGGAATGCGATATGTTTGTTCAGCAACCAGTGCCGACACTAATACGGGATTGCCATCCACCTTTGAACCTGATGGTCCAGTTATCGTCACTGAACATGGAGAGAGCCATTTTTTTGCGTTGCAGCCATCAACCGACGCTGCAGTGGCTTCAGCCTCTTCCGGCTCCATCCTCTCCCCCATGCCGGGCAAGGTGATTGCGGTGGATGTGACTGCGGGTCAGTCGGTCACCAAGGGGCAGAAGTTGCTGACGCTGGAGGCGATGAAGATGGAGCATTCGTTGGTCGCGCCGTTTGATGGCGTGGTGGCGGAGTTGAACGCCAGCGAGGGCGCGCAGGTGCAGGTTGAGGCGGTGCTGGTGCGGATTGAGGCGGCGGAATGACAAACCTTCTCCCTTGATGGGAGAAGGATACGAAGCCTTGCTGACGCAGTCAGCTAGGCGCAGTTGGATGAGGGTAATATTGGGAGCGCAGACGCCAGCGTTGCTTTCACCCTCACCCAGCTTCGACTAATTCGCTTCGCTCATAAGTCTGCGCAACCCTCTCCCGTCGAGGGAGAGGGAAGGGGGCCCTCTCCCATCAAGGGAGAGGGGTTAAAGGGATGGTAGAATGGCAGGACGATATTTCGACGAGTGGAACATCGGTGACCGGATCGAGCATGAGATCCGCCGGACGGTGACAGAGACCGACAATCTGCTGTTCAGCACGATGACGCACAATCCGCAGCCGCTGCATCTGGATGCCGAGGCGGCCAAGGCGAGCGAGTTCGGGCAGATCCTGGTCAACGGCACCTTCACGTTCAGCCTGATGGTGGGGCTGTCGGTGGGGGACACGACCTTGGGCACGCTGGTGGCGAACCTGGGGTACGACAAGCTCGTCATGCCCAAGCCGGTGTTCATCGGCGATACGATGCGCGCGACCAGCGAGGTCATGGAGCTGACGCCATCCAAGTCGCGCCCCAATGCCGGGATCGTGACCTTCACGCACGAGCTGATCAACCAGCGCGGCGAGGTTGTGTGCCGCTGCCTCCGCTCGGCGTTGCTGAAACGGCGCGAGGGGTAAGCCCTGCCCGTTCCTCTGTGAGAACGGAGTAAATCCAACTGCTTGATGTTTTTCGTATACGATAACTCATCGAGCCTCTTGACCCCGCGACCCCGCCCTGCGTCTAATGCGGCGTATCGACACGCTGTCCATCCGGGGTCCCATATCATGCGCGCATCACCTGTCCTGCTTTCGCTCCTGCTGGGGGCTGCGAGCCTCGGCACCGGTCCCGTTTTCGCGCAGGAAGCGCCGCCCGCAGCGGCTGCGGCCAAACCCGCACCCGGCCCGATGGATGCGAAGTTGCGCGCGCTCTATGATGCCGAATGGGAATGGCGGCAGAAGGAATTTGCGCAGAACAAGGAGGGCGGCCGCTGGGTGCAGGGCGATCGCTTTTCCGACGAGACCGCCGAGGCGCAAGCACGGCGGCTGGCCTATTGGACCGATGTCCTGAGGCAGCTTGATGCCATCCCGATGGATCAGCTGTCGCCCGACGAGCAGGTCAATGCCGCGGTGTTTCGCCAGTCGGTGTGGGAGAATGCCAACAGCATCGCATACAAGACCTATGAAGCCCCATTCAACAGCGACACCTTCTTCTGGGGCGGGCTGAACCCGCGCCAGGGCTTTGGCAATGCCACCGGCTACAAGCGCTATCTTGGTCGGATGAACGACATTCCCCGCTTTTTCGACGAGAACATCGTCAACATGCGCGCAGGGCTGGCGCGCGGCTATACCGTGCCGCGTGTGGGCATCGAAGGGCGCGATGCGACGATCGAGGCTTATACCGTCGCGGGCGAGGCCAGCCCGTTCTACGACGCCTTCCGCGTGATGCCGCAGAATATCGCGCCGGACGAGCAGGCCAGGCTGCGCGCAGAAGCGCTCAAGGCAATCGAGACGTCGGTGGTGCCGGCCTATGCCAAGCTGCTCAGCTTCATGCGGGGCGAATACATGCCCAAGGCGCGGACGCAGATCGACGCCTATTCGCTGCCCAATGGCAAGCGCTTCTATCAGGACCAGATCAAGCTCTACACCACGCTCGACCTGACGCCTGAGCAGATCCACGAGATCGGCCTGAAGGAGGTCGCGCGGATCGATGCCGACATGCAGAAGACGATGCGCGAGACCGGGTTCAAGGGCACCTTCCCAGAGTTCCTGCAGTTCATGCGCACCGACCCGCAATTCTACGCCAAGACCCCGCGCGAGCTGCTGTCGTACGCGGCCTATGTCACCAAGCGGATGGACGGCAAGCTCAAGGAAACGTTCAATTTCCTGCCGCGCTATCGCTTCACCATCCTGCCGGTGCCCGATGTCATCGCGCCGATCTACACCTCGGGACGCGGCGGGCTGGATAGCTGCCTGTTCAACACCTATGACCTGCCGTCGCGGCCGCTGTACAACCTGACCGCGCTGGCGCTGCACGAATGCATTCCGGGTCACAGCTTCCAGGCCGCGGTCGCGCTGGAGGCACCCGATCGGCCCGATTTCCGCCGCCAGACCTATTTCTCGGGCTATGGCGAGGGCTGGGGCCTGTATACCGAATGGCTGGGCACCAAGCTGGGCCTGTACGAAACGCCTTACGAAGAGTTCGGCCGCCAGACCTTCGAGATGTGGCGCGCGGTGCGGCTGGTGATCGACACCGGCATCCATACCAAGGGCTGGAGCCGGCAGAAGGCGATCGATTACCTCGCGGGGCACACCGCGCTGGCGCAGCGCGATGTCGAGACCGAGGTCGATCGCTACATTTCCTGGCCGGCCCAGGCACTGGCGTACAAATTGGGCGAGCTGTCATTGCGCAAGATGCGCGTCAAGGCAGAGGCCGAGCTGGGCACCGCGTTCGACCAGCGGCCGTTCCACGATACGTTCCTCAATCTGGGCTCGGTGCCGCTGCCGGTGATGGAGCAGAAGATGGAAGAGTTCATCGCGGCCGAAAAGGCGAAGCTCGCCAAGGCGGGCAAGGGTGCGAACTGAAGGGCAGGCGTAAGCCCTATCCGCAGCCCGGCGCTGCTAGCCAGGGGCCGGGCTGCAGATATCGTCGCCGATCAGCAGAACTTGGGCTTGCCCCGGGTAATGATGCAGATGATCCTGACGATCTTGCCGCGCCGCGTTGAACTGGCACCGATCTGCGGTACGATGAAGGAAGGTGCTGTCGCAGCGAGCGGCGAGGAAGCAGCGAGCAGCGAAGACAGCAGAACATGGGTGAACATGGCATTCTCCTAACTTGATCAACAAGATCAGAGGGGCCAGCTGGGTCCGTATCTTATAGTGTCTTGAGCCCCCGGGAGAAGAATATGCAGTCAATATGGGGATGTCAAATTCGGGCCGTGGCGACCTGTGCTGTCGGCTTGGCGGCCTATGTTGCGCCTGTTGCGGCTGAAGCGCCGACGCCCGAGGCCGAAATCCGCAGTGTCATCGCCAGCATGCAGGCTGCGTGGAACCGCGGCGATTTCGAAGGCTATATGCGCGGCTTCCAGAACCCCGGTGTGGTGTTCGTCTCGCGCGGGCAGTTTCAGGACGACTGGCAGGGCACGCTCGACCATTATGTCCGCGATTATGGCGGCGCGCCCGAGCGGCGGGGGACGCTGCATTTCTATGATATCAAGGTGGAGATGCTGGCACCAGATGCCGCGCAGCTGATCAGCCGCTATCACCTCGACCGCGCGGAGAGCCCGCAATTTGGCATCAATACCCGGCTGATGCGGCGGGTCGGCGGGCGCTGGGTGATTGCGCTCAACCATGTGTCGTCAGTGGAAACGCCCGATCCAAACGATCCGGTCGAGGCGCACCGCCCATAAAAAACCCTCCCCATGGCGCGCACGGGGAGGGTTTCTCGAAAATCCCGCGAAAGCTTACGCCTTGCGGGTGCCGGTCATCGCCATGGTGCCGAAGGCGCCTGCCTTGACCTGGCCGGTGATGGTGTCGCCATCGACGGTGGCGGTGCCTTCCAGCTTCATCGGCATCGGCACCTTCATGTCCATCGTCCAGGTCAGCGTGTTGCCGTCGACCTTGCCGTCGGTGATGTCGAGCGCGCCCATCTGGCCGGCGTTCGATCCGGTCCAGCTGTCGCCGTCAACAGTGACGGTCAGCACCGACTTCTGGTCGCCCATCGGCGATTTGGTCACGCAATCATATTGTCCAGCTACTGACATGTTCAGTCCTCTCTTGGGTGGTTGAAAATACTAGGCTTATTTGTCTCCGGCTGCCGGGGCAGCGCGGCGAACTTCGATCGGCATGTTCAATGCCTTGAGCTGTTCCTCGACCTTGGCAGCATCGCCCACGATGACCCAGGTCAGCGCCTTGGGGTTCAGCGCGCCGCGCATCGCGGCATTCAGCTTTTCGGCGTCCATGCTGCGATACTGTGCTGCCAGGCTTTCGGCATAGTTGGTCGGGCGGCCATAGAGCGCGTCCGACTGCATCTGCGAGAGCACCGAGGACGAGCGTTCATAGGTGCCCGCCAGCTCCAGGCTGTTGCCCTTGACGGTGCGGTCCAGCTCTTCGGGGGTGACGCCCTTGTCACCGATAAAGCCGTTCATCTGCTCGATGATCGCGGCGACCGAGGGGCCGGTCTGGTTGGTCTGCACCGGTGCAAACGCCAGGAACGGCACGTCGTTCTTGGGGCGCTGGATCAGGGTGCGGGTGCCATAGGACCAGCCCTTGGTCTCGCGCAGGTCCATGTTGATGCGCGAGAGGAAATCGCCGCCCAGAATGTCGTTGGCGGTTTCCAGCGCCAACAGGTCGTCGGTGCCCTTGGCCTTGAGCACCTGGCCCGCCAGGATCAGCGACTGCGGCGAATTGGGGCGGTCGATCAGGATGATGCGGCCCTGGCCTTCGGGGATCGCGGCGCTGAAATCCTTCTGCGTCAGCGCCATGCGGTTGGACGGCCATTTGCCGAAGCGCGCCTCCAGCATCGGCATCATGTCCTTGAGCGTGGTATCGCCGACGACGAAGATCGACGCGCGCTCGGGCCGCATCCACTGGCTGTGATAGGCCGCGATCTGGTCGCGGGTCAGCTTGGTGACCACGGCCGGATCACCAGTGCCGGTCAGCGGCACGCCATAGGGGTGGCTGGTGCCGTAGAGCAGCGGCGGCAGGTTGCGCAGCGCGATGCCCTGGGGCTGGGTGTTTTCCGCCTGGATGCGGGTCAGCTGCTGCACGCGCACGCGCTCCAGTTCCTTGGCATCGAAGGCAGGTGTGCGGATGACATCGGCCAGCAGGTCGAGCGATGCACCGAGGTTGGGCTTCATCGCGCTCATCGACACGATGGTGCGGTCGAGATCGGACGAAGCGCTGATGGTTGTGCCCAGACGCTCCTGTGCTTCGGCGAGCTGCACCGAATTGAGCTTCTGCGTGCCTTCCTGCAGCAGCGCGATCATCAGGCTGTTGGTGCCCAGCGCGTCCTTGGGATCGCTGGCAAAGCCCGCGTCAAAGCTGACCGCGACCCGGACGACGGGGACCGCAGTCCGCTTGGCGAAGCGCACCTTGATACCGTTGGAAAGCGTCGCTTCCTCGACATCGGGGAAGTCGAGATCGGGCACCGCGCCGGCTTCGGGGAAGGTCGAGCGATCGATGGCAGCCAGCGGCTGCTTGCTCGCAGAGCCTGCGGCGATCGCGTCTTCTGCCATGCTGGAATAGAAGGCAGGCGCCGCCAGCACACCTGTGCGCATCGCGGGACCTGCGCCGGTCGCCTGGCCTGCGCTGCCGCCGGCATCATCGGCATAGGCCTCACGCTCGCCGGGCAGCACGTGCAGCTTGGCGACGGGGCGGGTGAGCCACTTCTTCATCGCAGTGGTGACCTTTTCGGGCGTCATCGCCGCGAGCATGTCGAGCTGCTTCTTGTAGAACGCAGGATCATCCGAATAGAGCGCACCTTCGGCCAGCGTGACCGCCTTGCCCGAGAAACCGCCGACCTGCTCCAGACCGGTGATACGGCTGGCGGCTTCGCGTGTTGCAACGCGCTGCACTTCGTCTGCGGTCGGGCCCTTGGCGATGAAATCAGCCAGGATCTCGTCGAAACGCTTCGACACTGCGTCGATGTCCGCGCCGGGCTTTACATCGACATAGGCCTCGAACGCGCTGCCGTTGACGAAGGGCAGTGTGGATGCGGTGACCGCGACCGCAGTCTGCTCTTCGCGCACCAGAATGTTGTCGAGCCGCGAGCTGGCGAGGCCGCCGAGCACGGTGGCGGCCACATCAAGCGCGGCAAAATCAGGATCGTTAAGCCCCGGCACCATCCAGAAGCGATACAGGCGCGCGGTGGGCACCTTGTCCTTCATCACCGCGACCTTTTCCTTGTCCAGCGTCGGCAGCGGCGGGTTCAGCTTGGCCACTTCAGGGCCCTTGGCGATGTCGCCAAAATACTTTTCGACCAGCGGCTTGGCTTCGGCAACGTTGATGTCGCCGGCCAGCACGAGGATGGCGTTGTTGGGGCCGTAGTGATCGGTGAACCACTTCTTCATGTCGTCGAGCGATGCGGCTTCGAGGTCCGCCATCGATCCGATCGTCGAGTGGCCATAAGGGTGGTCGGGCGGGGTCAGCATCTCGATCTGCTTGTATTCGACCAGGCCATAAGGCTGGTTGTCACCCTGGCGCTTTTCGTTCTGCACCACGCCGATCTGGTTGGTCAGTTTTTCCTGGGTGATGCCGTTGAGCAGATGGCCCATGCGGTCGCTTTCCAGGAACAATGCGCCTTCCAGCCCTGCCTTGGGCACGGTCTGGAAATAGTTGGTGCGATCGAACCAGGTGGTGCCGTTGAAATCGGTCGCGCCCAGCTTCTTGAGATACTCGAAATAGTCGCCCTTGGCGTTTTCCGATCCGTTGAACATGATGTGTTCGAACAGATGGGCATAGCCGGTCTTGCCCTTGGGCTCGTGCTTGGAGCCGACATCATACCAGATCGATACCGCGACGATCGGCGCCTTGCGGTCTTCGTGGACGATCACGGTCAGGCCATTTGCCAGCGTGAACTGCTGGTAGGGGATGTTGACCGTCTTGACGAGCTCGGCGACGGGAGCTGCCTGCTGCGCGTGCGCGGGGGCAAGCGCCACGGCCAGCGCCAGCGACGAGACGGCGATAAGCGAACGAAAGGGCTTGAGCATGGGAATAGAGCCTCTCTTGGGAGTGTGTCTGTTTGTTCTCTTCGGTGTCACCGGTGTGTCGCAGGAGCGCCGGTTCCGCCTTGGGTTGCTGTTCGAAACCATAAGCGTTGCGAGGCTCGTTTCAAGCGACAATCACGGGCGATAACGCCGCTTGGCATGCGGCATCAGCTGTTCGCGGGTGAAATAGACGGGCTTCGTCTTGTGTTCGACAAACAGCTTCGCCTGGTCGGTGTAATGCGGGCTGTCGGGCCGGGTGGTGGCGGCTCCGAACGGCTGGATAGAGCGCGACATCAGCTTGCCGTCTGCATCCCATTCGACGAACTGGATGAAGCTGTCGCCGTGCCGCACGGCAAAGCGACCATCCTTCTCGTCGACATCCCACAGGGTCGCCGCGCGCAGCGTGTCCGACCCGCCATCCATCGGCAGGTCGACCTTGCCCTGGCGCAGCCGCAGCACGGTACCCAGCTTCGGGTCGAGCGACCCGAAATGCTTTTCGAGATGGTCGATCGCGGCCACCAGTTCCTCGCGCGCATCGGGCAGCGGCAGGCGGCGATAGCTCTGCCGCATCGCCGGACGCATCAGCATCAGCGCGAGCGCATCACCCTTGCCCTTGCTGTCCATCTGCCAGTCCCACGCGCGCAGCAGCGCCTGCGCTTGCGTGATGCGCTTGTCGCCATCGGCTTTCACCGCGAGCAGCGCGTTGATCCAGCCGGTGGCATAATCGGACTTGTCATAGCCGACATCGTATTTGATCCGGTCGAGCGTCGCCGCATCAATCTGTCCCGCCGCCTCGAACAGCAGAATCGCCTGCCGCGCGCGGTTGGTCATGTCGGCCTCGATCCCCATCAGCGGGGAGAAGCTGGCCGGATCCAGCTCATCGCCGGGGCCTGCCGCGACATAAGGCGTGTTGTTGGCGTTCATGATGTAGCCGGAGGCCGGATTGACCAGCAGTGGCACCCGGTCCCAGGGCAGATGGCTCTTCCAGATCAGGTCGCTGCGGTCGCCCGGCAGCACGCCGCGCCAGTTCGCACCGGGTTTGCGCGCCGGGAACAGCGCGTTGTACGACATCGCGATATTGCCCTGGGCATCGGCATAGATGAAGTTCGTCGCAGGCACGCCCTGGATGGCCATCGCAGCCTTCCATTCATCAAAGTTGCGCGCCTTGTTGATGCGGAAATACTGCTCGAGCATCTTGAGCTCGTCGATCCCGGCATAGCGGATCGCGAACGCGCCCTTGGCGTTCATGATCACCGGGCCATGGACGGAGCGATAGACGGTCTGCGGATAGGGCAACGTGAACGGCCCCATCTTGACCTTCAGCCAGACGCGCTTCGATTCCAGATCGCGCCATTTGCCGTCGAGCCTGTACTGCGTCTTGTCGTCGTTGAGTTCGAGCTTGTAGACATCGATCAGATCGGGCCGGTTAACCGTGTTGGTCCAGCCCAGGGTCTTGTTGTGGCCCAGGAAGGGATAGGGCGATCCCGGGAAGGTCGCACCGGCGAAATCCCAGCCTTCCTCCGAATGCACGACCAGTTCGTACCACGCGACACCGCCGCGCCAGGGCTGATGCGAGTTCGAGATCAGCCGGGTGACATTGTCGGTCGAGCGCGACGGTGCGACGGCGAACGCATTCGATCCGTTCATGTCCGGCTCGGGGCCGATCGGCGTCACCCGCGCGACATCCTTGCCACTGTCCCTGCGGCCGCTGAGCTTCGGTCCGCCTTCGATCGGCAGGTCCTTGCCCTCGACCAACGCACCGAGCACCGAATCGAGCCCGAAGAAGAACGGCGAACGCAGCACGAAGCCAGCGGCAATGTCGCGCCCGTCGAGCGGGAACAGGCCCGACAGTCGGACCTCTTGCGGATGCTTGTCGGCAAAATGGTTGAGGCCCGCGGCATAAGCATCGAGCAAAGCGCGGATATCGGCGGGCAGCGTGTTGTACTTGCGGTCGACGGTGCTGCGGATGTCGAGCAGATGCGCGGCGAAATCAACCTTCGCGCCATCCGCGCCTGTCATCGCGCCGGTGCGCGCGCGGGTCATCGCGGCGACTTCCTGGATGGTCGAGAAATCATCCTCGCTGTGCGCATAGGCGACGCCATAAGCGACGTCGGCATCGGTCTTGCCGAAGATGTGCGGCACGCCGAAATCGTCGCGGATGATCTCCACGTTGTATTTGCGCGCAGGCGGCGCCTTGCCCGATTCGGCGACCAGCGGCTCCCAGACGGTGAGCGCGATGGCGGTGACGGCAAGGATGACGACGAGGCCCAGGGCCAGACGCTTGAGGATACGGAGCATCGCCGCACCTTATCAGCGTATCTTGGCGCGTCTACTGACAATGCTGTAGGTAGGGCTGCAGACAGGCAAGCATGTTGGGGCCGCACCGGAGTGCGGCGTCAAGCCAATCCGGGATCGTCAGGTCAGATCGATCCGCCGGTACTGCCGATACCGCCGCATAGGTCGAAGCGTCAGGTGGTGGCCAGCTCCTCGAGCGCGCGATCCTTGAGCAGGTGCTTCTGGACCTTACCCGACGCGGTACGGGGGATCGAGTCGGTGACAATCGCGGTCTTGGGAATCTTGAACTTGGCGAGCCGTTCCTGGCAGTGGCTGATGATCGCCTCGGCCTTGATCTCGCGTCCGGGGACCGGGATGACATAGGCACGGCCCACCTCGCCCCACCTGTCATCCGGGACACCGATGACCGCGCATTCGCCGACATCGGTCAGCTCTGCAATCACGGCCTCGACTTCGGCGGGGTACACGTTCTCGCCTCCGGAGATGTACATGTCCTTCTTCCGGTCGACGATGTAGAAGAAGCCGTCCTCATCGCGCAGCGCGGCATCGCCGGTGATGAACCAGCCATCGCGAAACGCCTTGGCGGTCGTTTCCGGCTGGTTCCAATAGCCCGATGCCACGCACGGCCCCCGAACCCAGAGTTCGCCGCGCTCGCCAATCGGGACCTCGTTGCCATCCTCATCGACGATTTTCGTCTCGACCGTCAGGAAGGGCAGGCCGCAACTGCCCGCCTTGTCGATCAGCACCTGCTGATCATGCGTGGGCATGCCGAAGTTCGATCCGGTCTCGGACATGCCGAACCCTTCGGTGATCTTGATGCCCGCGTTGACGAACCGCTCGGTCTGCGCCTTGGGGTTGGGAGCGCCGCCGATCGCCCAGCCCACCAGGCCATGCAGCATCTCCGGCTTGAAATTGGGCTGGTTCCAGATGGTCGCCGCCATCTGGGGGACCGAGAAATAATGGGTCACTGCGAGGGCGGGATCGGACAATCGCGCAAGCGTTTGCTGCGGATCGAATCCGCGAGAGATCAGCACGGCGCCCCCGGCCTGGATCGGCACCCGCGTGGCGGCAAACAGCCCAGCTGTATGAAACAGCGGCATGTCGCACAGGAAGACGCTGCGCATCGTCACATCATTGCCGTAGATGAAATTGGCACAGCCCCAGAAGGCGTTCTCTTCCGACAGCATCACCCCCTTGGGGCGGCCACTGGTGCCTGAGGTGTAGAGCAATGTCGTGGTGTCGGCAAAAGCGCGGCGCGCAGAGCGGGGCGGACAAGCGCCGTCTTCGCCCACCGACAGCATGGTGTCCATGGCCATGGCCTTCTGCGCGGCAGAGGGCGGAGCAAATTCTGCATCGTGGAACACGATCGCGGGCTCCGCATCGGCTGCCAGCGCCTCGATCTCGGCCGGCGCCAGCCGCCAGTTGAACGGCACGAAGATGCAGCCCGCCCGGACGCAGGCCAGTTGCAGTATCAGCATCTCGGCGCAGTTGCGCGCCAGCGTGGCCACCCTCGCTTCGCTGGCTTCACCCAGTTCCGTCACCAGCCAGGCAGCCAACCGGTCGATCGCCACGTCGAGCGAAGCGTAGGTCCATCGCCTGTCGCTTTCCAGGTCGACGATGGCGCGCGCCGTAGGGATGGAACGGGCATAATTTGCCACCGGATCACAGTGAATCATCGCTTTTCTCTTCCTTGGACAGGCGTCGGCGTTGCTCTGAGCCGAAATGATGGGGTTGGTCGAAGGTGGCCAGCCAATCACTTTGGCCAATCACTTTGGCTGAAGGGTATCGATCGTGCCGGAGCCCGGCATCAAAGGTGTTTCATCGCGACATCGCGTTTCAGCAGCCGGACGTCATTTGCCCTGCCGGTCAATGTCTTAGCGGGGGCGCGCTTAATCACGGGCGCAGAAGTGCCACTCATTTCAACCTCTCAACTGCTGCTGGTCGCTGGCCCGCCTTGATGGTTGCGACCCATGCCAGAACACCCCTTCAGCAGGGTCCTGCGTTGCGCGGTGCAGTTTTGCGAGCGAGTCACCAGCGCACAAGGCGGAATTATGCAGCGCTTATAAGATTTTGCGAAGTCTTCCTGCAACCGGACCAGGGACCGGATGCACGCTGGCAACCCGATGCCGGCCGGCCTGCCAGGCTGCAGTTCGCGCTTCACCCGATGCTGCCGTCCCGCTATGAAAGGCGGCTCATAGCGAGTATCTATCAGAGCTTCCGAGGAGCCGGGGCGATGCATCTACGCCAGTTGCGCTATTTCGTCGCCATCGCCCGCGAGCGCCATTTTGCGCGCGCCGCAGCCGATTGCGGAGTTTCGCAGCCCACTCTTTCGGCTGGACTGGCCGCGCTCGAGCAAGAGATGGGGCAAAGGCTGGTGGAGCGCGACCGCCGCTATGCCGGGCTGACCAGCCATGGCGAGGCGATCCTGCCCTGGGCTGAGCAGATCCTGGGCGCTGTTGGCAGCATGGCGAGCACGCTTTCGGCCAATGCCTCGCCGCTGGGCGGGGAATTCAGGCTGATGGCGATTCCCGCTGCACAGGCGCTGGCCGGACGGTTCTGCGAGACCTTGTTGCGCCGCAATTCCGGCCTCAGCGTTTCGGTGCGATCGGCTACATCGCGCGAGATCGATCGGGCGCTGCACGCGTTCGAATGCGATGCGGGGCTGACCTATCTGGACAACGAGCCTCCGGCCAATGCGCTGTCGATCGCGCTCGACCAGGAGCGTTATCTGTTCGTGAGCCGCGCCGACAATCCGGTGGCCGGCAGTGCCGCGGTAACCTGGGCCACGGTCGCTGCCCAGCCGTTGTGCCTGCTGCACCAGTCGATGCAGTTCCGCCGGATTCTCGATGCGCGCCTCGCTGCGTTCGGCACGTCGATCACGCCGCGGGCGGTGGCCGACAGCTATGTCGTGCTGCTCGACATGGTGCGATCGGGCCGGTTCAGCACGATCGTGCCGAACAGCTATGGCGACCTGCTGCATGGGCTGGATTGGGCGCGTTTCATGCCGATTGCCGATGATGCCGAAACGCGCAGGGTCGGCCTTGTCATCATGAACCGCAACCCGTTGAGCGCCATGGTGCAGGCCGGGCTCGCTACCGCGCGAGAACTGGCGTCCGAGACCACTTGATAGACAAGTCCTATCAATCTTTCGATCTATTGATTTGATCTCATCTGCGCCTGTGGTCAGTCTGCGACCGTCATGACGCAGATCGATACCATCATCGCGGCTCATTCAGAACGCGAAGGGCCATTGCTTCCGATCCTGCACGAGGTGCAGGCGACCTTCGGTCATGTGTCCGAAGATGCAGTGCGGACCATCGCCCAGGCGCTCAACCTCAGCCGGGCTGAAGTCCACGGCGTCGTGAGCTTCTACCATGATTTCCATGCAGCCCCCGAACCGCGCAAGGTGGTCAAGCTGTGCCGCGCGGAATCGTGCCAGGCGCGCGGGGTCGAGGCACTGGTGCGCGATCTTCCCGACATGCCCGGCGTCAAGCTGGAGACGGTGTATTGTCTGGGCCTGTGCAGTGTCGGCCCCAATGCGCTGATCGGCGACACGCTCCATGCCCGGCTCGATGCGGCGCGGCTGGGTGCGCTGATCGAGGACATGGCATGACCGTGGTGCGGATTTCTGACGATGCACTGGCGCTGGCGTGTGGGGCGGATGCGGTGGCAAAGGCTTTTGCTGGTGTGGGCTGCACGGTCGAACGGGTTTCGTCCTGGGGGATGCATTGGCTCGAGCCGCTGGCAGAGATCGACGGCATGGGCTTTGGCCCGCTTGCGCCGGGTGATGTCGCTGCGGTGCTGGCGGGCACTTCGGCCAAGGCGATTGGCGTGATTGCCGACCACCCGTTCATTGCGCGCCAGCAGCGGTTCACCTTCGCCCGCGCGGGCAAGACGCGCCCGCTGAGCCTTGAAGATTATGCCGCGAACGGCGGTTGGGAGGGTCTGGCGCAGGCCCGCGCGCTGGGGCCGGAGGCGACGATTGACGCCGTGACTCGCTCGGGCTTGCGCGGGCGCGGCGGTGCGGGCTTCCCCGCCGGGATCAAATGGACGACGGTGGCCAACGCCAGGGGCGCGCACAAGTACATCGTCTGCAACGCCGATGAGGGCGACAGCGCGACCTTTGCCGACCGTATGGTGATGGAGGGTGACCCCTTCATGCTGATCGAGGGCATGGCCATTGCCGGGCACGCAGTCGGTGCGTCCAAAGGCTATGTCTATATCCGCAGCGAATATCCGCACGCCATCGCCAAGATGGAAGCGGCGGTGCAACTGAGCGCCCATCTCATCGCGCCGTTCGTGCTGGAAGTGCGCGTCGGGGCAGGGGCCTATGTCTGCGGTGAGGAAACCTCGCTGCTCAATTCGCTGGAGGGCAAGCGCGGCGAGGTGCGTGCCAAGCCGCCGTTGCCCGCGCTGGAAGGGCTGTTCGGCAAGCCCACCGTGGTCAACAATGTGCTGACGCTCGCCGCTGTGCCGTTCATTCTGGCGAACGGGGCTCAGGCATATGCCGACATCGGTTTTGGCCGCTCGCGCGGAACCATGCCGATCCAGCTTGCAGGCAACATCTGCCATGGCGGGCTGTTCGAGGTCGGTTTCGGCATCACGCTGGGGGAACTGGTCAACGAGATCGGTGGCGGCACGGCATCGGGCCGCCCGGTGCGCGCGGTGCAGGTTGGCGGACCTTTGGGGGCCTATCATCCGCCATCGGATTTTGACCTGCCGTTCGATTACGAGGCGTTTGCGGCGGCAGACGGGCTGATCGGCCATGCCGGGATCACGGTGTTCGACGAAACCGCCGACATGAGCGCACAGGCGCGGTTCGCATTCGCATTCTGCGCGGCGGAAAGCTGCGGCAAGTGCACCCCGTGCCGCATCGGTGCGGTTCGCGGTGTCGAGGTGATGGACCGCATCCGTGCACGGACAGGCCGCACTGCCGATCAGGTCGAGCACCTGCCGCAGATGCGCAACGCCGCCAAGGCCCAGCGCAGCCTGACGCAAGAGATCGCGCTGATCGAGGACCTTTGCGAGACGATGAAGTTCGGCTCGCTGTGCGCGCTGGGCGGCTTTACGCCCTATCCTGTGCTGTCGGCATTGCGGCATTTCCCCGAGGATTTCGGCGCAGAGCCTGAGCAGCAGGTAGCCGCCGAATGACCTTTCTGGAGCATCCTTATGGGCTATGAACGCCAGACCGATCTGGGCACGCCGCCTGTCGTTTCCGAAACCGAGGTGACTTGCCTGATCGACGGGCGCGCGGTGACCGTGCCTGCGGGCACCACCGTGATGCGCGCGGCGGCCTTGTCCGGCGGTTCGATCCCCAAACTCTGCGCAACCGACAGCCTCAAGCAGTTCGGATCGTGCCGCCTGTGCCTGGTCGAGATCGACGGGATGCGCGGCACGCCCGCCAGCTGCACCACACCGGTCGCCGAGGGCATGACCGTGCACACCCAGACGCCGCGGCTGGAAAAGCTGCGGCGCGGGGTGATGGAGCTCTACATCTCCGACCATCCGCTGGACTGCCTGACGTGCAGCGCCAACAATGACTGCGAGCTGCAGGATCAGGCTGCGGCTGTCGGCCTGCGCGATGTGCGCTATGGCTATTCGGGCGAAAATCATCTCGAAGCCGAGGTCGACACCTCGAACCCCTATTTCGATTTCGATCCCGCGAAGTGCATCGCCTGCTCGCGCTGCGTGCGTGCATGCGACGAGGTGCAGGGCACGCTGGCGCTGACCATCGACGGGCGCGGTTTTGACAGCAAGGTCTCGGCGGGCCTGGCTTCGGACAGCTTTTTGTCGTCCGAATGCGTCTCCTGCGGCGCGTGCGTCCAGGCCTGCCCCACCGCCAGCCTGCAGGAAAAGACGGTCAAGGCGATCGGCAAGCCCGAGCGTTCGGTCGTCACCACCTGCGCCTATTGCGGTGTCGGCTGCACCTTCCGCGCCGAGATGCGCGGAGAGCAGCTGGTGCGGATGGTTCCGTGGAAGGATGGCAAGGCCAATCGCGGCCACAGCTGCGTCAAGGGTCGCTTCGCCTGGGGCTACGCCCAGCATCAGGAACGCATCCTCAAGCCGATGATCCGTGACACGATCGACCAGCCCTGGCGCGAGGTCAGCTGGGACGAGGCGCTGGGTTTTGCTGCGGCGCGCATCAACCAGATTCGCGAAACGTATGGCCGCAACGCGCTGGGCGGCATCACGTCGAGCCGCTGCACCAATGAAGAGACGTTTCTGGTGCAGAAGCTGATCCGGGCGGGCTTTGGCACCAACAATGTCGATACCTGCGCGCGGGTCTGTCATTCGCCCACAGGCTATGGTCTCAAGACCACCTTCGGGACATCGGCGGGCACGCAGGACTTTGACAGCGTTGAGGACAGCGATGTCATTCTGGTGATCGGCGCGAACCCGACCGATGGTCACCCGGTGTTTGCCAGCCGGATGAAGCGGCGGCTGCGGCAAGGGGCGAAGCTGATCGTCATCGATCCGCGTCGGACGGACATCGTGCGTTCGCCGCACATCGCAGCGGACTACCACCTGCCGCTGCGTCCCGGTACCAATGTCGCGATCCTCACCGCCATGGCGCATGTCATCGTGACCGAAGGGTTGGCGGACGAAGCGTTCATCCGCGAACGCTGCGACTGGGACGAATACAGCCACTGGGCCGAGTTCGTCGCTCAGGACCGCAACAGCCCCGAGTTCCTCGCTCCGGTCACCGGCGTCGATGCACAGACCGTGCGCGGTGCGGCGCGGCTTTATGCCACCGGCGGCAATGGCGCGATCTATTACGGCTTGGGAGTCACCGAGCATTCGCAGGGCTCATCCACCGTGATGGCTATCGCCAACCTTGCGATGGCGACCGGCAATATCGGCCGTCGCGGTGTCGGCGTGAACCCGTTGCGCGGGCAGAACAACGTCCAGGGCGCCTGCGACATGGGCAGCTTTCCGCACGAACTCTCGGGCTATCGCCATGTCTCGGACGCCGCCGCCCGGGCGTTGTTTGAGGCGGAATGGGGCGTGCCGATTGATCCGGAGCCGGGTCTGCGCATCCCCAACATGCTCGATGCGGCGACCGACGGCACGTTCAAGGCGATCTACATCCAGGGTGAGGACATATTGCAGTCCGACCCCGATACCCGCCATGTCGCCGCAGGTCTGGCGGCGATGGACTGCGTCATCGTCCACGATCTGTTCCTCAACGAGACTGCCAATTACGCGCATGTCTTCCTGCCCGGATCGACGTTCCTCGAGAAGAACGGCACCTTCACCAATGCCGAACGCCGCATCCAGCCGGTGCGAAAGGTGATGGAGCCGCTGAATGGCCTCGAGGACTGGCAGGTCACGCAGGCGCTGGCGCGCGCGATCGGGCTCGACTGGAACTACACCCATCCGTCTGAGATCATGGACGAGATCGCGCGGCTGACGCCCAGCTTTGCGGGCGTCAGTTACGACCGGCTCGATGCCGAGGGATCGCTGCAATGGCCGGTGAACGAGGCTGCGCCCGATGGCAGCCCGATCATGCATGTCGATGGCTTCGTGCGCGGCAAGGGACGCTTTGTCGTCACCGATTATGTACCCACCGATGAGCGCACGGGCCCGCGCTTTCCGCTGCTGCTGACCACCGGGCGAACGCTCAGCCAGTATAATGTCGGCGCGCAGACCCGGCGCACGGCCAACACCGTCTGGCATCAGGAAGATGTGCTGGAGATGCACCCGGTCGATGCCGAAAATCGCGGGCTTGGCACTGGGGACTGGGCAAGGCTCGCCAGCCGTTCGGGCGAAACGACGTTGCGCGTGGTCGTGACAGATCGTGTCGCACCGGGTATCGTCTACACGACCTTCCACCATCCCATGACGCAGGCCAATGTGGTGACGACTGATTTTTCGGACTGGGCCACCAACTGCCCCGAATACAAGGTTACCGCCGTCCAGATCGCGGCCAGCAATGGCCCGAGTGGCTGGCAGGAGGCCTATGCGGCGCAGGCAGCGCAATCGCGCCGGATCGCTGGCCACGACAGCGCCATGGAGCCTGCCGAATGAGCGGTCAGACCGATGAAAAGCTGGTGCACATGGCCAACCAGATCGCGCGCAACCTCGCGCTCGATGACAATCCGGTTGCGGCGGTGGCGGACCATATCCGCGCATTCTGGAACCCGCGCATGATCGATGCACTGACGAGCAGGCCGTCTGCCGCGCTTGATCCGGTGGCCGCGCAGGCGCTCTCCCGGCTGGCTTCGCGAGCCGAAGCCGCCGGTGGTTGATGGTGCGCGCCTGTCAGCGCTGCAGGAGCATTTTGCCGACCGATCGCCAACGCGGACGATCGAGCGTGCGCTGATCGAGGAAGAACCGGTCGCCATCGAGATCAACGGCCTGGGCTATGCCGTGATGATGGCAACGCCTGCCGACCTGGAAGACTATGCGCTGGGGTTTTGCCTCTCCGAACAGCTGATCGCATCGGCACAGGAGCTGGTCTCGGTCCATGCCGCTCCGGTCGATGCAGGCGGCTGGGTGCTGCGCGTGCAGCTGGACGTTTCGAACGCGGCGCCATTGATCGAGCGGGTCCGGCTCAGGCTTGCCGAAGGCAGTTGCGGCCTGTGCGGTATCGAAAGTCTGGAGCAGGTGATGCGCCCGCTGGCTCCGGTGCAGAGCACGTTGCACGTCGATGCACCCGCGATCTTCAGGGCGACGTCCGCACTGGGGGAACACCAGGTGCTGGGCAAGCTGACCCGCGCCGCGCATGCCGCTGCCTTGTGCGCCGCCGATGGCACGATCATGCTGGTTCGCGAGGATATCGGGCGGCACAACGCGCTGGACAAGCTGATCGGCGCTGCGGCCCGGCAGGGTCTGGCCATGGCCGATCATTTCATCGTGCTCACCGCGCGGTGCAGCTTTGAACTGGTGCAGAAGGCGGTGATTGCAGGCGCGCCATTGCTGGTGACGATCTCGGCGGCGTCTGCGCTTGCGGAACGACAGGCCGAAATGAGCAATCTCAGACTGGTCAGCCTGGCGCGAGATGACAGCTTTCTGGGCCATGGATCGACCTGAAACGAGACGCGGGGCCAGTTTCCTGGATCGCGGACAGGCCGATCTGATCACCCCGGGCTTGCACAATTTTAGTGTGTGTTGCATACAAAAATGCTGCGGCGATCGGCGGGCTGATCCTTGCCTGCATAGGCAGCGGCGATTGGCTGCCCTTGCCGGGTAATGGGCCACAAGGATGAGGATGAAGAAGATGGCGGCATCGGCTGCAATGGAGACGCGGGCTGAGCAGGCACAGGTTGCCGCGCCACCGGCCGGCCTGCGGCCCTCATCGCATGTCGTGCTGCAGGAGGTGCTGGTCAGCGACCTGCAGGTGGCAGCGCATATCGGCGTTCATGCCCACGAGCTGGGACGTCGGCAAAGCCTGACGGTCAACGTTCGCCTCGCCATCGAAAGCCCCAGCGACGATCTGCTGGGGCAGACGATCGACTATAACATGGTGGTCGAGGCGGCACAGGCTCTGGCGGACCAGCGGATCGCGCTGATCGAGACTTTCGGTCAGCGGCTGGCCGCAACCTGTCTGCAGCACCCGGCTGTCTTCCGCGCAGAGGTGCTGGTGGAAAAGCCGGGCGCGTTGCACCTGGCGCTGGCCGCGGCGCGCACCGTGATGGAGCGCGCCTGACCGGCCCGGTGATCGCGATCAGGCGGCCAGACCGATGGTCGCTGCATCCGCCCAGTTGCCGTGCAGGCCAAAGCGCAGCCGGAACGGAATGTTGATCGTTGCGATCGGACCCTTCTCGATTTCGAGCGCATCGAACAGCAGCAGGTCGCTGCGCTGCTCTTCCAGCCGGTTGCAGACCTGGACGATCCAGCCATCGCCCTCTGGCGCATCGGCGGCGCGCGGAATGAAGCAGGGTTCCTGCAACGACGATACCGGCCCGCACCACCAATGCTGCTCCGCGCCGGTGTGGTGGTCCTTGAGAAACAGGCAGTTCATCAACAGCCCCGCAGCGCTGCCGCCCTTCAGCTCCACCGGGCGGCGCATGTCCATTTCCAGCATCCACCCGTAACGATAGGGCAGGCCGGCAAAGCGATCGTCGATGCGCGGGAATTCTGCCGCCGTCTCGGTCAGCCGGGTGATGCTCTCGAAGCTCTCGCCGATCGAGGCCATGTCGACGGTCCAGCGAGTGAGATAGCTCATCGCTTCCATGCCGTTGAATGGTGCGCCGTGCACGTCGGGAAAGAACGGGAACATGTTGTTCTTCGCTTCGGGAATGTCGAAATGGATGCGGCTGCCGTCCTGAAACGCATTCATCACATGGCTGGCAAAGCAGGTGTCGCGGCGGAACCAGCGGATATCCTCCGCCCGCGCGCCGCCGCGGCGCGGCAGCACGCCCAGATAGACCGGCAGCGTGGTATCAAAGCCGAAATGCGGCATCCCCTTTTCCAGCCGGTCCCAGCTGCCGATCGAGGGCATGACATGAAACAGCGCATAATCGCGGGTGATCGCGAAATCGTGCATCATGTTGTAATAGGGCGCCTTGAACCAGATCTCCTGCACCAGTTCGCCATCGGGGGTGATCTCGTAAAAGGTGCAGTCGTCGCTGCACAGGCCGGACGAGGCATAGCCAAAGGCGATCATGTTGCCGGTATCGGGATCGATCTTGGGGTGGGCGGTGAATGTCTGGCCGGTCATCTTGTCATTGAACCGGGTATAGCCCCGGGTCTCCATGCTGGCGGCATCCATGACCAGCGCAGGCGAATCCTCCTTGAGCGCATAGAGCCTGCCGCCGTGCACAAAGGCATTGGTGTTGGCGGTACCGCGAATCTCGCCCTCGACCGCCGCATCATCGGTCAGCGGGTTGCGATAGGCGCCGAACAGGGCCTTGCCGGCGGCCTTTTCCAGCTTCCATTTGTCGGTCCTGGCCCAGCGCTGCAGCAGGTCGCAGCGGCCATCGTGAAAGTGGAAGCGGGTGATCATCCCATCACCGTTGAACGGAATGTCATCACCCAGCCGAGGCGGAAACTGCGGGTCCGGCTGAACCCGGAAAAACGCCCCGTTCAAGCCTTGCGGAATCGTGCCGCTGTGTACCAGATCGGCGATTTCGGCCTCGATTCGCGAGGGCGTATTAAATCCGGTAAAGCTCGCCGAATCAGGAAAGTGGGACATGGCAACTACCTCTCGACTTTTTTGTATGTTTCACTCACAATCGCTCTAAGGGGCTGGCATGACAAGACGAAAAGAAATTCTGGTTCCCACCACGCCGCACGTCGACGGCGATGAGGATATCGGGGAAATCCGCAATATTGTGGGCTTTCACATTCGTCTGGCCCATGGCGCAGTCTACCGGCATTTCAGCGAGACATTTCAGACGATCGACCTGACCCAGAAGCAGGTTTCCGTCCTGTGGCTGGTCGATGATCACCCCGACATTGCCCAGACCGATCTTGCGCAGCGGATGCGGATGGACCGGGCAACGACCATGGCCATTGTCAATCGCCTGCAGAGCCGCGGTTACCTGGTGCGTGGCAAGTCGCAGACCGATGGTCGCAAGCAAACGCTCAACCTGACAGAGCAGGGCCGTGCCGCGCTGGTCGAGGCCAAGGCGGCGATCCAGGAGCATGAGGCGTGGCTCAAGAACCGGTTCACCCCGCAAGAGGTCGAACGGCTGGTGGAAATGCTGACCCGGATTCACGAATAGTGGCAGAGCGCCAAGGCCGGCACAAAAAGACCGGCGATTGAGGAGGAGAGCTGAATGAGTGGTGCAGACCCGAAAGCGACCATCGACGACGGACCGATGAGCATACGGCAGTGGCTGGCTGTTGCCGTCACCGTCGGGCTCAACGGGCTCGATGGCTTCGATGTCCTGTCGATCAGCTTTGCATCACCGGGGATCGCCAAGGAATGGGGCATCGACCAGTCCGTGCTGGGTTGGGTTCTTTCGATGGAACTGCTCGGCATGGCCGTCGGCTCGGTGTTGCTGGGCGGCCTGGCCGACAAGATCGGCCGGCGTCCCACCATGCTGGGCTGCCTGGTGGCCATGACGCTGGGCATGTACCTTGCCGGCGCCGCGAACAGTGTCGATGAACTGCTGGTCTGGCGTCTGATGACGGGGCTGGGCATCGGCGGCATGCTGGCTGCGATCAACGCAGCGGCAGCGGAGTTTTCCAGCCGGCGGTATCGGAACCTCGCCATGTCGCTGATGGTGATCGGTTATCCGATCGGCGGAGTCCTGGGCGGGTTTGCCGTCCAGCAACTGCTCGCGACAGGCGGCTGGCGCGATGTGTTCGTCTTCGGCGCATGGGCCACCGCAGCGTTCATCCCGCTCGTCTGGTTCATCGTGCCTGAAACGCCTGCGTTTCTCGACCGCAAGCGCCCCAAGGGTGCGCTGGAAAAGGTCAACCGCATCCTGGCGGGGTTCAGCCATGCCCCGGTGAGCCAGCTGTCGGCAGAGCCCGAAGGCGCTGAAAAACGCAGCATCGGCGACATCTTCAAGCCGCACCTGATTGCGACCACGCTGCTGATCACGTTCGCCTATTTTGCGCATGTCACCAGCTTTTATTTCATCATCAAATGGGTGCCGAAGATCGTGGTCGACATGGGCTTCGAGCCGCGCGCTGCGGCCGGGGTGCTGACCTGGGCCAATGTCGGAGGGGCCACCGGCGGGGCGATCTTCGGAATGTTCGCGATGCGGGTCGGGCTCAAGCGGCTGACGATGATCACCCTGGTGGTCTCGACTATCCTGATCATCTGGTTTGGCCGCGGGGCGGATGACCTCACGACCCTGGCGTTGACCGTCGGCATCGTCGGGCTGTTCACCAACTCGGCGATCGTGGGCCTCTATTCCCTGTTCGCGCAGATATTCCCGACCCATGTGCGGGCCACCGGAACCGGCTTTGCGATCGGGGTCGGCCGTGGCGGGGCGGCGTTGGCGCCGGTGATGGGCGGCTATCTGTTCCAGGCGGGGTTCGGGCTGCAGACCGTTTCGGCGGTCATGGGGGCAGGGTCGTTGCTGGCGGCCGCTGCGCTGTTCTTCATCAAGATCCGCGAAGGCGACTGAAGACATAGACATGGGCGGGCGGGCGCCATCAGACGGGCACGTCGTGCCCGCCGGGATAGCCAATGGCGCCCGCCTCCAGAGCGATCAGACCCGGCTCCAGGCCGAGTTCTTTGACATCAGTCCTTGAAGACCACGGTCTTGGTGCCGTTGAGCAGAACGCGGTCCTCCAGATGGTAATGCACGGCGCGCGCGAGCACCCGGCGTTCGATGTCGCGGCCCTTGCGGACCAGATCGTCCGGCGTGTCGGCATGGCTGATGGCCTCGACATCCTGGTGGATGATCGGGCCTTCGTCGAGATCGGCGGTGACATAATGGCCGGTCGCGCCGATCATCTTCACGCCGCGCTCATGCGCCTGATGATAGGGCTTGGCGCCCTTGAAGCCGGGGAGGAAGCTGTGATGGATGTTGATGCAGCGGCCTGACAGGAAACCGGCCAGGTCATCCGACAGGATCTGCATGTAGCGCGCCAGCACCACCAGTTCAGCACCGCTTTGCGTGACCAGTTCCTTGATCTGCGCCTCCTGCTGCGGTTTGGTGTCCTTGGTGATCGGCAGGTAGTGGAAGGGGACATCGCCGATCAGCGAGATCTTCAGCGCTTCGCGTGGATGGTTGCAGATGATTCCCACCACCTCCATCGGCAATTCGCCGATTCGCTGGCGATACAGCAGATCGCCCAGGCAATGGTCGAACTTCGAGACCATCAGCATCACCTTGCGGCGCTCATCTGGGCTGCGCAAAGTCCAGGTCAGGCCGTTGGCCTGCGCGAACGAATCCAGCGCCGCCCGCATCGTCTCAGGCCCGGTGCCTTCGGACAGCGAGAACACCAGCCGCATGAAGAAGCGCTGGCTTTCCATGTCATTGAATTGCTGTGATTCATCGATGTTTCCGCCGTTGTCGGCGAGGATGCGGGTAACGCTGGCCACCAGGCCAGGGCGGTCATTGCACGAAAGCTTCAGAATATAACGGTTTGCCGCCATGAGCGTCCATCTCCCAAAATTATTGTTTGTGTCGCATACAAAAATTGATATGCGCTGCCTAGATAATTTTGAACGAGGAGAGGACAGTCGTGACAACCAAGAATCTGGAGCAGCTGCTGGCGTCTGCCGGCAACACCGTCGAAATGCTGCGCAACTCGCAGCTGGGTGCCTATGTCTACCCGGTGGTCGCACCCGAGTTTCACAACTGGCGTGACGAGCAATGGGCCTGGCAGCACAGCGCGGTACTGTTCGATCAGTCGCACCACATGGTGAACCTGTACATTCGTGGCAAGGATGCGCTCAAGCTGCTGACCGACACGATGATCAACAGCCCCAAGGGCTGGGCGGTCAACAAGGCCAAGCAATATGTGCCGACTACGCCTTATGGCCATGTCATCGGCGATGGCATCATCTTCTGGCAGGAAGCCGAAGAGTTCTGCTACGTCGGCCGTGCGCCGGCATCGAACTGGCTGCGCTATCATGCTGCCACCGGCGGCTATGACGTCGAGCTTGAACTGGATGACCGCTCGCCGATGCGCCCGATGGGCAAGCCTGTCACCCGCTCGGTGTGGCGTTTCCAGATCCAGGGTCCCAAGGCCTGGGCGATCATCGAAAAGCTGCATGGCGGCCCGCTGGAGCAGCTCAAGTTCTTCAACATGTCGACGATGAACATCGCAGGCAAGACCATCCGCACGCTGCGCCACGGCATGTCGGGGGCGCCAGGGCTTGAAATCTGGGGTCCGTACGAGGAGCAGGAAGAAATCCGTGCTGCCATTCTTGAGGCAGGCAAGGAATTCGGCATCGTGCCCTGCGGCAGCCGCGCCTATCCGTCGAACACGCTGGAATCAGGCTGGATTCCCTCGCCGCTGCCCGCGATCTACACCGGCGAAAAGCTCAAGGGCTTCCGCGAATGGCTGGGCGCAGACAGCTATGAGGCAACCGGTTCGATCGGCGGCAGCTATGTCTCCGACAATATCGAAGACTATTATCTGAATCCCTGGGAGCTGGGCTATGGCCCGTTCGTCAAGTTCGATCATGACTTCCACGGTCGCGAAGCGCTGGAAGCGCTGAACCCTGCGGAACAGCGCACCAAGGTGACGCTTGCCTGGAACCCCGAGGACATGGCCATGATCATGGCCTCGCTGTTCGATCCCGATGGCGACCAGTACAAGTTCTTCGACACTCCGCTCGCCAACTATGCCTCGTCCAACTACGACCGCGTCGTCGATGCGGCCGGCAAGACCGTCGGCCTGTCGATGTTCACCGGCTATAGCTACAACGAGAAGCAGGCGCTGAGCCTGGCAACGATCGATCCGGAAATTCCGGTCGGCACCGAGCTGCGCGTGGTCTGGGGTGAAGAAAACGGCGGCACGCGCAAGACCACCGTCGAGCGTCACAAGCAGATCGAGGTTCGCGCGATCGTCAGCCCCGTGCCCTACAGCCGCGTTGCTCGTGAAACCTATGCCGAAGGCTGGCGCACCCAGCGCTGAGCGGTCCCCGTCATCCCGCCCGTGCAAGCCGACAGCGGTGGAACGGGCGGGGGCGGCCTGTGAAGGGAAGAGCTGAACATGGCGATACCTGTCTTGCACCCGAACTGGGAACGGCAACCCGTCCGGGTTACCGAAGGCTATTCGATCGAGATGACGGCCAAGGACATTGATGCGCTGCGGGCTG
Organism: Hydrogenophaga intermedia; assembly: GCA_943370475.1. GTDB lineage: Bacteria > Pseudomonadota > Alphaproteobacteria > Sphingomonadales > Sphingomonadaceae > Blastomonas. The sequence continues at coordinate 108,632 of CALRRI020000003.1, forward strand.
CCGCGCCATCCATGCCTGCCGAAACGCCTGTGGCGATCACATTTTTGCCGGGCGAGGACCCTGCCGCGCGTATCGCCGCTGCGGTCGCGGTGCGTCGCTTGGGCTTCGAGCCGATGCCGCATTTTTCCGCGCGGCGGATCGTGTCTGAAGATGCGTTCGAGGATTATCTCCAGGCGGTCGTCGCACAGGCCGGCGTCCAGCGATGCTTCATCGTGGCGGGCGATCCGCCCGAACCGCAAGGTCCCTATGCGGACACGTCCGAGCTGATCGCGACCGGCGCTTTCGAACGGGCAGGCATCAAGGCCATCGGCATCGGCGGGCACCCCGAGGGGCATCCGGTGATGAACGAACAGCAATGCTGGGATGTGCTTGTCGCAAAGGTGCAGGAGATCCAGCGGCGCGGCATGGCACCTTTGGTGGTCACCCAGTTCGGCTTTGATCCCGATGCTTTTCTCGCCTGGCTCAAGGGCTTGCGCGCCCGCGAGATTGACGCACCGGTGCGGATCGGCATCCCCGGACCTGCGGGCATCAAGACGCTGCTGCGCTTCGCCGCGCGCTGCGGTGTCGGCGCGTCTGCCAGCGTGATGAAGAAATACGGTGTTTCGATCACCAATCTGCTGGGCAGCGCAGGGCCCGACAAGCTGGTCGATCAGTTTGCTGCGGAACTGGGCGATGAACACGGCCGTGTCCGGCTGCACTTCTATCCGTTTGGCGGGATCGGCAAGACCGTGGAGTGGATCAACGCGTACGAACGACGCAACGGTTGAGAGGAGACCGCGGATGGCAAGCTATGTTCTGGTTCATGGCGCGTGGGGTGGCGGCGACCATTACAACGAAACCGCGGCGCAGTTGCGGGCCGTGGGCCATGATGTCCTGATCGCGCAGTTGACCGGCCTGGGCGCGCGTCAGCATCTCGCGTCCCCGGCGATCGATCTGGACTGGCATGTGCGCGATGTCGTCAGCCAGATCGAAAGTGCGGGACTCGACGACATCATCCTCGTCGGCCACAGCTATGGCGGCATGGTGATCACCGGGGTTGCGGGCCAGCTTGGCGGACGCATCGGTCATATCGTCTATCTCGATGCTTTTCTCCCGGCCGACGGTCAATCGCTCTGGGATGTTGTGGGCGCATGGGAGCGCGAGCATTATATCGCCGGTCAGCGCGAGACTCCCGGCCTTGTTGCGCCCTTGCCGGGGATCGACCCTGATGGCCGGCTGCGCCGACATCCGCTGTTGACCTTTCTGCAGCCGGTGCGTTTCACCGGGCGCGAGGCGGAAATTGCCCGCCACAGCTATATCTTTGCCAGTGGCTGGCAGCCGACACCCTTCACGCGCTTTCATGACGCGGTGAAGGACAATCCCGATTGGCAGCTGCACGTGATCCCCTGCGGGCACGGCGTCATGCACGATGCGCCGGAAGCCTTGCTCGAGATCCTGCTCGCTGCCGTCCGGACCTGACGAGCCACCGTCTCAGGTGGCGCTGCGTCCGGCGTCGCGGGCCGCCTTGTAGGTCTTGCGGCGAAATTCCTCGAAGCCGACGCGCTGGTCGTAGCCCGGGTCCTTGGGATAGTCGCGATAATCGGCGAGATATTCCTCGAACAGCTCCGCCAGCTCTTCCTTGTGCTCGGGGTGCGAGAAGATATAGGCGCGGTTTTCGCGCATGCCGTCGAGCACGCGCGCGGCGATGACATCGGGCTCCATGCCGAATTCATGGAAACCGGCCAGTCGCTTGACATGGGCGGTATCGACCGGTTTCGCGCCTTCCAGCAGCTCGGCAGGCCGGATATCGTCGCTGGCATAGATATAGGATTTCACCAGCCCGGGGCATAGCACCGATACGCCGATGCCGTGCGGCGCGAGGCTCGCGCGCAGGCTTTCGCTCATTCCGCGCACGGCGAATTTGGTGGTGTTGTAGATGCCGGGCGATCCGCTGGCGAGCCAACCGGCCATCGATGCGGTGTTGACGATATAGCCGCCCTGGCCGGCTGCGATCATCCGGGGGACAAAGGTCATCACGCCGTTGATCGGGCCGTGCAGGTTCACGCCCATCACCCAGTCCCAGTCGGAATAGCTCGATTCCTCGATCGGCTGGAACAGGTTGATGCCCGCATTATTGAACAACAGGCTGACCGGGCCGAACCGCGCCTCGGCCTCGTTGGCAGCCTGCTCCATCGCATCGCGGCTCGACACGTCGACCTTGATGCCCATCACCATCTGGTTGTCGAGAGACTTGAGCGCGGTCTCGATGGCCTCCTCGCGAATGTCGGCCATCACCACCTTGCAGCCTTCGGCCAGCAAGGCGCGCACCAGTCCGATGCCGATACCGTTGGCTCCGCCGGTGACAAAGGCGGTGCGTCCTGCAAACTGGATCATGATTGCAGCTCCTTCTGGCGGGCGATTTCTGCCGCATGGATGGGGTTTTCGAACAGCATCGCAAAAGTCTGCTTGTACTCTTCATTCTGCGGAAGATGGGCAGGAACGGCGGCCGTGGTGGCATCGCCGCGGCGCTTGACCCCTTCCAGGAACTCGCTGTGCGTCAGGATGTAGAGCTCGTCGTTGAGAATGCCCTGCAACACCCGCTCGCCCACCTGTTCCTTGGTCTGGTAGAGATGGAAGAAGTTACCGCCCGACTGCCTGCGCTTGTCCGCCTCGGCATAACCGCTGTCGGCCAGCTCGGCGGGTCTCGTCTTGCCGGCCTCCGCGATATTGGACTGCACCGCCCCCGGGCAGAAGGCCGAACAGATCACGCCTTGTGGCTCGAGCTCGGGGCGCATGCATTCCATCATCGAAATCACCGCCGCCTTGCCGGTGGAGTAGATCGTTGTGCCGCCGACGGGCACGAGCCCCGACATGGAGGCCGTGTTGACGATATGGCCGCCTTCGCCATGCGCCAGGATGCGCGGCAGGATCGTCACGATACCGTTGATGGTTCCGCCCAGGTTGACGCCCATCACCCAGTCCCAGTCCGCAAAGGTGGCCAGCGTCGTTGGTCCCACGACCGCCACGCCAGCATTGTTGCACAGCAGGTGGATCTTGCCGAAACGCGCCTCTGCGGCGTCGGCGGCAGCGGCATAGGCTGCACGATCGGTCACGTCGAGCTTGAGGGCCATTACCCGGTCGGCCACGCCGAGCTCGCCGGTGGCAGCGGCTAGGTGATCGTCGCGCACATCGGCAATCACGACGTTCATCCCTGCGCCGAGCAGGGCCTTGGCGATGCCCAGACCGATGCCGGACGCCCCCCCGGTCACGAACGCGGTTTTCCCTTCAAGATTCTGCATAAGCCATCCTCGTTCCTGCGCCGGACTCTTTTAACTGGACAAGCCCGATCGATTATATTGTATATGTTGCATACAAAATCACCGTTGAAAAGCGGGATGTGGAGAGCGATGAGATGGCGGTTCAAGATGGGGCCATGCTGCGACCGACGTCCGGGTCCCCATCCCCGCCAGCGCGCGTCTGGCCCTCTTCACCTGCGGCCTATTGGGCCCTGACCGTCATCATTCTGGCGACATTTCTGACGTTCTTCGATCAGGTCGTGTTCGGCATGCTCGCCGAACGAATCAAGGCCGATTTCGGTCTCTCCGATTCGCAGCTCGGCTTTCTGGCAGGGCCGGCGACGATCATCTGCTATCTGTTCGTGGGCATTCCGCTGGCGCGGCTGGCAGATGTCTATCCGCGCAAATACGTGCTGGCAGGCGGGGTCGCTGCAGTGGGGCTGATCACCACGCTGGGTGGGCTTGCGCAGGGCTTTGGCCAGTTTCTCACCAGCCGCGTGTTCCTCGCCGCAGGCGGATCCGCCCATGCCCCGGCCTCCTATTCGCTGATCGCAGATGCCTTTCCGCCCGCCAAGATCCCGCGCGCCTTTGCGTTGCTGCAGCTGGGGTTCATTGGCGGCACCACGCTGGGGCCGTTGGTGGGCGGCCTGCTGGTGGTCGAGGCGGGCAGCTGGCCGGTCAGCCAGATTGGCGGGCTTTCCATATTCGGATGGCAATGGCTTCTGATCTGGATGGGCCTGCCGGGGCTGCTGGTCGGGCTGTTGTTCCTGACCGTGCGCGAACCGCAACGGGCGGTCGCCACGCCAGACCCGGCTGCATCGAAGCCAGCGGCCCAGGGCTTGTTCCGACGGTTGCTGACCATCACGGGGTTCGATGCTGCACAGGCGATTCATGCACGCCGCAAGGTCTATTATCCGCTGTTCGGTGCGCTTGCGCTCAGCGCGGTCGAGGTTTTCGGCCTGCAATTCTGGCGCACCCCTTTCATGATTCGCACCTATGGCTGGGACGAGGCACAGATTGGCGCGGTGATGGGCGGGATGCTGCTGGTAGCGTCACTGCTGGGCATCACGCTGGGCGGCGTGTTCGTCGAGTGGCTGGGGAAGCGCTACAAGGATGCTAATGTCAGGGCGGCGGCGATCTTTTTCTGTGGCACGACCGTGTGCGCCGTTTCGGCCCCGCTGATGCCCAATGGCTATGCAGCGCTGGTGATGATGAGCATCGGTGCGATGTTCGGCCTTGCAGGCGCGGTGCCGCAGAACGCCGCCATTCAGCGGGTCGCCCCCAATGCGATGCGCGGGCAGGTGACGGCCATCTACCTGTTCATGTTCACCTTTTTCGGGGCGATGGGCAGCTTCGTGCTGGGCCTGGTGCAGGATCTGATCGTCGGTGATCCCCAGATGTTGTGGAAGGCGATGCTGATCACCGCGTCAACCCTGCTGCCGCTGGCGACGGTGCTGATGTTTCGTGCCATCAAGCCGTATCGCGAAGAGGTTGAGCGGCTTGAGGCGTTGGAAGCTGAACAGATACAGGCGACACCCGGCGCATGATGCTGACCAATTTTAAGGAGCCTGACCAGGCATGACGTACCCCGAATTGCACATGATCATTGATGGCGAGAAATTGGGCGTTGCCCATCGCCGCACGCACGCCGTGATCAATCCTGCTACCGAGGAGGTGCTCGGCACTCTGCCGCTCGCGGATGCGGCCGATCTCGACCATGCCCTGCACACTGCAGCCAAGGGCTTTCAGATCTGGCGCAAGTCGACGCCGCAGCACAGGGCCGCCGTGTTGAACGGCGCGGCCAGGCTTATGCTGGAACGGCAGGAGGAGATCGCGCGGATTGCCACGATGGAACAGGGCAAGGCGATCGCGCAGACCCGCGTCGAGGTGCTGATGAACGTCGGTCTGTTCCAGTTCTACGCCGGTGAAACGCAGCGGGTTTACGGCCGGCAACTGGTGCGCCCGGAAGGGATGCGCTCGACGGTGGTCTATGAGCCGGTGGGCCCGGTCGCGGCCTTTGCGCCGTGGAACTTCCCGATCGGCAATCCGGGTCGCAAGCTGGGTGCGCCCATTTCGGCAGGCTGTTCGGTGATCATGAAGGCGGCAGAGGAAGCACCCGCATCGGCGCTGGCCGTGTTGCAATGCCTGCTCGATGCGGGGCTCCCCAAGGAGGTGGCGCAGGCCGTGTTCGGCGTGCCGGACGAGGTGTCGCGGCATCTGCTCGCGTCGCCCGTCATCCGCAAGCTCAGCTTCACCGGGTCCACCGTGGTGGGCAAGCATCTCGCCAAGCTGGCCGCCGACGACATGAAGCGCACCACCATGGAGCTGGGCGGGCACGGCCCGGTGCTGGTGTTCGATGATGTCGATGTGGGCCATGTGCTCGACGTGATGGTCGCCGCCAAGTTCCGCAATGCCGGGCAGGTGTGCGTCTCGCCGACGCGGTTCATTGTGCAGGACGGGGTGTTCGATCGCTTCCGTGACGGCTTTGTCGAGCGGGTCAACGCCATCAAGGTGGGCAATGGCCTGGATGAAGCAAACGATATGGGGCCAATGGCCAATCCGCGCCGCCCGGAGGCGATGGATCGGATGATCGGCGATGCCGTGGCGCGGGGCGGCGCCTTGCTGGCAGGGGGCGAGCGGATCGGCAATCTGGGCTATTTCTTCGCGCCCACCGTGCTGGCCGATGTGCCGCTCGATGCAGAGATCATGAACGAGGAGCCCTTTGGCCCTGTCGCCATCCTCAACCGCTATGCGACCGAGGCCGAGATGATCGCCGAGGCCAACCGACTGCCATACGGCCTGGCCGCCTATAGCTGGACCAACGATTCCCGGCGGCAGAAGCGGCTGGCCAGCGAAATTGAAACCGGCATGTTCTGCGTCAACACGACCATGCTGGGTGGGGCGGATACGCCATTTGGCGGGGTCAAATGGTCGGGCCATGGCCATGAGGACGGGCCGGAGGGCGTAATGGCCTGCATGGTCCTGAAAACAGTGCATGAAGGGTGATCGGACAGCGCCGGATCAACCCCAAATCTTGAAGGAAAGCTCTATGTCAGGTTCAGCTTCGGCACAGAATACAACCGCAGAAATCCAGCGCGTTTTTGCGCTGCAGCAAGCCTATCAATGGGATGTGAAAGCATCGACCGCAGCCCAGCGCAAGGCGAAGCTGGCCAAGCTGAAAGCGGCCGTGGAAGCGCACGCCGATGCGATTGTCGCCGCAGTCCTGGAAGACACCCGCAAACCCGAGGTCGAGATCCGCACCACCGAAGTCATGGGCATCATCGGCAACATCCAGCGCAATATCGACAATCTGGAAAGCTGGATGGAACCCAGCGAGGTGACCCCCTCGATGAACCCGGCCGATCGTGCGCAGATCATCCCTGAAGCGCGCGGGGTCTGCCTGATCCTGGGGCCATGGAATTTCCCGCTGGGCCTGACGTTCGGCCCGCTGGCGGCAGCGATTGCAGCTGGCAATTGCTGCATGGTCAAGCTGACCGACCTGTGCCCGGCGACCGCGCATATCGCCGCGCAGATCATCCGCGAGACCTTTGACGAAAAGGAGGTCGCGCTGTTCGAGGGCGATGTCGATGTGGCCACCGCCCTGCTCGACATGCCGTTCAACCATATCTTCTTCACCGGATCGACCCGGGTAGGCAGGCTGGTGATGCTGGCTGCGGCCAAGCATCTGGCCAGCGTGACACTGGAACTGGGCGGCAAGTCTCCGGTGATCATCGACGATAGCGCAGATGTTTCGAAAGTGGCCGCAGACCTTGCCCGCGCCAAGCAGTTCAACGGCGGGCAGGCATGCATATCGCCTGACTATGTCTTTGTGAAAGAAGACAAGAAGGCGCAGCTCGTCGAGGCGTTCAAGGCCAATGTTGCGCAGAACCTTTATGACGACGGGGTCATCCAGAAGAACAACATCGCGCAGATCGTCAACCAGGCCAATTTCAATCGGGTCAAGGCGCTGTTCGACGATGCCGTAGAAAAGGGGGCGAGCGTTGCGGCAGGCGGAACGCTGGAGGCCGACGACCTCACCATTCACCCGACCATGCTGACCGATGTCACGCCGCAAATGACCATCCTGCGGGAAGAAATCTTCGCGCCTGTCCTGCCGGTCATGACCTATGAAACGCTCGACCAGGCGATTGACTATATCTGCGCGCGCGACAAGCCGCTGGCGCTGTATATCTACAGCCAGGATGCCGCCAATGTGGAGAAAATCCTCAGCCGCACGTCATCCGGCGGGGTGACGGTGAACGGCGTGTTCTCGCATTATCTCGAAAATCAGCTGCCATTTGGCGGCGTCAATCAGAGCGGCATGGGCAGCTATCACGGCATCTTTGGGTTCAAGGCATTCAGCCATGAACGCGCGGTCTACAGGCACCAGGCATGACCCATGATCTGAACACCGGCGGTGACCGGGGCTATCTGCGGATCGCCACCGAAGAGGCCTTTGCCACCCGCGAACAGATCGACGTGTTTTTGCGGATGATCCGTGAAGGCACCGCGGACAAGGGCATGGTATCGCTCTGGGGCTTCTATGCGCAAAGCCCCTCTGAACGCGCCATGCAGATCATCGAGCGGCTGCTCGATCTGGGGGAACGGCGGATTGCCGACATGGACGCGACCGGCATCGACAAGGCGATCTTGGCGCTGACATCCCCCGGCGTGCAGCCATTGCATGACCTGGACGAGGCCAAGGCGATTGCCACCCGCGCCAACGATCAGCTGGCGCAGGCCTGCTCGCGCTATCCGGAGCGGTTCATCGGCATGACCGCGGTCGCTCCGCAGGATCCGGAATGGTCGGCGACAGAAATCGTGCGCGGCGCGCGCGAACTGGGCTTCAAGGGGGTGCAGATCAACAGCCATACCCAGGGCCAGTATCTCGACGACCCGCGTTTTGATCCGATCTTCCGTGCGCTGGCATACACCGGCCAGCCTCTCTACATCCACCCTTCGACCCCGCCCGACAGCATGATCGATCCGCTGCTGGACTCAGGGCTGGATGGTGCGATCTTCGGCTTTGGCGTCGAGACCGGAATGCATCTGCTGCGGCTGATCACCATCGGTATCTTCGATCGCTATCCGGACCTGCAGATCATGGTCGGCCATATGGGGGAGGCGCTCCCCTATTGGCTGTACCGGCTGGATTACATGCATCAGGCGGGCGTGCGGTCGAAGCGGTACGAGCGGATGAAACCGCTGCAGAAATCGATCGCGCAATACATGCGCAGCAACGTGCTGGTCACCAGCAGCGGCATGGCCTGGGAGCCAGCGATCAAGTTCGCCCAGTCGGTGATGGGGGAGGACAGGATCCTCTATGCGATGGACTATCCCTATCAGTATGAAGCCGATGAGGTGCGGGCGATGGACCTGATGGACATGCCAGCGGAAACGAAGCGCAAGTTCATGCAGACCAACGCCGAAAAATGGTTCGGGCTCTAGCGCGTGGCCAGCGCCCCGCTTCCAGCCCGCGTGACGCCTGCCGCGTGGTATGCGCTTGCGATGATCGGCCTCACCAATGCGCTCAGCCTGCTCGATCGCAATATCCTCTCGATCCTGGCGCCGGAGATCAAGGCCGATCTGAACATCGGCAATGCCGAGATGGGCCTGCTCTACGGGACGGTGTTTGCGCTGTTCTATGCGCTGTTTTCGTTGCCCTTGGGGCGGCTGGCCGATGGTTGGCTGCGGACCCGGCTGCTGGCGATCTGCCTCGCGTTCTGGTCGCTTTCGACCGGGTTGGCTGCCTTCGCTAACGGTTTTGCGGTGCTGGCACTGTCGCGGCTGGGAGTCGGGATCGGGGAGGCGGCGACTCAGCCGGCAGGCACCAGCCTGATCTATGACTATTGGCCCAAGTCGCGGCGCGGCTTCGTGATGGCGGTGCTGGCGTCGGCCATGGCAATCGGGCTGGGCGGATCATCGGTGCTGGGCGGCTATGCGGCGCAATGGTGGAACCAGACCTATAGCGGCGGCGCGGCCCCTCTGGACCTGCGCGGCTGGCAGTTCGCCTTTCTGGTGGCCGCCATGCCGGGGCTGGGGCTTGCGGTGCTGCTGTGGCGGATGCGCGAGCCGGTGCGCGGTGAGATGGATGGCATTGCCACTCCGCCCGATCCCGCCCCGTTCCGGGCGAGCGCAGGCGTGCTGGGCTCGGTCGCGCCGGGGTTCAACTGGATCAGCCTGGCAAGATCGGGCGCCAAGACGGGCCATTGGACGTTCAACATCGCGGCGCTGGTCGTGATCATCGCGCTGATGTCTGGCCTGACCCGGTTGGCGAGCAGCATTGCCCCGCGGCCGCCGCTGGAGCTGGCGGGTCTGGCGATCAACCCGCATGGTTTGCAATGGGGTGTGGTCGGGTTCGGCATGTTCGTGATCGTCAATCTGGTACAGCGGCTCAGCCTGTCGGACCGGCCCGCCTATGCCGTCATCGTGCGGTCGCCTGCGCTGTTGCTGGCGATGCTGGCCGGGTCGATGCAGATGATGATCAACTATGGCGCGATGGGGTTCACCCCGTCCTATCTGATGCAGAGGTTCGAGCTGTCGCCCGGCGAGGTCGGGGTGCAGTTTGGTCTGCTGTCTGCCGCCATCGGCATCATCGGCCCGATGATCACCGGCCCGCTGTCGGACAGGATCAATCGCAGCCTTCCCGGCAAGGGGCGCGTGCTGGTGACATTGGCGGCGCTGGGCATTTCCCCGATGGTGGCCTTCTGGGTCTTTGCCGCCGAGGATGTCGGCAGCTTCTACCTGCGCTTCACGCTGTACAGCCTGATCCTCACAGGCTGGCTGCCGCCACTGTATGCCGTCATGTATGATCAGGTGCTGCCCCGCATGCGCGGTGTGATGACTAGCCTCTACATCATGCTCACCACCATCATGGGCCTTGGCATAGGACCCTATCTTGTCGGCATGATCGCCGACGCAAAGGGTGGCGACCTTGCCTCTGCCATCCTCAGCATCAACGCGGTATCGCCGGTCATCGTGCTGGCCTTGGTGCTGCTTGCGCTGCGGGTGCAGCGCGACGAAGCCGGGCTGGTGGAACGCGCGCGGGCGGCAGGCGAACCGATCTGACCTGGCTTGCGCCGATTTGCGCCTGTTACAGGTTCACGCAGCCGCCATCGACATAAAGATCGACGCCATTGACAAAGCTGGCGTCGTCGCTGGCCAGGAACAGGATCGCGCGCGCCACTTCGTCCGCCGATGCCATGCGGCCCATCGGCACCGCAGAGGCCATGGTCGCGCGAAATCCTTCGATCTCCTCGGCCGTCGCCCCGCGTTTGAAGATCTCGGTATCGGTCGGGCCGGGTGAGACCATGTTGACGCGGATCTGGCGCGGCAGCAGTTCCTTGCCGATGATGCGCGCCATCGTGCGCAGCCCCGCCTTGGCGGCAGCATAGGCAACGTTGCCGGACAGCGCCATCACCGAGCCGATCGATCCGGTGATCACGATCGATCCGCCGTCGCGCATCAGCGGCAACGCGGACTGGATGGCGAAGAACGCCCCGCGCAGGTTCACATCATGGATGCCGTCCCAGAACGGCTCGGTCACATCGGCAACCGCGGCAAATCCGCCGACACCTGCATTGACCAGCAGCACATCGACACCGCCGAGGCCCGCCGCCAGTTCGGTCAGCGCCGCGCGGCATTCGCTGACGTCACCCATGTCTGCCCGGCGGGTGAGCAGCCCATCCTGCCCGGCAAGGTCGGCCAATGCATCGCTGTCCCTGCCGGTGACGCCAACCCTTGCGCCTTGATCGGCAAAGGCGAGCGCCGCCGCCTTGCCGATCCCGTTGCTGCCGCCCAGCACGACAATGGCCTTGTTCGCAAAGCGCATGGTCAGAACATGCCGTTGCTGTTGGCGGCGGTTTCCGGCACCGGCTGGACGACATCCCAGTGTTCCATCACCTTGCAGCCTTCGACCCGAAGGATGTCGATTACTGCAATGCCGCGATCATCAGGGGCAAACCGGCCATGGGCGTGGACCGCGACCAGATCGCCGTCGGCGATGATCCGCTTGATCGAATAGCTGACACCGGGGTTCTGCGCCATGAACGGCTCGAGAAACGCGATCGCCGCGTCGCGGCCCGTCGGGGCCATCGGATTGTGCTGGATATAGCCAGGGTCCACCCATTGCTCGAAGGCTTCACGCGGGCGCTTGTCGATGTAGAATTGCGTCATGAAGCGGGTGACGACCTCTTTGGGGGTGAGGTCACAGGCGGGTGCTGGCGGGGTCACGGCCTCCGGGGCGGTGCTTGCGAGGATTGCGGCTGCCAAGGCCTGTGCGATGGAGATCATGATTGTGTCCCTTGCGTTCAGAACATGCTGTTGGGGTTGATGGACTGGGACGGCACATCCTGGATGACATCCCAATGCTCGACGATCGCGTCGTTTTCGCAGCGGAAGATATCGACGACCGCGAGGCCGGGATCACCTGGCCAGCGTTCGACATGCACGTGCAGCATCACCAGGTCACCGTCCGCCACCGACCGGTGGATCGTCTGGCGGGCATCGGGGCTTTCGACCCGGACATGCGCGAGAAACCGCTTGAGCGCATCCAGCCCCGGTTCTGCCAATGAGCTATGCTGCACATAATCCGGCGGCAGATGCGCATCGACCGCATCCGGGTCCATCGCGATCAGCACCGCATGATACATCGCCAGAACGCGATCGAGGTTTGCCTGTTCCTGGGCTGTACGCGCCATCTGATCCATCCTCCCGCCATTTTGGCTTATTGTAACAAAAGTTAGTTTGTGCGACACCGTGGCAAAAGACAAGCAGGAGATGGATGTGCTTGACCGTGATGGTCTCTATCAGGTGCTCGAGAGCTATCTGGCGGCGCTGCGCAAGCGCGATGCCGCCGCGGTCTCATGGGCCGACAATCCGCTGACATCCGAAAACAACGTGATGCTGGAGCCCGGCGACGGTCTGTGGGGCACGATCGATGGCCTGGGCGATTATCGGCTGTGCTTTGCCGACACGGCCTCGGGGCAGGTCGGCTATTTCGGTGTGACGCATGAGCACAAGGAAGAATCGGGCTTTACCCTGCGGCTCAAGGTCGATGCGGCGGGCCTGATCGAGGAGGCCGAGAGCATCGTCGTGCGCCAGTCGGATTATGGCATCAAGTTTGAAAATCCGCGCTATTGGGACAAGCCGATCCTTCAGGCCAATGCCGAAGTGCCGACCCCGCGCGATGAAATGATCGCGTTGTCCGACGGCTATTTTTCCACCCTGCAACAGAATGACGGCACCATCCGCACGCGCTTTCACCCGGACTGCAACCGCGTTGAAAACGGCGTGCAGACGACGCGCAACCCGGATTTTGCCAAGATCGTGCCGGTGTCGGCGCTGGGTTGTGAAGAGCAGTTTCGCATGGGCAATTACCGCTATGACGACCGGTTGCGCGGGCGGCGGTTCCCGCTGGTGGATGAAGAGCGCGGGCTGGTTCTGGCTTATGGCTTCATCGATCATTGCGGGCGGATCGTCGAGTATCAGCTCACCGACGGGCGGACGGTGCAATCGCCCGTTCGTTATCCGCACAGCTTCTATCTGGCCGAGCTGTTCAAGATCGATGATGGCATGATCTGCCAGATCGAGGCCAATTTCATCACGGTGCCCTATCACATGAAAAGCCCTTGGGACGGTCAGTAATGCGCCATTTTCTTGCGACGATCGCTGCGGCCTGCCTGCTGGCGGGTTGCTCTGCCGACAAGACGCCCGAGATGGCGGTCGGCCCCGATGACTGGGCGACGACCGGCGGTGACTTCGGCAAATCGCACCATTCGGCGCTGACCGACATCACGGCCGACAATGTCGATCAGCTGGGTCTGGCCTGGCAGGCGGAGCTCGGCACCAACCGGGTGCTGGAGGCGACCCCGATCGTGATCGACGGGGTGATGTACACCTCTGGCGTGGCGGGGCGCGCCTATGCGTTCGATGCGGCGACCGGCAAGGAGCTGTGGCGCTTCGAGCCCGAGGTCGACATGCAGGTCAACCGCACCGTCTGCTGCGACATGGCCAATCGCGGTGTCGCAGTGTCGCGCGGCAAGGTGTTTGTCGCCGCGCTGGATGCGCAGCTGTATGCGCTGGATGCCAGGACCGGAAAGGTCGTCTGGAAAGCGAATACGGTCGATGATCCGCAGCGCGGGATCAACTCCACCGGTGCACCGGAAGTCGCCGGCGATGTCGTGGTGATCGGCAATGGCGGCGCGGAATATGACGTGCGCGGCTATGTCAGCGCCTATGATCTGGAAACGGGCAAGCTGGCGTGGCGTTTTCACACCGTTCCGCGCGATCCCAAGCTGGGCAAGCAGGACCATCCTGATCTGGATGCGGCGGTGAAGACCTGGGATCCCGACAGCCGCTGGGACATTGGCGGCGGCGGGACGCCCTGGGATGCGATCAACTATGACCCGGAGACCGGGCTGGTGATCGTCGGCACCGGCAACGGCGGCCCGTACCACACATCGCGGCGCTCGCCCAAGGGCGGGGATCAGCTGTATCTCGGCTCGCTGGTCGCGCTGGATGCGCGCACGGGCCGGGTAAAATGGCATTACCAGGAAACACCGGGCGATGACTGGGACTATACCTCGACCCAGCCGATGATCCTCACCGACATGAAGATCGACGGCCAGGAACGCCCGGTGGTGCTCCATGCGCCCAAGAACGGGTTTCTGTACGTGATCGACCGGCGCGACGGCAAGCTGCTGCGCGCCAATCCCATCGTCCGGGTCAACTGGACCAAGGGGATCGATCCGGCCACCGGCAAGCCGATCCCCAACCCGGAGGCTGCCGATTACGGGGTCAGCCCCAAGGTCGTCTTCCCCGGCACACCGGGCGCGCGCAACTGGCACCCGGCCAGCTTCGATCCCGCGACCGGGCTGTATTATGCCCCCGTGCTGGATATCGGCAACCTGCTGTTCATGACGCCGGGCAAGAAGCCGCTGGCAAAGAAGATGCTCAACAATGATGCCGCGCTGATTTTCACCAGCGATCTCGAAGCGGCGCTGCCCACGCTGCCGCCGCCGGTTGGCGAGGCGGTGCGGGCGCTGCCTGCCTTTGCCATGGCCCAGAAAACACCCTGGACTTCACAGCTGCGCGCCATCGATCCCCTCACCGGCAAGACGGTCTGGGCCAAGCCGATGGATGGATGGCAGGATCGCGGCGGCACGCTGACGACGGCGTCGGGGCTGTTGTTCCAGGGCAATCTGGCCGGACAGCTGCGGGTGTTCGACAAGGCCAATGGCAAGCTTTTGAAAACGATCGAAACCGGCACCACGATCCTGGCCGCACCGATGACCTATCGGGTCAAGGGTGTGCAATATGTCGCGGTGATGGCGGCCTGGGGCGGCGGCGGCTTCCCGTATGTTCCGCGCTATTCAGCCGCCTACAAGCGCGGCAACCAGGGGCGTCTGCTGGTGTTCAAGCTGGGCGGTGGCCCGGTGCCAATCCCGGCGGAGCTGCCCGCGCTGGAAGTTGCATCTGAACCCCCCGCACAGCAGCCCGGCGTCACCCCGGCGGTGATCGCCAAGGGCCAGGGGCTGTTCTTCGGCAATTGCGCCCTGTGCCACGCCAACCAGCACCGGTCGATCACCCCCGACCTGCGCCGGATGCAGCCCGCCACCCATGCGGCGTTTCGCGAGATCGTGCTGGAGGGGTTGTTGCTGGTCAACGGGATGCCGCGCTGGGATGACCGCTTGAAGCCGGAGGATGTGGATGCGATCCACGCCTATCTCATCGATGCGCAGGGCAAGACCCGGCAGGATGAACTGGCCAAGCAGAAGCGCGGGGTTCCCCTCGACGCTCCCAGCCTGGCCATTCTGTCCAATTATTGATCTGTAACGCTCGGCTGATTCAGTTCAGCCGGGCATCGGCAATATCGGCGCCTTCGCGCAGAGCGTTCAGCTTTTTCCACGTGACGATGGGGTCGATCTTGCCATAGCCGGCAAAGGTGCCGAACCCGCAGTCGGTGCTGCCGATCACCCGGTCCTTGCCGACAATCGCAGCGAAACGTTCGATCCGCTGCGCGATCAGTTCGGGATGCTCGACATAGTTCGAGCAGGTGTCGATCACGCCGGGGGCGAGCACCTTGTTGTCTGGAATGCGGGCGTCGGCCCAGACCTTCCATTCATGCTCGTGCCGGGGGTTGGCAGCTTCAAACAGGATCGTCGCCGGGCGCGCCTTGAGGATGATTTCCATGACGCGCTCGAGCGGAATGTCGTGATCGTGCGGGCCTTCGTAATTGCCCCAGCAGATGTGCATCCGCATCTGCTCTGGCGCGATATTGGCGGTGGCTGCATTCAGCGCCTCGACATTGGCTTCGGCGATCTTGAGGAACTCTTCCTCGCTCACATCCTGATAGCCGGTGTGGCGTGACATCGCGAGGTCAGGGCAGTCGAGCTGCAGCTGGAAGCCGGCAGCGGCGATCGCCTCGTATTCGGGGCGCATCGCGGTGACCAGATCGGCCAGATAGGCCTCGTGGCTGGGATAGAACTGGTTGGGCTGGAACGCGGTGATCAGCCCCGGCGAGGCAGCGTTCATGAAGCCCTTGGCGGCCTTGCCCTCCATCGCCTTGGCAAAGCGCGCGATGTCTTCATGGCACGGGTCCATGTTGACCAGCTTCACCTCGCCGATGCAGGCGGCGCGGACAAATTCCTGATCGCCCATGATCGCGCCGAGCTTTTTGCGGAATTCCGGCAGCGGGGCCAGATCGAGCGCGGGCTTGCGGGGCACGTCGCCGCCGAAGCCCGAGAGGCGTTCGGTGATGTAGGTGGAATAGCCGACCTTGCCCAGCTCGCCATCGCTGACGACGGATACCCCGGAACTGATCTGCTGGTCCACGGCAGCAGAGACGGCGTCCTGGACGACCCGGTCAAACTCTGCGCTGTCATAAGGCTGCCCGTGATCGCGCGCCAGAAGCAGCGGAACCAGTTCGGCTCCACGCGGCAGGCTGCCGACATGGGTAGTTTCGATCGTCATGAACCCTCTCCAATTTGTATGCAACGCATACAAATATGGTTGACTTTTTTCGTTGGTGCAACATACAAATCAATTCACGCACAATGGCAAGCGTATTCACGCGCCGCCAGTCCATCAGGAGAGAACTATCGTGAGCGAGTTGGAATCCCTCGAAGCCCGTCTGGGCGCTGCCGGTGACATTGTCACCATGTTGCGCAACCAGCAGGTCGGCCCCAATGTCTATCCGGGCGTTCCGGCGGAATATTCCAACTGGCGCAGCGAACAGCGGGCCTGGGCAGAAACCTGCGTGTTGTTCAACCAGTCCTATCACATGGCAGAGCTGATGGTCGAAGGGCCGGATGCATTTGCGTTTCTCAACGGCCTGGGCATCAACAGCTTCAAGGGGTTCGTGCCCGACCGTGCCAAGCAGTTTGTGCCGGTTAGCCATGACGGCTTTGTCATCGGCGATGTCATCCTGTTCTATCTGGCTGAAAATACCTTCAATCTGGTGGGCCGCGCGCCGACGCTGAATTGGATCATGTTCCACGCCGACACTGGCAGCCATGATGTCACGCTGACCTATGACGAGCGCACCGCCGCACGGCCCGACCCGGAAAACCGCCGCCATTATCGCTATCAGGTGCAGGGGCCCAATGCCGCTGCGGTGATCGCCGATGCCACCGGCGCGCCCGCGCCCGAACTCAAGTTCTTCCACATGTGCTGGATGGAGATCAGCGGCAAGAAGGTGCACGCGCTCCGTCACGGCATGGCCGGGCAGCCTGGTTACGAGCTGATGGGGCCGTGGGAAGACCGCGATGCGGTGCACGCGGCGCTGGTGGCTGCCGGCAAGGCGCATGGCATGGCACTGGTCGGCGGCCGGACCTACTCGTCGAACACGCTCGAGTCCGGCTGGATTCCTTCGCCCTTGCCTGCGGTCTACACCGGCGAGGCGATGAAGCCCTATCGCGAGTGGCTGACCAGCAAGCATTACGAATCCAACTGCTCGATCGGCGGCAGCTATGTGCCCGATAGCGTCGAAGGCTATTATCTGACGCCGTGGGACCTGGGCTATGGGCCATTCGTCAAGTTCGACCATGATTTCATCGGTCGTGCGGCGCTGGAGGCCAAGGCAGCCGGCCCGCACCGCAAGAAGGTGACGCTGGCGCTCGACAGCGAATCGGTTACCGACGCGATCTACAGCCAGTTCGAGAAGGAAGGCCTGCGCGCAAAGTACATGGAGTTTCCGAGCGCGGTCTATGCGATGCATCCGTTCGACCGGGTCGAGGCCGATGGCCAGCTGATCGGCCTTTCGACCTGGATCGGCTATACCGCCAATGAAGGCCGCATGCTGACGCTGGCGATGGTGGATGAAGCCTTTGCGGCTCCGGGCACGGTGGTCGATCTGGTGTGGGGCGAACCCGATGGCGGCACGTCGAAGCCCACGGTCGAACCGCACCGTCAGGTCAAGATCAAGGCGATTGTCTCGCCCGCGCCTTATTCTGAAGTGGCGCGTACCGCCTATGCCGAAAGCTGGCGCACCAAGGCCGCCTGACCGATTGTACCTGAATTGAATTTTCGGGCCGGGGGACAGACGATGCGCTGCCCCGGCCCACCCCAACGATAAAAAAATATCCTACGACCGATGGAGAGATGCGATGAGTGATCTGGCTGCGCTGTCTGCGCGGATCGACCGGCTGGAGCATGACCTGGCCGTCCAGCAGGACATCCACCAGATTAGGCGAATCCAGTACACTTATGGCTATCTGATCGACAAATCCCAGTACAACGAGGTCGTCGACCTGTTTGCCGAGGATGGTGATGTCTGGTTTCTCGGCGGCATCTACAAGGGCAAGGTCGGCGTCCGGCGCCTGTATATCGAACGGTTCCAGACGCAGTTCACGCAAGGCCATAACGGCCCGCGCTATGGCTGGCTGCTCGATCATCCGCAGATGCAGATGGTCATCGATGTGGCCGATGACCGGCTCAGCGCCAAGGTGCGTGGCCGCTCGATGATGCAGGCGGGGCTGCACGAGACCGCCGAAGGCCAGGCCCGGTCTTGGTGGGAAGGCGGCATCTACGAGAACGATTATGTCCGCGATCAGGGCGTGTGGAAGATCAAGGCGCTACGCTATTTCCCCTTCTGGCATGGCAGCTTTGCCGATGGCTGGCAGAAAACGCCGATCGACTTCATCCCGATGGCCAAGACGTGCTTTCCGCAAGACCCGCTGGGTCCGGACGAACTGATCGATCCGCAGCCCCGGTTGTGGCCTGCGACGGATGTGGTCGATTTCCATTATCCGCATCCTGTCACCGGCAAGCCCATCGTGGTCGACAACAGCCGGGCGCGCGAAGGTTTTCAGGACTGATGGCCATGGATGCGCTCGCAACCTTGCTGGCAGAACGCGCGTGCGAGCGGCTGGTGCTGGATTACGCGGCGTTCAACGACGCTGGCGACTGGGACGCGGTTGCCGGGCTCTATGTCAGCCACGGGCGGATGAGCAGGCCGACCGCCCCCGATGATTTCATTGAGGGGCAGGACGCCATCCTGGCCGCATTCAAGGCTCGACCGCCGCGCACCACCCGCCACATCTGTGCCAATATTCGCGTGACGCTGAAAGATGCGGCCACAGCCCATGTCGCCAGCCAGATCCTGCTGTTCACCGCCGCCGATCAGTCTCCGCTGGTGGGCAGCTATGCCGATGTGTGTGTGCTGGGGCCCGATGGATGGCGTTTTGCCGAGCGGCGCGGCAGTCTCGATTTTCCGAAGGGGTAGACGCTGATGGGGGACCAGGCACCGGTTGCAGCGCCGTCGGTCCGCGCCCAGATCAGCTATCTGTTGCCGAGCTCGCGGGTGAACCGCCGCTACTGGGCGCCCGGTGCCGAGATGAACACCGGGGTCTATGCACCCCATGATGTTGTCATCCATAACGCCCGGCTGAGCGGCCCGTTCACCCTGGACGACCATGGCTTTGCGCTCGCTCCGTTCCCGACCCACGATCACGATTGGGAAGCGCAATATGGCGCCGACAGCAGCTATGCGGCCGAGATCTGTGCGATCGCCGCGCAGATGACCGGGGCGGATTTCGTGGTGCCGATGGGCGGCATGGTGCGCTCGTCGGGGTTGACCGGACCATTGGTCCAGCCACCGGCAGCAGAAGCGCATGTCGATTTCACGCAACGCTCGGCCCATAAGCTTGCTGAGCGCATCTATCGTGCCCGCCGGCCCGACGGCAGCGGCTATGACCGCTTCATCTGCTTCTCGATCTGGCGGGCGCTTTCGCCCCCGCCGCAGGACATGCCGCTGGCGCTGTGCGAGGGCGGGTCGGTGCGCGACGACGAGGGAACGGCCAACACCAAGGTCGATGTCGACGAGTTGCCGCAAGGCGATGCCATCTTTGCCGACATTCCCGGCGAGGAAGACATGATGGCGGCGACCATCTTCCACTATTCACCAGGCCACCGCTGGTGGTATTTTCCGGACATGACCCGCGACGAGGTCATCTTCATCAAGTTCCACGATTCCGATCACAGTCGTGCCTGGCGTGCCCCGCACACCGCGTTCCAAGATACCAGCCGCCCTGATGCGCACGAAAGGCGCAGCATCGAGTTTCGCGGTGTCGCCTATTTCACCCGTGATTGATCCGCAAACATATGCCCCCGGAGAGCCCGCCCCGATGTACTCCACCCTTGACCATCCCCATCTGGAGTTCGCCTTCGAATGTCGGCTGAAGTTCACCCGCGTCCTGTCCATTCCGGGGCGTCCCGAAGGTGGCATGCGCAGCGCCGTGCTGGTGGATGAAGGGACGTTCGAGGGACCGCGTATCCGCGGGCGCGCGGTACCCAATTCGGGCGGCGACTTCGCCGTGTTCGGCGACGATGATACCGCGCGCTTCGATGCTCGCTACCTCCTCGAAGTCGATGATGGCACGATCATCTACATGCAGAACCGCGGCTTCCTGTGGGGGCGTACCCCCGATGCCATGGCGCGGCTGCGGGCCTGGGCGTTCGAGGGCGGTGCGCCGGTCGATCACGGGGATTATTACCTGCGTGGCCAGCCCAGCTTTGAAACACCCAAGGGCAAGCACGACTGGCTGACCCGTCATGTCTTCGTCGGCGTGGGGGAGCGAAAGGCAGACGGAAACCTGCTCAGATACTATGCACTTACCTGAAAATCTGCGAATATAGAAATATTAGAACATAAAATGACAAAAGGGAGACACTGGACATGAAAAGGCATCTGGCATTCGCCGTTCTTCTGGCTGCGGCGTCGCACAGCACCTTGGCTCTGGCGCAGGATCGCAGTGACGATCTTGATGCAGGTGCAATTGTCGTGACCGCGCAAAAGCGCGAGCAGTCGCTGCAGGACGTCAGCGCTGCGGTGAGCGCCGTCAGCGGGGATCAGCTCGCCGCCGCCCAGATCGATACATTGGAAGACCTGCAGATGCTGGTACCCAGCATCTCGATCGGCAATGACTTCAACCAGGCTAAGCTGTTCATCCGTGGTGTCGGCGCCAACACATCGACCACAGGCAGCAGCACGGGCGTCGCGCTGCATGTCGATGGGGTGTATATTGCCCGCGCCGAAGCGCAGCTGACATCGATGTTCGATCTTGAGCGGGTCGAGGTTGTCCGCGGTCCCCAGGGCAGCCTGTACGGGCGCAATGCGGTCGGCGGTTCGATCAACCTGATCACCGCCAAGCCGTCTGCCAGCTTCGAAGGCAATTTCCGTGGTACCTATGGCAATTACAACGCCTACACGCTGGAAGCTGCGGTCGGCGGCCCGATTGCCGACTGGATCAGGTTCCGCATCTCAGGCAAGACCGAAGACCGCGATGGTTTTGGCGAGAACCCGTTCACCGGGACGGAAGTGGATGATCTCGAGCGGCGCATGGTGCGTGGCCAGTTGCAGTTCCTGTTTTCCGAGGATGTCGATTTTCTGCTGAGCGGCGAATATTTCAAGCAGGACGACAATTCGGGTGCGCTCAAGTTCTTCGCGCCCGCGTTCCCCGGCATCGCGCGCCTGGCTCCGCTGGGCGGCACGGGCATTGCGACCCGCGTCCGCGATCTTGCAGGCGACGAGCCGCCGGCGGTCAAGACGGATACCTATGCGATCACCGGCACGCTGAACATCGCCGCGACCGACACCTTCTCGATCACCAACATCACCAACTATCGCGATTTCCAGACCGAGATCGTTCAGGATCTGGACGCCTCGCAGATCGTCAACAGCCTCACCACGACGGGGCAGGCCACCACGGTGCAGCGCCGCGAAGTCAACTCCATCCAGTACAGCAACGAGTTGCAGCTGAAGTACGACAGCGACATCGTCAAAGGCGTGTTCGGCCTGTTCTATTTTCACGAGCGCCAGACGCCGCGGGACAAGGTGGGCTTGTCGACCCGCACCGGCATGGCATCGAACATTGGGGCCCTGGCCACCCGGGTGGTGGGTCTGAACGGTGCGCCGCCGAGCCCTGCGCTGATCGGCAGCATTCCGCTGGCCGAGGCGCTGGCCTTGTGCGGCCTGCCCAATGCTCCGGGCATCGCGCCGCAGCGCGTCTGCCTGACCTCGGATCTGCGCACGGATGCCTTTGCGGCGTTCGGCCAGGCCAATATCGATCTGGGCAATGCGGTCGGGCTCGACGGCGTCACGCTGAAGATCGGCGGGCGCTACAGCATCGAGGACGTGTCTTCGCGGAACCCATCGATCATTATCGCCGGCAATGGCGCCGGCCCGATCTTCCGCACCACCAGCCAGGCTACGTTCCGGAACAAGACGTTCAGCGATTTCACGCCGGAACTGGGCATCCAATGGGCCCCGACCAGCGATCTGCTGCTGTATTACACCTATTCGGAAGGCTTCAAGGCCGGGTCGGGTGAAAACGCGGCGGGGAGCACGATCATCGTTCGGCCCGAGAGCGTGACCAACCATGAACTGGGCATCAAGGCCGAGTTCTTCGACCGCAGGCTGGCGATCAATCTGGCGGCGTACAGCTACAAGCTGGACGACCTGCAGATCAACAAGACCGTCGGCGGCGGTCCGGCAGGCTTTTCGACGATCTTCGAAAACGCGGCCCGCACGTCGGCTGAAGGTGTCGAGCTCGAATTCTTCGCTCGGCCGACGGACTTTTTCCGCATCTCGGGCGGGGTGTCCTACATCGATTCGCAGTTCGACGATTTCCTGACGCTCGATCCGCTCAACCCCGTCAACGTCAATCAGCCAGCGGGCACGCTGCGTTACAACCCGCTGCTGGCGACCGGGGCGCTGCTCAATCCGGCGCTGCCGCGCAACGATAACGTCACCGCGTTCGGCGGCCCGTGCGGCACCAGCCTGACGACCAACCTTGCTCCCTGCAACATCCAGCTGGCAGGCAACCCGACGCGCAACACCCCGCGCTGGTCCTATTCGCTGCATGCAGAGGTGGATTTGCCGATCGGATCGGAAGAGAACGGCACCTTCACCCTGGCAGGCGACGTGGCCGGGCGCAGCAAGATCTTCTTCACCGAGTTCGCGCGGCTGACGGAAGGTTCTCGGTCCTACACCATGTTTGACGGCTGGCTGCGCTGGCGCTCTGCCAACCGCAATATCACGGTGCAGGCATGGGTGAAGAACGTCGCCAACACCTTCCGCCCGACCAGCACCTTCGCGGTATCCACGGGCCGCTTCATCGGCGCGACCTATCTGCCCCCGCGGACTTATGGTGTGTCGATCGGCTATAATTTCTGAACCGCAGCTGCGAACCGTCCGCCGAATACTGGCGGGCGGTTCGCAGGCCTGTGGCGCGGAGCGATCACTTGCCGGTTCAGGCGAGCGCGCATTCCACCTTGGCAATCTTGCCGTCGCGGATGGTGTAGAAGATGAACTGGCGCATCTCCTGCACCTCGCCCGCCTTGATCGGGAAGAACTGGTGCAGGCCGCGCGCGGCCAGTGTCGCTGCGTCCAGATCGCGCAGGCCCTCGACCCGCACGATGGCAGCGACTGCGGTCAGCGTATCGCTGGCAGCGAAATTGGTGACGGTAACGCTTTCCTTCACATAGCTGTGCAGGAAGCTGTAAAAATCGATCAGCGCTGCCCGGCTGGCGATCTGGACGCCGAAAAATTCCATCGCGAGCGGCTCGGCATAGAAATCGGCAACACCATCATAATCCTTCGCGTTGAAGGCGGCCAGATAGCGGTCATAGTCGCTGCGGTTCATGGGGTTTCACGCCTTTGCCGGAATGTGCGATTTCAGAAAATCGGCATTGGCCAGGATGATCTCCTCCACTGAGCGGGCTTTGTGCCCGGTCAGGCGTTCCACGTCATTACTACAGATGTCGAGCGCGCCTTCGCGGATCGCCCGTTCGAAGCTGACCATGTCGTCGCTGTTCCACGGCAGGCCCGCCACGGTCTGGTCATCCACCGGCTCGCGCGGCACGCCCAGCGCATCGAACATGGCATACATGCCATCATCGTCGGTCTCGACGACCGAGATCGCGCAGCCCAGATGACGGTTCATCATCTCGGCGACTTCGGCGAAGGTTTCGCTGGTGGGGCCGGTGATATGATAGGCACGGTTTTCGTGGCCAGGCGTCGTCAGCACGGCAACCGCGCTGTCCACGCAATCCTCGCGCCACACCATGGCTTCGCGCGCGCCGTTGGTGCTGGTCAGCCAGATGCCCGAAGCGATGAAGCCGGGGCCGGCATTGAGGATCATCGCATCGGCGTAATGCGCATCGCGCAGGAACGTCCATGCCAGCCCGCTTGCCTGGATCAGCTCTTCGGTCTCGCGGTGATCGATCGCGACGATGGCCGGGTTGGTCTCCGCGACATTCACGAAGCTGGTATAGGCGATGTGGCTGACCCCCGCGGCCACTGCGGCATCGATGGCGGCCTTGTGCTGGATCACCCGCGCGCCCACGCGCGTGCCCGAGATCAGCAGCATCTTGTCCGCGCCCGCAATCGCTGCTGCCAGCGTGTCCGGCTTGTCGAAATCGCCATAGCGCACATCGCAGCCCTGGGCCTTGCGATCGGCGAGCTTGTCGGGTGTGCGGGTGATCAGGATCAGGTCTTCGGCGCGGCCCAGCGCGATCAGCTTGTCGGTCGCCATGCGTCCGTACTGGCCTGAAGCTCCGGTGATGACGATGCGGTTCATGCTGCCGCTGCCGCGATCTGCGCTGCGCTGACCCACCAGCCATGGACCTGCGGCCGCATGGCTTGCGGGATGTGGATGCGCGCCACGGGTCCGGCGGCGACATTGCCAGCGTCGATGATCCAGCATTCGTGCGCGAAGCTGGCCTCCCCGGTCTGACGGTCGACGATCGCGACCAGCCAGCCTTCGTGGCCGGGCTGAGCGGAGGGCACATGCACCGGTTCCTGAATGCAATGTGCCGGGGGCAGGGCGAGCGCCTGTGGCGGGCCGCCGGCAAAATCCAGGCGCATCAGCATGTTGAACATGACGCCCACAGGTCCGCCGAACACCGGCGGGCCTTGCATTTCCGGGTTCATCGTCAGCATCCAGGCATGGTCGAAAGGACGGCCTTGGCTGGCGGCGGGGATGACGGGGAAGTCACCGGGCGGGCCGATGACGGTCTCTTGGATGGTATCGCTGTCATCGGCCAGGTTGATCGTCCAGCGGGCGAGCCGTCCTCCCGATTCCCAGGGGGGAATGTTGAGGCCCGATGCGCGCTGGATGAAGGGAAAGGCATTCACGTTGGAGAGGCACTGGTCAAACTGGATCAGGCCGTCTGCATCTTCATGCGCGTTCATCATGTGATAGCAGAACACGCCCTTGGGGCCTTTGAACCAGCGCAGTTCCGACACATCGCCGTACCGCGGCATCACCCCCACCCAGCTGTCCATGTCCATATGGTGGACCCAGTGATCGCCTCCGGCCTTCAGCCGGTCGAGATCCGCCGTGGTCGGATAGACCGGGAACAGGACATGGTTCTGCGTGATGACGAAATCATGCATCATGGCGCAATAGGGTGCATCGAACCATTGTTCGCGGACCAGATTGCCGGCGGCATCAATCACGAAATAGGCAATCTTGGTCGAGGCAAGGCCATCGGCTTCATAGCCGAACATGAACAGCTCGCCGGTCTCAGGGTCGATCCGGGCATGGGCGGTGCTGGTCAGCGATTTGAGCTTGCCGCCAAAGTCATAGCTGCCCAGCGTCTCCAGCGTCACCGGATCGACCCGATAGGGCCGTCCGTCTTCCTTGGCGAGCAGCAGCCGCCCAGCGTGCCAGATCGGCGTGGTGTTGGCGACGGTGCGGTCAACATTCGCGGCGGCGGGCTTGTCGGTGAACGGGTTGCGATACTTGCCGAAAATGGCCTCGCCAGCGGCGGCCTCCGCCTTGTACCGATCCGTCTGCACATAGCGCATCGCGGTGCTGGCCTTGCCGCCACCGATGCGGATGGCCGAAATCATGCCATCGGCAGACAGGATCGCGCCGCCGTCCTCCATGAACGGCGCGTAAGCCGGATCGGGCACGGCGCGGAAGAAAGTGCCCTCGACGTCGATGGGAATGCTGCCCTCGACGACCAGATCATCGAGATCATATTGTGCGCCAACGGGCTGGTTGAGGCCGGTATAGTCCGGGTTCTGCGGAAACTCCGCCATGGCATCCCTCCTTAAAACTAACTTTTGTTAGAGTTTATGCCTGACGACGGGATTCGGCAAATGATTTAACGCCAGATGGCCAACGCCCGCATTTCTATGCTGGCGCGCGGGTGGCAGTCTGCCGGGGCGTGTGGGTTGTCGAAGGCGACATGCGGCACAGTATTGCCGAGCGCGGAATCGCTGGTCTTGAAGATGAGGGCCTCGTCGCGGTTCATGTCAGCAAACCAGTGCCAGCGATGCGCCGGATTGTGCGCCACGATGTGCGCGACAAAGCTCCAGTCGGGCCTGCCGGGTTGATCGAAAATGGCATCGGCCTCGATCAGGTCCGCAGGCGCAACGCTCTGAGCGTTGCACACCGCCAACGCCACATCCTGCGGAGCGCCAGAAAAGCACCGCCAGACATTGAAATGCGCATAGCGCCTCAGACTGGTGGCGTCGGGAACGCTGCCTGCGACAAAGCCGGCGGCGGTTTGCGGGGTGATGTCGATATGGGCAAACCGGGCCGGCATCGAATTGTCGCGCGTTCCGGCATCGGGCGACCGTTCGGAGAAGCGGACGATCCCCGGCGCGGTGATCAGCACGTCATCGGCCCCGCTGTGTTCCAGCAGCAGCGCACGGATTTCTTCGGCATAGCGCGGCGCGGCCTCACCCATGGCGACGAAATCGGTGATCGCGCTGATGTGCGGGACCAGCGTGAAGCCTTGTGCGTCGAGATTGCCGGGGGAGGCCCTGCCATCGATCAAGGGCATCTGCACCGGGTCGATCACGACTGTGTCGCCGCTGTGGTCGTTGGCGAAATAGCGCGGCCTGAAATCGGTCCGCGCGGCATAATTGATCGTGGCCGTGGTCTGCATCGCGTCTCTCCCGTTTCACCGCTTAGCGCGGCATGCTTTTCGTCCCGGCGGTTCAGTCTTGCAGGGCGCTAATCCGTTCCGCCGACCGGATGGTGTTTTCCAGCAGCATGGTCACCGTCATCGGGCCGACTCCGCCCGGCACCGGCGTGATGGCGGATGCCTTCTGGCTGACCCCGGCGAAATCGACATCGCCGGTGATCGATCCATCGGGCAGGCGGTTGATGCCGACATCGATCACGACCGCGCCATGCTTGACCATCTGCGGCACGATCAATCCGGGAACGCCTGCAGCGACGACCAGAATGTCGGCCAATATGGTGTATTGCGCCAGGTCGCGGGTCTTGGCGTGGCAGATCGAGACGGTGGCATCGCGCGCCATCAGCATCAGCGCCATCGGCTTGCCGACGATGTTGCTGGCCCCCACCACCACCACATTCTGGCCTTCGACAGGGATCTGCTCATGCTCCAGCAGCTTGACCACCCCATAAGGCGTGCAGGGCGAGAACACGGTGTTGCCGGTGACCAGCCC
Organism: Hydrogenophaga intermedia; assembly: GCA_943370475.1. Classification (GTDB taxonomy): domain Bacteria; phylum Pseudomonadota; class Alphaproteobacteria; order Sphingomonadales; family Sphingomonadaceae; genus Blastomonas. Next base: position 135,839 of record CALRRI020000003.1, read on the forward strand.
GCCGACATTGTAGAGATGAAAGCCATCGACGTCCTTGTGCGCGGAGATGGTCTCCAGCACCCTGGCCATGTCGATATGAGCAGGCAGGGGCAGCTGCACCAGGATGCCATGGATGGCAGGGTCGGCGTTCAGCTCGACGATGCGGCCCAGCAGTTCTGCATTGCTGATGGTGGCGGGCAATCGCTCGGCAAAGGATGCAATCCCCACGGCAGCGCAGGCCTTGATCTTCTTGCCGACATAAACCGCCGAGGCAGCGTCGTCGCCGACCAGCAGAACGGCAAGTCCAGGCGTGATGCCCCTGGCCTTCAGGTTTGCGACCCTGTCCGAAAATCCTGCCCGCATTGTCCGGGCAAGCGACAGTCCGTCGATGATCCGCGCAGCCATCCCCATCCCCTGTTATCGTATGTGTTACATACTAATATTTGGTCTCGGGTCAAGCCGATGGTGGAAGACTGAAAAGGCTGGGCCGTGGACCTCAGCCCCTCGAGGCGGGCTGTGCCATCGTCCAGCGAAACAGCCGGTCCTGCCGGGTTTCGGATATCATCCTGAGGCCCTTTTCTTCCAGCAGGCCGCGGATCACCACCCAATCGCTCCAGCTGGTCAGCCCGGCTACCGGCCCGTTGGCGCCAAAGGCGCGCAAGCTGCGCCACAGGGCGGCATCTTCGGTGGCGATGTTGATCGCGGGGGCTCGATGGCCCAGCGCGAAGGCCGTACTGGCAGCAACCCGGCTGTCGTAGACCAGCAGCGCCGGTGCGGCCGATGCGATCTGCGACACACCAGCGCCAGCGACGATCGCGCTGGCTGCACCCGATTTGAGGACACTACGGCGGGATAGGATCATGGCTTGGCCTTGCCCAGATAGTTGGCGATGGCGCCGAGTTCGGCATCGGTGACTTCGGTGCGCGACAGCCGCGGCATGGCAACCTTGCCCTGTCGCACCACCGACTTGACATAGTCGGCGGTCAGATCGGTGCGGTTGCTGAGCATTCCCTTTTCCGGAGGCTCGCCCGCCATCATGCGTTGCTTGGTGAGCAGGTTGGTGCCCATGCCGCCTGCCAGATGGCACGACCCGCAGCGGTTGGAGAACAGCGCCTCGCCGTCGGTCTGCGCCGCCAGCCTGTCGCCTGCGGGCAGGGCCGCGCGCATCTGATAGGGCGGTGGCGGCGGCGGTCCACCTGCTGGACCCTTGGCGGCCGATGCATCCCCATCATCCGCCATGCTGCAGGCAGACAGGGTGCCCGCCAGCATCAGAAGGATCATCCGGTTCATGCTTCACCTGCCTTTCCAGCCGCGTCGCGATACGCCGATGGCCAGATGCCCGATTTGCCCGGCGCGATAATGCCATTGGGGTCGAGCGCATCCTTGACGGTCTGGTTCAGCCGCCGCTGGATGTTGTCGTTGAAATTATAGGTGTCGCTGACCTGGTCCATCCAGCCGATATGCGTGCGATATTCGCCATAGCCGGCCTCTGCCGTGCCCTTGATCAGTGCATCGAACATCTTGCGGATGTTGGCGACCTGTTCGGGCTTGTCGCGGTCGTACATCAGCATGTTGATGTTGGTGGCAAAGCGTCCGCCGATGGTGAAGCTGGCATAGAAATCGACATCATGGTCAGCGATGATCTGGCGGCTGCGCTTCAACTGGCCGAGCACATGCTTGGATGTTGCCGGGACCACCGGCGAAAAGCCCATATGCCCGCCGCGCCCGCCGACCCAATCGCCCATCTGCAAGGCGACGGCAGACGGCACGCCCATGGTCACGTCATACTGGTTGATCGGGTCCCCCTGGCGCCACATGTCTTCCTTGGGAGCCGCATCGAGGTGCTTCTTGAACGCGGTTTTGACGATCTCGGCGCGGGCCTTGTTCAGTGTCTCGTCGCCATAGAAGCGGATCTGCACCTGCCAGTATCCCAGCTTGTGCTCCTTGAGCAGTTCCTGGACCCGCCACTCGGGGATTGCGCTTTCCTTGTCCCAGAAATCCTTGCGTTGGCCCTTGAGCACGATCTTGCCCAGCCACGAGGGGATGAAGACGTTCTGTTCGATCACGCCTGCGGTCTTCAGCGGCGTGATGGTATCGACCACCCAGCCGATATCCTCTTCATTGGGAATGTCCCAGGTCAGCTGCAGCGAGCTTTCCGGCGCCGGTTGCAGCCACATGCCCGCCTGCGTCACCACGCCCATGTTCGACTGGCTGAACATGTGCGTCCAGTCCGGGCCGTAGCTCAATGGAAAGAGGTGCCAGCTGGGGTTCTTGTCCATTGCGCCCAGGCCGGTGCGCATCAGCTCGCCACTGGGCAGCACAACCTCCAGTCCGCACAGGTTGCGCGCATGCTGGCCATAAGGCGTGTAGCCCATGCCGTGATCCAGTGCGTTGCCCAGCACAGAGCCCCAGGCGTTGCCGGGGACCGACATCCACAACGGCGCCTTCTCGCGCTGGATATGTTCGTACAGATCGAAATAGCTGACGCCCGGCTCGATCACGCAATAGCCCAGCTCGGTGTTGAGCTCATGGACCTTCATCATGCGGCTGAGATCCAGCACGATGGAGCCCGGCATCCGCGGCGCCGCCGTACCATAGCCCAGGTTCTTGCCGCGTGACACCGGCCAGAGCGGCGTCTTGTACTGATTGGCGATCCGCACGATCGCCTGGATTTCTTCGGTGGTCGCCGGTGATACGGCTGCTGCAGCGGGCCATTCCGTTTCGGGGCCGGGTGCATAGATGTCCGAATAGGCGTCGCGGTCTGCATCGGTTGCCAGGACCCACCCCTCCCCGACAACCGATGCATAGGCTTTCAGGGCGGTATCGAACTGAACCGGCGACACGCGCGGCGGCAATGTAAGCTTCATGCAGCCTCTCCTGAATTTTCTAACATTTGTTATGATTTGTGCCTGCAGACGGGGCGGGCGTCAAGGGGCAAGCCGCTCAGAAAGGAAAGGGGCCACCCGATGGTCGCCCCTTCCTTCTTGCCCCGCGATCTGCAGTCGGATCAGAACTTCTTCTTGACGGTGATCGCCCATTCCTGGGGACGTCCGACCTGGCCGGAAATCACCCCGGCGCCGGCGCCGGTCAGATCGAACTTGTTGAGGAAATAGTATTTGTCGAACAGGTTGGTGACTTCCAGGCTGACATCCAGGTCCTCATCCGCATTGCGCCATGTCAGGCGGGCATTGGCGAGGGTGTAGCCCGGAACCTGGCCCAGCAGGTCGCTGGGGCTGCCTGCCGGCGGCCGCAGAACGTTGCCGGTCAGCGCATTCTGACGGGTGACGTCAAAGCGCGGAATGATCTTCCCGGAACCACCCAGATCGGCCTCGTACTGGATGCCGAACGCCCAGCGCCAGCCCTGGGTGGGATCGTCGAGCAGCCCGATGACATTGGCAGCCGAAGAGCAGGCCCCGTTCGGCAGCCCGACCACCGCCGGATTGACGCAGTCGAACTTGAAATCGAGATACGACAGCGAGCCGTCGATCGTCAGGCCATCGACGGGTGTCGCCAGAACCTCGGCTTCAAAGCCCTTCATCGTTGCATCACCGGCATTCTGCGGCAGTGCGCAGGGGCCGGGGCCACCGAATTGGGGGCACGACAGCAAGGTAAGCTGGGCATCCTTGAAGTCGTTGTAGAACGCTGCGACGTTGAGCCGGACCCTGCGATCGAACAGGTCGGTCTTCAGACCCACTTCGTAGGTGGTCACGACCTCGGGGTTGAACGGCTGGGCCTGCGCAGGATTGAACGGACGCGGACCGATGCCGCCGCCCTTAAAGCCGGTGGACACCGTGGCGTAGCCCAGAATCTCGTCGGAGAAGCGGTAATCGAGCGAGACGCGATAGTCGAAGCGGTTTCCGTCAAACACGCCGGTGACATTGTTCAGCGCGCCCAGGAACGGGTTGGGTGTCCGGAAATCGGGGCCCAGACGCACGAAGGTATAGTCCTTGTGCTCCTCGGTATAGCGACCGCCGACCGTCAGGGTCAGCGAATCGGTGGGGCGGAAGATGACCGTTCCGAACACGGCCTTGGAATCGGTGTTGACCGGATCATTGCCGATGAACTGCAGCGGGATCGGCGCGTAGCGGATATCCTGGAATGTGAAATAGGTGGTGCGTTCATCCGAATAGAAAGCCCCCAGCGTGATGTCGATATCATCGCTGAGCTCGGCGTTTACGCGCAGTTCCTGGCTGACGAACCAGTGCGACAGATCGTTGAGCCCCAGGCCGATGGGCAGCGGCGACAGATCGTTGTCGACCGTGAACGAGGTATCCCATTCCCGATAGGCCGAGATCGAGGTGATGTTGACCGTATCGCTGAGGTTCAGGATCAGGTTGGCCGATACGCCCCAGCCTTCATAGTTGACCTTGTCATCGCCATCGACACGGGCCAGCGGAAAGCCTGCAGCCACAGGACCGCGGAACGAGTCGGCAGGCTGGCTATAGGTCGAATAGTTGCAACGCCGCCCGCAGATGAAGCGGCTGTCGTACGGTACGGTGCTTCCCGGCAGGCGGACAGCGGGGCTGGGGTTGTTGGCGAACAGCAGGACTTCAGCGGCCTGGTTGCGCTGATCGCGGACATAATCGCCGCTGATCGTCAGGTCGAGCACATCGCCCGGCGCGTAGCGCAGGATGGCACGGACCGCACGGTAGCTGACATCGCCCAGCCTGCCGCGGACGCAATTGTCATTGGCCTGGGTACCGGCAGCGATCCCCCCTGCGGGATTGGCGCAGCCGAAATCCACGCGGTCGATATAGCCGTTCTGGTCCGAAAGCGTTCCGGAAACGCGTGCGAAAAGGTCCTTGGCCACCGTGAAATCGGCGCTGGCGCGGACGTTGACGCGGTTTCGAATGCCGTAGGTCGCGCTGACATAGCCGCCGCCTTCACCGGTCGGCTGGCGCGAAATGAACCTGATCGCGCCGCCCAAGGCGTTGCGGCCCGTAAGCGTGCCCTGCGGGCCGCGCAGGACCTCGACCCGTTCGACATCCAGCAGATCGAAATTTGCCCCGGTCAGACGCGGGTAATAGACATCATCGATGTAGAGGCCGACGCCGGGTTCCAGCGCGGGGTTGAAGTCGTTCTGGCCGAGGCCGCGAATGGACGCCGATACCGACGGGCCGAAAGCGCCCGTCGCCGGCAGCAGGATGACGTTGGGCGCCTGTTTGACGACATCTGCCAGGTTGGTCTGGCTGCGTGCCTCCAGGGATTCCGCATCGATTGCGGTGATCGCCAATGGCGTATCCTGAAGATTCTGCGCACGGAACTGCGCAGTCACCACGATTTCGCGATTGCCGGTAATCGGCGACTCGCTTTCGGCTTGGTCCTGCGCGTGAGCCGGAGCGCCAACCAGCAGCGCACTCAGTGCAACGCTGGCGGTAAGGCCATGAAATAAAACGGAACGAGCGCGATTGACGTGCGACATCAGACATCCTCCCTCAAAAGCGTGCCGTGTTTCTCACGGCTCCGCATACCGTTAGTAATACATACGATGTTGGGAAAATCAATATCGAAACAAATGTTAGGATCGATGGGTTGTCGATGTTTTCCGGGCGTGACATTGCCGTTGCTGCTGGGCCATAAGGCGCCGGGAACATAAGGGTTTTACGCACTTCCATGACTACGCACACCAAGGTCGACACACTGATAAGCCTGCTCAAGGTTGCCACGCGCATCGCCAAGCCCATGCGCGATGGCGTCGCAGATCCCGAATCTGTGAGCACGACCGAACTGCGGATCATCCTGATGCTGGGCGGCGAGGGTGCGCTCGCTGGGCATGAGCTGGCCGATTACATGGCGGTGCAGCCGATGAGCATCAGCCGCGCGCTGGTGCGGCTGTCGCAGCTTGAGCTGCTCGAAATTGTCGACAACTCCGGAAACCGTCGCAGAAAGCCCTATCGGCTGACCTCTGCGGGCATCGTCACCTATCACAATATTCTGGGGCGCATGGGCGAGGTTGCCGATTTCGTCTTCGGCGGGCTCGATGCACAACAGCATGACCATGCTGCCCAGCTGCTGAACCAGCTGGACGAGCGGTTGCAGCAATGGCCTGAAGGCGAGGGCTGACGGCGGTCAGCCGGTCGTCAGTCGGCCGTGGGCTTTGCCAGCCGCAGGCCAAAGCGCGGATGCGCAAAATGCATCGGAACATCCTGACGATGCGGCCAGGTCTGGCGAACGCTCGTTTCGGGCAGGATGACATCGGGACCGATCGGATTGTCGGGATAGGGCCCGATGGCGGGCTGCAGATGCGCCACCGTCTTTGACCAGCCGGCCTCATAATCCGCTTGCCATTGCATCATGTAATCCAGCCGCTGGATCTTCCAGATGCCGTCAACCCGGACATAGTCGTTCTCGTAGATCCCGGCCTCGTAGAACTGCAACGGCACGCCCTCGGGCTTGTATTCGCGCGATTCGTGGCTGCCGCCAAACAGCAGTCCGCGGAACCGGCCCTTGGCGGTCTGGCGATCGGGAGCCACCGTGATGATGTCCTGCATCTGGAAATGGTCGAGCAGAAAGCCATAAGCCGGGCCTTGCTCGCCGGGGGCCAGGAACAGATTCTTGAACCAGGTATCATAGAGCCTGCGGATACCGGCATGGCCCCGGTACTCGCCTGACAGGAACACCACGGCGCCATCGTCGGAGAATAGCTGGACGACGTCTTCGGCGCGGTTGAAATCGATATAATAGCCATAGGCCCAGTGCAGCCGCCGGATGGCGTTGACATCCTCCAGCTCGCCCACGCGCTGTTCCAGCGCCGCGAGGCGCTCCTCGGTCCGGTCCACCATTTTGCCACTCTCCTTTTATGCTTTCCATGCAATGCTAACAAATGATAGGAATGGTGGCGAGAGGAAAACTGGCCATGCAGTGGAAGGGAAAGACCGCCCTGATAACCGGCGGCGTCTCTGGTATCGGTTTGGGCATCGCGCGCGCCTTTGCGCGGGCGGGCATCGATCTGGTGCTGACCTATCGCAATCGCGAGCATCGCGACGCCGCTGCGGCATGGTTCGCCGCGCAGCAATTGCCGCTTCCGCGTTTTCTCGCGCTCGATGTGGCAGATCGCGACAACTGGGCAGAGGTCGCAAAAGCAGCAGGCCCGGTGCACATTCTGGTCAACAATGCCGGGGTCAGCGTGTTCGGCCCGACCGACGAGGCCAGCTATGCCGATTATGACTGGATCATGGGGGTCAATTTCGGCGGAGTGGTCAACGGGCTGGTGACCTTCGTTCCGCGCATGAAGGCGCTTGGCGAGCCCGGCCATATCATCAACGTCGCATCGATGGCGGCATTCCTGTCCGGGCCGCAGGCCGGGATCTATACCGCCAGCAAGTTTGCGGTGCGCGGGTTGACCGAATCGCTGCGGTACAATCTTGCGCCGCATGGCATCGGCGTCTCGCTGATGTGCCCGGGGCTCACGCGCACCAATGCCTGGGATTCGGCGCTCAAACGGCCCGATGCCCATGCCGCCTCGGGCTTTGCTCCGCCCGATCCGGATGCGCTGGCGCAATTCGGAACGGCCTTCGATCTGGGCATGGATCCGTTGGAGGTGGGTGAAAAGACCCTGCGCGGGATGATCGACAACCGGGGACTGATCTTCACCCATCCCGAGTTTGCCGAGGATTTTGACGAGATCCATCGCGATTCGCTCGCTGCGTTGCCGCAGGAAGACTCCCCGGAAGGGCGGTTGCATATCGAAAGCCTTCGCCGCGCCGCCAACCGAAAGGCTGCGGCGGGAGAGGCGATTGCCATGGCGGACCTGACATGACCGACGATGTGCTGGAGAGCCTGCGCGCCGAGGTGGCGCTGCTCAAGGCAGAGCGTGACATTGCGCGGCTTCAGGTCGCCTATGGCTATTATGTCGACAAGGCCCAATGGGATGAGGCGGCCGACCTGTTCGCCCGCAATGCAACGCTGGAGATTGCGGCGCGCGGCCAGTTCCACGGGCAGGACCGCATCCGCGCCTATCTTCACGCTCTGCCGCCGCTGGAACACGGCACAGTGTTCAACCACATGCAGTTGCAGCCCCTGATCACCGTGGCGCCGGACGGGCTGACCGCGTTGGGGCGCTGGCGTGCGATCATGGAGGTGGGCTTTGCCGGGCGCGAGGAACTGTGCGGCGAGGCGACCTATGAGAACGCCTATGTTGTCGAGGACGGTGTCTGGAAGATCGCCCGGTTGCACTGTTTCGTTACCTATTATGTCCGCTGGAATGAAGGCTGGAGCACTGGGGGCGTGCCGATGGGCACCCCGCTCGATTCCGCACCGCCCGATGCCCCGCAAACGGTCGATTATCAGTCCTTCCCGCACGTCTTCATTCCGCCGTATCATTATCCCAACCCGGTGACCGGGCGGGCCTGGCAAAGACCGGATGAACCGGCATCAGCGACCAAGGAGCAGCTGCAATGACCCCCAAGGGAATCGATATTCGCCACACCGACCGGTTGTGGATAGGCGGGCAATGGGTCGAGGCCCATTCGGGCCGGATGATCGAGCTGGTCTCGCCCAATAGCGAACAGGTCATCGGCAGCGTGGCCGAAGCCGACGAGGCCGACATGGATGCTGCGGTGGCTGCCGCGCGGGCCGCGTTCGATTTCGGTCCCTGGCCCGCGATGCGCCCGGACGAGCGGTTAGCGATCCTGAAGGCCATGTCCGGCCATCTTCACGCCCGCAATGCCGAAATCGCGATGGCCTGGACGCTGCAGATGGGCGGCCTTGCCAGTTTTGCCGGGCCGATGAGCGCCGGGTCCACCATGACGCTGGATGGCATCATCGGCATGGCAGAAAACTTCGCCTTTGTGGAAAAGCGCCCCTCCCATGCAGTCCACACCGCGCTGGTGGCCTATGAACCGGTGGGCGTCGTCGCGGCCATCGCACCGTGGAACGGGCCCTATGGCATCATGCTCAACAAGGTCGCCTATGCGCTCGCCGCTGGGTGCACCGTCATCATGAAGCCATCGCCCGAAACACCGCTGGAGGCCTATATCATTGCCGAGGCGGCAGAGACTGCCGGGGTGCCGCCCGGCGTGGTCAATCTGGTCTGCGGGCATCGCGATGCCAGCGATCATCTGGTCTGCAACCCGGGTGTCGACAAGGTCAGCTTCACCGGGTCCACCGTCGCCGGCAAACGCATCGCCAGCGTCTGCGGAGAGCGGATCGCGCGCTGCACGCTCGAACTGGGGGGCAAATCGGCGGCGATCCTGCGCGATGACTTCAGCACCGGCGATGCGGCCAAGCTGCTGTCCGGAACGATCACGCTGATGAGCGGGCAGGTGTGCGCGATGCTCAGCCGGGTGCTGGTGCCGCGCGCCCGGCACGATGAGCTCGCCGAACTGATCGCCGCAGAGATGCGCAACATCACCATCGGCCATTCCGACGATCCTGCCGTGCAGCTGGGGCCGCTGGCGATGAAGCGTCAGCTCGAGCGGGTGGAGATGTACATCGAATCCGGGCGGCAGACCGCACGATTGGTCACCGGCGGCAACCGGCCTGCGCATCTGGAGCGCGGCTATTTCATCGAACCGACGCTGTTTGCCGATGTCGACAATGCGAGCCGCATCGCCCAGGAGGAAATCTTCGGCCCGGTGCTCAGCCTGATCCCGGTGGACGACGAAGAGCATGCGATCACCCTGGCTAACGAATCGCAATACGGTCTCAACGGATCGGTGCTGACGCACGACGCCGATGCGGCCTATCGCATCGCCCGGCGGATGCGGACGGGCGGTGTCGGGCAAAACGGGCTGCGAATGGATTTCGGCCTGCCCTTCGGTGGTTTCAAGCAATCGGGCGTCGGGCGCGAAGGCGGTCTGGAAGGCCTGATGAGCTATATGGAGCTCAAGACCATCCTGCTCGACGGAGCGCCCACGAGCCTTTGAGCGATTGCTAACATTTGAGCGTTTCCGCTTGACCTCGCCAAATCGCCAACTGTAAGCTTAGCATACAATAAACAGTCTGGAGAGGCTGCCGAAATGACCGATGTCACGCTCTATCACTGGGAGCCGAACGCCAATTCGGGCAAGCCGATGCTCGCCCTGATGGAAAAAGGCGTGGCGTTCAAAAGCCACTATCTCAACATGGTCAATTTCGACCAGCATCAGCCCGAATATCTAGCCATCAATCCGCAGGGAACGATCCCGGCGATGCAGCATGGCGACCGGGTGCTCGTCGAATCGACAGCCATCATGGAATATGTCGACAACGCCTTTGCCGGGCCGAAACTGATGCCGGACAATGCGCGCGATCGCTGGCGCATCCGCTGGTGGATGAAGTTCATGGACCAGTGGCTGGCGCCCTCGTTCAGCATGTTCGGCTGGAAGTATTTTGTCGGACCCAACGCCATCAAGGCCAATAGCCTGGAAAAGCTGGAAGAAGCGATCAGCCGCATCCCGCTGCCCGAGCGGCAGCTGGCCTGGCGCAAGGCGATCTTCGGTCTGTTTACCGACGAGGAGATGGCCGAGAGCGGTCGGCGCATCGAGACCGGCATCCGGATGCTCGAAGCAGAGCTTGGCAAGCGCGAATGGCTGGCCAGCGACCAGTATTCGCTCGCCGATGTCAACGGTTTCAACCTCGCTTATGCGATGCCGCTGTCGCAGCCGCACCTTGCCAATGACGAGGTGACGCCGAACATCATGCGCTGGCTGCGCGCGATCTACCGCCGACCGGCCACGCGCGAATGCTGGAAGCTTGGGCGGACGCAGATGGCCTCGCGCATCGACCTGCTCGAGCAGGACTATATTCCGCCCCGCCCGGAATCAGAGGGAATTGCATCGGGAGCCCTGGCACGATGAGCGCGATGATCCTGTACCATGGCGAACCGAACGGTCCTTCGCTGACCGCGCTGGCGGCGCTGTTCGAATCCGGAGTCGGCGCCGAGACCAGGTTTGTCGATCTGCCGGCGGGTGACCGTCACCGGATCCCCGATCTTGCCGAAACCGTGGCGCGCGACATGGGCGTCGAGGGCGAGGGCCCGGTGCTGGTGGTCGATGGCGAGGCCATGACCGAGAGCGTGTTCATCGCCCAGTTTCTGGATGAAAGTGGACGAGGCCAGCTGCAGCCCAAGGATGCCTATGCCCATTGGCAGATGCTGATGTGGTGCCGCCGAATGACGGAACGCTGTGCCCCCGCTGCCGCGTGGCTGGGGTGCAAGGCGCAGCCGCAGGAGGCCTTTTCGGCGGACCGCGCACTGATCGTCAGCGAAGATCTGCGCCACCGCTGGGCACTTGCTGCGGCGGGCGATTTTGCCGAGGGCGCGTGCGCCGACAGCCTGGTCAAGGTGACCGATGCCGCCGCGCTGGTGGAAAGCCAGCTGGCCGATGGCCGCGACTGGCTGATGGAGGAATTTTCGATCGCGGACCTCGAGACCTACGGCTGGCTGGCCGGAATGGTGCTGGTGGTGCCAAAGCTCGCCGATGGTCGGCCACGCTTTGCGGCCTGGCTCGACCGGGTGGCCGCACGTCCTTCGGTGGCCCGTGCGCTGTCGCTGGCCCGGACGTCGGACCCGCGCACGGCCTGGGTGCCCGGGCCGGAAATCAACCGCTGGGGCTGAAACAATGGTGATGAAGCGCGTTGGGAATGGGCGGATGCGTTATGGTCTGGTCGCGGCGGCAGCCCTGCTGCTGACCGGATGCAATCTCGGCGGTGGTGACGAGGTTTCCGGCAGGGTCGACCGGCAGGCGATGCTGGCGGCGGCGGACAACACGGCCGACTGGCTGTCCTACGGCCGAACCTATGACGAGCAGCGGTTCTCGCCTGCCGACCAGATCAATGTGAGCACGGTCAAGGATTTGGGCCTGGCATGGTTTGCGGACATGGACACCGCACGCGGGCAGGAAGCGACCCCGATCGTCATCGACGGCACGATCTACATCACGACCGCCTGGTCGAAGGTGAAGGCGTATGACGGCGCAACCGGCGCGCTGAAATGGGAATATGACCCCGAGGTCCCCGGCGAGGCTGCGGTCAAGGCGTGTTGCGACGTCGTCAATCGCGGGCTTGCCGCATGGGGCGACCGGCTGTTCCTGGGGACGCTCGACGGGCGGCTGGTCGCGCTCGACCGCAACAGTGGCAAGCCGGTCTGGTCCAAGGTGACGGTCGATCAGACCAAGCCCTATACCATCACCGGCGCGCCGCGGGTCATCAATGGCAAGGTCATCATCGGCAATGGCGGCGCCGAAATGGGCGTGCGCGGCTATGTCGCCGCTTATGACGCGGCCGATGGCAGGGAGCTGTGGCGTTTCTATACGGTGCCCGATGCGCCGGGCAAGAACGACGCGACCTATCTCAAGGCGGCGGAGAAGACCTGGAAGGGTCGGTATTGGGACCTGGGCGGTGGTGGTACCGTCTGGGACGCGATGGCTTATGATCCCGATCTCAACCTGCTCTACATCGGGGTCGGCAATGGCTCGCCCTGGAACCAGGCCTATCGCAGCCCCGGCGGCGGCGACAATCTCTATATCTCGTCGATCGTCGCGTTGAACCCCGATACCGGCGACTATGTCTGGCACTACCAGACCACGCCGGGCGAAACCTGGGACTATACCGCGACCCAGCACATCATGTTGGCGGACATGGACATCTGCGGCAAGCCGCGCAAGGTGCTGATGCAGGCGCCCAAGAACGGCTTTTTCTATGTGCTGGATCGCGCCACCGGCAAGCTGATCTCTGCGAAGAACTATACCGCGGTCACCTGGGCCAGCGGCATCGACATGAAGACCGGACGGCCGATCGAAAACCCGGAGGCGCGTTACGACAAGACGGGCAAGCTGGCCGTCGTCTCGCCGGGACCGGGGGGCGCGCACAACTGGCAGCCCATGGCCTACAGCCCGGCGCAAGGTCTGGTTTACATCCCGATTCAGGAAGCGGCCTTTCCCTATATTTCGGAAGCCGGATGGAAGAAGTCCGGTCAGGGTTTCAACACCGGGACCGATTTTGCGGCGGCCGCGATGCCGCCGATCCCTCAGGTCCGTGCAGGGGCGCTGGCCGGAACGCGCGGCGCGCTGGTGGCGTGGGACCCGGTGGCGCAGAAGGAACGCTGGCGCGTGCCCTTCAAGGGACCATGGAACGGCGGGGTGCTGGCGACAGCGGGCAATCTGGTGTTCCAGGGCAATGCTGCGAAGGAATTTGCTGCTTATGATGCCGCATCGGGCCAGCGGCTGTGGTCGACCAATGTGCAGACCGGGGTGATGGCGGCCCCGATGACCTATACCATCAAGGGCGAACAATATGTCGCCGTGCTCGTCGGCTGGGGCGGGTCTTGGGCGCTTTCACCGGGGATCCTGTCGGAAGTCGCCGGGCCGGTGCGCAATATCTCGCGGCTGCTGGTGTTCAAGCTTGGGGGCAAAGCCTCTTTGCCAGCCGAACCCGAACTGGCGCGGCTGCCGCTCGACCCGCCACCGGTGACCGGAACAGCGCAGCAGATTGCCATCGGGGCCAAGGCCTATGCGCGCTATTGCGGTGTCTGCCATGGCGATGCCGCGTTCGGCAGCACGGTCTTGCCCGACCTGCGGCGCTCTGGATTGATCGCAGACAGCGCAGGCTGGATGTCGGTCGTGCGAGACGGGGTGCTGAAGGATAACGGCATGGTCAGCTTTGCCAATGTGCTGGACCCGGCCCAGATCGAGGCCGTGCGCCATTATGTCATCGCGCGCGCGAATGAAGACAAGGCGCTGGGCGTCAAATGATCACGGGAGAACAGCGATGAGCATCACCTTATACACCGCCGCCACGCCCAACGGCTGGAAAGTCTCGATCGCGCTCGAGGAAATGGGCCTGCCTTATGATTGGCAGCTGATCGATTTTGCCACGACCGAGCAGAAAAGCGACTGGTACGTGAAGCTCAATCCCAATGGTCGCATTCCGGCGCTGGTCGATGATGGCTTTGCGATTTTCGAATCCGGCGCGATCCTGATGTACCTCGCCGAAAAGACTGGCCAGTTCATGCCGGCCGATGTCCAGGCGCGCAGCCGCGTGGTGCAGTGGCTGATGTTCCAGATGTCGGCTGTGGGCCCGATGATGGGCCAGGCCAACGTGTTCCTGCGCTATTTCCCGGAAAAGATTCAGCCGGCGATCGACCGCTACCAGCGCGAAGTCACCCGGCTGTTCGGTGTTCTCGATGCGCAGCTGGCCAGCCACGAATATGTCGCGGGCGACTATTCGATCGCGGACATGTCGCTGTGGCCCTGGGTGTCCGGCTATGAATGGTCCGGTGTCAGCGTCGATGGCTTTGATCATCTGCAACGCTGGTTGAAGCTGGTGGGTGAGCGACCCGCCGTCCAGGCCGGCCGCGACATCCCGATCAAGCGCGACCGTGCCGCCGAGATCGAGCTGGCCAAGAAAACGGGGCCGGGGATGCTGACCTGACAGCCCGTCTGTCGCTGCCCGGCAAGAGCCGGCATCGGCAATTGAACTGGGCCTACAGATATGTTTGTATGCAACACAAACGAACTTTGATGATTCGTGCCGGAGGTCTTTTCCGGAAGAGATTGTGAGAGGCGAAACCAATGAACGACATGACTCCGATCGATTATCGCCAGGGTGAATATTCGCCGGCCGTGAAGGCCTTTCTGGCGCGGACCCCGCAACTGTTCATCAACAATGAATGGGTGGCATCATCGCACGGCGCGACGATTGCGGTGGAAGACCCGTCGAGCGGCAAGCCCATCACCCAGATTGTCGATGCGTCCGACAAGGATGTCGACCGGGCTGTCGCGGCTGCCCGAACCGCCTTTGACGATGGTCGCTGGACGGGGCTTGCCCCCAATGCGCGCGAGCGCATCATCCACCGCTTTGCCGATCTGCTGGAAGCGCATGCGGACGAGTTTGCCGAGATCGAGGCGATCGACAACGGCAAGCCCAAGGGCATGGCGGCAGCGGTCGATGTGCCCGGCGCGATCAGCCAGCTGCGCTTCATGGCGGGCTGGGCATCCAAGCTGAACGGCGAAGTGATCCAGCCCTACACGATGCCGCAGGGTGCGGTGTTCGGCTACACGCTGAAGGAGCCGGTTGGCGTGTGCGCGCAGATCGTGCCGTGGAACTTCCCGCTGCTGATGGCCTGTCTCAAGATCGCGCCAGCGCTGGCAGCAGGCTGCACCCTGGTGCTCAAGCCCGCCGAACAGACGCCGCTCACCGCTCTGCGTCTGGCCGACCTGGTCGCCGAGGCCGGCTTCCCGGCAGGCGTGGTCAACATCATCACCGGCAATGGCCATACCGCGGGCGACCGCATGGTCAAGCACCCCGATGTTGACAAGGTCGCGTTTACCGGATCGACCGAAATCGGCAAGCTGATCAACAGGAATGCCACCGACACGCTCAAGCACGTCACGCTCGAGCTGGGCGGCAAGTCGCCGGTGGTGATCATGCCCGATGTCAACGTGGCCGAAGTGGCACCCGGCGCTGCGGGGGCCATCTTCTTCAATTCCGGCCAGGTCTGCGTGGCAGGGTCGCGTCTGTTTGCGCACCGGTCGATCTTTGATCAGGTGATCGAGGGTGTGGCTGCAACCGCACCCTTCTGGGCACCGCGCCCCTCGCTCGACGCCAACGCCCATGCCGGACCACTCGTCTCCAAGGAACAGTTCGACCGGGTGATGGGCTATATCGAAGCGGGCAAGCGCGACGGTGCCAGTGTCGCCATGGGCGGCGATGCGCCGACGGCGGATGGCTATTATGTCAACCCGACGGTGCTGGTGGACGTCAACCCGCAGATGAGCGTGGTGCGCGAGGAAATCTTCGGCCCGGTCGTGGTCGCCCAGCGTTTCGATGATCTCGACGAGGTCGCAAAGGCCGCGAACGACACCTGCTTTGGCCTGGGTGCGGGCATCTGGACGCGCGATGTCGCGACCATGCACAAGCTCGCTTCCAAGATCAAATCGGGCACCGTCTGGGGCAATTGCCACGCGGTGATCGATGCCGCGCTGCCGTTTGGCGGGTACAAGGAATCGGGTATCGGCCGAGAGCAGGGCCGCCAGGGGATCGAGGCCTATCTCGAAACCAAGTCGGTGATCATCCAGCTCTAAGCCTTCACCGAACGATGAACGGGGACCGCCGGGCGGCATTGCGCTGCCCGATGGCCCCGTTTGCCGAGAGGCCCAGGCCAACCGGGCGCACGCATATTCCAGGGGGACAAGAGTGCCGATCGATCTCAGCAAAATCCGGGCGATTGACGTCCACGTCCATGCCGAGGTGTCGTGTCACGATCCCGAAGATCCGGTGATGGGCAAATATTTCGATGCCGCCAGTGCCTATTTCAAGGCACCGCGCGAACGCCCGAAAATGCCCGAAATCATCGAGATCTACCGCGAGGAGAAGATCGCGTTCTGCATGTTCACGGTGGATTGCGAGAGCGGCATCGGGGCCAAGCGCGTCTCCAACTACGAGATTGCCGAGATCGCGGCGAAGAACGACGACATATGCATTCCGTTCGCATCGATCGATCCGCACAAGGGCAAGATGGGCGCGCGCGAGGCGCGGGACCTGATCGAGAATTATGGCGTCAAGGGCTTCAAGTTTCACGGCATCATGCAGGACATCCATCCGGCAGATCGGGTGGGTTATCCGATCTACGAGGTGATCGCCGAGCACAAGCTGCCTGCGATCTTCCATACCGGCCATTCGGGCATGGGAACGGGGATGCGCGGCGGCGGCGGCGTGCGGCTCAAATGGGGCCAGCCGATCCTGATCGACGATGTCGCGGTCGATTTTCCCGACATGAAGATCATCCTGGCCCACCCCTCGTGGCCATGGGTGGATGAAAGCCTGTCGATGGCGCTGCACAAGGACAATGTGTGGATCGACCTGTCAGGCTGGTCGCCCAAGTATTTTGCGCCCCAGATCATCCAATATGCCAACACCCAGCTGCGTAAGAAGATGCTGTTCGGATCCGACTTCCCGCTGATCCACCCTGACAAATGGCTTGAGGCCGCCAAGACCGTCGGCTTCCGGGATGAAGTGTTGCCCGGCATCATGAAGGACAATGCCGCCAAGCTGCTTGGCCTGATGCCGTGACGCTTGCCGGCAAGCATTATGTGGTGACCGGTGCATCCAGCGGCATCGGGCTCGCGACGGCCCGGTTGCTGAGCCTGCGGGCGGCGCGGGTCTCGCTGATCGCGCGCAGCGAGACAAAGCTGGCCAAGGCGACCAACCAATTGCGTGCCGATGGCGGCATGGTCGCCTATGCGGTGGCTGACGTTGCGGACAAGGCGTCGCTGGTCAGCGCGTTTGAAGATGCCCAGAGGGCTTTCGGGCCGGTCGATGGCCTGTTTGCCAATGCCGGCACAGGGGGCACCTTCGGTCCGGTCACCGAATGTCCCGACGACCTTTTCGACACGGTGGTCCGCACCAACCTCACCAGCGTGTTCTGGGCGATCAAGCAGGTGCTGCCGGACATGATGGCGCGCAACAAGGGGGCGATTGTGGTCACCGGCAGCCTGGCGAGCGAGCGCGGCATGCCCGACAACGCGGCCTATGTTGCTTCCAAGCACGGTCTGCTCGGGCTGGCGAGAGCGGTCGCCAGCGAAGTCGCCCGTTTCGGCATCAGGGTCAATTGCGTGCTGCCGGGGCTGATCGAAACGCCGATGCTCACGGCGCTCGACCCGCAAGTGCCGGTCGAGGCCACGCTGGCGGCGCTGGGCCAGGCGGTACCGCTCGGCCGAACCGGGACGGCGGACGAGGTCGCCCAGCTTGTCTGCTTTTTGCTGTCGGATGCCGCCAGCCATATCACCGCACAGTCGATCGCGGTGGATGGCGGCATGCTTGGAACACTCATGCCCAGATAGGGGAAGACCATGGCCTTGAAATATTATCACGCAGAACCCGCTGCCAATTCGCTCAAGTCGATGATTCCGCTCAAGGAAAAGGGGCTGGAGTTCGAGAGCATCTATGTCGATCTGCACAAGTTCGAGCAGCACAGCGACTGGTTCATCAAGCTGAACCCCGAAGGCCAGGTGCCGGTGCTCGATCACGATGGCGTGCTGATCACGCACACCACGGTGATCAACGAATATCTCGACGATGCCTTTCCCGATGCCCCGCAGCTGCGCCCCGCAGATCCCGTCGGCAGGGCCCGGGTGCGCTACTGGAACAAGTTCATCGACGAACATGTGATGAACTATGTATCGATGTGGGGCTGGCACCGCATGGTTGGCGTGATCGCCCGCAATGTGGAATCGGGCGAGTTCGAAAAGCTGCTCGAGCGCATTCCGCTGCACGAGCAGCGCGAGAAATGGCGCACCGCGCGATCGGGATTTTCGGAGGCCGACCTTGCCAATGCCACCCGCAAGATCGAGCTTGCGGTGGACAAGGTGCAGGATCAGCTGGGCACGAGCGAGTGGATCGCCGGCGACATGTTCACCACGGCGGATGTGAACTTCTATTCGATGTGCGGCATGATGGTCGAACGCATGTTCCCTGAAATGGACGTTGCCAACCGTGCGCCGCGCCTGATCGACTGGCGCAAGCGGATGGAGGCGCGTCCCGGTGTGCAGGCGGCGCTGCAGATGCCCGACCACACCAACCCGGCGCTGCGGACCTTCACCGGCCACGCGCGGTGAGCACATCGATGATGCGCCGCTGGCATGTGCCGGCGGGCTGCCAATCGGCCGATCAGCTGCATCTGGTCGAAGAACCCGTGCCGGTACCGGGGCCGGGGGAGGTTCTGGTCCGGGTCAAGGCCTGCTCGCTCAACTACCGCGACCAGATGATCGCCAAGGGTGTCTATTTTGGCGGGCCCTTGGCACAGGGCGGCACGCCGCTATCCGACGGCGCAGGCGTGGTCGCGGCGGTCGGGCCGGATGTGGTGGATTACGCGGTCGGCGATCGGGTGGCGGGCACGTTCTTTCAAGCCTGGCATCAGGGGCCGCCTACGCCGCTGATGGGCGATGCGCTGGGCGCGCCGCCTGCGCGGGGCATGCTGGCTGATCTTGTCGTGCTGCCTGCTGCCGGGGTCGTACCGCTGGCGGCCAGCCTGACATTCGAGCAGGCGGCGACCTTGCCGTGCGCGGGTGTCACCGCCTGGAATGCGCTGTTTTGCGGCCTGCGTCCGGTGCGCGCGGGGTCGTCGGTTCTTCTGATCGGCACCGGCGGGGTGTCGCTGCTGGCGTTGCAGCTGGCCAAGGCCGCCGGGGCCAGGGTCATCGCCACCTCGTCGAGCGAGGCCAAGCTGGAGCGGATGCACAAGCTGGGGGCTGACGCACTGATCAATTACGCCACGACCCCGGACTGGGGGGCAAGGGCGGCAGAGCTGGCAGGTGGCGGTGTCGACCATGTCGTCGAGGTCGGCGGTCCGGGCACGCTGGCGCAATCGATGCAGGCGGTGGGCTTTGGCGGCGAGATTGCCCTGATCGGCGTGCTGTCGATGCAGGGCGATACCAACCCGATGCCGCTGATGCTGAAGGGTGCGGGCCTACGGGGCATTTTCGTTGGTTCCGCGCAGATGGCACGTGATCTCAACGCCTTTGTCGATCACCATGGCATCGCGCCGCTGATCGACCGCGCCTTTGCCTTCGAGGACGCCGTTGCGGCCTATGCCTATCAGGCTTCGCCCGCGCTGTTCGGCAAGACCGTGATCACGATCGCCGACTGATCCTTTCGCTCCTGCTGCCTAATCGAGCGCGGGCGTGGCCATCCAGTCGAGCAAGGCCGCGTCGACGACTTCGGGGGTTTCCATCGGAGCCATGTGGCCGCTGTCTAGGAACACGACCATGCGCGCATTCGGGATAGCCGCAGCGATCGGCTCGTGCTGATCCGGCGGGCTCCAGAGGTCGAGCTCGCCGACGCCGATCAGCACCGGGCAGCGGATTTGCGGCAACAGCGGTGATGCATTGAGCCGGTTCACCAGCGCGGTGATCTGCTGTCGGTGGATCGCGGGGGTCATGCCTTCGACCATCGCGTAGAGCCGCGAGCGCAAGCCGGTGTCGGTCTCCAGCAGGCCCGGCTTGACCATCGGCGGCAACCACGCATCGGCGAGCGCGGTCATCCCCTGGCTGGCGCTGATATCGAGCATCGCCTGGCGCTTGGGCAGTTCCTCAGCGCTGGCAGGGTGCACGCCGGTATCGAGCAGTCCGAGCCGGGCTACCCGGTCGGGGGCTGCCCGCCACACCTCGAGCGCAACGCGGCCGCCCATCGAATGGCCGACGATCGAAAAACGCGTCGGCGCGGCCTCCAAAATATGGGCCGCCATCCCGCCAAGCGCATCGTGATGGGTGAGATCGGGCACGATGACGTCGTAATGTGCGCCGAGGGTTGCGGTCTGATGCGCCCAGACATCGGCATCGCACAACAGGCCGGGAACAAGGATGACGGTTTCGCGCGTGCTCATGATGTCAGGGCATTACATCGGCGAGGGGCACTCCGTCCACCGTAACAGGCGCAGCTTCGATCAGTACGAAGGCAATGCGGCACACCTCGGTCGCCGAAGGATTGCGCCACAGATGGATCGTGCCGCGCTGGACGATGATGTCGCCGGCGCGCGCGGTCGTGACCGCGCCGTCGTCGAGCTCGAGCTCGACCGCGCCGGACAGCACGATGCCGTAATCGATGCTGCTGCTGCGGTGGAACGGCGACACGCCCCCCGGCACCATGTCGACGATGCGGATCACCGATCCCTGGTGCAGCGTCAGCCCCGCCTCGCGGGTCCGGCCATCGGTCTCGTCATTGTTGTCGGCAGGGACGGTAGCTGTCGTCCAGACCAGGCTGAACGCGGCGTCGCCCGACGGAATGGGTGTGACCGGCAACAGCTCGTCACTGCGGATGATCGCGCGGCCTGCTTCATCGTGCCCGGTGACGATGCGGCGGACAGGCGGGGACTCGCTCGCGCTCATCCCTTGACCACCTTCTGGTCGATCGCGCCGAACAGCACGCTGCCATCGGGCAAACGTGCTTCCATCCGCACGGTATCGCCAAAGCGCATGAACCCGGTGCGCGGCTTGCCCTCGTCGAGCATCTCGATGCCGCGCCGCTCGGCGATGCAGGACGAGCCGATCTCGCGGAAATTGCTGTTCGAGACCGTGCCCGACCCGATGATCGTGCCTGCGCACAGCGAGCGCGTGCTGGCGGCATGCGCGACCAGTTCGTGGAAGCCGAATTGCATCACCCCGCCTTCGGCATCGCCAAAGCGTGCCCCGTTCCAATCGACGCTGAGCGGCAGGTGCACGCGGCCATCGCGCCAGGCATCACCCAGCACCTCGGGCGTCACAGCATAAGGCGCGACCGAACAGGCGGGCTTGGCCTGCACCCAGCCGAAGCCGGTCTTCATCTCGATCGGGGCGAGCGCGCGAAGCGACCAGTCGTTGATCTGCACCAGCAGCTTGATGTGGCCCATCGCCGCTTCGGGGGTGACGCCCATCGGCACGAAATCGGTGATGATGCCGAACTCGCCCTCGAAATCGATGCCGTCCTCTTCGCGTGGCAGCGGCATGTCGGCGGTGGCCGAGACGAACTCGTGAGAGAGGCCCTGATACATCAGCGGGCGTCCCGCTGGCGGCGGTTCAGTGCCGAACAATGTCTCCATCAGTTCGCCATGGCTGCGGAAGGCGGAACCATCGAGCCACTGCCAGGCGCGGGGCAGGGGTGCGGCAAAGGCAGCGCTCTGGGTGCTCTCGCCTTCGCCAGCTTCAAGCCGTGCGGCGAGCGTGCGCAAGGCAGGTTCGGACGAAGCCCAGCTTTCCATCGCGGCCTGCAGAGTGGTTGGGATGGCAGGCAGATAGCGGCTGCCATCGGCGCTGACGACGATCAGCGTGCCATCGGGCGTGCCGGTATCGAGGGTGGCGAGTTTCATGGCGTTTCCTTCCTTGGATCACAGATCGGCAAGCGCGTGCGCGACCAGAGCGGCGAGATCGCCGTCATGGCGCAGGCCGAGAGCGTCGGCGGCTGCGGTGGTGAGTGGGGGCTGCGCGCCGAAAGCAGCTTCGATTCCCGGATCGGGCGCGTGGGTTGCCAGCGCGGCGTCGGCGCCGGTCTGGCGTGCGGCTTCGACCACCAGATCGCCCATGCGCACCCGCAGCGCGGGCAGGTTGAGCCGGTGGGTATCGGGATCGCTGGCCAGGTCGAGTGCGGCGACCAGCTGCTCCACCAGCGCGCGGCGCGAGAGCAGCCAGCAGGTGGCATCGGCCGAGACGGGCAGGGTGATCGGCTCGCCTGCCTTCAACGCATGGAACAGGTTGCTCAGGAACGCCGACTTCATCCCCGATGGCGCGAGTGGGCGCGCGACGATGCCGGGCAGGCGCAGCGACAGGCCGCGCACCAGCTTGCGCCGGGTCAGCGTGGCGATCCATTCCTCGATCATCGCCTTGTGCGCGCCGTAACGCAGCATAGGGCTCACCGGCGTATCATCATCGACGCTTGCGGGCAGCGGATCGCCGAACACCGCGATGCTGCTGGCGAACAGCAGGCGCGGGGTGTTGCCGTGCGCGGCGGCGGCGTCGATCAGCGCCATGGGGGCTGCGACATTGATCTTCGCTGCGAGCGCCGGCTCTGCCTCTGCCGCGCCGCCGGGGATGGTGGCGAGGTGGATGATCGCGCTCAAAGGCTCTGCGGTCAGCTGCGCGACCAGTGCAGGATCGTCGATTTCGCCGGGCAGTGCGGTGACATCCGGCAGATCGGCACAGTCGAGGCCCGTGCGGTCAGTCGCGATGACGCAGCGCGTGCCCGCGAGCGCGCGCACCAACGCTTGGCCGACAAAGCCGCCCGCACCGGTGATCAGGACGGGGGAGGCGTCAGCTGCCATCGGTGATCGATGTGCCGCCGTCGATGGCGATCTGCTGGCCGGTGATGAAGCTGCTGTGCGGCGAGGCGAGGAAAGCGCAGAGCGCAGCCACATCGGCCACCTCGCCGACCCGTCGCAAAGGGGTCATCTGCAATCGGCGCGCCATGAATGTGTCGTCGGCCATCAGCGGCTCGGACAGCGGCGTGCGGATCAGGCCCGGTGCGACCGCGTTGACGCGCACGCCCTGCGGTCCCCATTGCACAGCCAGATTGCGCGCCAATTGGGCGACGCCTGCCTTGGCCAGTGCATAGGCGTTGATCGCGCCGTTGCCGCGCAGCGCAGACAGGCTGGACATCAGGATCACGCTGCCGCCGCCTCGCTCGGCAATATGCGGCAGGGCGAGATGGGTCAGTGCTACCATCGAGCGCAGGTTGAGCGCCATGACCCGGTCGAAATCGTCGAGTGACCAGCTGCCGGGCTCGCCGGTGATCCCGGCGTTGCACACCAGAATGTCGATACTGCCAAAGGCCGCTAGCGTGCCTTCGACCAGCCCGGTCAGCGCATCTCTTTTCGTGACGTCGCAGGCGATGCCGCGCACCCGGTAGCCTTGCCCCGCCAACACGGTTTCTGTCTCTGCCACATCGCCCGCATCCTCGCTCGACACGACGACACTCGCGCCTGACTCGGCAAACATCTGCGCAATTGCGAGCCCAATGCCGCGGGTCGATCCGGTGACGATGGCCGTGCGGCCCACAAGGTCTGTCGCGGCGGCCAGCATCGATCAGTCTTCGATGATCGCCACCGCACGCGTCCAGCCTGCAGAGGCTCCGCGGATCTTGTGCGGGAAGCAGCTGACGGTGAAGCCGTGCGATGGCAGGCTTTCGAGGTTGTGCAGCTTTTCGAGGTGGCAATAGCCGATGTCGCGCCCGGCCTTGTGGCCTTCCCAGATCAGCGAGGTGTCGCCGCTCTCGGCGACCTTCTGCGCGGTGTAGCTGAACGGTGCATCCCAGCTCCACGCGTCGGTGCCGGTGACGCGGATGCCGCGCTCGAGCAGGTACATCGTCGCTTCATAGCCCATGCCGCAGCCGGTATCGACAAAGTCGGGCTTGCCAACTGCGCCGCCCGCAGCGGTGTTGACCAGGACGATCTCGAACGGCTGCAACTCGTGGTCGATGCGCTTGAGCTCGGCCTCGACATCGGCGGCAGTGACGACATAGCCGTTTTCGAAATGCCGGAAATCCAGCTTCACGCCGGGGTTGAAGCACCATTCCAGCGGCACCTCGTCGATGGTGATCGCGCGCTGGCCGCCGTCCATCGTCGGGTGGAAATGCCACGGCGCATCGAGATGCGTGCCGTTATGCGTCGTCAGCGTCACCCATTCGGCCGCCGCAAAGCCTGCGCCATCGGGCAGCTGCTCCGCCGTCACGCCGGGGAAGAAATGGCCGAGCTCGGTGACCGTCTCGGCATGCTGCTGGTAGGTGATCTTGGGCCGCATGAACGGCGGATCGGTGATGACGTCGTTTTCCAGATAGATCGACAGATCGACGAAGGTGCGGGCCATGGTTATCCTCTCGGCAAAATTGCGCGCAATGCGATGGGGGTAATGATCAGCCCCAGCAGCCCACCATAGCCGACTTTCAGGGCCAGCGCGCTGCCCCATGCCATGGTCTCGATGCCGCCAAGCCACAGACACGCGGTGATCGCGGCGGCGAGCAGGAGCGACGCGCCCGCCAGCCAGGCGGCGCGGATCACAATCTGGATGGGCAGGGGCGGCGCCCCGGCAAGGCTGCCGGCGACCATCTTGGCGCGCGTCTGCAGGGCTGGCATCAACGCGGCCATGAAGCCTGCCGCCAGGGTCTGGGGGATGAAATCGATCGCCAGATTATCCGGCGCGAACACGGTGATCATGGGCTTCTGGCCGAACACGAGCAGGAAAAAAGCCGCGCTGATGGCCATCGAGATCACGACAGAGATCAGCGTGCTGGTTCTCAGGTGCGCGGCTGTGGCGGCTGTCATCCATCGACCCAGTTGTATGCCAGCGGAACCTCGCGGAACGCGAAGCGGTCGATGTGCCGCTCCAGCGCACCCTTCAGTCCGTCGCGCTGGCCCTCGGCGCTGGCGTTGATCGTGCAGACGAGTGTTTCGCCTTCTGCATCGAGTGTGACCACAGCATCGGCGGGCCAGTCCGCCCCGCGCGCATCCCTGGCAAAGGTGATCTCTCCGTGGTCCTTGTCAAAGGTGACGGGCAGATTGTGTTCCCAGTGCTTGCAGACCTGCTGCAGGTATTTGGAGGCACTTTGCGTGGGGATGCGGGCGGTGGCGACGAAGCTCATGGCTTTGCCGCCGATGTCCGACCGCCCAGCGTTTCGGCGAACCAGTCGGCGATGTAATCGCGGCCGAATGACATGTTATCCGCCCCGACATGCTCAACCCCGCCTTCGCGATCCGTGAAGATCTTCAGTTCGCGCTGGGGGCAGTTGGTCAGCTGCTCGTAGCTCTGGTGCGCGTAGTCGAGACCGATCTGGCGGTCCTTCTCGCCATGCGTGACCAGGAACGGCACCTTGATGCGTTCCATCACGCCGTTCAGCGTCATGTCTTTCGACTTGGCATGGAAATCGTCCATATCGGTCGCACCGAAGACCCACATCACATGTGCCCAGTAATGCGGAACGGGGTTCTCGCCCTCGCTGCGAAGACGCTTCTGCTGCACCTCGGCCCAGTTGTGATTGGCACCCCAGACGGCTCCGCTCGCAAAGCGCGGTTCAAAGGCCACTGCGCGCGGGGCGAAATGACCGCCGAGCGAAATGCCGGTCATCCCGATGCGCGCCGGATCGACATCGGGCTGCTTTTCCAGCCAGTCGACCGCAGGCGATGCCCATTTTTCCGAATGCGGCGTCGCGGGCAGATTGTTGATCCGCAGTGCCTCGCCAGTGCCGGGCTGGTCGACGCACAAGGTGGAAATCCCCCGCTTGGCGAGCGCATGTGGCAGCCAGGACCAATAGAGCAGCTCCTTCGAGCTATCGAGGCCGTTGCAATAGACCACCACGGGCTTGGGGCCATCGCCCGGCGCGCGGCAATACAGCGCAGGATATTCGCTTCCCTCATACGGGATCATCACCCGCTCGACGGGATGATTACCGAGCGTCATCGCCTTGGCGAACGTGTCCTGCGCCTTGGCGAAGGTCGCGACGCGTTCAGGATTGCCATGGCCCTGCATCCGTTCGCCAACCAGCAGGTAGAGCGCGGCGCGCTCAAGCTTGGCGGCGGCGGAAAAACTGCGGCCCCTGGCTTCATCCTCGGCGGCCAGACCGATGAGCTTGTCGCCCATCGCCACCCATTGCTTGAGGAACTGCGGCGTACCGGCATCGGCACCATTGGCCGCCGCATCGCGGATCGGCTTGCACATGTCGATGATCTCGCCGATCTGCCCGCCGCTTTCGATGGCGATCGCGACCGACAGGTTCCAGATATAATTGGGGAAATATTCAAAAAGGGCCATGTCGTTCAGACTCCGGCAGGCTGGAAAAGGCCGGCGTCAGGGGCCGGATGAGGCATGGTCTGGGGTCCGCCGATGCCGATGCCCCACTGGTCCATAACCATGGGGGCAGGGATGTGAACCTTGGCCTCCCAGGTGGCGTCGTCGACCTGCTCCAGATCTGCGGTATATTCGACCGCAAAGCCGGCAGGCGTGGTGAAATAGCTGAAGGTGTTGTTGCCGGCGGTATGGCGACCGGGACCCCAGCGGATATCGGTGCCCTGCTGCTTGAGGCGGTGGATGCCGCGCATCATGTCGTCCACGCCCAGCATGTCATAGGCGACATGGTTGAGGCAGGCAGGCCCCGGCAGCAGCGCGATGCGATGGTGCCATTCGTTGCAGCGCAGGAAGCACATGAAATCGCCCAGCCAGTCGCTGACCTTGAAGCCGAGGACATCGGTGAAGAACCGCACCATTTCCTGGTGGTCGGGCGAATGCAGCACGATGTGGCTGATCTTCTGCGGAATGCCTTCCCAGCGGGTCAGGTCGCGTGCGCTGCCGCGCGCGACATCGCTGGAAATCTCGTAAGGCAGGCCGTCCTTGCTGAAGAAGCGGAAGCCATAGCCGCCGCCCAGCGTATCGAGTTCCTTCGGAGCGAACACGACCTGGCAGCCATATTCGGTCACCTTGGTGTGAAGCGCGTCGACATCGGCGCGGCTGTCCGCTGCCAGGGTGATGATATCGATCCGCTGGGTGTCGGAACTGCGCAGGCGCACGACATAAAGCTCGTCGTGACCTTCGGCTGCGAAGTGCAGCATGCCATCCTTCTCGCCGACCTCTTTCAGGCCCCAGACATCGCGATAAAAGGCCGCTTCGGCGGCAAGATCGGTGACGGCATAGCCGACATGGCGAATTTCACTAACGCGTGCCATGATGTTGGTAACTCCTTGAACGTCTTGAAAAGATTGCCGACCGATCAGATCGGTTCGGCAACCTTGATGAACATCTCTTTTGTCGCTGTCGCGTTGTCGACCAGCGGGCCCTTGCCGATCTGGCCGAAGCAGATCGCGCGCGAGGATTCGACGATATAGCGGCACCGTTCGAAGCGGCGGTCGCGGAAGGTTGTCAGCGCAGGCTCGATCGCGTCGGCCGCGACCAGTTCGTCGGCGAGCACCAGCGCATCCTCGATCGCCATGCCGGCGCCCTGGCCCAGGTGCGGCGTGGTCGCGTGGACGGCATCGCCCAGCAGCACGACGCGGCCCTTGTGCCACGGCCCTTCCAGGAACATCCATTCGAGCGGCTTGTAGACCACGTCGTCATCCTGCGTGATCTGCCCGACCAGCGCCTGGATGGCAGGCGAAGGCACGCCTGCGATCTTGGCCCGCATCGTGCTGGCAAGATCCTCCTTGGCGTACCACGGATTGCCCGGCTCGGGCGTGGTCACGTACATGTACATCAGTTCGTCGGACAGCGGCACCAGGCCAATGCCGGTCTCGCCTTCATAGGCCTGCAATGCGATGACATCGGGCGTTCGCTTGAAATTGTAGCGCCACACCGCCTGGCCGGTGAATTCGGGCTTGGGCGCATCGGGGAAGATGGCTGTGCGGGTCTGCGAATAGAGGCCGTCGGCACCGATCACCAGATCGTACCGCCCGCTGCTGCCATCGCTGAAGGTCACCGACACGCCCTGGCCATCATCGTCGAGCGTTTCGGCGGTGATGCCCAAGCGAATCCTGGCGCCAGCGCCCTTTGCGCGGTCGCCCAGCACCTTGTGCAGCGCGCGGCGCCCGATGCCGACGTTGCCGGGATAACCCTCGACCAGGCGGGGCGTGGGAATGTCGGCCACGCACTGGCCGGTCGGAATATAGACCTGCACCCGGTCAAAGCCGAACCCGGCACTGATATAGTCGTCGATCAGGCCCAGTTCGGTCATCGCGCGGATGACATTGCCCTGCTGGATGATGCCGACGCCATAGACCGACCAATCGGGGTCGCGTTCGATCACCTCGACGTCAAACCCCTTGCGGCACAAGGCGATGGCCGATGTCAGTCCGCCAATTCCGCCGCCCACCACCAAAATGCTCAGGTCTTTCACGCGCCACCTCTCCATGCGCCCCATCCACACCGGGACACTTATCAGGAGACTTCAATAGGGGAGGAGCGTTAAATCTGTAAATCTTATTGAATTGATTGGTTTCTATCGATCTTGTCGATAATTGATGCAGATGTCACGGCAGGCGGCTGTCGGTCCGCAACTGCCCGCGCAGCCATTGCAGGCCCTCGTCATTGGCACGAGCACGGTTGTATTGCATCATCTCGCGCATCAGTGGGAAATCGAACGGGATCGGCGCAAAGGCCAGCGGGAACATGCTGGCCATCTGGCGCGCCAGCCGCTCGTGCATCAAGGCAAGCCGGTTGGTCTCGATGATCAGCCAGGGGACCACGGTAAACGACGATGCCGTCATGTCGATTCGGCGAATCCGGCCCATCTGTTCCATCATCTTGTCCGCAAAGGCGCTGGTGCGCTGGTTGCCCATCTGGATGCCGACATGGCTGGCCTGCATGAGGTCTGCCTCGGTCAACGATCGTTCGAATACGGGATTGCGGTTCCAGCCGATGACCACATGGCGCTCTTCGAAGAGCAGTTCGGCCGGCTGGTTGGGGTTGATGAAATCCTCCGGCGTGATGAGCAGGTCGAACGCACCCTGCGCGATCAGGTCGGCGCTGCCGTCGGACGGGAGAATCGATTCGAGTCGGATGGTGGGAGCGCTCGTTGCCAGTCGCCGGGAGAGCGGAGCGATGATCGCCGCCGTGATGTAGTCGGAGGCGATAAGGCGAAAGGTGCGTTGCGAGGTGGTCGGGTCGAAGCTGGTGGAAGTGGAAATCAGCGCATCGATCTGCCGCAGAGTATCCTGCACCATGGGGACCAGGGCTTCGGCATAGGCAGTCGGGAACATGCGCTTGCCCTGCAGGACGAGAAGGTCATCGCCGAAATAGTCGCGCAAGCGGCCCAGAGCGGCGCTCATCGCCGGTTGGCTGAGGTGCAGCTGCTCTGCGGCGCGCGAGACACTGCGCGTTTCGATCAGCACATTGAAGGCCACCAGCAGGTTGAGATCGAGGCCCTTGAAGCGCATTTTTTCGACCTATTCGTGGAATTATTGGATAATCATTAAAACAAAAGATTTCACCAATGGCTAGTCCCTGATTTACATCACGTCAGATACAACGGCTGCCCGTGCAGGCACCCGTGCTTTTTGGGGAGAAAAAAGATGAAAGCTTTGCTGCTGGCCACAACCGTGATCGCCGGCCTGGCCGTTCCGGGTACCGCATTCGCGCAGGACGCAACCACCACCACCGCCGAGACTGAGCAGGACGAAGGGCTGAGCGAAATCGTCGTCACCGCCCAGCGTCGCGAGGAAAGCCTGCAGCGCGCCGCCGTCGCGGTCACCGCGGTCACCGGCGATGATCTCACCAAGTCGGGTATCACCGAAACCGCCAATCTGGGACGCCTGGTCCCGTCGCTGGTCGTCCAGCCCACTGGCGGCACCACCAGCTTCTTCCTGCGCGGCGTTGGTACCAATTCGCAGAATTCCTTCGCCGAGAACGCGGTCGCCTTCAACTTCAACGGCATCTATGTCGGCCGTCCGACCGCGCCTGCAGGCGTGTTCTACGATCTCGAACGCGTCGAGGTGGTCAAGGGGCCGCAGGGCACGCTCTATGGCCGCAACGCCACCGGCGGCGCGATCAACGTCATTCCCAAGAAGCCGGAACTGGGCACGTTCAGCGGCGAAGGCCTGTTCGAATACGGCAACTATGACAGCAAGAAGGCTTCGCTCGCGCTGAACATCCCGATCGGCGATACCGTGGCGCTGCGCCTGGCCGGGCAGATCGTCGATCGCGACGGCTATATCTCGGACGGCTATGACGATGACAAGGGCGAGGCCTTCCGCGCGTCGCTGCTGATCGAGCCGTCGGACCGCTGGTCGATGACCTTGATGGCCGATTATTACAACCAGCGCGGCAAGGGTGCCGGCGCGGTGTTGCTGCCCGAGGCGCGCTATGCCGTGCCCGCGCTCGAGGATCGGGTCAGCATTTCCGACCCGCGTGCACAGGCTGCGGTGCGCACTCTGGCAAGGGGGATATTTGCGCCGCCGTTCTGCGGAGGTCCGGGCAATTTCGTCAATAGCGGCTGCGTTGCGCTGGCAGGCACCGACGGCTTCCTCGACAACGAGTTCCTGGGTGTCAGTGCGACGGTCGTTGGCGACATGGGCTTCGGCACGCTGACCGTCATTCCGGCCTATCGCCGCTCGGACGTCAATGTGCTGACCTATCTTCCGGGTTTTGCCGGCACGATCAAGGACGTCGCGGAGCAAAGCTCGCTCGAAGTGCGGCTCGCGTCCAACGAAGACCAGCGCCTGCGCTACGTGCTGGGTGTCTTCTATTTCGGTGAAAACCAGGTCACCGAGAACTTCTTCCGCCAGGGCAACATCTCGACCACGCGGTTCACGCCGCGCCTGAGCACCGAGAGCATCGCCGCCTTTGGCCAGCTGACCTTCGATATCGCCGATACGCTGCGCATCGTGGCGGGTGGTCGCTACACCAAGGAAGACAAGGAGCAGTTCACGTCGGTGGCCGCGGGCGGTCTGCCCGGCCCGGTGACGCCGCCGCTCAGCGCGCCGTTCACCGGTGACCTGTCGTTCGAGAAATTCACCTGGAAGGCCGGACTGGAATGGGATGCCGGCCCAGCCTCGCTGGTCTATGCCAACGTGGCCACCGGCTTCAAGTCGGGTGGATTCTTCGTTGCCCAGCCGCCCAACAACACCTTCGCGCCCGAAGAGCTGACCGCCTATACCGTGGGCGCCAAGAACCGGTTCTTCGACAACAAGTTGCAGCTGAACATCGAGGCGTTCTACTGGGACTACAAGGACCAGCAGATCACCTTCGTTGGTGGCGTGCGGACCGCTGGCGGCATTTTCGCGCAAGGGTCCACCACGGTCAACGCGGGCAAGTCGCGCATCTATGGCGTCGAGTTCGAGGCCAAGTTTGCTCCCAGCCGCAACGATCTGTTCAACCTCAACGTCCAGTATCTCAACGGCAAGTACGACAGACTTCAAACCGCCAATTTCTCGCCCACCGGCGCGCCGGTGACCACGGGATGCACCACTTTGGGCAGCCGCCTCGCCAACCCGGGGGTCAACGGGGCCCGGTTCTTCGATATCGACTGTTCGGGCAGGCCCACGGTCAACTCGCCGAAATGGGCCATCAATCTGGGCTATGAACGCACGTTCGAGCTGACCGGCGATCTCGACCTGATTTTCGGCGCGCGCGGCAATATCGAAAGCAGCCGCTTCCTGAATTCGAACTTCCGCCCCGAAGAGCGGCAGGGCAGCTTCGCCATGGCTGATGCCTATGCCACGCTGGAAAGCGAAGGCGGGTGGAGCGTCACCGGGTTCATCAACAACATCACCGACGAAGAGGTGCTGGCACGCGCCGGTACCCGTCCGATCCTCGACTTCCCGGTGGCCACCCTGCGTCCGCCCCGGACCTATGGCGTGCGCGTCGGATTCAGCTTCTGATGGCGGGGGGCGTCATCGTGCCGGTGCTGGCAGCCTTGCTGGCTTCTGCACCGGCGGTGGCGCAATCCGTGCCCCAGGGGGATGGCTTCATCACCCTGGGCACCATGGGCGGCCCGGTCCCGTCATCCGACAGGTCTCAACCGGCCAACGCGCTGGTGCATCAGGGCAAGGTCTATCTGGTCGATACAGGCGACGGCACCGTGCAGCAACTGGCCCGTGCGGGCATTTTGCTGCCCCGGGTGCGGGCAGTGTTCATCAGCCATCTGCATGCCGACCATACGGGCGGGCTTTCTGCCGTGCTGGCTTTGCGCAACCAGACCAACCAGCGCGATCCGATCACCGTTTACGGTCCGCCGGGCACGCGCGAGCTGGTCGCCGGCATGGTCGCATCGATGCAGCCAGCCGCGCGCGTCGGCTATGGCATTCCCGGTCAGCCCTGGGCGCCGCCCGCCGATACGGTGCGGGTGATCGAACTGGGCGATGGCGAGCGTCTGACGGTCGATGGCATGGCGGTGACCGCCGCTCAGAACTCGCATTACGACTTCGCGCCGGGCAGCGCGGAAGACCGCAACTACAAGTCGCTGAGCTTTCGCTTCGACCTGCCAGGTCGCTCGATCGTCTATACCGGGGATACCGGGCCGAGCGCGGCGGTCGAAAAGCTGGCCCTGGGCGCGGATCTGCTGGTCAGCGAGATGATCGATATGGGCGGGACGATGGCCAATGTCGCGCGCAACTCGCCCGACATGCCGCCGCAAGCCAAGCAGCAGCTCGAACAGCACCTGTCCACCCATCACCTGACCCCGGACGCCGTGGGCCAACTGGCCGCGAAGGCCGGCGTGAAGGCACTGACGATCACGCATTTTGCCGCAGGCACGCCCGATCCTGAACGCACCAAAGGCTACATTGCCCAGATCCGCAGCCATTTTCAGGGACCGGTGACGCTGGCGAACGACCTCGACCGGTTCTGACCGGCGATCAGTCTGCCCAGTAAAGCCGCATCGGGTTGGCGACGAGCAGCTTGTGCTGCAGCTCTGCGGTCGGTGCGATCAGGGGAATGGTATCGACCAGATGCCCGTCGTCGGGCAGCACCTTTTCCATGTTCGGATGCGGCCAGTCGGTGCCCCACAGCACGCGGTCGGGATAGGCCTCGACCAGTGGGCGCACCGCCGCTACGAAGTCCGCATAAGGCGGGCCAGCGGCATCAAGCCGGTCGGCGCAGGTGACTTTGGTCCAGATGTCGTCGCGGCTGCCCAGCAGGCGGCGGAACGCGGTCATGTCTGCGCCATCGGGCCCCTGGGTCACATCGGGGCGACCCATGTGGTCGATGACGATCGGCACCGGGATCGCCGCCAGAAACGGCAGCATCTCTTCGAGAATGTCCGCCTCGAAATAGACTACGACATGCCAGCCGAGCCGCTCGATACGGCGTGCGACATCGAGGAACTTGTCCTTGGGCGCATCATCGACCAGCCGCTTGAGGAAGTTGAAGCGCACGCCGCGGATGCCGCCAGCATGGAGAGCATCGAGCTCATCGTCACCGATCGCCGGATCGACCACCGCGACGCCGCGCGCCAGCCCGTTCGACCGGGCGATGGCGTTCAGCGTCGCGCGGTTGTCGGTGCCATGGCAGCTCGCCTGCACGATGACGTTGCGGGCAAAGCCCAGGTGATCGCGCAGGGCGAACAAGGCATCGGGCCCGGCGTCCTGCGGCAGATACTTGGCCTTGGCGCTGAACGGAAAGTCCGCCTGCGGACCAAAGACATGGCAATGCGCATCAACCGCGCCGGGGGGCGGGGTGAAGCGCGGCTTGCTGGGCTCGAGCGTCCAGCTGCGGACCAGTCCATCGGAATCGGTGGTGTTCATGCGAAAACTTCTCCGTCCATCAGCTTGCGCGCGGTGCGCAGCATCCCGGCCTCGACCGGCTGGCCCTGATCATCCACGGTGACGACGCATTCGGTGACGCCGCTGGGGTGCTCGACCCCCAAGGTCTTCGACCCGCCCTCGGGGACATGAGCGACCTTGGCGGCGGGCGATCCCTCGATCAGACATGCCGTCGCGACGCTGACCGCGCCGAGCACGCCGATCGAAGCGTGAACGCGGTGCGGGATCAGCGAGCGGACGGCAATCGCGCCGCCTTCGCGCGGCGCGGCGACCAGCATCATCTTGGGCACGGATTTCTCGCGCACATCGCCCAGGTTCATCAGCGGCCCAGCCTTGAGGCGGATCGCCTCGACCTTCGCCTTCATCGCGGTGTCGGCATCGAGCGTATCGCGGTCCTCATAGCCGGTGATCCCGACGTCGGCGGCGGCCATGACCACACAGGGCATGCCGTTGTCGATCATCGTCACCGCGACGCCGTCGATCATGTCGGCGCCATTGCCGGTAGGCAGCAGCGCCCCGCACGACGATCCTGCAGTATCGCGGAACGCCAGCGGGATTCCCGCCGCCGTGCCAGGCACGCCACTGATCGCGGCATCGCCTGTATAGTTCACCACACCGCCGGGGGTGGCGACGGTCGCGACTGCCACCTGACCGGTGTTCTCCATGTAGATCGCCACCCGCGTCATGTCGCCGGTCGCAGCAACCAGCCCGCGCTCGATCGCGAACGGGCCGACGCCGGCCAGGATATTGCCGCAATTCTGCGCATCGGTGACGATGGCCTGATCGACGAACACCTGCAGGAACAGGTAATCGACATCGACCCCGGGCCTTTCGGATGTGCTGACCACGGCAACCTTGCTGGTCAGCGGATCAGCGCCGCCCATGCCGTCGATCTGGCGGTCGTCGGGCGACCCCATGACGCGCAGCAGAAACGCATCGCGCTCTGCCGTGTCGGCGGGAAAATCGTCTTTCAGGAAATAGCCGCCTTTCGACGTGCCCCCGCGCATCCACATGCAGCGTGCGTTCTTGCGGCCGCCCACTCCGGGCGGAAAACCGGTTCCCACTTCTCCTGAGCGGGCGTCGTCAGACATATTTCAGGCCCATTTCGGCGAGGCGCGGGCGCATGTTGTAGATGTCGAGGCCCAGTTCGCCCGCTGCCAGCCGCTGGCGCTTGGCCTCTTCGGCAGCCTCGCGCGCCTGCGCCTTTTCGAGCACGGCGGCGGCATCGGCGCGCTTGACCACGCAGACACCGTCGTCATCGGCGACGATGACATCGCCGGGTTCGATCGCGGCACCAGCGCACACGATCGGCACATTGACGCTGCCCAGGGTGTTCTTGACCGTGCCCTGCGCGAACACCGCCTTCGACCAGACGGGGAAGCCCATATGCGTCAGGTCGCGCACATCGCGTACGCCCGCATCGATCACCAGCCCCCGGCAGCCGCGCGCCATGGCGCTGGTCGCCAGCAGGTCGCCGAAATAGCCGTCGACACACGGGCTGGTGGGGGCGAGCACCAGAATGTCGCCCGGCTGCAGCTGCTCGATCGCGACATGGATCATCCAGTTGTCGCCCGGAGGCGCCGAGATGGTGACCGCGTTGCCCGCGATCCGTGCACCCGCATAGATCGGGCGCATATGATGCGCGAGCAGGCCGATGCGACCCTGTGCCTCGTGCACCGTCGCGACGCCTGCTGCGCCGAGGCCGTCCACCACCTTCAGATCGGTGCGTTCGATATTCTGGACCACGATTGCCATGTCAAAGCTCCTTGTTGGCGCGACGTTGCCGCCGCATGGTCCTTTCGCCAATCCAACTTGTGGACGGGCCATAAGATTTTGCTATGTCTTGTCGCGATGACTCAGCCGTTCGATCTCAACCTGCGCCATTTGCGCGCGCTTGTCAGCGTCGTTGCGCTGCGCAGCCTCAACCGCGCGGCAGAGACCGCTGGACTGTCGCAGCCTGCGCTGACGCAGGGACTGGCCAAGCTGGAACGGCAGCTGGGCGTGCTGCTGTTCGATCGCCATTCGGGCGGGGTCGAGCCGACGCTGGCGGGGACTGCGCTTGCCGAGCGAGTTGAACGCGCGTTTGCCCATCTTGCCGCTGCCGTCCGCCGTCCGGGCAGGGCAGGCGCACGCGGCTTTTCGCGGCCCGAGCAACTGATGACGGCAACCCAGCTCCAGGCCTTTCTCTATTTCGCCGATGCGCAGGGTTTTGCAGGGGCTGCGGCGGCTAGCGGGCTGTCGCAGCCGGGTATCCATCGCGCGGTGCGTGAGCTGGAGCAGATCAGCGGGCAGGTGCTGGCTGAACGGCGCGGGCGCGGCATGGCGCTGACCCCGGCGGGCCGAGCGATGGGGCGCGGTGTGCGGCTGGCATCGGGCGAGATCGCTGCCGGGATTGCCGAAGCGCTGGGCGAGACGCATCCCGCCACACGCATCGCGATCGGCGCAATGCCGCTCAGCCGAGCCCTGGTCGTGCCGCGCGCGATTGCCCATTTCCTGCGGGATTGCCCCGGCACAGTGGTCGACGTTGTCGAAGGATCGTGGCGCGAACTGGTCGATCCGCTGCTCGATGGGGTCATCGATCTGATGATCGGCGCGCTGCGCGAGGAGCCGCCGCCCGAAGTCGAGCAAGTGCCGATGTTTACGGACCGGCTCGCGGTGTTCGCCCGCAAGGGGCATCCGCTGGCGGGCCGTCCGATCAGGCTGGAGGAACTGCAGGCGCAATCCTGGGTGGTGGGACCGCAGGGCACGCCGCTGCGCGCGCACTGGCAGGCGCTGTTTGCAGGCGATCCGCCGCCGGTTCCGGTGGAATGCGGGTCGGTGATGGTCATTCGCGGTATTGTGATGCAAAGCGACCTGCTGACCTTGCTGTCGCCCGACCAGATTTCGGTCGAGATGGATGCAGAAATGCTGGTGCGGATCGATCTGGACCTGCCGGGCAGCGTGCGCACCATCGGGCTGACAACGCGGCGCGGATGGCGGCCGACCGCCGCACAGCAGCGGCTGGTGGAACTGCTGTATCAGGCTTCGGTTGAGACCAGACTTCACGAAAACCAATAGGGGGCGGTGCAATTGGATTGGTGGCAGCGGGAGGTCCTCGCCTAGGCCCGCCGCATGACATGCACCGTGACCTTTGTGGGCTTTGGAGAAGCAGGGCGCGCCTTTGCCCTGGCGGGTGCGCGAGCTTACGACCGCAAGACGCAGGGCCAGGCAACGCGCGCGGCCATGCTCGCCGCATATTCTGAACATGGCATCCTTGGCGCTGAAGATCCGGCGGAGGCGTTGGGGCAGGCGGATGTCGTGCTGTGTCTCGTCACTGCCGATCAGGCCGTCGCGGCAGCGCGCGATTATGCGCCATTGCTGTCCCCCGGCGCGCTCTGGCTCGACATGAACAGCGTCTCGCCCGGCGCAAAGCGGCAAGCGGCCGCGCTGATCGCGGCTGCGGGTGGGCGTTATGCCGATGTCGCGGTGATGGCGCCGGTGCTGCCGCAGCGCCTTGGCGTTCCGCTGCTGGTGGCGGGCCCTCATGCGGGCGACGCTGCGCAGGCGTTGCAGACGCTGGGCTTTGCGTCTGTCGCGGTGGCGGGAGCGAATATCGGCGATGCCTCGGCGATCAAGATGATCCGGTCGGTCATGGTCAAGGGGCTCGAGGCGCTGACCACCGAATGCGCGCTGGCCGCCGAACGGGCAGGGGTCAGCGATGCAGTGATCGCCTCGCTCGACGCCAGCTGGAAGCAGCAGGGCTGGGGTGAACGGTTCGATTACAATCTCGACCGGATGATGGCGCACGGCCTGCGCCGCGCTGCCGAGATGGAAGAGGTTGCCGTGACGCTTTCCGATCTGGGCGTCGATCCGGTGATGACACGCGGCACGATCGAGCGTCAGCGCGCGATCGGCACGCTGGGCCTCGCGCCGCCCAATGGCCTGCCTGCCAAGCTGGCCGCGATCCAAACCCCCGAACCTGCGAGTGCTGCATGACCCTGATCATCGATTGCCACGGCCATTACACGGTCCTGCCCAAGGCGCATGACGCCTGGCGCGAGGAGCAGAAGGCTGCGTTCAAGGCAGGGACGCTGTGCCCGCCGTATCCAGAGATCTCCGACGACGATATCCGCGAGACGATCGAAGCGAACCAGCTGCGGCTGATCAGGGAACGCGGTGCGGACCTCACCATCTTCAGCCCGCGTGCCTCCGCTATGGCCCCGCATGTCGGCGACGAGGGCGTGGCGCGCGAATGGGCGCGGCGCTGCAACGATCTGATCGCGCGCGTCGTCGGCCTGTTTCCGGATGTGTTCGCCGGCGTGTGCATGCTGCCGCAAAGCCCGAAGGCCGATATGCAGGGCTCGATCCAGGAGCTCGAGCGCTGCGTCACCGAACTCGGCTTTATCGGCTGCAACCTCAATCCCGATCCGGGCGGTGGCCGTTTCGAGCATCCGCCGCTGACTGACCGCTTCTGGTACCCGTTCTACGAGAAAATGGTCGAGCTCGACGTGCCTGCGATGATCCACGTGTCCGGCAGCTGCAACCCGGCGATGCACGCCACCGGCGGCTATTATATCGCGGCCGACACCATCGCCTTCATGCAGCTGCTCGAGGGCGATCTGTTTGCCGATTTCCCGACCCTGCGCTTCATCATCCCGCATGGCGGCGGCGCGGTACCCTATCACTGGGGGCGCTATCGCGGCCTTGCCGACATGCTGAAGAAGCCGGCGCTCGACACGCATCTGATGAACAACATCTTTTTCGATACCTGCGTCTATCACCAGCCGGGCATCAATCTGCTGGCCGATGTCATCGCCAACAAGAACATCCTGTTCGGCAGCGAAATGGTCGGCGCGGTGCGTGGCATCGACCCCACCACCGGCCATTATTTCGACGACACCAAACGCTATGTCGATGCGCTGGAGATCAGCGACGATGAGCGCCACATGATTTTCGAAGGCAACGCGCGCCGGGTGTTCCCGCGCCTGGATGCCCGATTGAAGGAGCGAGGTCTGTGACCGACACCACGCCAACGCAGAACATCCACGAGTATCTGGCCGAGCTGGACGACATTCCCGGCACGCGCATCTATACGGCCGCGCGGGCCCGGAAGGGATACTGGATCAACCAGTTCGCAATGAGCCTGATGAAGCCTGAGAACCGCGACCGGTTCAAGGCGGACCAGCGCGCCTATATGGACGAATGGTCGATCTCCGAAGAGGCCAAGCAGGCGTTGCTGGCACGCGATTACAACGCGCTGCTCGACATGGGCGGCAACGTCTATTTCCTGTCCAAGCTGTTTTCTGCCGATGGTCTGCCCTTTGCCGAGGCCGTCAGCACGATGACCGACATGACCTGGCCCGAATATCGCCAGATGATGCTCGATGGCGGTCGTTCGCCAGAGGGCAACCGTTCGATCAAGGCCAATCTCGCCGCTGCGGCAGCCAAAAAGGGAGCCAACTGACATGGCCAAAATCACCGCAGGCGTC
The DNA here is from genome assembly GCA_943370475.1 of Hydrogenophaga intermedia. Lineage (GTDB taxonomy): Bacteria > Pseudomonadota > Alphaproteobacteria > Sphingomonadales > Sphingomonadaceae > Blastomonas. Next base: position 174,902 of record CALRRI020000003.1, read on the forward strand.
GGCTCCAGCCACGTTCCGCTGCTGGGCGTCGCCGTCGATCAGGGCAAGAGCCGCGACGATTATTTCGGCCCGATCTTCGCCGGATACGACTGGACGAAGGCATGGGAGGCCGAAGCCAAGCCCGATGTCGTGATCCTGGTCTACAACGACCATGCCTCTGCCTTCGATGCCAACATCATCCCCACATTCGCGATCGGCTGTGGCGAACGTTACAAATCGGCCGATGAAGGCTGGGGGCCGCGCCCGGTGCCCGATGTCGAAGGCCATGCCGATCTTGCCTGGCATATCGCACAGAGCCTGATCCTTGACGAGTTCGACATGACGATCATCAACGAGATGGATGTCGACCATGGTCTGACCGTGCCGCTGAGCATGATGTTCGGTCAGCCCGAGAAATGGCCGGTCAAGGTTGTGCCGCTGGCGGTCAATGTCGTCACCTATCCGGTGCCGTCGGGCAACCGCTGCTGGGCGCTGGGCGAAGCGATCGCGCGCGCGGTCGAAAGCTTCCCCGAAGACCTCAACGTCCAGATCTGGGGCACTGGCGGGATGAGCCATCAGCTGCAGGGACCGCGCGCCGGCCTGCTCAACCGCGAATGGGACAACAAGTTTCTCGATCTGCTCGAGGCGAACGACGACGCGGTCCGCAACATCCCGCACATTGAATATCTCCGCGAAACCGGCAGCGAGGGCATCGAGATGGTGATGTGGCTGATCATGCGCGGCGCGCTGGGCCAGAAGGTCAAGCGGCTCCACCGCCACTATCACATCCCCTGCAGCAACACGGCCATCGGCCATATTGTATTGGCCCCAGATTAGGGATTTCTCAATATCTGTAATTGACGCTCTCTCGTGGGGAAGTCCCCATTGTGCCGAAAAGGCAAGGAGAGCGTCATGTCACAGCACTGCGTTTTGGTGGTTGTACTAAAGGAGCTAGACCGTCTGTCATTGGAGCTTCGGTCTATTGTTGAACACCAGCCAGAGGACTGGAAGAAGAGCTACGCATCATATCGTCGGCAGCTCGGTTTATGCATAACCGAGATGGTTAATTTGGTAAATCATGATCTTGGACTGAGCAGGCGGGATGCCCGCGTGCTCAAGGCTACGGTCGAAGTTTGCCGGGCCAAGCTTTCGAGGCATCAGGAACAGCACCCGATCGACAGCCTGGTGCTCGATGGGTCCGATTTCATGGCTTCGTTTGACCGGGTTCACGACTGTTTCATCGAATTCAAAACGGTGATGCTGGATCTGATCGAACGATATGAGGTGGATTGGAAACTTGCCGTTTGAGGTGCTCGATCTGGGCGCCGCAATGATGAACAGGAGTATCTCATGCGTATTGCCCTTGCCGGCGCCGGAGCGTTTGGCGAAAAGCATCTGGATGGTCTGAAGCTGATCGACGGGGTGGAAATCACCTCGATCATCAGCCGCAGGCTGGAGCAGGCCGAAGAGGTCGCGCACAAATATGGCGCGGTCCATGCCACCACCGAACTCGACGACGCCCTGGCGCGCGACGATGTCGATGCCGTCATCCTGTGCACGCCGACACAGATGCACGCCGAACAAGCGATCGCCTGCATGAACGCGGGCAAGCATGTGCAGGTCGAAATCCCGCTGGCAGACAGCTGGGCCGATGCGCAGGCCGTGGTGGACAAGCAGAAGGAAACAGGCCTCGTGTGCATGGTCGGCCACACCCGGCGCTTCAACCCCAGCCACCAATATGTCCACAACCAGATCAAGGCGGGTGCGTTCAACGTCCAGCAGATGGACGTGCAGACCTATTTCTTCCGCCGCAAGAACATGAATGCCAAGGGCCAGCCGCGCAGTTGGACCGACCATCTGCTGTGGCACCATGCCGCGCACACGGTCGATCTGTTTGCCTATCAGGCGGGCCGCATCGTCAAGGCGAACGTCTTGGAAGGCCCGCACCATCCTGATCTCGGCATCGCGATGGACATGTCGATCCAGCTGAAGAGCGAGAGCGGCGCGATCTGCACTTTGTCGCTGAGCTTCAACAACGATGGGCCGCTCGGCACCTTCTTCCGCTATATCGGCGATACCGCGACCTATATCGCGCGCTACGACGATCTGGTGAACGGCAAGGAAGAGCCGATCGACGTGAGCAAAGTGGACGTGTCGATGAACGGCATCGAACTGCAGGACCGCGAATTCATCGCTGCGATCCGCGAAGGCCGCGAACCCAACAGCTCGGTCGCACAGGTGCTCGATTGCTATCGCGTGCTCGGCGATCTCGAACGGCAGTTGCAGGCATGAGCGCGCGTCGCACCCAGGTCGCGATCATCGGATCGGGCCCTGCTGGGCTGTTGCTCGGCCATCTGCTCAAGGCCGAAGGCATCGATTGCGTGGTTCTGGAACGCCAGACCCGCGAGCATGTCGAAAGCCGCATCCGGGCAGGCGTGCTGGAGACGGTGACCACCGATCTGATGCACCGGCTGGGTCTCGACGAGCGGATGAACCGCGAGGCGATGGTCGAGGACGGCTTCAACCTGGCCGATGGCGACATGCTGGTGCGCATCGACATCAAGGCGCTCACCGGCAAGACCGTGGTCGTCTATGGCCAGACCGAGCTGACCCGCGACCTTATCGCCGCTGCGCCGCAGCGCGAGCTGGAGATCGTGTTCGAAGCCGAAGGCCTCGCGCTGCACGATGTCGATAGCGACCAGCCGAGCGTGACCTATACAAAGGACGGCGTGCCATACACGCTGGACTGCGACCTGATCGCGGGCTGCGATGGTTTCCACGGCCCCTCGCGCCGCGCCATCCCCGCGCATCTGGCGCGCGAGTATATCCATGAATATCCGTTCGGATGGCTGGGTATTCTGGCCGACGTGCCGCCGTGTCATGACGAGCTGATCTATGCCAATGGGCCGCGCGGCTTCTCGCTGGCCTCGATGCGGTCTGCCACGCGCAGCCGCTATTACATCCAGGTCCCCTTGACCGAGCGCATCGAGGATTGGCCCGAAGACCGGCTGTGGGACGAGCTGGAAGAGCGGTTCAACGGCATTTCGCAGCATGGCGTGACGCGCGGCCCGGCGCTGGAAAAGTCGATCGCGCCTTTGCGATCCTATGTCTTTGAAACCATGCGCCACGGCCGCCTGTTCCTGGCGGGCGATGCCGCGCATATCGTGCCTCCGACGGGCGCCAAGGGGCTGAACCTTGCAGCCTCCGACGTGCATTATCTCTCCGATGCGATCATCGGCTTCTACCGGCGGCAGGATGAGCAGGCGATGCTGGGCTATCAGGCCAAGGCGCTGTCGCGAATCTGGAAGGCAGAGCGCTTCAGCTGGTCGCTGACCAAGCTGATGCACAGCTTCCCCGATCAGGGGCCGTTCGAGAGGCGGATGCAGATCGCGGAGCTCGATTATCTCTCCCGTTCGCCCGCGATGCAGACTGCGGTTGCCGAGAACTACGTTGGTCTGCCGGTGTAGCGCCACCGGCGAAGCCGGGTTTTCCTCTACGGCATCTGGCTTCTGTCAGGCCCCTTGATCTACTGCCCCCGGTCTGGGGGCAGTAACTTGCATTGACGAACCTTTATCATAGGTTTAGTATTGCAAGTGACCGGCGATAAGCGCTGGCGATGAGGGGAGGAACTGATTGATGCCAAAGCACAATTGTGTTGCGCGTTGCCGATTCAACCGTATTTCGATGACCGCGCTGGGCCTTGCGCTGATGGCTGCCGTCGCCACGCCCGCAGCCGCGCAGGACGCCGGGGAGCAGGATAGCCAGGGTCCGCAGATTGCCGATATCGTCGTGACCGCGCAGCGGCGCGACTCCACGGTGCAGGATACATCCGCCGCCATTTCCGCGTTCGGGGGCGAATCGCTGGAGGTCGCCCGCATCCTCAGCCTTGAGGACCTTGCTGGGGCCGCAACCTCGCTGAGCTTCACCGCGCTCTCGCCGCTGGATCAGGAGTTCAACATCCGCGGCATCACCAACACCCGTCTCGACAGCCCGTCGGCCGACCAGTCGATCGGCATCTTCGTTGATGACGTCTATGTCGGCCGGTCTGGCCTGTTCAACTTCGACATGTATGATGTCGAACGGGTCGAAGTGGTGCGCGGACCGCAGGGTGTGCTGTTGGGCCGCAACGTCGTCGGCGGTGCGATCAGCATCTACAGCGCCAGGCCGCAGGCCGACACCGGCGGCAGCTTCACCTTCGCTTATGGCAACTACAACGAGAAGCTCGCGCGCGGCCACATCACCGGCACGATCAGCGGCCCGCTGACCGGGCGCTTGAGCTTCCAGTATCGCAACCGCGACGGCTTCAACCAGGACATCCTGCACGATGTCGACCTGGACGATATCGACAGCGTTCAGTTCCGCGGCCAGCTGATGCTCGAGCCCGACGACAGCGATTTCACCGCGCGGCTGGTGTTCGATTACACCAAGGACAAGTCGAACGGCTTCCATTCGGTGGCGATCGATGGCCCTGCCGCAGGCTCGGGCCCATGGAGCGCGGCGCGAGTGGCGATCGGCAACATCCGCGGCCGTCCGCTCGGTCTGCGTGAAAGCCTGCCCGAGTTTCCGCGCTACAAGGGCGACACTGCCGATACTCCGCAGCAGCTCAACCGCGAAGCCTGGGGTCTGTCATTGCGCATGGACCAGGGGCTGGGCGGCGTGGGCACGCTGTCGTCAATCACGGGCTATCGCAAGGGCGACGCATTCAACGTCTATGACCAGACCGGCATCGGGCCCGACAACGGCTTTGGCGTGATCTCGCCGACACTGTTCAGCTTCCCGGTCAACGAGCGCGAGGACATCAAGCAGTTCAGCCAGGAACTGCGCGTCGTGTCCGAAGAGCAGTCCGATCGCGGGTTCGACTGGATTTTCGGTGCCTATTACCAGCACGACAAGATCACCAAGTTCGACAAGTTCTGGGCAGAGGTGCCGTTGACCGTGCTGGGCACGCTGTCGGGGGAAAGCCATTGGGACAACCGCGCGACCAACGAGAGCTACGCCTTTTTCGCGCAGCTGGGTTATCGCTTCTCGCCGCAGTTGCGGGCGGTTGCGGGTATCCGCTATTCCAAGGACCGCAAATCGGGCCGGGTGACAGGCACGGCGGTGGAAACCGGCGACAAGTTCAGCCCGACCAATGCGGTTGCGCTGACTCCGCTGGCGGCGACCTTTGCCGAAGGGCAGGGGTTCACCACCAACTATTCGGATAGCTGGAGCGAGGTGACCCCGCAGGTCACGCTGGAGTTCGCGCCCAACGACGACATGCTGTTCTACGGCACGTACTCGACCGGCTACAAGGGTGGCGGGTTCGAGGACGATCCGGCAAACGCGGCCGCTGCCCGGTCGAGCTATGATCCTGAAACGGTCACCAGCTTCGAGATCGGCGGCAAGCTCGACCTGTTCGACCGCAGGCTGAGGCTCAACCTTGCGGTGTTCGACATGAAGTACAAGAACCTGCAGGTCACCCAGACGTCTGCGGCCTGCCTGTGCAACATCACCGACAACGCCGCCGACGCCAAGATCCAGGGGATCGAGGCAGAAGCCACCGTCGCGGTGGTCACCGGGCTGACGCTGTCGGGCGGTCTGACCTTGCTCGATACCAAGTACATCGCCTTCACCGATTCACTGGGCAACAACAACTCGGGCAACTTCCTGCAGCGCACGCCCAAGGCGCAGTGGAATGTGGCGGCGGATTTCGTCACCGATATCGGCGACTGGAGCGACGCGCTGCGGTTCAACGTCAACTATGCGCGCCAGGCGCGGCTCTTCTGGGCCCCCGACAACCTGCAGCGCGAAGGCGCTTATGGCCAGCTGGGCAGCCGTGTCTCGTTCACCCCCGGCAACGGCAATGTCACCTTCTCGCTGTGGGGCCGCAACCTCACCAACACGGTCTACCGCACCAACATCATCGCGTTCTTTGGCGATGAGGTCAGCCGTCTGGGCGCCCCCCGCCAATACGGCGCGGAAGTCTCGGTCAAGTTCTGAAACAGCCTGGCCGGGCAACAGAAAGGGGCAGCCGATGCGACCCGGCTGCCCCTTTTTTGTGCTTGAGAGTGCCGTTCAGAAACGGCTGTAGCTGAGATCGCCCTTGCCCTTTTCACCGATGTGCATGCGCGGGTCCTCGGGCTTGAACATTCCCAGGCACCATCCTTCAGCCATGGGCATGTCGCGGTTCCAGTCGAGCGTGATCTTGCGGTGCGCAATCCGCCATTCGCCGTCGCGCTTCTCGAACCGGTCGACGATGCGCCCGCCGGTCAGGGTGTCCCATTTCTCGCCCTGCTTGGAAAAGCGCGCGAAGGTCAGCACATAGCATTCGGCATAGGCAAGCTTGTCACTTTCGAACTCGACATGCAGGTTGCAAAGATAATGGCCCATGACGTCGCCGCCCTGCATCCGCTGGATCGCACCATCGATATAGGCGCGCGCCGGGCCGGAATAGCTGGAGCCGTGTTCCTCGATGCTGTCGTCGAAATAGCAGCTGTGCAGCAACTCGCCATCGGCGCGGTCGACCCCCCGCGCATAGCGGGCGAGGCAATCGGCAATGTCCTGCTTGGCGAGCATCGTCTCTACGGTGTTGGCATATGTCATCTCAGCGCCTCCCATCGTGCAGGGCCTTGGCCATGGATCGTTTGAGCGTGTGCGGATCGCGCGCCAGGAAGGCGCGGACCGATTCGGCATGCGGGTCGGTGTCATGCTCGTCGATGCGGCGGGCCGCCGCCATCAGCCCCGCCTTGCCGATATCGCGGGGGGACGATTTGGCCTGCCACGTGACATGCTCTGCCATGCGGGTATCGACCGATCCCACGATCAGCGCGGCAACATGCGTGCCCTGCGGCTCCAGTTCGGCGCGCAGGCAGTCGCTCGCGGCGCGCGCGGCGAACTTGCTGGGGCTGTAGCCGCCCATGTTGGGGACCGCGCAGATGCCGCCTGCCGACAGCACGTTGACGATCGCCCCGCCGCCATTGGCTTTGAGGATCGGCGCGAACGCGCGGACCATCGCCAGCATGCCCAGATAATTGGTCTCCACCTCGTCGCGCGCAAAGCTGATGTCGGGTGCTTCGAGCAAGGTCTGGCGATGGAAGGCCCCAGCGTTGTTGACCAGCAGATCGACATCGGTGCAGCGCTCGGCAGCGGCCGCGACCTGGTCATGCTTGGTCACATCAAGCTGGATCGGCACGACACGGGTATCGCCCGTGCTCCTGGCCGCGTCCTCGGCATCGGCGAGCTTGCGCGCGGCCAGATAGACGCGGGCTGCGCCCTGCGCGAGCAGCTCCTCGATGAAGCCGAAGCCGATCCCGCGGTTTGAACCGGTGACGATGGCGGTGCATCCCTCGATCTTCATGCCGCTGCCTCCGCTGTACTGCGCTCGCGCGCCCATGCGCCGTAAAGGATATCATCGGGCTTTTTCGCGCCGCGCACCGCCTTGCCCATGTCGGGGATGATCATGCCGCGGCCCCAGGTTTCGTTGATCGGCATCTCGTGGTTCCATTCCCAGGCGAGACGGCGATGCGCGATCTTCCACGCGCCTTCGCGGCGCTCGAACCGGTCCACGCAGCGCGCCATGGTCAGGCTGTCGAACGACCCGCTGTCGGCCTGGCGGCGCGAGAAGGTGAGGAAATAGCATTCGGTGACGGCCAGGTCCGCTTCGACGAACTCGACGGAGATGTTGGTGCAGATGTGCGACATCAGCGGCGCGGTGGGCAGGATCTTGGCCATCAGCGCGACATAGTCCGCCGCCGGCCCGACATAGACGCCGCCGTGATCCTCGATCGCGTCCGGGTGATAGGCGGCACGGATCAGATCGACATCGGCGCGATCTGCCCCGCGCGCATAGCCGATCAATATGTCCTCTATTTCCTGCCTGTCGAGCAGCTGTTCCACGGTCAGTCGCATCCTCATTCTCCGGTTTCTGGTTGTTCGATGCTGGCGTAGAGATCGGCAAAGGCCGCCTCAGCGCCGGTAAATTCTCGAGCGTCGTCCATCGCGGCGATGCGATCCAGATGGTCTGCCACCCATCCGCTGCTGTTGTCCGGGGCGGACGCGCCGCGCCCCTCCATCATGCGGGCACGGCGATAGCGTCGGCCGCCGGCGAGAAAGATCTGCCCGTTGACGCTGCATGCGTCGCTGGCGAGATACGCCGCAATGCCCGCAGCGCGCTCGGGTGCAAGCCGCGGATCGTCGGCCACGCCATCCTGCGCAGTCATCGGGGTGGAAGCGTAAGGGCTGAGGATGTTTACCCTGACGGGCGTGCGCTTGAGTTCGTCGGCTATGGTGAGCGCCATCGCGTTGAGCGCGCCCTTGGACGCGGCATAGGGCACGCGTCCGCGCACTCCGTGCAGCCCGGCGGACGAGGACACGAACACCATCCGCCCCGCCGGGCTCTGCAGCAGATGCGGCAATGCCGCCTGGGCCAGTGCAACTTGGGCAAGGAAATTGGTGTTCAGCACATCGCGCAGAGCGGCAAGGTCCATATCGGGAAGCTTGGCAGCAGGGCCGACGATGCCTGCGTTGAACACCACAGCATCGATCCGTCCGAAGGCTTCCAGCGCTGCCGTGACCAGCGCCTGTGCAGCGCCCGGTGCTGCCACATCCTGATAATTGGCGATGGCCCGGCCACCGCTCGCGCGGATGCTGTCGGCAATAGCCCCGGCGCTGTCGGGCTGGCCCTTGCGAAGCCGGTTGTTGACCAGGACTGCGCTGCCTTCCGACGCGATCGCCTGCGCAAAAGCCGCGCCCAGACCCTTGCCCGCACCCGTGACGATGACCGCGCGTTCGACGCTGGAAACCATGGCCTGTTCTCTCCCGATGCGGAAAGGCTAGCCAGTTTGGTATGATAATGAAAGCTTAAAATCGTGATGCCCGCGGTTGCCTATCAGGCGGGAATTGCATCCTTTTGCATGGCCGGGCTGTTGGCGATCTCGATGATGCGGAAGTCCACCTGATGCGCCTCGATCGGCGCGCGGCAGTGCGAGCACACCACCTGCGGCTCGAGCCGGTGGCCGCAATCGCGATGCGTCAGCAGCACCGGCGGGCCTTCGGGCGAGCAGTAATATTTGTCGCCCCACATCATCAGCATCAGCAGCGCAGGGTAATAATCCACCCCCTTGCGGCGCAGGCGATATTCGAAGCGCGGCGGGCTTTCGACATATTGCTGCTGGCGGATCACCCCGATCGAGGTCAGCCATGCGAGCCGCTCGGCTAGGATGTTGGTGGCGATCGCGGTGTCGCGGCGGATGTCGTCGAAGCGGTTGATGTTGGTGAAGATCGACCGCATGATCAGGCTGGCCCAGCGGTCGCCGATGATGCGCGCGGCTTCGTCGAACAGCGAGGTCGCATCCTGGGTCGTCTCGCGCTGCTGGCGGCGGCGCGAGTAGACTGGCTCCATCATGCCGACCCCGGGGCCGGGCTCCCATTCCACCTGCGTCGCATCGATCGTCTTGTTGCACGCCCGGCACGCGGGTTCGGGCTCGAACGTATGGCCGCAGGTCTGGTGGGTCAGCTCGACCTTGATCTTGTTGCGGCCCAGGCCCCAGCGCTGTTCCCAGCGCAGCAGCATCAGCGACGTCCAGTAGAGGTCACGGCCCTTCTGGGTGAGCACATATTCGTGTCGGTTGCCGCCGTCGCTGCTCGGGCATTTCTCGATCATGCCATTGGCGATCAGCCGCTTGAGCCGGTCGCTGAGCAACGCCTTCAAGAGCCCGGTGCGCTTGCGCAGCGCATCGAAGCGGCGCGTGCCCAGCCAGATCGCCTCGATCACCAGCACCGTGGGCGCATCGCCCACCACTTCCAATGCACGCCAGATCGAGCAGGTACGGATTAATTGCGGTTCAACAGTCACGGATATGACAATAAGCGCGCCGGAGCGCTTCGTCGAGCCTTTCGCTCCGGCGCGCCATTTGCCTCAATGCGCGGCAGCGGGCGTGTGGAACTCTTCCTTGATGCCCATTTCGCGCAGCAGTTCGGCGCGGTCATAATATTCGCGCCAGACCTTCACATGATCGCCCTCGACCTCTAGGATGCCGACCACCGGCACCTTGCCCTTGTGGCCCTTGTAGGTGAACTCGTCGGTCCGCTCGATCACCACGACATCGCCGATGCGGCCGATGTTGTGGATGTGCAGCGTGATGCTCTCGATCCCCGCGCCCAGCGCATTGATCCGCTCGGCGATGGCGGGGCGGCCGTTGACCGGCTCGATCATCATCGAATGCAGCACGCCGTCTTCGGCGAACAGATCGCCGACCATCTTCCAGTCGCGGCGGTTCCACGCATCGATCATCTTCTCGACGACAGCAATCTTGGGGTCGGTCATTACGCTCTCCTTGGCCGCAGAGTCGGCTGCCATCTCGTCCTTCGCCCAGGCCGTGCCGGGCAGCACTGCGCCGGCAGCCAGCGACAGGGCGGCAAACGCCCATGCAGCGGTACGGAATTGGGTCATGGCATCCTCCTTGGTTTTGGTTATGCGGCCGGTGCGTCCGGCCTGCCGCAACGGTGTACCGCAAACATACTTGCGTAACCAGACCATTCTGCTATCCGGGCGGCATAGGACTGAAACGCCAGGGGATGATGTTATGGCCATGAGGATCGAACGGCTGCCTGCGATCCGTTCCACGTTGCAGCCGAGCAATCATCCCTATCTCACCGGACCGTGGACGCCGCAGGTTGAGGAGGTCAACGCCTACGACCTTGAGGTGATCGAAGGGGCGATCCCCGACGATCTCGACGGCATTTACCTGCGCAATACCGAAAACCAGGTGCACCAGCCGCTGGGACGCTATCACCCGTTCGATGGCGATGGCATGATCCACCAGATCGATTTCCGCCGCGGCACCGCGCATTACCGCAACCGCTTCGTCCGCTCGCGCTGCTTTCAGGCCGAGCAGGAGGCGGGCGGATCATTATGGGGCGGGCTGCAGGACCGGCCCAGCCTCTCGCGTCGTCCCGGCTTCGGCGCGCACGGCAGCCTCAAGGACAGCGCCTCTACCGACATCATCGTCCATGCCGGCCAGGCGATCGCTACCTTCTACCAGTGCGGCGAGGGCTATGTGATGGACCCCGAAACGCTCGAGCCGATGGGCCCGGCGCCCTGGGTGCCGATCGACGGAATATCCGCGCATCCCAAGGTGGATGACCGCACCGGCGAATTGCTGTTCTTCAACTATTCCAAGCATGCGCCATTCATGCATTATGGCGTGGTCGATCCCGAAGGCCGGCTGACGACCTATGCCCCGGTGCCGCTGCCCGGCCCGCGCCTGCCGCACGACATGGCGTTCAGCGAGAACTGGGCGATCCTCAACGACTTCCCCGTGTTCTGGGACGAGCAGCTGCTCGAGAAGAACATCCACGCGGTGCGGATGCACGACCTGCCCTCGCGCTTTGCCCTGGTGAACCGCAACGATCCGTCCGACATCCGCTGGTTCGACGCCGCGCCGACTTATGTGCTGCACTGGCTCAATGCGTGGGAGGAAGGCGAGGAGGTCGTGCTCGACGGCTATTTCCAGAACAATCCCACGCCCGATCCGCTCGAGCATGATGGCGGGCATGGCGCGATGATGGCGCATATCGACGAGAACAGCTTCAAACCCACGCTGCACCGCTGGCGGTTCAACCTGCGCACCGGCGAGACGCGTGAACAATCGCTGGGCGATCAGCTGGTCGAATTCGGCATGATCAACCAGCGCTATCTGGCGCAGCCCTATCGCTATGCCTATTCGACGACGACGCGGCCGGGCTGGTTCCTGTTCAACGGCTTCGTCAAGCACGACCTGCACACCGGCACATCCACCACGATTACGTTGGCGGAGGGTCGCTATGCCTCTGAAGCGCCGTTTGCGCCGCGCGTGGGGGCGCAGGACGAGGACGACGGCTATCTGGTGAGCTTCGTCATCGACGAGAACCAGGGAACGTCCGAGTGCATCATCATCGATTGCAAGCGCTTCGCCGATGGCCCCGTCTGCCGCATCGCGCTGCCGCACAAGATCAGCAGCGGCACCCATTCGCACTGGGTCGAGCGCGAGGTGCTGGAGCGCGACAAGGCGGCGCGGCGTGACCGCGCGATGGCGGTCGCGGCCTAAGCTGCCCCGTTCACCGCCGCCAGCACCGCCTCGCGCAGATCGGCGCGGACCACCTTGTTCATCGCGTTGCGCGGCAGGGCTGGGACGACCACCAGCCGCTCGGGGCGCTTGAACACCGCGACGCCTGCCGCCGCCAGATGCGCGCCGATGCCAGCGATATCGGGCGGGCTCATGCCTTCGTCGATGACAACCGCAACGGCAATCCGTTCGCCCAGATCGGCGTCGGGAATGCCGACTGTGGCGGCCTCGCGCACGTTTGGCAGGTTGACCAGCAGCTCGTCGATCTCGGACGGCGAGATGTTCACACCGCCGCGCACGATGATCTCCTTCGATCGCCCGACAAAGCGGTAGAAGCGCGAGAGCGGACCTTCGCCTGCAATCTCGAACAGGTCGCCGGTGCGGAACCACTCGCCATCGAAGGCCGCTGCGGTGAGCTCGGGCGAACGCCAATAGCCCGACATGACGTTGCCGCCTGCAATGTGCATCTCGCCGGGCCTGCCGGGTTCGGTGATGACAGCGCCGCTCGCCGGATCGACCAGCCGGGTGCGCATCACGCCCGAAACCGGGCTGTCCCAGTCCACCCCTTCGGCACCGAAGCGCGGGAAGTAATGCGCGCGCTCGGCCCGGTCGGGAATATCGCCGGGGGACGACATCAACGCCATGCCCTCGTTCGACCCGAAGATGTTGCAGATCTCGATGCCGTGCTGTTTGGCCCAGCCCCCGATCAGCCATGGGGTGAGCGGCGCCGATCCGCTGCCGATCGCGCGGAGCGAAGACAGGTCCACCGAGGCGGCGATCTGGGGCTGCTTGAGCAAAGCGGTGAGCACGGCAGGCGGGGCGATGGTATAGGTCACGCGCTCGGTCTCGATCTGCTTGAGGAATACGGCCAGGTCGAACGGATGGTGCAGCACCAACGTGCCGCGCACCTCGAGCCAGGGCAGCACCAGTCCGCCGATCGAGGCGATGTTGACCAGCGGGAAGGGGTTGAGCAACACGTCGCCTGCGACCATGCCGGTACCCCAGACGATGACCTTGGCGTTGAGCACCCAGTGGTTGTGATCGCGCGGCACGCCCTTGGGCCGCGCCTCGGTGCCCGATGTCCAGCAGATGGTCAGCACCTCGCCGCCGTCGACGGGGTTCGCGGCGCACCAGTTGGCGACCGGCGAGGGGTCGGCGGTGGCGGCGAGCGCCTTGAGGTCCACGCCGTGCCCCGCCGGGCCCATCGTCAGCAGTTGCATGCCGGGACGCGCCTCAGTCAGACCTGCAGCCATGGCGGCATGATCATGGCCGTGGAACGCGGGTACGGTGACCAACGCCCGGGCATCGGTGAGCGACAGGATATGGGCCAGCTCGTGCTCGCGATACTGCATCACCACCGGGCTGATGATCAGCCCCAGCCGCGCGGTGGCGAGAAACAGGATCACCGCATCCACTGTGTTGGGCAATTGCGCGCAGACCACGTCGTCTCTGGAGAGCCCCAGCCCGATCAGCGCGGCGGCCATCGCGTCGACGCGCGCGTCCAGCTGCACCCAGTTCAGCCGTTCCGGGGCGCAGCCATCAAGCGCCTCGCGGTTCATCGGATCGACGATCGCCAGCGTGTCGCCGCGTTCGCTGACCGCGCGGCGCAGCATGGCATCGACGCTGATCCCCTCCCACCAGCCGCGCGCTGTGTGGTCCGCAATCCGCTCTGCCGGGGTCAGAAACATCGCGCTCTCCTGTCTTGTGCTTTACAGCTTTCATAAAGATACCTAAACCCTTCGCAAGCCAAAGCTGCGGCCCGGGGGTGATTTGTCGCCCCCCTGGAAAGAAACGGAACTGGGGAGGCTGGCATCACCATAAAGGTCATCCAATGGGCGACCGGTGCGATGGGGCGCACCGCGCTGCGCCGGATCATCGACGATCCCACGCTCGCTCTGGCGGGCGTCCATGTCTATTCTAAAGCCAAGGCGGGCAAGGACGCAGGCGAGATCGCGCGCCGTCCGCTCACCGGTGTGCTGGCGACGTCCGATCTGGCCCAGACGCTGGCGATCGACGCCGATGTCGTCATCCACACGCCGCGCATCACCTTGCCCTATGACGCGCTGGTGCCCGATGTCGAGGCGCTGCTGCGGTCGGGCAAGAACGTGATTTCCACGGCCGGTTTCCATTGGCCCGCAGCGCAGGGGCCGGATTATGCTGATCGGCTGCACCGTGCCGCGATCGAGGGTGGTGCGACGCTGGCAGGCGTCGGCGTCAGCCCCGGCATGATCGTCGAGCGGATCGCGCTGGCCGCCACCGCGATGTCGGTCGAGGTCGATCATATCCATGTCAGCGAGACGGTCGATGCCTCGGCGATGGCGAGCGCGGCGTTCGTGTTCGATCTGATGGGGCTGGGCAGCGACCCTTCCGTGCGCGACATCCGCACCGGGCCGCTGGCAGAGCTTTACCGCGCGCTGTTCTCCGAGGTTCTGGCGTTCGCTGCGTACCAGATGGGTACGCAGGTCGAGAAGATCGAACCAGATCATCAGCTGACACTGGCGCCTTCCGATATCGTCATTCCGGCAGGCACCATCCCCCAGGGCACGGTCGCTGCGACCGAATGGCGCTGGACCGCGCATTACACCTGCGGCACGCGCTTCACGCTCGCCATCCTGTGGACCGCCGATCCCGCGCTCCACGAGGGCGGGCGCGGCCATTGGGACGTGCGCATCGAAGGGCGACCCAACATCCATCTGACCATGGACATCACCGAATCCGATTCCGCAGCGCCGCCCTCGCGCGCGCTCACCGATGCGACCGTCGCAGTGGCGATCAATGCGGTTCCCGCCGTGATCGCCGCGCCGCCGGGGTTGTTCGCGTTTCAGCCGCCCAGCGCGTGGAGGGCTCCGGCATGAGCGAGGCCTATCTGCATGTTGCGCTGCGCACCCCGCGCGGAAAGGCGCGGCCCGATGGCGGGTTGGCGCAAGAGACGCCGCACGGGCTTGTCGCGCATCTGGTCGATGCGATGGAGCAACGCGGGCACGAACCGCGAGGCCGCGCCGAGCGGATGACCCTGGGCTGTGTCGGCCAGGTCGGTGCGCAGGGCGGGCATATCGCTCTGGTCGCCAAGCTGAAGGCCGAACTGCCCGATGGCGTCGCGGTGCATACGCTCAACAATTTCTGCGCCTCGGGACTTTCCGCCATCGGCGCGGCTGCCGCAGCGGTCGCCTCGGGCCAGGCGCAATGGGCGCTGGGCGGCGGGGTGGAGATGCTGTCCAGGGTCGCCTTCATGGCCGACAAGGCGGATTATTACACCGCCGCCGACATGCCGCCCGACCGGCGCTATATCCAGGTCGCGCTGGCCGCTGACATGCTGGCCGAGAAGGAGGGCATCACCCGCGCCGATCTCGACGCGGTGGCGGTCACTTCGCAGGCGCGGGCTGCCGCAGCGGAGGACAAGCCCGAACTGCTCGCCTCGCGCATCGCGGTGGCAGGGCTCGACCGTGAGGAAGCGGTACGTCCGATGACGCTCGAACGACTGCAGGCGCTGCCGCCTGCGTTTCCGGCGCTGGCGGCAGGCTATCGCGACATTCTGGGCGACCGCGTGATCGACCATCGCCACAGCGTCGCGCATGCCCCGCCGATGACAGATGGCGCGGGGCTGGCGCTGGTCGGTCCGCGTGAGGGGGCGATTGCGCGCATTGTTGCGCATGTCGAGGTCGGCGGCGATCCGTGGGATTCGCTCACGGCAGGCTTTACCGCGATGGATCGCGCGCTGGCGAGGGCAGGGCTGACATTGGCGGACATGGACAGGATCGAGTTCATGGAGGCCTTTGCGGTCACCCATGCCAAGTTCCTGCGTGACCGTTCGCCCGATCCTGACAAGGTCAATGTCAGCGGTGGCCATGTCGCCAAGGGCCATCCGATGGGCGCGACCGGGGCAATCCTGCTCTCGACACTGATCGATGCGCTGACGGCATCCGGCGGCACTCTGGGGCTGGTGGTGGCGACCGGGGCGCAGGGCGTGGGCGTGGCGACAATCGTGGAGCGAATCTGAATGATGATCGACAAATTGCGCCTGCCGGTGGTGGCCGCGCCGATGTTTCTGGTGTCGGGGCCAGAGATGGTGATCGCGGCGGCGCGGGCTGGCATCATCGGGTCGTTTCCCACGCCCAACTGCCGCACGGCAGCGGACCTCGACGCGTGGATGACGCGGATCGCGGCGGAGACGGCAGACGCTCCAGGGCTATGGGCGGCAAACCTCGTCACGCACAGCAGCAACCAGCGGCTGGCAGATGATCTGGCGCTGATCGCCAAGCACAAGCCGCCGATCGTTATCACCGCTTTGGGCAGTCCCGCGCCTGCGGTGGAGACGGTGCACGGCTATGGCGGCATCGTTCTCGCCGATGTCATTACCGTGGCATTGGGACGCAAGGCAGCGGCGGCGGGGGCGGACGGTCTGGTCTGCGTGTCGGCGGGCGCAGGCGGGCATACCGGCTTTCTCTCGCCCTTCGCCTTCATCACCGCGCTCAGGGCCGAGTTCGACGGCATCATCTGCGTCGGCGGCGGAATTTCGGACGGCGCGGCGCTGGCTGGCGCGATCGCGGCGGGGGCGGACCTCGTCTATATGGGGACGCGCTTTCTGGCGGCGGAAGAGAGCATGGCGGTGCCTGGATACAAGCAGATGGTGGTCGACAGCTGGCTCGAGGATCTGGTCGTCAGCCCCGCGATCACCGGCACGCCGGCGTCCTGGCTTATCCCGTCCCTCGTTGCGTGCGGCTATGATCCCAAGGACCTCGGCAAGCCCGCAACCCGCGATTATGGCGGCGATCCGCATGCCAAGTGGAAGGACCTGTGGGCAGCGGGGCAGGGGGTCGGCACGGTCAAGGCCATCGAACCCGTCAGCGCCATCGTCGACGAGATCGAAGCCGGTTTCCGCGCCGCATCCGAGCGACTGGGTCAGCGGGCCGGAACCAACTGACCCCAGGCCAGGCTCAGCCGCGTTTCGGCGGCAGCGGAATAAAGCCCGAGGTGCGCGCGACATAGTCCGCATAGCCCTCGCGCGTCTTCGCCAGCCGCCGTTCGACCGTCGGCGCGCCCGACCATTTCATCAGCGTCCAGGTGAGCAGCACCGGGCCGATTACGGCGGCGAGGCCCATCGAGGTTTCCGCCGCGATCAGCCACAGTCCCCACCAGGTGGTTGCATCGCCAAAGTAATTGGGGTGGCGAGTATAGCGCCACAGGCCGCCGGTCATCAATTTGCCCTGGTTGTCGGGCCTGGCCTTGAATGCCACCAGCTGCGCATCGCCGATCGTCTCGAACGCGATACCGAACAGAGCGATGCCTGCGCCGATCAGCCCCAAGGTGCCGAACGCAGGCTCCGCGTCGATCTGCCCCAGTTGCACCGGCAGGCAGACGACGAACAGCAACGGGGCCTGGGTCGCAAACACCAGCTGCCCCGAGGCGCGGGCAAAACCCCAGCCGCGATCGCGCTCTGCCTTGCCCAGCATCGCCGAATAGCGCCGGTCGGGCCCATGGCTGCGCCAGCGCCACAGCATGAAGCTGCCCAGCCGCGCCGCCCACAGGCCGCAGAGCGCCAGCAGCACCAGCATGCGGGTCGGGTCGCCCTCGGCCTGCACATAGGTCGATGCTGCCATCACCAGCATGCCCCAGGCCCAGAAGCTGTCCACCGGGGTCACGTCACGCGTGCCCAAACAGACCAGCCAGAGCGCGACAAAGCACCCCACCAGCACAGCCGCATTGATCGCCAGAATCGTCAGCATCCCGTTTTCTCCCGATTATCGTTGGTTTCTCGTGCGTCAGCCCGTGACGGCGACGCCTTCCCCCGGGGGATCGGCAAACACCTGCTCCACCCATTCGCGTCGTCCATCGAGCACCGCGCGGCGGTTGATCGTGCCCTTGTCGGACAGTTCGTGCGCAGCGGCGTTGGGCGGTGTGTCGAAAAGCGCCACCCGCTTGATCACCGCGCCCCCGCGCGCCTCTGCGTTGTAGCCGCGCACCGCATCGGCCACCGCCTCCAGGCTCGCGCCGGGCTTGGGCCAGGCGAGCAGCGCCAGATACGGCCTGCCATCATCGGCCAGCACCAGTTCGGCGATCAGGCCTGAGCATTCCTTGAGCAGTTTCTCTCGCACCGCGCCGCCATAGACCCAGTTGCCATTGGCGAGCTTGAACTCCTCGGCCAGCCGCCCGGCAAAGGCGAGGCCCTTGCCGGGGTCGGCCTCGTCATGGAACACCGCGACGTCGCCGGTGCGATAGAAGCCGTCCTCGTCGAACGCGGCTGCGGTCTTGTCCGGCTCGTCCAGATAGCCCTGCATGACATTCGGTCCGGCGAGCCGCACCTCGTAGCGCCCATCGCAGGGCACGAGCTTGAGCGCCAGCTCCGGCGCGGGCAGGCCGATGCCGACGCGGGTGGTGGGAAAATGGATCGCCATGCAGCCCGAGACGGTCTCGGTCATGCCATAGCCGGTGGTCATGTGGATGCGGTGGCCGGTCTCCTGCACCGCCAGCGCCTGCAACCGGTCATACACCGGCTGCGGGAGCCCTGCGCCACCATAGAGCATCAGCCGCATCTTGGCGAAGAAGCGGCTGCGCAGCGCCGCGTCGTTCTCCAGTGCCTCGACCAGCATCGCATAGCCTGCGGGCACGTTGTTGAAATAGGCGACCGAAATTTCGCGCAGGTTGGCGATGGTCTGGTCGAACAGTCCGGGCAGTGGCTTGCCCGCATCGATATGCAGCGTGCCGCCTTCGAGCAGGCAGGTGCGCATCACCGAGGCGCCTGCGGCATGGTGCCAGGGCAGCCAGTCGAGCATGACATCGTCCCAGCCCGCCGCCTTGCCGATCATGTCGAGCCCCTGCGCGCCGCATGCCGCGAGCGTGGCCAGCGAATGCGGCACGATCTTGGGAAGGCCGGTCGAGCCCGAAGTGAGCATGTAGATCGCCGGCGCCTGAGGATCGACGGCGGCGATCGCCTCGTCCGCGATCGTGCCGGGGTCGGTGGCGATGACGTCGGCATAAGGCGTCGCATCGCTGAACGGTGCAATGTCGGCCGCGATGATGCGCGCACCGGCAGGCGCGGTCTCGGCCAGCGCCTTGGCGATGGCCGGATGCGCATCGGCATAGATCGCTGCAGGCTGCGTTCGCGTCATCACGTGCCGCAGCCGCGCGTGCTCGCCGCCCGCCAGGCCATAGGCCACGCTGACCGGCACGATGATGATCCCCGCAGCCCAGGCGGCAAAGGTCAGCACCGCGACCGGCAGGCTGTTTTCGGCGATGATCAGCAACCGGCTGCCGCGCTCGAAATTGTCGCTGAGCCAGCGGGTCGCGCCGTCGATATCGCGCTTGATCTGCACATAGCTGCGATAGGCCCATTGCCCGTCTGCCCCGCGCCATCCGATCGCCGGGGCGTCGCCCTTGAGCGCGGCGCGTACTGCGAAGGCGCGCGTAATGTTGGCATCGAAGCTGCGCAAGGGCACGCGGCTCTTGAGCAGGATCGTTCCATCGCTGCGCCGCTCGACATCAAGGTCGACCGGCATGAACTCAGCCTCGCGAAATGGGGCGTCGGCAAGCTCCACGGTCATGCGGCCGGCCGGTCGAGCAGTTCCTTCACCTGAGCCGGATAGGGCTTGCCCGCCTTGATTGCGTCGACGGTTCCCCGGTCCAGATAATCGCGCCAGCCGATGATTGTGTCGCCGCTATATTCGATGATCCCGGCATAAGGTGCAGCGACGCGGACGCCGTCGGTGGTGACATATTCATCGACGCCTTCCACAAACAGCCGGTCGGCGGTTTCGGCGTGCGCGAAGATGCGCCAGTTGACCTCGGCGATCGTTGCCCCAAAGCGCTCAATGAACGCGCGCGCCTCGGCCTTGCCGCGCGCGGGCGGGGCGATCGCGGCGGCGTAATGCCACACGACATCCTCGTGCAGCATGGCAATGACCGCGTCTGCATCCTTGCGGGTCCATGCGGCGATCAGTTGCTTGAACTGGTTGAACCGGGCGTCGCTCATGCTGCCTGCTCCACGATGAAGCTGACCGTGGTGGTGGTTGACCCACCGATGTTGAGCGTCTGGACGCGGCGCGCGCCTTCGACCTGATTGTCGGCGGCATTGCCGGTGACCTGGCGATGCGCGTCGAGCAGCATCCGCACGCCGGTGGCGCCGACCGGGTGGCCGAGGCCGATGAGCCCACCCGAGGGATTGATCGGCAGCTTGCCGCCAATTTCGATATCGCCGTTCTCGACCGCCTTCCATGCCTCGCCGGGAGCCGTGAGGCCGAGATGATCGATCGCCATATATTCGGTCATCGCAAAGCAGTCGTGGGTCTCGACTGCATCGATCGCCTCGACACCCGACACACCGGCGCGGGTGCGCGCATCTTCGATCGCCCGGCGTACCTGCGGAAAGACATACTGGCTGTCGCCCGCCATCCGCAGCTTGTCGCGATAGCCCAGCGCTGCCGAACGATGGCCCCAGCCCGCGATGCGCGACAGCGATTCCATCGATATGCCGCGCTTGGCAGCATATTCGCGGGCGCGCTTCTCGGAGGCCAGGAACACCACTGCTGCGCCATCGGTCACCTGACCACAGTCATTCTTGCGGGTGCGGCCTTCGACGACAGGGTTGGCCTCGTCGTTTTCGGTGAAGCTGTCGGGGCCGAACTGCCACTGGCGGGTCTGCGCGGCCGGGTTGCGCCTGCCATTGGCGAAGTTGATCTCGGCGATACGGCCCAGATGATCATAGCTCAGGCCATAGCGCGCGTCATATTCCTCCGCGAGATCGGAAAAGGCGCGCGGCCAAAGGAACTGCGCGTCGCCGAACTCGCGACCCTGATAGGCCGCAGCGCCCAGGTTTTCTGCAGCCTTCTGCCCCGGCACATTGCGCATCATCTCGATGCCGATCACGCAGGCAAGGTCATAGCGCCCCGCTTCGATCTCGGCGGTGGCGGCGAGCACCGAGACGCTGCCCGATGCGCACGCCGCTTCGTGGCGCGAGGTCGGCAGGCCATCGAGAGCGGGGTCGACATAAGCGAAGAAGCCACCGAGCAGGCCTTGCCCTGCGAACAGGTCGCCGACGAAATTGCCGACATGGCCGCTCTCGATCTCGACTGCGTCGAGCCGGGCCGCTTCCAGCCCGTTCCGAACGGTCTCGACAAAGCCGTCGCCTATCGACAGCCCCTCGCGCTGCCAGTTGCGCGCAAAGTCACTCTGCCATCCACCGAGCACATAGACCATCAAACCTCTCCTGCTTTGATGGTATGCTTATACAAGCCAAGGCAGGCGCGCAACCGCGACGTGCGGTCGGCTGCGATTTGTGATCAGGACGCAGGCCGGTCAGCTTTCGTCGTCATGCTCCTCGTCGCCGGGATAGGGCGTTGCCGTGAGCAATCCGGCGAGATGCGCCGTGTTCGCCGCCAGCATGCGTGCGGTCTCGAACGTCTTTTCGGGTGTCTCGTCGAGATCCTGGAAGTCGGTGCTGCCCATTGCTTCACCGACCCAATAGCAGGCGGCGCCTGCCGGGATGGTGAAGCCGACATCGTTCAAAGCCTGGAACAGATCGGCAGAGGTGCGGTGCGCTCCATCCTCGTTGCCGACGATTGCTGCGACCGCGACCTTGGAGAAGCTGTGCATACGGCCAAGCTCGTCGGTTTCGCTCAGAAATGCGTCCATCCGTTCGAGCACGCGCTTGGCGATGCTCGACATCTGGCCCATCCAGATCGGCGTGCCGAAGATCAGGATGTCGGCGGCGAGGATGCGCTGGCGCAACTCGGGCCAGTCATCGCCTTCGCCTTCGTCCGAGCTGACACCGGGTAGAACATTGAAATCGGCGATGCGGATCGTCTCGGTCAGCTCCACCTTGTGCTTGGCAAGCTGCTCGGCGATCAGCTCGATCATCGCGTCGGTCGATGAGCTTTCCTTGCCCGAACGCTTGAGCGTGCAGTTGAGCGCGATGGCTTTGAGCGTCATGATGATCGGATCCTTGTCTGCACAGCGGGCCAGGGTGCGGCAAGCTGAATGGGTTTGCAGTCCTTACGATCCACCAGCGCAGCGGTTGCCCGAAGGGCGCATCCGTGAACTGGGGTTCTGCGTATATCGCAGGGTGGGCCCATGTGATAATCGCGCCCGGGGGCTGGATTGCAGGAAGGAATGAATGTGATGCCTGATCGTGACCCCGTAGGCCCCGGGCAGCGCAGTGTCTGGGATTTCCCGCGGCCCGCCGTTGCGCAGCCTTGCGATGCGCATGTCCGGATCGAGCACCACGGCGTGGTCATTGCCGAATCGCGCGATTGCATCTGCACGTTCGAGACCAGCCACCCGCCCAGCTATTACATTCCGCCCCATGCGATTGCGCCCGGCGTGCTGCGTCGGGCACAGGGCAGTTCGTTCTGCGAATGGAAGGGCGCTGCGGTCTATTGGGATGTCGTGGTCGGCGGCACCGTGCTGCCCCGGGTCGGCTGGAGCTATCCCAGCCCCACCGCCAGCTTTGCCAGCCTGCGCGATCACATCGCCTTTTATGCCGCCCCGTTCGACACTTGCACGGTCAACGGCGAAACCGTCATCCCCCAGCCAGGCGGCTTTTATGGCGGCTGGATCACGTCTGGCTATGCTGGCCCGTTCAAGGGTGGTCCAGGCAGCATGGGCTGGTAGTTCGGACAACCAGTGTCCCGTCCTTGGACATGGTGCAGCCGGACGCAAGCCTGCGGGCGGATGACGTCGGGGAAATTTAACTTCTTGTCATCATTGCACGGGTAGACCGGGAATCGGGCTGGGCGTTTCCGTCCGTCCGTCCGGATCGCTTGCAGGGGGGCTGCATGAAGGGTGTCATTTTCAATCTGCTCGAAGAGGTTGTCGTCGACCATCACGGTGATGCCGTTTGGGACGCGCTGCTGACGTCTGCGGGGAGTTCGGGTGTCTACACATCGCTCGGCAGCTATGCCGATGCAGAGCTGTACGCGCTCGTGGATGCGGCATCGCAGCTCACCGGAATTCCGGTGCGCCAGCTGCTGCACTGGTTCGGCATCCATGCCCTGCCCAAGCTGGCAGAGCGCTATCCCAGCTTCTTCGAAAGCGCACCCGATGCGCGCAGTTTCATCCTCTCGGTCAACACCATCATCCACCCGGAAGTGCGCAAGCTCTATTCGGGCGCATCCTGCCCCCATTTCCATTTCACCGAGACCGCCGACACTCTGACCCTGGGCTATCGATCGCCGCGCAAGATGTGCGATCTGGCACATGGCTTTGTCGAGGGGGTCGCTGCGCATTACAACGAGACCGTCACCTTCTCGCAGCCGACCTGCATGCACGATGGTGCACCGGGCTGCCAGTTGCAGGTGACCTGGCCGCAATGAGCTTCAGGCCCGATCCTGTTTCCTTCGAGGTCTCGCTGGAGGCCCGGTGCGCGCAGCTTGAGCGGCAGCTCAAGCGCGAGCGCCAGATTCGGGTGGAAGCGGAATCGATCGCCGAACGCGGGTTGCGCGAAGCCTATCTGACCAACCAGCGCTTCGAACTGCTGTGCAACGTCGCCAATGCTGCCAACCAGAGCGTCGATCCGATGGAGACATTGCGCTTTGCGATTGCCGAGATCTGCGCCGTCAACAGCTGGGCCTTTGCCAATGTGCTGCTGCGCAAGGGCCATGGCGGCGAGGCCAGGCTGGAGGCGTGCGGGTTGTGGCACGCGCGCAACCCTGACCAGATTTTCGCCTTTGTCGACCTTTCCAGCCGCCTGATCGCCTGGCCCTGTGCCACCGCACCCGGCCGCCTGCTGATCCACCCGGCAGCGGTGTGGACGCGCGACATCCGGGCCTCGGGTGACCAGGGTCGCGGCAGTGTGGCGCGGCAGTGCAACCTGCGCGCCAGCATATCGGTGCCGGTACTGCTGGGGCAGGACCTGTTTGCCGTGATGGAGTTCTTCACCCAGTGCGCGGTCGAGCCGGACCCGCAGCAGCTCGAGGTGCTCACCCAGATCGGGACGCAGATCGGCCGCGTCTTCAGGCGCAAGGCGAACGAGAAGCGGTTGATCGAGAACGCGCTGCGCGATCCGCTCACGAACCTTCCCAACCGAGCCCAGTTCGAAAACCGGCTCGAGACGATCTTTCAGCGCAACACGGCGGCCGCCAGCCTGCGCACTTCGCTGATCTACATCGACCTCGACGGCTTCAAGCTGGTCAACGATGCGCTCGGTCACCAGGCCGGCGACCGGTTGCTGATCGAGATGGCAGGACGCCTGCGCAAGGTGGCCGAGGCCTATGCCACGACGCCTTATCCCGGAGCACCCGAAAGCGTGCTGATTGCGCGGATCGGCGGCGACGAGTTCATCATCCTGGTCGAAGGCGAACAGCATTGCGACGATGCGGCCGATATCGCCAAGGACATTCACGACGTTCTCAAGCCATCCTATTTCATCGATACCAACGAAGTGCGCTGCGCCGCCAGCATCGGCATCGCGCACGATGACGGCAGCTATGCCGTCGCCGCCGATCTGATGCGCGATGCCGACGTTGCCATGTATGACGCCAAGTCGCGTGGGCCGGGCCAGACGGTCACGTTCGACCAGACGATGCGCGAAAAGGCTGTCAGCCGCCTGAAGCTGGAGGCGGAGCTGCGCACCGCCCTGCAACTGGGCGAATTCTGCCTGCGCTATCAACCGATCATCGATATCGGCTCGGGCCGGATCGTCGGTTTCGAGGCGCTTTTGCGCTGGCAGCGCGGCGATACCCTGGTGTTTCCCAACGAATTTCTGCATGTCGCCGAAGACAGCGGCCTGATGAACGTGCTGGGCGCATGGGTGCTGCGCGAGGCTGCCACCGTTGCCGCCGGATGGCGCGGTGCGTGTACCGATCTGCCGCCGTTCTACATGAGCATCAACGTTGCGCCCTGCCAGTTCCTGCAGCCGAATTTTGTCGAACAGGTCCGCGACATCATCGATGCGACTAATGTCGATCCGCGCGTTCTGGTGATCGAACTGACCGAAAATGCGGCGATCACCAACCGTGAACAGACGCGCATCGTGCTGGAAGCGCTCCGCGCGATGGGTATCCGCCTCAGCCTCGACGATTTCGGAACGGGCTATTCCTCGTTTACCCATCTGCAGACATTGCCGTTCGACAATATCAAGATCGACCGCTCGTTCGTGACCGATGGCCAGTCCAACGTCTCGTGGAACATCATCGATGCGATGCTGGGCATCGCCCGCGCGCTCAACATCGCCGTCATCGCCGAGGGCATTGAAACCCACAGCCAGCTCGATCGCCTGGCCGAAGTCGGTTGCGCCTTCGGCCAGGGGTTTCTGTACGACAAGGCGGTCACCGCCGAGATGGCGCTGGAGAAGCTGGGCGCGAGCGCTGGCTATGCCACCCCGACCCGCGAGATTCCGCGCAGAGCTTGAGCTGCTGGCCAGGCTTTCCCCGGCTGAGTCAGGACCACGCAAACCTGCGCGAATCGCTCCCGTCCTTGATCGGCCCAACCGGATCGTGAGGCGGCGAGGCCATGGATGATCGATTGAAACCAACATCATCCAGTCCGCGAGCCGCCGCAATGGCACACTCTATCAGCCCGTCGACGGCTGCAATTCTCGCCAGAGGTGACAGCCGCCACAACCATCACTGGGCCGCCTGCGGAAACTCCGGGCCGCAGGCGGCTCAGTGATGGTCAGGAAGGGCAATGGCGCAGTAAATTGGGGGCAGATGCGATGGTGGGAGATTTCCAAGCCTTGCATATCTATCGGCTTATAGATATCACCTAGTTAGACGATTAGGATAGGAGAGATCGCATGGCCACCAAGGCTGACGACATCAAGCAGAGTGAGGAATGGCAGAAGGCCGTATCCTACGAGATCCGCGACGAGGATATCGAGCGGCAGAAGCAGCTGATCGGCTTTGAAGAGCCCGGCAAGATGGCGCAGTACGTGCAAACGCTGAGCCATGATTCGATCCGCAACTGGTCGTATGGCTGCGGCGACGACAATCCGCTGTTCACCGATCCCAATTATGCCCGGCGCACCCGCTGGGGCGATGCCATCGCGCCGGGCATGATGATCGGCCAGGTTGGCAAGCCGTTGCTCGGCGATCCCACGCCTGACGAAATCCGTGCGCTCAAGAAGAGCCTGTTCCGCGGCATCCACGTGTTCGTGTCGGGTGCCGACTGGGAATTCTACCGCGCGGCCTATCCGGGCGACACCATCTACACCTTCTCGGGCGAGGAAAGCTGCGAGGTCAAGCAGTCCGAATTCGCGGGCCGCTCGGTGATCAACGTGCGCCGCCACGTCAACATGAACCAGCGCGGCGATGTCGTGTCGGTCTATCGCGTGCTCAGCGTGCTGACCGAGCGCAAGACCGCCGCGAAGAAGGGCAAGTATTCTGCCATCGAACCCAAGGTGTGGACCGATGAAGAGTTCGCGGCGATCGAAGAGGTCTATGCCGCAGAACAGGTCCAGGGGCCGGCCAAGCGCTGGGCAGAAGAGGTTGCTGTCGGCTCGCCGCTCGGTCGTCAGGCCAAGGGTCCGCTGACCGTGACCGATGTCGTCTGCTTCCATGCCGGCGGCTATGGCTTCGTGCCTTATGCTCCCACTGTCGGCCGCCGTGCGCACAAGAACCGCAAGCGCATCGCGCCGTTCTATGTGAAGAACGAATATGGCGTGCCCGATGTCGCGCAGCGGCTGCACTGGGACCCGGTATGGGCACAGGCGATCGGCAACCCGATGGCGTATGATTATGGGGTGATGCGCGAAAACTACCTGTGGAGCTATCTCAACGACTGGGCCGGCGATGACGCAATCATCACCAAGGTTCACGATGAAATCCGCAAGTTCAATTACATGGGCGATGTGCAGTTCGTCACCGGCGAGGTTGTCGGCAAGCGCACCGAATATGGCAATGAACTGGTCGATGTCGTGGTCCGCTTCACCAACCAACGTGGCGAGGAAACGATCAAGTCGACCGCTACGATCGCGCTGCCCAGCAAGGCGCGTCCGTTGCCGCTGTATCCGCCGGTGCCCGAGGCGCTGGCTGAAAAGGCCGTCAAGATGATGGCCCGCCACCGCGAACTTGGCGGCGATTGATCCTTAGGGCTGCAATTGGCATCGCAGCCTGAAGAAAGCTCCGATGCGGGGAGGGTGGTGGCGCTTGCGTCGGCATCCTCCCCGCATCGTTTACAGGATCAGGTGGATGAACGGCATGGCACTCGATCATATTCGCATCGAAAAGCATGATACCGGCCTTGCGCAGGTCATTGTCGCGCGCGCCGATATCGGCAATGCCTCGTCGCCCGAAATGCTCGAGGAAATCCGCGACGCCTTTGCCGCGCTCGGCGATGATGCGGATGTCCGCGCCATCGTGCTGATGGCCGAGGGACGCCATTTTTCGGTCGGAGCGGACTTCGGCTTTCTCGACCGGCTGACGGGCATGTCGGCGCAACACATCCGCGACACCGTGTATTCGCGTTTCCAGGGGGCCGCGCATGCGATCTATCGCTGCCCCAAGCCGACGCTGGCGCTGGTGCAGGGCGCAGCGGTGACTGTCGGGTGCGAACTTGCGCTGGCCTGCGATTTCCGCATCGCGGCAGACACCGCCCGCTTTCAGGAAAGCTGGGTGAAGCTGGGCATCATGCCGCCGCTGGGCGGGCTTTTCCTGCTGCCCCGGCTGGTCGGCCTTGGCCGGGCGATGGACATCTGCCTGCTAGGACGGCCGGTGCTGGCCGATGAAGCGCTGCGCATCGGCATGGTGGGCGAGGTGGTGGCCGCCGATCTCCTCGCCGAGCGGGGCATGGCCTTCGCGCATGAGCTCGGCCAGATTCCGGCGATGGCTTATACCAGCATCAAGCAGGGGCTGCAGCGCGGGCTGGAAACCTCGATGGAGGCGGAGTGGCAGGCCAACCTCTCCAATCAGGCGCTGCTGCTGGGCAGTGATGATTTCAAGCGGCAACTGGCCGCGACCAAGGCCGCCGTGGCGGGGGCGAAGCGCAAACACTAGGAGCCAACACGATGGATAAGCGGTTTCTGGGCAAAAGCGGGCTCGAACTTACGGTGTTCGGCTTTGGCTGCATGACCTTTTCCGATGGCGAGGGCCGCTTTGGGGCCACCGGGTCGACCAGCGGTGCCGATGCAGCGCACCAGTTGGATATGTGCATCGACCATGGCATCAATTTCTTCGACACCGCCGATGTCTATGCCTCCGGCCGCTCCGAGGAAATCCTGGGCGAGGCTCTGGGAAAGAAGCGCAACCGGGTGCATGTGGCGACCAAGGCGTTTCACCGCATGGGCAAGGCCGCGCACGATGTCGGCCTGTCGCGCCGCCATCTGGTCGAGGCCTGCGATGCATCGCTGCGCCGCCTGGGCACCGACTGGATCGACCTGTATCAGGTCCACAGCTTTGACGGCCTGACCCCGCAGGAGGAAACGCTGCGCGCGCTCGATGATCTCGTGCGGTCGGGCAAGGTCCGGTATATCGGTTGCTCGAACTTCGCCGCCTGGCAACTGGCCCGCGCGCTGGGCATTTCGGAGCGCGAGCGTCTGAACGCCTATATCGGCCAGCAGATCCAGTATTCGCTGGTCGCCCGGACGGCGGAGGAAGAGTTGCTGCCCTGTGGTGTCGCAATGGGCGTCGGCGCGATCATCTGGAGCCCTCTGGCGCAGGGGTTTCTCTCCGGCAAGTTCCGCGGGCAATCGGGTGGCAACACCCGCCTCGAACTGATGGGCGCGCTCAAGGCCTATGACAATCCACGCTGCCGCGATGTACTGGCCGCAGTCGATGCGGTGGTGGACGCGCGCGGCAATGGCGTCACCCACAGCCAGGTCGCGATCAACTGGCTGAGGTCACGCCCCGGGGTAACCTCGGTGCTGCTGGGTGCGCGGACCGACGACCAACTGCTCGACAATCTGGCCGCAGCGGCGTGGTCGCTCACTCAAGCTGAAATCGAAAGCCTCGACCGCGCCAGCCAGGTGCCGATGCATTATCCGGTGTCGATGCAATATACCTATGGCAGGGAACGCTACAGATCACCCTTCATGCGGTTCGATTGACGACAGGGGCAAGCGTCCAGAACGCCTGCCCCTGTTGTCATGTGCGATCAGACCGCCTGGGTGGCGTAGCCTTCGTCCAGAAAATCCTCCAGCGACCGGTGGAAGTTGAGCACCGCCACCTCTTGCTTGGGATTGGGCCGGGCGCCCTTGAAGCCGATCGACTTCATGCCCTTCTGGATTTCGGCGACATTGGCGAAGTCCTGGGTCAGGATCAGGCCCCAGAAATCCTTGTCCTTGTGGTCCTGGCTCCATTCATGCTCCACCTTGGGGGCTTGCCCTTCAGGATAGCGTTGCAGCGAATAGACATCGAAGATGCACTTGTCAGGATCATTGCCATAGGGCCGCGCGCGATAGCCGAGCAGGCCGGTGGCCCCCATCAGCATGATCTGGTTGGGGAACAGGTGCCAGTCGATGCCGGCCTCCTGCATCTGCTGCGGCGTGATGTCGGGCCATTTCAGGCCGAGCGACAGCGCGTGCTCATAGATGAACTGGCCGAACTTCATCAGCACTTCCATGTGCGGGGTGCCCGGCGGCACTTCCTGCTCCACCCGGCGGGCGGCGTGAACGGTCTGCACCGATGACCCCGCGTTGAGCGTCGCTGCCATGTCTTCCATGTAATCGCGGATTCCGGGGCGCAGGTCTTCAGTCGGCGCGCCGCCCGTCAGCCGGGCCGAGCGCGACCCCATCGGCATCGCCTCCCAATAGCCGAAATGCGCATGGCGACCATGCGCGTAGCTTTGCGTCCAGTCATCCATATAGCGCAGCATCTGGCTGTGCGTGGTCTGGACGTGATAGCCCTCGTTGAACGCTTCCAGCGCGACCTTCCAGTTACAGTCCAGGATCGTCGACTTGCGCCAGTGATAGTTCATGCCGCCGATATCGAACGGATCCAGAAACGCCTTGGCCGGGGCCAGATGCTCCTCCAGGCTTTCGCTGTCGGGGTCCATATTGATGTACACCCAGCCGCTCCAGCGCCCGACCTTGACCGGCATCAGGCTCAGGTCCTCGTCGGTCAGGTCTTCTGCCGCCCATTCGTGGCGGTCGATGACACGCGGATCGGTGCCGTCGATCTTCCAGTTCCAGCCATGATAGCGGCAGAACAGCCGCGCGGCATGGCCGCAGCCTTCGGTCAACGTCCGCCCCCGATGCGGGCAGACGTTGTGGAACGCCTTGATCTCGTCTGTCGCGGTGCGGATCACGATGATCGACTGATCGACGATCTCATAGGTATAGAAGTCGCCGACCTTGGGGATTTCCTCCTCGCGGCAGGCCATCTGCCAGACCTTCTTCCACAGGCTGTCCGCTTCACGCCGGGCAAATTCGGGATCGATATAGTTTCTGGCCGGAACGACGGCATCCTTGCCGGTCCAGCTGTTCATGCCCCTGGGCGAATGAAGGTTCATCGGACTCTCCTGATAATGTTTGCGTCCTGCAACGAACGCTTCCCGTCTTTGCCGGGTGAGCGCTCAATGAGGCGGACGGACCACCGACGCGCGGTCGCCGTCATAGGCGATGATCACTTCGGAGCCGACGGTGTGAAAATCGGTAATCGCGGGGCCGTTGAGCTTCTGCCCCATGGTGTTGCGGACATAGGTGTCCGGATCGATCGTCAGCCGATGCTCGCCCTGCGCGTTGCGGATGACGACGTGGCTCTCGCTGATGTCCTCGACAATGCCGACCAGCGGGCATTTGTCGCCCCTGGCCATGACGCGATGATCCATCGACAGGCGGAACCGGTCGGACCGGTTGGCAAGGCCCGTGTGCGGGGTCCACAGGTTCATCAACAGCACATCGCCTGCCTGATAGGTGGTACGGCGCCAGCGGTCGGCAGGGATTGCATCGAGCGGGATCGCGCCGTTGGAGCCGCCCTCGACCTTGGGGTGAAAGCTCACCCGGTCTGCCGCCATCCCCTCGGCCAGCATCAGGCCGCCAATATCGGCGTCTATCTCCGCCAGCGGAATCCAGCAGATGCGAAAGGGAATGCCGGGGCTGAACGGCCCGTCCTGGTGGATCGCATCGATTCGCGATTTGCTGGTATCCTGCTGCGGCGGTGTTGCCCGGTATTCGACGACGGGAACCCAGAAGGGGTCGTCCTTGAACAGGCGGGTGAAGAAGGCGTTGATCGGCTCTTCGGCAACAAACTGGACCCAGGGCCGCTTGGCCGCGATCGGCTCCATGCGGAATGGAAAGGTCTCAAGGCTGCCACCGTTGTAGGCGACGCTCTTGTCGGTCGCTGAACTGCCGACCGGGTCGATCACGTGGTTGCGCTCCAGCTCGTCAATCCACGACTGGCGCAGCCGCGCGACTGCCGCCTTGTCGAGGACATCGCGAAAGAACCAGTATCCGTCCTGCTCCCAGGCAGCATCGAGCGCCGCCTGATCATCGATCAGATGATTGTGCGTCTTGAGTTCCTGCGTTTGTGGAAAGGCTTCTGCTGCGTGTTGCATTGCCTGACTGGCCATCTCACTCATCCTCCATCATTCTATCCGCCAAGCCGCGTTGCGCTTCCGGGCCCATGGGATCGTTGCGCATCTTGTCCCGTGGGATGCGCTCGTCCATGCTGTTACCCGCTGGCGTTTCGAGACGTTGCGCCGGTTTCGTTTTCTACCCAAGCTTTGGTCGAAATCCAAAACTGGGGTTGAATGCTGTTACCTAGTTATATAATTCCCCCGGCTAATGAGTCCAGAGGGGATGGCCACTGGATCAAAAAATGGTCGGTCGCACCCCTGTGGCGGCCAATCGATAAACGAAGACATGGAGAGAGCCTTGCCGCTGAAAACGAGAGTGACCGACATGCTCGGTATCGAGCATCCCATCGTGCAGGGCGGGATGCAATGGGTGGGTACCGCCGAGATGGCGAGCGCGGTGTCCAACGCTGGCGGGCTTGGCATCTTGACCGGGCTTACCCAGGCATCGCCTGAAGCGCTGTCGGCCGAGATCGAACGCTGTCGCGGCATGACCGGCAAGCCGTTCGGTGTGAACCTGACCGTTTTTCCGACGATCAACCCGCCCGATTACCGCGCCTATGCGCAGGCGATCATCGACAGCGGCGTCAAGATTGTCGAGACAGCGGGCACGCCTGCGGTACGCGAACTGTGGGAAATGATGCAGCCGCATGGCATTCGCATC
Organism: Hydrogenophaga intermedia; assembly: GCA_943370475.1. Taxonomy (GTDB): domain Bacteria; phylum Pseudomonadota; class Alphaproteobacteria; order Sphingomonadales; family Sphingomonadaceae; genus Blastomonas. The sequence goes on from CALRRI020000003.1 coordinate 207,062, forward strand.
CTCCACAAGTGCACCGCGGTGCGTCACGCCTTGTCGGCAGAGCGCGCCGGGGTCGACATCATCTCGATCGACGGCTTCGAATGTGCAGGGCACCCGGGAGAAGACGACATTCCTGGACTGATCCTGATCCCGGTGGCCGCCGACAAGGTGAAAATCCCGCTGTTGGCGAGCGGCGGCTTTGGCGACGGACGCGGTCTGGCGGCAGCGCTGGCTTTGGGGGCAGACGGGATCAACATGGGCACGCGGTTTACCGCGACGGTCGAAGCGCCGATTCACCAGAGCTTCAAGGATGCGATGGTCGCCACCGACGAGCGCGGCACCGATCTCATCTTCCGCACCTATCGCAACACCGCACGCGTCGCGCGCAACGAGGTTTCGCAGCAGGTTGTCGCTGCCGAACGCGAGGGCAAGCCGTTCGAGGCGGTTGCCGATCTGGTCAAGGGTGTTCGCGGTCGTGAAGGCCTGGCGAGCGGTGATACCGATCACGGCATCTGGTCGGCAGGCATGGTGCAGGGGTTGATCCACGACATTCCGACCTGTGCCGAACTGATCACGCGGATTGTCGCCGATGCCGAGGCGATCATGCGGCAGCGCTTCCAGTCCATGCTCACCGACTGACGTCCTGAAAGGCTCTGAACATGGCGATGCTTGAGGGAAAGGCGACGGGCGCCTCGCCCCGGCCCGTCTCTTTGCCATCCAGACCGACCCGACACCAGGACCTGCGACGATGAATACCGATGTCTTCGACCCGTTGACCGCGCAGCAGCTGCCGAAGCCCCGCCTCATCCGCGATGAAACTGTGGACACGATGGGCGGGTGCGTGGTGGATAGGGTATTGCAGATATGCGCCAGTCCAAGCCATCCTCCCCCGTACGAGGCCGCGCGCGTTTTGTGTCATGCTGGCGTCTATCGCATCTACGAGGGCACCACACAGATCTTGCAGCTTCAGATCGCCAGGCACATGCTGCGCGAATGGGCAGCGCAGGAATGATCGATGTATAATCTGCTCGAAGGGCTGTCGATCATCGAGGCGTCGTCCTTCGTCGCGTCGCCGACAGCTGGCCTCTATTGTGCCCAATATGGCGCAGATGTGATCCGCGTCGATCAGATCGGCGGCGGACCGGACTATCATCGCTGGCCGGTGACGGGGACCAATGACTCGCTCTATTGGGAAAACCTCAATCGCGGCAAGAAGTCGGTGGCGCTCGACCTTGCCCGGCCCGAGGGACGAGAACTTTTGCAGGCCTTGATCCACGCCACCGGGCAATTGATCACCAACTTCCCCGCCGAAGGCTTTCTGTCGCACGCCACGCTGGCGCAAGGTCGGGCCGATCTGGTGACTGTGCGGATCATGGGCTGGGCCGATGGCGCGCCCGCGCTGGATTACACCATCAATAACGCGGTCGGCTATCCGATGATGACCGGGCCGGGGCCAGAGCCGGTCAACCATGTGCTGCCCGCCTGGGATCTGCTGAGCGGTGCCTATGCCGCCTTTGCCATGCTGGCGGCGATCCGGCGGCGCGAGCAGACGGGCGAGGGCAGCGAGGTCCGCGTGCCCTTGTCCGATGTCGCCATCGGCACCGTCGCCAACATGGGCGGCATTGCCGAAGTGCTGCACAACGGGGCCAATCGCCCGCGCCTGGGCAATGCGGTCTACGGTCTGTTCGGGCGCGATTTCGTGACGCGCGACAATGTTCGCACGATGATCGTGGTGGTGACGCCCCGGCAATGGACCAACCTGCTGGCCGCGCTGGATCTGAACGAAGCAGTGGCCGCAATCGAGGCAGCGCGCGGCGTCAGCTTCGCGCGCGATGACGGGCTGCGATTCGATCATCGCGATGCCTTGTACCCGCTGTTCGAGAGGGCGATTGGCGCGCGTGATCATGCCGCGCTGGGCGCGGCGCTGGACGCAGGCGGCATCGTCCACTCGGCCTATCGCACGATGCTGGATGCCGCACATGATCCGCGGCTTGTCGGCGACAACCCGATGTTCAGCCCGTTCGATGCCAACCCGTCGGGCTTTGCCTATCCAGCCGCTGGCGCCTTTGGAACTGTGCCGCAGCTGGAACGGACGCCTCCGCAAGCTGCGCCGCGCAATGGTGCGAATAGCGAGCAGGTGCTGGTCGAACGGCTTGGCCTGACATCGGGTGAAATCGCCCGTCTGATCGATTCCAAGATTGTAGGAACTGCCCCATGACCCTTCGTCGCGCAGCCATCGTCGCCCCCATCCGCACCGCTGTCGGCAAGTTTGGCGGTGCGCTGTCATCGCTCACTGCTGGCGAACTGGGGGGCATCGTGCTCAACGCGCTGATCGAGCGGACCGGTATCGATCCGGCGCGGGTCGATGATGTCGTGTTCGCGCAAGGCTATGGCAATGGCGAGGCACCGTGCATCGGCCATTGGTCATGGCTTGCAGCGGGGCTGCCGCTGGAGGTGCCGGGCTATCAGGTTGATCGGCGCTGCGGATCGGGGCTGCAGGCCATCGTCAATGCGGCGATGATGGTGCAGACCGGGGTCAGCGATGTGGTCGTCGCTGGCGGCGTCGAGAGCATGTCGAATGTCGAGCATTACACCACCGATCTGCGCCAGGGCGTGCGCATGGGCAACCTGACGCTGCATGACCGGCTGACACGGGGCAGGGTGATGTCTCAGCCGATCGAGCGCTTTGGCGTGATCACCGGGATGATCGAGACCGCGGAAAACCTGGCGAAGGATTATGGCATCAGCCGCGAGGCGTGCGATGCCTATGCCGCCCGATCGCACCAGCGCGCGGCGGCTGCCTGGAGCAATGGCCTTTTTGCCGACGAGCTGGTGCCGGTCGCGATTCCGCAGCGCAAGGGCGATCCGCTGATCTTCGATCACGACGAAGGCTATCGCGCCGATGCCAGCGCGGAATCGCTCGCGGCCTTGCGCCCGCTCGAAGGCGGCGTCGTGACGGCGGGCAATGCCAGCCAGCAGAACGATGCCGCAGCCGCCTGTCTGGTGGTGGCCGAGGACCGGCTGGAGGAGCTGGGGCTCGAACCGATCGCCTATCTGCATAGCTGGGCCGCGGCGGGCTGCGAACCATCACGCATGGGCATTGGCCCCGTCCCCGCAACCGAGCGCCTGCTGGCCCGCAATGGCCTGTCGTGGAACGACATCGGCCTGATCGAGCTCAACGAGGCGTTTGCGCCGCAGGTGCTCGCCTGCCTCAAGGCCTGGGGCTGGGCCGATAACGACAGCCGCCATGAGATGCTCAACGTCAACGGATCGGGCATATCGCTGGGCCATCCCATCGGGGCCACCGGCGGCCGCATCCTCGCCAACCTGACCCGCGAGATGCACCGCCGCGATGTGCGCTATGGGCTCGAGACGATGTGCATAGGAGGTGGCCAGGGGATCGCGGCCGTGTTCGAGCGGGCATGAACCGCGCGGTAACGGCTGGGGAGCATCGTTGATGGCAGGCTGGGACGACTGGATCGGGCGACAGGAAAGCCGCAGCGATCGGATCGATGGCGGCGCGTTGGGGCGCTGGCTGGCGACGCTGGACCGGGACGCGCCAGCCGATGGAATGGTGCCGCAGGGCTATCACTGGTGCCTGGGCCTTCCCGATGCGCCGACCGCGCGGCTGGGGCCAGATGGCCACCCATTGCGCGATGACAGCGCGCACAGCTTTCTTCCGCCGGTGCCGCTTCCCCGCCGCATGTGGGCATCGAGCAAGCTGGAGTTTTTCACGCCGCTGCTCGTTGGGGAGTCGGTTACCCGCACATCACGCTTGCTGTCGGTTGCTCAGAAGACTGGTGGGTCCGGGCGGCTGGTTTTTGTTGAGATTGGCCATGAAACGAGTGGCGAGCACGGGCTGGCGGTGCGGGATACGCAGAGCATCGTGTATCGCGATGCCGCCGCATCCGATGCACCGCTTTCGCCTCCGGCAGCAGGCGAGGCAACGTTCGATCCGGCAGGCTGGGATGCTCACCGCGTCATCACGCCCGCAGAACCGCTGCTGCTGCGCTATTCCGCGCTCACGTTCAACAGCCACCGCATCCATTATGATCTGCCCTATGCGCAAGGCGTGGAGCGCTATCGCGGGCTGGTTGTCCACGGTCCGCTGACCGCCATCCTGCTGCTCGATCTGGCGCGGCGGCAGCTGGGTGACCATGCGCTCGCCAGCTTTGCCTTTCGCGGGCTTTCCCCTGCAATTTGTGGCGAAGCGCTGCATCTGGTGATGCGTGGCACCGACACGACAATCGAACTGGCAGCCTTTGCCGCCGATGGGCGGCAGGTGATGGCGGCCAGCGCCACAAGGAAAGACGCATGATGAGCGAAAACGAAGACATTGCCGAGATCCGCCGCGCCGTTCAGGCGTTGTGCGCGGATTTCCCGGGCGATTATTGGCGGGCGAAAGACAGCGCGCGCGCCTATCCGGGCGAGTTCGTCGATGCGCTCACCCGCTCGGGCTTCCTGGCAGCGCTGATCCCGGAGGCCTATGGCGGATCGGGCCTCAACCTCGATGCAGCGGCGGTAATCATGGAGGAAATCCAGGCCGCCGGATGCAATGGCGCATCGGCGCATGCGCAGATGTACATCATGAACACGCTGCTCAAATACGGCAGCGAAGAGCAGAAGCGCGCCTATCTGCCGGGCATCGCCAGCGGCGAATTGCGGCTGCAGGCGTTTGGCGTGTCCGAGCCGACCAGTGGTACCGATACGCTGAGCCTGCGCACCGTCGCGGTGCGCGATGGCGATGATTATGTCATCAATGGCCAGAAGATCTGGACCAGCCGCGCCGAATATTCCGACCTGATGCTGCTGCTCGCCCGCACCACCCCGCGCGATCAGGTGGCGAGCAAGACCGAAGGCCTGTCGATCTTCCTCGTCGATATGCGCAAGGTCGTGGGGAACGGCATGACCATCAAGCCGATCCGAACGATGATGAACCACTCGACCACCGAGGTGTTCTTCGACGACATGCGCATCCCGGCCTCGGCACTGGTCGGGGAAGAGGGCAAGGGCTTTCGCTACATCCTGTCTGGCATGAACGCCGAGCGCATTTTGATCGCAGCCGAGTGCATCGGCGATGCCAAGTGGTTCATCCAGAAGGCGACCGCTTATGCCAATGAGCGCAACGTGTTCGGCCGGGCGATCGGCCAGAACCAGGGTGTTCAGTTCCCCATCGCGCGGGCCTATGCGCAGATGCGCGCTGCCGAGCTGATGGTCCACCACGCAGCCCAGGTCTTCGATGCAGGCGGCAATCCGGGCGCAGAGGCCAATATGGCCAAGATGCTGGCATCCGAAGCCAGCTGGGCTGCTGCCGATATGTGCGTGCAGACCCACGGCGGCTTTGGCTTTGCCGAGGAGTACGACGTCGAGCGCAAGTTCCGCGAGGCGCGGCTGTACACCGTCGCCCCGATCAGCACCAACCTGATCCTGAGCTATCTTGCCGAGCATGTTCTCGGTCTTCCCCGCAGCTATTGAGAGAAGGAACAGATCCCATGATCATCGACACCACCACCGCAGCCGTCGTCACCGGAGGCGCCTCGGGTCTGGGGCGCGCCTCGGCAGAGGCGCTGGCAGCGGCCGGCGTCAAGGTCGCGATCTTCGATCTCAACGAGGCAGGCGGCGAGGAGGTGGCCAGGGCCATCGGCGGGCTGTTCTGCAAGGTCGACATCATGGACGAGGACTCCGTGGTCGCAGGCTATGCCAAGGCGCGCGCGGCGCATGGTCAGGAACGCATCCTGGTGCATTGCGCGATGGCATCGCGCCGTGGCAAGACGCTGGCGTTCGACAAGGAGGCAGGCCGCCTCAAGCGCCTTTCGACCGAGGATTATGCTTATGGCGTCCACGGCATCCTGATCGCCAGCTATCGCGTCGCATCGCTGGCCGCAGAAGGCATGGCGACGCTGGAGCCGCTGGAGGATGGCGAGCGCGGCGCGATCACGCTGACCGCATCAGTGGCAGCGCAGGATGGCCAGATCGGCCAGGTGACCTATGGATCGGCCAAGTCCGGCGTCAACGGTCTGGTGCTGCCGATGGCGCGCGATCTGATGGACCTCGGCATCCGCGTCAACTGCATCATGCCCGGCATCTTCTCCACCCCGCTGATGCTGGGGGCCAAGCCGCAGGTGCTCGAAAGCCTTGCTGCATCGGTGCCGTTCCCCAAGCGGCTGGGCAAGCCCGAGGAGTTCGGCAGCCTGGTGATGGAACTGGCGCGCAACAGCTATTTCAACGGCCAGTCGATCCGGCTCGATGGCGCGATCCGCATGGCCCCGCGCTAAGCGCGGGCCAGCATAAGGCATCACGTTTCAAGACGCCGCCTGGGTAACCGGCAATATCGCCTCGCCCCGATAGGCAGCACGGACATCATCCGGCCTCTGCCGCATCACCTCGCGCTGGTTGATATAGCCCTTGTCGGCAATCTCGTCGCCTGCAGGTGGCGTGGCGAGCAGGCGCAGAGCCGCGACCTGGCGCGACTGCCCGCCGGCAGCCGCATTGCAGCGTGCGAGCGCAGCGGCGCAATGCGCGTGGATCAGCGGGTGCGCCACCAGCCTGTCCAGCGGTACGGGATCGCCGGCCAGCGCCCGCGCATCGGTGGCTCGAAGCCAGCCAAGCGCGCGAACATCGGCCTCGCCTTCGCCGAGGATCACCGCATCCATCAGCAGCGGATCGAGCGCCGCGATCAGCGCCAGCCGCAGGTTGCCGACATCGACCCAGGTGCCCGATTGCAGCTTGAAGTTTTCCGAGAGGCGGCCGTCGAACACCACCCCCAGTTCGGGCTGCTCTACGTCGACCAGCCGGGCGGCATCGCCGGTGCGATAAAAGCCCTCGTCGTCAAAGGCATCGGCGGTCGCCTGCGGATCATTGACATAGCCCGGCGTCACCGTGAGGCCCTTGACCCGGATCTCGAAGCTGTCTGCGACCGGGGCCAGCTTGACGACATTGCCCGCAAACGGCAGCCCGATCGGGCCGGTCTGCTCGATCGGCCAGGGGGTGGCGAACGTGCCCTGCGTTTCGCTGGTGCCGTATTTCGCGATAATCGGAATGCCCTGTCCGGTTGCAGCGATGGACAGCGCCTGCAGCCGCCGGAACACATCTTCGGACAGACCCGCAGCGCCAAAGCTCAGGTGATTGAGCTGGCTGAAGAACCTGTCGCGCAGGCTGGAATCGGCCTCCATCGCGTTCACCAGTTCGGAATAGAAGGAGGGCGTGGAATTGAACTCGGAGGGCGAAATCTCGTGCAGGTTGCGGATGGACTCGCCGAACTGGCCCGGCACCGGGCGGCCATCATCGATATAGAGACACGCGCCATCGTTGAGCACATCGGCCATCAGTGTGTTGTTGCCGCCGACATGGCTCCACGGCATCCATGACAGATACGACCGCGTGCCCAGCGGCCGTTCGGAATGCTGGTACATCGCATCATGCTGCGCCACCACGCCGGTCAGCATCTGCTGGGTCTGGATCACACCCTTGGGTTTGCCAGTCGAACCCGAGGTGAAGATGGTCTTTGCGTGGGTGTCTGGCGTGATCGCGGCGATCGACCGGTCGACCGCTTCGCCGACCAGCCCGGTTATCAGGCTTTGAAGGGCGATGCTTTCGCCTGCCGGAGCGGCTTCATCGGTGAAGACAATCAGATCGCCCGCGTCGCCTATCGCGCGCATGGCGGGAAGGAACTGCTGCCAGTCATCGGCATAGATCAGTTGCGGCCGGCAAATGTCGGCGCAATGGCGCAACCGGGCATGGCCGCCACCTGCCATCGCATAATTCACCGACACCGGCGCATAGGAAATGCGCGCCATCTGCGCGGCCAGATTGACCACCAGATGGTTGGCCGATGCGCCCGACAGCACCATGATGCACCGGTCCGAAGCGATGTTCATGTCCAGCAGCGCCTGCGCCAGGCTGCGCGCGCTGGCGATTATGTCGGCATAACTGCGGCGTTGCCATTCACCCCGGCTGCCATCGGCCAGCAGCGCGCGCCGCGCGATCAAGGGTGCATCGGGTATGCGGCTGGCCCGGTCGATGGCCAGGTGCGGGATCGAGGGCCATTGTGCGACGGCGGGATAGCCCGGCGTGAACAGCCACGATCCGTCCTTCCGGTGTTCGATCCGCGTATCATGCGCCCGAAACGGAAGCGGTCGGTACTCCATCGCGCGCCGGTCTTCCGAGGGCATGGCGTCTGTCAAACCGCTTCGAGCAGCTTCTTGAGCTCCGGCTGGCTGGGTTTCATCGACGGCGTGCGGGGGAACTCGTCCACCGCCAGCAGCTTGGTGGGAACCTGATAGGCGGTCAGCTTCTCGCGCAGATACGCCCGCAGATCTTCTTCCGTAAGCGTATGGCCGGTGCGCACCCGATAGCCCGCTGCCGGAACCTGGCCCAGCCGGGCATCGGGCAGCGCAACGACGCAGGCTTCGAGCACATCGGGGTGCGATTCGATGGCCTTGACGACATCGTCGGGGATGATCTTGAAGCCGCCGCGGATGATCGCATTGTCGGCGCGGCCGAGAATCCAAAGGAACTGCTCGGCATCCATCCGGGCCAGATCGGTTGTCCGAACCCAGGCGTGGCCGTCGCCCAGATGCTTGGCGCGCAGCTCAAGCAGCCCCTTTTCGCCGAAGGCAACCGGTTCGCCGGTTTCCGGATGGACAACGCGGCCTTCGATGCCGGGGTTCATCCTGCCGACGCTGCCGCGCCGTTCGGCGCCGTACTTGTTGAAGTCCGGCAAAGTCCATCCGGCAACGCCGCCGGCAAATTCGGTAGCGCCATAATTCTGCAGGACCGGAACGCCGTATATTTCATGGAACTGGTCGGCCAGGCTGGGATCGAGCGGGGCTGTGGCGGTCCGGAACACCACCAGGCTGGACAGCGCCTCCTTGGGCACCTTCGCATCGATGATCATCCGCAGCGCAGACGGCGGCGCGCCGACCACCTTGGGCTGATGACGCTGGATGGCGTCGACGAACTCATCGACCCGGAAGCGATCGAGCATGCAGGCCCTGCGCCCGGCAGACAGCGTGACGAACAGCCCGAAAATGCCGCCGATATGCGAGAACGGTGTGTTTGCGATGGTTACAGAGCGTGAAAGCCGCGGTGGCGCTGTGATATCGCGCTTTTCATACACCGCTGCATCCAGCACCATCTTGGAGAAATTCTCCGCCATCAGCGGAATGCGCTTGGGCGTGCCGGTTGTCCCACTGGTCAGCATCTCGATCCCGACGCCTTTGGCATCGGTGTCAAAATCCGATCCGGTCATCTCGAAGACCGTCTTGACGGGGGTGTCGAGATCGCCGGTCACATCCAGGCACAGCGCGCCGGTTTTGCGCGCCGCTTCCAGGATTTCGGGCCGCTGCCAGTCGATGGTTAGCGCAATGATCACCGGCGTTTTCAGCGTAGCGATGTCGTTGACCAGCTTGGCATCGGGCAGGGCCGGGTTCAACGTGACGACACACCGATCGTTGATGATGGTGCCCACGATCACAGCTGCGATCTGCGGCGTGTTGCGCAATATGCCGCCGATGCGTGCGCCTGGCCCGATACCGTTTTTCTGCAGCAGCGCCTCGACGGCATCGATGATCGCCGTCAGCTCGCCCCAGCTGTGCCATGTCTTTTCGTATTCCAGCGCGGGGGCGGACGGCTCAATCGTCAGGACATTACGGACGATCGAACTCAAGCTTGTCATTATCGGGAGTCCCCATCGAGTCGGTTGATTTAATGTGTAACGGATTTATATGAATAACCCTGATTGAATGCAAGGCACTTGCAAAAAGCGTCAACCGGAGAGGGCACATCATGGGACATTTTGCAGACAAGGTTGTCGTCATCACGGGCGCTGGACGCGGCATTGGCCGTGACACGGCTCTGCTGATGGCACGCGAAGGCGCCAGGGTTGTCGTCAACGATCTCGGTGGCGGACCGCAGGGCGGTGGCAACGACGCATCGCTGGCGCAGCAGGTGGTTGACGAGATCATGGCCGCCGGGGGCACGGCGGTTGCGGAAACCTCGAGCGTGTCTTCGATGGCTGGCGGCAAGGCGGTTGTCGAATGCGCAATGGACAATTTTGGCCGTCTCGATTTCCTGATCAACAACGCCGGTATCATCCGTCCCAAGCGGATCACGGAGATGAGCGAGGAGGATTTCGACCTCGTGATGGCGGTCAACCTGAAAGGCTATTTCGCAACGATCCGCGCCGGGGCCGAGTATCTCAAGCGGCAGGGGGGCGCCATCGTCAACCTCAGCTCGCCCTCGGGCTTCGGGCATCTGGGCATGGCCAATTACAGCGCATCGAAAGAGGGCGTGGTCGGGATGACCCGGTCGATTGCGCGTGAGCTTGGCGAATTCGGAATCCGTTGCAACGCGGTGCGCCCGATGTCGCAGGCGACGAACATGGCGATCCCGGAGGTCATGGAAACCATCGGCTACCAGACGCAGACGCTGGGTATTCCGCCGCTATCCAACCAGTGGCTGCTGCCCCACAATCTGCAGACCGAGGCGTTTTCGGTGGCGGCGGTGCTCGCCTGGCTGTGCTCGCCCTTGTCGGAGAACATCAACGGCCGCGAGGTGTTCATCTGCGGCGCGCAGGTTGCGCTGGTTCAGGAACCCGAGCTCATCCGCAACCAGTTCATGGCGGGCGGTTGGACATGGGAGGGAATTTGCGATCCATTGGTAACCGGGGCTCTGACCTATGATGTCAGGAACCGGTACACTGGCCGCTGAGCGTGCCGCCGACACCGCGTTCAATGAAACCAGGAAAGCGTCGCACATGAATTTCGAGCTGTGCCACGAGCACCAGATGTTGAAGGACCTCGTCGCCAGGTTCGTCAAGGCGCAGCTGATGCCGCTGGAGGCCGACGTGCTGGCGCGCGAGTCATCGGGCCAGGGCAGCTATCTGGCCGCCGAGGAACTCGCGAAGGTCGATGCCGTCTCGCGCGACCTCGGCCTGTGGGGTCTGGATGCGCCCGAAGAGGTCGGCGGCATGAACCTGCCCATGGTTGCGATGGTCGGGGTCAACGAGGAACTCGGCCGCA
>CALRRI020000004.1:0-197749 GCA_943370475.1 Hydrogenophaga intermedia
TGGCACGCCGAGCAGTTGTTGACCACCGCTTCCGCACCGGCATCGGACAGCCCAGCAGGCACGGTTTCTTCGGGCAGTTGATAGCTGACCGTTTCCATGCGCGCAGCGACCGGGGAAGGGGTGTCGTCGCCCCGCGGGAAGAGGGTGAGCGCGGCGCCGCCTGCGGCGAGCGCCAGAAGGCCCAGGCCGATGATCAATCCCTTGCTGCGCATCACACCGCCTCCAGCATCGTTGTTTCAGACACGTTGCGCATATAGCCCGCCGGTTGCCAGCTGGCCTCGAGTGGCTGAATCTCGCCTGTAGTGGTCTCTGCGCGGACCCGCACCGGGTGGCGGCCCTTGGCGAGGGTAAGGCCCAGCTTCCATTCGCGGAACGAATATCGTCCCAGATCCTCGCCCAGCCTGGCTTCCTGCCAACTGCGGCCACCATCGGGCGAGACGAGGACGCGTTTGACCGGGTCGCCCCCTGCAAACGCGATGCCGCGCAGTTCGGTCGTCTTGCCAGCTGCAATTTGCGAAGCGTCCGTGTGGCTGGTGAGGAATGAGCGGACGTTGAACCGCGCGATTGGCCGCGTCGTGTCCGGCTTGGTGCCTGGCTCGACGCAGCGGCAGTCATTGTCCGGAATGCGATAGGCGGTCTTCATCCAGTAACCGTCGAAGTCCTTGTCCACGACGTTGATTTCGTTGAGGTGTTTCACCCAATAGGTACCGTAATGCCCCGGCACGACCAGCCGCAGCGGATAGCCGTTGAGGAAGGGCAGCTCCTCTCCGTTCATCGCAAAAGCGACTATCACCTCGCCGTCCTGGGCATGATCGAGATCGAGCGCCTTGACGAAATCGGCCACGCCATCGGCGGGCGGGTTGTCGAGGCCGTTGAAGGTGACCTGGCGCGCGCCTGCGCGAATCCCCGCCTTGGCGAGCAGATGCTTCAGCGCGACGCCCTGCCAGCGGGCATTGCCCATTGCGCCATTGCCCAGCTGTCCGCCGGCCACCCGCGGGGTGACGAACCCGCGGCTGTTGCCCGAGCACTGGTTGACCGCGACGATCTCGCTCACCGGAAAGTCGCTGCGCAATGCGTCGAGCGTCAACTGCAGCGGCGTTTCGACATGACCGCCGATGGCGAGGCGGAAGCTGCGGGGATCGACCTCGGTGGGCAGGCCCGACAAGTGATAGCGCACAAAGAATGCATCATTGGGGGTGAGCACGCTGTCATCGAACACCGAAAACGGCGTTTCCAGCTGCGGCGGGCGGCTGGTGAGCAGGATCATCTCGCGTTTGCCGGGCAGCGTGACCAAAGGACGCTCGCCATTGCCGAAGGGCAGGGTGATCCGTCCGCCGCCCGATTTCGCCGCAGCGCCGATCAGCGCAACGCCTGCGCCTGCGACGAACAGCCTCCGGTCAATCCCGCTCATATCCGCTCCCGTAGAATCTCGCGCCCCAGCGCCTGCGCCTTCTTTTACGCAGGGAGGATCATATGTCCACCGTTAGCCATACGGCTGTGACACGTGCAAGGTTACACCTGCGGCAGGAAGGCCGCATAGCGGCCGCGCCAGGCGGCGACCTCGTCGGCCAGATGCGCGGGAGCCGCATCGCCCGATACCACCAGCTGCGCGACATCGTCCTCGGGATGCATCAGCATTTTCTTCGATCCGTCGCTGAACCAGACCGCGACCAGCTGGGTGCACACGCTGTCGAGCACCTTTGCTGCCATGCCGCTGGCGATGGCATCGCTGCCGGGCAGGGTGCGCACATTGATGCAGACGCCTTCGAAGCAGTTGCGCGGTGCCCGCTCGAAATTGATCGATACCAGCAGCCCGCTGCGATCGGGTCGTGCCTCGTCGGGCAGCTCTGCCACCCTGCGCCATGCGCAGAACCAGGTGCGGCAGATCGGCGGACGGATCGCGTGGATACCGCAACCTTGCGGCGTCAGCTGCTGGCAGGGGGTTCCGGCGGGCTTGCTGAATTCGGGCGTATCGACCTTCAGCGTGACGCAGCAGGCAACACAGCCGCCGCACTCCCGTTCGGGCAGCAACGGCCCCAGAAGCATCGTTTCCAGATCCGTATCCTGCGTCATGCCGTCACAGTGGCGCTGCCCCGGCACGAATGCAAGGCTGGGGCAGTGGAAGGATATCTCTATTGCGGCAGCGCAGCTTGCAAGGGCGAATGGACCGTCTGCTTCCAGAATGGCAGCACGACATGCCCGCGCCGTACCGCCATGACCGCCAGCAGCACTCCGGTCGAGGTCGCCAGCAGACAGGGGATAAGCGCGGCTTCGAGCCCGAAACTTCCGCCGGTGATCAGATCGGGACCGGTGATGACCGTCTTGAACAGGCCCGGCTCGGCCACGCCGCCCGACACGACACCGCCGAACACTGCCGACTGGGTGTAGTTCCACGAGATGTGGAAGCCGATGCCCAGCCAAAGCCGCCGGGTCAGCATGTAGGCGGCCGCTAGCAGCAGGCCAGCCTCGATGCTGATGAAGATCGCGCCGGTCAGCGTTGCCGCCGGGTTCATCAGATGGACAAAGCCGAACACCACCGAGGAAATCAGCACCGACGCCCAGCTGCCAAGCCAGTCCTCGACGATCCGGAACAGTGCCCCGCGGAACAGCAGTTCTTCCAGAAAGCCCGAACTGAGCGCCATGGCGATCGCGGGGATCATGATCGACGCCGGGTTCGTGCCCTCGATCCGCGCAAAGCCGAGCACCATCAGCACCAGAACGCCGGCAGTATAGAGCCCTGAACCGACCAGCAGGCCGATACCCAGTTCGCGGGGCATCGGTCCGAGCGCGAGGTCGCTGGGCGGGCGCTGTTCGATAAAGCGGGCGAAGCCGACATAGACCCACATCGCCAACGCGATCATCCCGGCGGCAGCGAAGGCCGCCATGAACGGCGCCTCCTTGTTCTGGTCCATGTAGAAATTGCTTTGCCCGAGGCACATGAAGAGCGCAAAGCCCAGCAACACCAGCCGGATTGGGGCAAACTGCAGCGCCTTGAGCCACATCGGCGTAGGCTTTGGATTATCGTTCATGGCAAGCATTTCCGTTGTCTGACCGGTCATGATGGTGCTCTGGGCGGCTCCTCAGCCGACAGCAGAAACCTCCATGCCAGTGCGCCGACCGCCGCGCCTGCCAGCGGGGCGATCCAGAACAGCCACAATTGCGGCAGCGCTGCTGTCTCTGCAAAAAAGGCAACCCCGGTGGACCGTGCGGGGTTGACCGAGGTGTTGGTCACCGGAATCGAAACGAGATGGATCAGCGTCAGCGCCAGGCCAATGGCGATCGGTGCAAAGCCTGCCGGGGCTGCCTTGGAGGTCGAGCCGAGGATGACGATCAGAAAACCCGCGGTCAGCACCACCTCGATCAGTAACGCCGCGCCCATCCCATAGCCACCCGGCGACAATGCGCCGAAGCCGTTCGAAGCGAAGCCGCCGGGTTCGAAGCCCGGTTTGCCCGATGCGATGGCGTAAAGCACTGTCGCCGCGACGATCGCCCCTGCGATCTGGGCAATCCAGTAAGTCGGCAGCTGTTTCCAGGCAAAGCGGTTGGCGATCGCCAGCCCCAGCGACACGGCAGGGTTGAAATGTCCCCCCGAAATACCGCCTACCGCATAGGCCATGGTCAGCACCGTGAGGCCGAACGCCAGAGATACGCCTGCAAAGCCGATACCGAGTTCCGGAAAGGCGGCTGCCAGCACGGCTGAGCCGCAACCGCCGAAGACCAGCCAGAACGTGCCGAAAAACTCGGCTGCCAATGCCCTCATGTCCTGCCCCCTCTGATAGATACTCCGCCGATCCCTTCAAGCCGTCGCAACGTCTCGCAGCGCTCTTGGCCCGATCAGCCCGGGGTCGGCGGTTCCAGGATCAGGTGCTTGGCATCGCGTGCATTGCGTTCGACGTCGGCATGTTCGCAGAACGCCTTTTCGTCGCTCGCCGCGATCGCGAGTTGCGCGCCGAACATCATGCCAAAGCCCATCATCACCTGCTTTTCGCGCAGGTGCAGCGCCTCGGAGTCGACCTCGAGCATCTTGCCCTTGTCGTCATAATAAATGACGTTCATCTCGTCGTCGAAGCGTGCCTTGTTGACCGTGAAGCCCGCGCAGGTCACCGCCACGGCCTGTTGGTGTGCCATTGCCTTGACCACATTGCGCTGGCCGGTATCGAGCCCGGCCTTGGTCATGGCAGCATCGTAAGCCTTGGACACCGTCAGATCCATATGGACCTGGTTGTCGGGTTCGGTGGCCGCTGCGTTGGCTGCAGGGGCTGGGCCTTCGGAGCAGGCTGCAAGCGAGCCCATCGATGTCACGGCCGCAAGGGCGACGCCGAGCCGGAAGGATTGGTTCTGCATCGCTCAATACCCCCGGTTATAGGTATCATAGCCGAATTCGCGGCTGGTCCATTCGGCCGAATAATAGCCCTTGCGATAGCATTGCCGCTGGCTGCGATAGCAGATCACATTCTTGGCGGCGTTATAGGTTTCGCCCCAGTTGCCCCGGTAGTCACCCCGGTCGTAATAGCTGCGATTGCCCTCGCGGTTGCGGCGCGAACTGGATGCCGCTGCCGCGATGCCGACGATGGCAAGGCCGATGGCGGCGCCAGTGGCGCGGTCGCGGTCGCGGTGCCGGTGGTGATCCCGTGCGATTGTCGGAGCGGGTGTCGCCAGCCCCACGGCTAGCGCACCGGCCAGTAACAGTCTCGCCATCGTCATGATTGGTTCCCCCTCTTCAAGTTGCGCTGTGTCAGTCGCGGCAGGTGCGCGGTCCGACGCTCTCGATCGAAACGACATAGCCGTTCTGCGAATTCAGGATCAGGCACTGGCGCGACGAGGCCCGCCAATAGGTCATGAACCGACCCTGATCGGTCTTCTTGTTGTCGAGCTGCATGAACCCTCGGCTGGACAATTGCCCGGTGGCGTAATTGCGCTCCTGGCCCTGCAGGTCGTTGAACTCGGCATAGCCGCTGTTGCCGCCGCCATAATTGTAGCCGCCGCGATAGCTGGTCTGGCTGGCGCGCTCGCGCACACCCGAGTCATAGCCGTTCGAATAGGCATCGCTGCGCGAGTAATTGTGGAAGGGCTGGTTGTAGAGACCATCGCGGTGGCCCCGCTCGAACTCGGCGGTACCCCGCTCGTCATAGTCGCGGTCGCCGCGATGGTGCGACTTGCTGGCGAGCGCCACGACGCCCAGCAGCGCGGCCGCCCCGATCGCGATCGCCGCAGTCTTGTCGCCATTGCCACCCTTCTGGTTGCAATCGGCATTGGTGGTCTTGTTCAGCGACTGAAAATTGCCGTTATAGGTGACCGCCTTCACGCATTCCTTGGTGTTGCTGTTCCACCAATAGTTGACCTTGCTGTCATCCTCGGTGTGGCCCGAGATGCGGTGAAAGCCGCGATATTCCAGCTGGCTTTCGCCGCCGGCGGCCTTTGCGCCGACCAGGTCGCGGACAGAGCCCGGAGCCTGCGCCGCTGCGCCTACCGGTGTCATCATCAAGGCCGCACCCAGCAGTGCTGCCCCTGAGTTCTTGGCCCAATTGATCATCTGTTCTCTCCCGACTCTGCTCTGGCAGTCCCCAGTGTGGCGCAAGTCTGACACAACATGGACCGCTCGCCTTTTGACATTTGTCGCCACCGACTGGGCATTTCGTGCCAAATGGTGGCGTGAACCGGCCTTGTTCAGTTGGTTGCGCCGATGGTGATGGTAAAATTCGCGGTCTCGTTGCGCCGCGCGGCGTTGCGCATCAGGTACAGATCGATGGTGTAATCGCCGTATGACCGGACGGTGTCCTTGAATTCGTTGCCCGATGTCGAACCGATGAACATCGCGCCCTGCGCGCCGGGCGCGGTCACGTTGAAATAGGAAGATGCGTTGCTGGAGACCAGTTTCACGTTGATCGTCTGCCCGGCGCGCAGGTTCACGAGAAACAGCCGCGACTGATCACCCTTGATGGTGCCCTTGATCGTCTTGGACGACATGCCCTTGGCAAACTGGACACGCTCGGGCTTTGGCGAAGGGGCCTGCGCCGCAGTGGCGAACGGCAGCGCGACGGCAGACGCGGCAAGCGCCGCATTCGCAAAAACGAGACGAAGGTTCATGGTTTCTCTCCTGTAGTGAAGGACGGTGTGCCTGGGCTGTCGTCGCGCCAGCCAGCGCGTACGCGGTCGTTGCGCACCAGCCACAGGCCATACACAAACAGCGGCCCGACCAGCGCGAGGCCGCCTAGCAGTTGCTCCTGCCATCCGCCCGGCTCTGCCGGCGCATCCTGTGCGCCGCTGCCGATCATGAACACGGCGAAATCCCAGGCAGCGTGGATGACCATGATCGGGATGATCGACCGGGTGCGGATGCGGATGGCGAGATAGGCAACGCCGCTCATGAACGCATTGAGTGCCTGGACACTTGCACCTGCGAACTCGCCGGTGATCAATGTGTTGAGGATGTGCACAGAGCCGAACGCCGCCGAGACCAGCAGAAACCCGGTCCAGAAGGGCAGGGCCTTGCGCGCAGCGCCCCAGAGCACGCCGCGAAACGCGAGCTCTTCGCTGAAACCGACCATGGCTGTATTGAGCAGGACCATGGCGACAGCAGCGGCCTGGAACCTGCCCGTCATCACGCCGAACATGCCCAAGACCGCCAGATAGAGCGCGGGCAACCACAGCAGCCCCAGCGACGACATCGGCTCGGGCCGCTTGAACCCCATGTCGCGCCAGCCCATTGCCCAGATGACCAGCATCAGGAAGACGGCCGCGCTCGCTACCCCCCAGGCAGGATGACGCGTCACCATCTCCTGCAGCGTCACTGTCGATTGGGTTTGCAAGGTGGCGATTCCCATCGTCAGCGTCAGCCATAGGATGATGGTCAGCAGGGCAATGCCGAGCCGCGCGTTGGGCGTCTTCATGGCCAATATTTCCCCCTCACGTCCACAGGATCACCGCCGCTGTAACGCCGAAGATCAGCACCGCTGCGACCAGCGACGATCCCAGTGCATTGGCAAAGGCGGCTGCGAAGCCGATCGACAGCTTGGTGCGAAACCACAATGTCTGCTGGGCCAGATACCAGCAGGCACCGATCGCAAACACGCCATTGGCGAGGCCATGCGCCATGTCCGAATTCGCATGGCTGAACGCGGTGCCCAGGCCGACCATCATCGCAAGAGGCGCGGTGACGAAACACTGGCTGTAGAAAATGGGTTTGAGCGTATCGCGGTCGAGCGCGATTTTCAGCCGCTGCATCAGCCGCAGCGACAAGACCAACGGCAGCAGGCTGAACATGAACACCCGAAAGATCAGCAGGTTCTGCGTATCCTGCAGCAATGCCGGCAGCATCGATTGCGCCTGCGACGGGGCAGCGCGTTCGAACAGGTGGCTGACCAGCAGGCAGACCATCAGGAACAGCGGCGGGCTGAGCGTATCGGTATATTGTTCGGACTGAACATCCCCCAGTTCAGTATCTGCATAGTCCATCATCCGCTGGGGATGGCGCAAGGTGAGCCACAGCGTGCGCGGGAAGAACACGAGCATCACCATGGCTTCGTACAGCAGCTCTTCCAGCGACTTGAGCAGCCTCATGAAATCCATGCGAGCCTCCTCCCCAGGCTGGCGCGCGGCAAGGTTCAGTCACCCTTGATAAAAACGTCGGGCACCTCATAGCGCTCGGGGCCGATGGTCACGATCGTGGTGTCGTCCACACGCTTGCCGACCACCGGGAACTTGGCCGATCCATCGGCCTCGCTGGTGTTGGCGCTGATCGCCTTGCCGGTCTTGTCGAAGATCAGCATGCGGCTGTTCAAGCCATCGGGCCAATCGATGAACACCAACGTCAGCCCGTCCTCTGTGTTGCGCTTGACCCCGGCGTCGCACATGGTCGCCTTCATCCCGCGATAGCCTGCGCAGCGCAGCTGGGCCGTGGCGTCGTAATCAGTCCCCGCAACCTTGGCATCGCCCTGACCGTCGCCATCGCCGGGTACCGGGGCAGGGGTATTGGGTACGGACACCAATGTCACGCCATCGACCTGCTTCAGAATGGTCCCGCCGAGCTTGGCGGCATCGGCCTCGGTCGGGCAGCCGACCAGCGCCGCGCTGTCATCCAGATAGTCCACCGTTGCCGCCGATTCGCCGATCCGGCGGCACGGAGCGCCTGCCTGCGGAAAGCCGTCGCCAAAGGCCGGTAGGCTGGCAGGCCATGCAAACGCTTCGGCTGTTGCGCTTTCATCGGTTTGCGACGGCGTTGCGGGGGTTTCGCTGCCGCAGCCGGTCAGCAGCGCCGCAACGGCGAAAACACAAGCTGCGCGCGTGGATGTTCGAACCCTGGTCATGCTGTCCCTCCCGCCACGCGGACCTTGAGAAAAGAGCGTGGTTGCCGAGATATATTGCGGCAGGAGGGCGGCAGCAGCCATTGTCAATCACCGCCATCGTCTGGACAAATGATGCCACAAGATTGGGGTAGTATACGAAATGCGCGGTGTAGCTTTTTGTTTTTGTTGGGATGGCATTTGAGTTAGCATGGCGTTGCCGGGGTGCAGTCTCCGGTTTGGGGCATTCACGTCATGTCAGTTGAATTTGATCGACGACAACTCGGTTCCTCTGCGCCTGCCAGCGTCGGCATGGCAGGTGCCGGGCGCGCCGATGCTGAATTCGCGATCAGCATGCTGGGGGCAAAGACGCAGCTTGAAGTTCCCACCGCGACGACGCTGCATTTCGGCCAATGGCTCGGCTGGCCCGACTGGCTGCGCGACGGCACTTCGCTGGAGTGTTCCGGTCCGTTGCCGCGCACGATGACTCTTGCAGACGATCTCATCATCATCGGCAATATCATCGACAATGCGGACAGCTTTGCCCTGGTCGAGCGGATGCTCACCGTGCCGCGCCCGGTCATGGGCACGACGGGCGTTCTTTCGTTGCTCCACGCGCCCGATCTCGGCAGTGCGCTCAGGACCGTCGTGCGGGCGATCGCGGCGCAAAACCCTTTCGTCACGATCCGGCTGGAAGAGGTGGATGGCCAGATTTGCATAAGCCTGACGCCGCCCTGGGCGATGGGGCCATTGTTCCAGTTTTCGGCGATGACCGGGCTGGCGTTGATCTACCGCGCGGTCGAGGCTCTGTCGTGCGCAGACGCATCGGACATGACCGTGGAGACGCGGTTGTTCGATGTCGAACAGGCTCGTCCTGTGCTGGCAGCTTTCCAGTGCCATATCCGCTATTCGCCCGATGTGGAGCGGCTGAGCCTCCCTGCGCACTGGCAGTCCATCCCCAATCCGGACTATGACCCGATGCTCTGGGCGGTCGCTCAGACGAAGATCGCCGCGCTGGAAACCACCGCCGGGGAACCTGCCGATGTCGCCAGAATTCGCGGCGCCATTGCCGACATGCTGGCACGCGATCACCGGGTGCCCAGGCTCAAGCAGATTTCGATCGAACTCGACACATCCAGCCGAACGATCTTGCGGCTGCTGTCGAGGCACGGCACCGGTTTTCACCGGCTGGTCGAACAGGAGCGCCGGGCCAAGGCAGCGCTCCTGATTGCAGATCCGGCCCTCTCGCTGTCCGAAACAGCCAGGTTGCTGGGCTTTACCGACATGTCGAGCTTTTGCCGCTCGTTCCGGCAATGGTTTGGTGACACGCCCGGCAATGTCCGCAAGTCGTGGATGAACGGCTCGTCCAGTCCACTGTGAGCACGGTCGCCTGATGACAGGCCGGTTTCCCGATGGGCTGATCAGCCTGTGCGCAAGCGTGGGGTTCGAGCGCATTGCCTATTACGGAATGCAGAGCATCCTGGCCCTGTATCTGGCCCAAACCCTGGTCGCTCCGGAAGGCACTGCCGGAATATGGCTGCTGCCGCAGCTGGCGCGGATCACGGGCACGCAAGGCATCGCGCTGGCATCGGTGGTCACGGGCGTGTTCGTCTCGTTGGCAGCGCTGGCGCCGGTGCTCGGCGGAGTGATCGCCGACCGGCTGCTGGGCCAGCGCCGGACGATCTTGATCGGCGGATTTGCGATGGCCGCCGGCCACGGACTGCTGATCATCGAGGCGGCGCTGCTGCCTGCTCTGGCGGCGATCGCCCTGGGTTCGGGCCTGTTCAAGGGGCCCGTCGCCGCGCAACTGAGCGGGCTTTATGCGCCGCAGGATGACGCGCGTGTCGAGGGTTTCCGCGCGTTCTACATCGCCATCAATCTTGCAGGTTTGCTGGCGCCGCTGGTCATCGGGACCGTCGGCGAGCGGGCGCATTGGCATGCCGGATTTGGCCTGGCCTGCGCCAGTATGGTGACAGGCTTGGCGGTCTATCTGGCCCATTTCCGTGCAGCACCGGCCGATCTGGCGCAGCACGAGCGCGCGTCCGTGGAAGAGCTGGGCGCGGCGGTCGGTGATCCGCTGGCACTCGGCATTCTGGGGGTCAGCATTGCGTCGATCACCGTCGCCAATGCCCAGATTACCAATGCCTATCTGCTGTGGGCCGATCAGGGGTTCGACCTGTCGATCGGCACATGGCGCTTTCCGTCGAGCTGGATGATCGCCGCTGACGGGCTGCTGGGGCTGGTTGCACTCACCGCATCGGGGCTGCTGTGGCGTCAGCATGAACGGGTGCACGGCGTGGTGGGCGCCGCATCCAAGGCGGTGATCGGCGGGGTTTTCGTCACCGGCGGTACCGGCTGCCTTGCCATGGCGGCGCTGCTGCACGGCAGGACCGGTGTGCCGGTCTATTGGGGGTTGGGCTTTCAACTGCTCAACAGCATTGGACTTGCCAACGTCCTGCCAGCGGCGATGGCGATGTTTGGCCGGTCGGCCAGCCGCGATCATGCGGCAACAACAATGGCAGGCTTTTATCTGGCACTGTTCCTCGGCGGAATCGCGAGCACGGCGCTGGCACCCCGTTTCACGACATGGCCGATTGCAACGTTCTGGACGATCCACACCGCTTGCGCTGCTGCTGGGGCATCGGGCCTGGCCCTGATCTGGCTGCGCCGCCAGCGGGGGAACCGCCGCGCACCAGCCCTTTAGCGCAGAAACAATCCCGGGAAGGTGGCTTTGAATGCATCTGGGCGCTTGGCAAGGAGCCGCTGAGCTATTGGCATCATGATCGGGGCCAGGCGCATTTTGCATTCCGGTTCGCGTAGCAGCGGAGCAGGCAGCAGCGCCGTGGATGCCGACGGCGCATTCATGGGTACAGGACCTGTTCTCAAATTGGTTCAGGTGCCATGTCCCTAACGGATATCGAGTGTTGCAAGATTTTTACCTCTTGTTAACAACTGTGCAATTCAGGGGATGATATGGCCCGCGCGACTCGGCGCGTCCACAGCGTCGAGGGGGCAAAATGACAGCTCGCGAACCAGCGGGCGAAGTTCAGCAAGCGACTGATTTTATTGCCAACGTTTGCAACTGCGCACCTCTCTCCTGCACTCACTCAGCACCACTGCATTGCCTGCTCGTACGGGATGGCCGTTCCGGCCCGTAAGCGTCTGCGCGCCTTCAAAAAACATTCAAGCCGGGTCGCAACTGGTTGTTAGATTGAACTTGGGGGAATTTATGCAGTCGATCCGGAACAGCGGCGCAGACCGTTCGGAGCGCGTTGAAAGCGCGCGGCCGCGTCAGCACGGCCTGTTCAACTCGACAGCATTGATCCCCGCCATGGCCGCCTTTGCAGGCGGTGCGGGAAGGCTGGGGGCGGCCTCGCTGCTGCATTCCACCGCGCTGGTTCCGGCAGCGATAGCTATGACTGCGGCCAGCTTGCTCGTGATGCCCGACGTTGCGCTGGCGCAAACCAGCGGCGGCCGGGGGGGGAACAACCTCGGATCGGGAGGAGCCTCCAGTGAAACCGGCGTAGGGAGCGACGGCGCTGGCAATGCAAACTCGGGCGGCGGCGGCGGCGCTGGGGTGATCGGCGGCAAAGGCGGCAACGGCGGTGGCGATGGCGGTGCCTCGGCAGGCGCCAATGGATCAGGTGGCGGTTCCGCAGGCAGCGGCGGCGGTGGCGGTGCGCACGGTTATTTCGGCGCGACCGTCCTGGGTAGCGCGGCGATCGGCGGCAACGGTGGCGCGGGTGCAGTGAGCGCTGCCGGCGCGAATAGAGGCGGCGGCGGCGGCGGCGCAGGTGGGTTTGGTGCCGTCATCACCGGCATCGGGAATTTGGGTACCCTCAATGTCAACGTATTAGGCGGCACGGGCGGCCTGGGTGGCAATGGTGGCACGGGTAGCTTCGGCGGCTATGGCGGCAGTGGCGGCGTTGGTCTGGCTTTGACCGGGAATGCTGGAAATCTTACCATAAACAGCTCGGTTACCGGCGGAAACGGTGGCAGCGGTGGCGCGATCGGCTCTGCCGGCGGCGGCGCGGCCGGTGTTGCAGGCAATGGCGGTGTTGGCCTTCGTGTGCTTGGCGCGAATTCCATTGTAACCATCGGATCGTCCGGTTCTGTGACGGGCGGCAACAGTGGGCCGGCGGTCAATGGTGCCGGGCAGAGCAATGGCGGTGACGGTATCACCGGCTCAAACCTGACGCTGGTTGTCGGCGGCTCGGTGAGCGCCGGAACCGGGGTTTTCGGCCGTGCGAATGCCGTCAGCTTCACTGGTGGCACCAATGTTCTGGAGATTCTGTCCGGCGCGACTTTCCTGGGCAATGTCGTGGCCAATTCCGCGGCGGATACGCTGCGCCTTGGCGGCACGGCCAGCGGAACATTCGATGCATCGCTCATCGGCTCTTCCGCGCAATTCCGCAATTTTGGCGTGTATGAGAAAACCGGGACGAGCACCTGGACATTGACGGGCTCCACCTCGGCCGCGACGCCCTGGGCGATCAATGGCGGTACGCTCAGTATTTCATCCGACGGCGCCCTGGGCGCCTCCGGCCCGATCAGCTTCAACGGCGGCACGCTGGTGACGACAGCCGGGTTCACCTCGGCGCGCAATATGACCCTGAACGCCGGTGGCGGCACGATTTCGCCCGCGACCGCGACCAGCTTGACCTTGTCGGGCATCCTGTCCGGCACCGGCGCGCTCACAAAAGGCGGCGCGGGCACGCTCGCCCTGTCAGGCCAGAACACCATTGGAAGCATCACCGTTGCCAGCGGCACCCTGCGCCTGGAAAACAACAGTGCTGCGGGCGGGGCAGGCGGGATCATCCGCACCACGGGGTCGGTCATCGATCTAGCCCAGGGCATCACGAATCCGACGCCGGTCGAACTCAATTCCAATACCACCCAGTTCCAGGTGACGACCGGCACGGCCACCCAATCGGGCATCATTTCGGAAATTGGCGGCGCAAGGCCGATCGAGAAGATCGGCGCTGGCTCGCTCGTCCTTTCGGGCCTGAACAGCTATTCGGGCGGCACGGTGATCAGCGGCGGCACGCTGCGGATCGGTGCGGACGCGAACCTGGGTGCGGCTTCGGGCGGCATCACGATCAACAACAATGCCAACCTGACGTTTACCAGCGCGCTCACCACCAACCGTGCCATCACCCTGTCCGGCACGGCCAATATCGATAGCAGTTCGGACATCACCCTGGCTGGCGTCATCGGCGGCACCGGTACCCTGACCAAGTTCCTGGGGGGCACGCTGACCCTCACCAACACCAACAACTATTCCGGTGGAACAACCGTCAATGGCGGGACCTTGCAGATCGGCAATGGCGGCACGACCGGCACCCTGGGGTCGGGCACGGTTACGCTCAACGGCACGAACCTGGTCTTCAACCGGTCGGACGACATCACGGTCGCCAATGATTTGACCTCGACCGGCACCGTGATCAAAAGGGGTGGCGGCACCGTCACGTTGACCGGCGGCAAGAGCTATTCCAATACCACCGTGGAAGCAGGGACGCTCGCGCTGCGCGGCACCTCCGTCCTTTCCGGAGGCGGCCAGCTCCAGATGTTGGGCGGGACGCTGGACATGGGCGTGGATGGCGCGATTTCGTCTGCCACCCATAACAGCGGAACCCTCGCGCTGGGTGGCAAGACCCTGTCGGTGATAACCGGAAACTACGCTCTCCAGAGCGGCAGCATCACCGGTGGCGGCGTCGTCGCGCTGCTGGGGAACAGCAGAAATTTCAACATCGGGTCTACGACAGCTTCGATCGCGGCAGACGTCACTATCCGATCGGTGGGCACCAACAACGCGGTTTTCATCACCTCGCCTGGTGGCGATTATACGCTTGCGTCGAATTTGGACGGATCGAGCGCGTCGGGCGCTGGCAGCATGTCGGTCCTCATCAACAACCTCGGTTTCACCACGACGCTCTCCGGTAATAACAACTATCGTCTGGGGACCACGGTCAATTCAGGTACGATCGCCGTTGGCAGCGATACAGCGCTGGGCACGGGTACGCTTTTTCTGCAGCCCTCTACCGCACTGACGTCGGTCGGCCTGCGGTCGATTGCCAACCCGATCAATCTTGTTGCGGGCAGCATTGCCATCCGCAACACCGACACCAGCAACACCTTTACCCTTGGCGGCGTGATCACCGGCAGCAGCGGCTTTGACAAGACCGGCGCGGGCACGCTGATCCTGACCGGAGCGAACACCTACCAAGGCGGCACCACCATCTCCGCTGGCACGCTGCAGATCGGTAGTGGCGGGGAGGCGGGCGTGCTGGGCGCCGGGGCTGTCACCAACAATGCGGCCCTGGTGTTCAATCGGTCAGATGACTTTACCGCCACCAATGTGATCAGCGGCACGGGCACGCTGCGCAAGCTGGGCGCAGGCATCGCGACGCTGTCGAGCGCTATCACGCAAGGGTCTGTTGTCGTCGAGGCGGGGACGCTCGCGCTGAGTGCAGCGAATACCATCGGTGGCATCACCGTATCGGGCGGCACCTTGCGCCTGGCTGCGACCGGCGCTGCTGGCGGAGCCACGGGTTTGATCACCACCACCGGGTCGGTGATCGACTATGCCAACCTCGTCGAGAACTCGACGCCGATCGTGCTCAATTCCAATACCACGCAGTTGCGGGTCGTAAATGCGGGCGATCAGGCAACCCAGATCGGGACGATTTCGGAAATCGGCGGCGCGAGGCCGCTCGAGAAGATCGGTGCGGGCACGTTGACCCTCTCGGGACTGAATACCTATTCGGGCGGGACAAGGATCACTGCCGGAACGCTGTTCGTTGGCAGGGACGGGGCGCTGGGCGCGGCATCGGGCGGGCTGACCATCGGCAATGCCACACTGCAACTCACTGGCACGGAGACGTCCACCCGCGCGGTCGACATCGCCGACAGCGCCACGATTTCCAGTTTGTTCGGCAGCAACTGGACCTTCGGCGGAGCCGTGTCGGGCAACGGATCGCTGACCAAGGATGGCACGGGCACCCTGGTGCTTTCGGGCAACAACAGTTACGCCGCGACGACGATCAACGCGGGTACGCTGCAGATCGGCGCGGACACCATTACCGGCACGCTGGGCACGTCTGACGTCATCAACAACGCAACGCTGGTTTTCAATCGGGCCAACGACCTCACCGTAGCAAACCGCATCACCGGCACCGGCAGCGTGATCAAGCGGGGTGGGGGTACGCTGATCCTGTCTGGCCTCAACACCTATGCCGGCGGTACGACCATTTCTACAGGGACGCTGCAACTCGGCACCGTCGCCGGGGGGGCGGGCACCTTGGGCAGCGGCGGGGTGTCGATTGCCGCCGGGGCTATCCTGCGGTTTGAAGGTCCGAGCAACAAGCCCGTAACAGGCCCCATCTCCGGGGCTGGATCGGTAATCGTCGGGGGCACGGGCACGGTGTCTCTGAACAGCGCGACCGGAAGCTATACCGGCGGCACGATAGTCAATTCCGGCACGCTTGTCCTGGCGGGCGCGACCAGCGCCGGCACCGGCGTCATCAGGATGAACGGCGGCACCTTGCGCGCCAATGGCGCGTTTACCCTGGCAAACGAGCTGATCATCGCGGCCGGAGCAGATGTTCGCTTGTCGACAACTCTCGCCAGCCAGACATTGAGGCTGGCCAACCTGTCCAACACCGACGGAGCGAGCGGGTTCAATCTTCTCGGCACCTTGCGGATTGCCGCTGCATCCGGGGGCACGGTGCAATTCTCGGCAGGCAGTGTCAGCGTTGCAGACGCTGCACAACTCATCATCGAGAGCGGCACGCTGCTGAATACGACGTCCGTGACATTGCCCGGGATTCTGGATCGTATTTCGCTGACACAAATCGGATTTGGCGCGACGCTGAATTTGGGCGGGCAGTCGGGTGGCTCGATCCGCAACCTGCAGGGCAGTGGCATCCTGCTCAACGATGCGGCAACCACGACCATCAAGGGGGGGAGCTTCGCGGGCAATATTACAGGCACCCAGAATATCAATTCCACTGGAACGCTGACCCTGTCGGGAGTCAGCGACTATACCGGAACAACGACCGTCCTGTCTGGCACGTTGACCGTCACTGGCACCACAAACGTGCTTGGCGCGGCCTCCGGTGGCACAATCGTACAGAATGGTGCGACGCTGGCCTTTTCCCGCAATCTGGGCACGGGTACGGGTGACGGCATCACGGCCGGGGGCACCGGTGTCGGTGGGCTCGGCGCGCTTCGCGCAATCGCCGGAGAGGCCGTGCTTTCGGGCACGATCAGCCTGTCGGCAGACACGTTGATCAGTGCCGATGCTCCGGGTAGTTTCACCCTCAACGGATCGCCATTGACGGGCACAAATTTCGCGCTGACGTTCGGTGGAAGCGGCGGAATCGGGGTGAGCAGAAACCTGGTCAGCCTGTCGTCGCTGACCATGAACGGAACGGGTGTGCTGGCCCTCTCAGGCAACAACACCTTCAGGGGCCCGGTGTTTGTCAACGCAGGTGCGATAACGCTGTCGGGCGGGTCTGCGTTGGCAGACAGCGTGGCCGTGACGATCGGCAGCGCCGGGCAGCTTGCGACCGCGAACCTCGAAACCATTGGTTCGGTCACGGGCAGCGGCCGGCTCGACATTTCCGTTGGTACGCTTTCCATTGGAGCGAACAACACTTCGACCGAGTTCAGCGGACGCCTCACAGGTCAGGGCACGCTGGCCAAGGTCGGCACGGGCGTGCTGACGCTCAGCGGCGACACCACCTGGTCGGGTGGCACGACGATCAGCGCCGGAACGCTGGAGATCGGCAATGGCGGCACCACGGGCACACTGGGCACCGGTGCGGTCACCAACGACGCCACGCTGGCGTTCAATCGGTCCAACGACCTGACCGTAGCGAATCTGATCAGCGGCACCGGCACACTGACCAAACTGCGCACACGTGTCCTGACGCTGACTGGCGCGAACAGCTATTCTGCCGGGACCGCGATCCTGTCAGGCACGCTGGCGCTGGGACATGCCACGACCGGGACGATCGATGCAGCGGGAACGGGCACGATCATAATGGTCAATGGCACAATTCTGCAGGCCAATGTCGGCGGAATACTGAACAACAACTTCGATATCGCCACGGGCAGCTCGGTCACGATCGGTGCAACGGCAGGCACGGCGCTGCGGCTGCAGCCCGGCAACTTCAGGACACAAGGCGGGCTGGGCTCCACGCTGACCTTCGGTTCGGACACCCTTGTCGGCGACGTCACCCTGTCGACCAACCTGTTGAACATAAACCTCGGTGGCAAATTTGCGGTTGCCGGCGGCACCCTGAAGCTCGGTTCAAATACAGCAAGCGAGGTGCTGGATGGCCTGAAAGGCGGCACCAGGGTCGGCACGACCGGGACCAGCGCCACCCTCGACCTCAATGGCTTTTCCACCACGGTCATCAACCTTGTCGGCACAGCGGCCGGCACGATTACCAACACCAGCACGACGCCGGGCCTCCTGACCCTGAACAACAGCATCATTACGCAATTTGACAGCAACATTACGCAATATGATGGTCTGATTTCCGGCGCGGCGCTCAGAATAGCCAAGACCGGTACGGGGACGTTGATCCTGACCGGCAACAACACCTATGGCGGCACGAGCACGATCAGCGCCGGGGTCCTGCAGATCGGCAGTGGTGGCACCAGCGGAACGCTGGGCATTGGTGATGTGATCAACAATGCACAGCTTGTGTTCAATCGTTCGAACGATTTCACCGTCGCGAATGTGATCAGCGGCACCGGGACATTGACCAAGCAGGGTGCGGGCAGGCTGACGCTATCGGGGGCCAGCAGCTATGCGGGGCTGACCACGGTGTCGGCTGGCACGCTGACGGTGGCCAACGCGACGGCACTGGGCACCAACGCGGGTGGAACGGTCGCCAACGATGGTGCGGCGCTTGAGCTTCAGGGCGGCATCACGGTCACCGGCGAGGCGCTGACGATCAACGGCATTGGCGTGTCCGGCGGCGGCGCGCTGCGCAATGTGTCGGGCAACAATCGCTGGACCGGCACGATCTTCCTGGGCTCCGATGCGTCGATCTTCGCTGCGGACGGTCGGCTCGACATCGACGCGATTGACAATGGCACGCGGAACCTGACGACCGGCGGCGCAGGCGTTATCGCGATCACCTCTGCCACTGGCACAGGATCGCTCACGGTGAGCGGCGGCAGCACCGGCCTGTTCGGCGCCAGCAATTTTGCTGGCGGCGTGACCGTGAACAGCGGCGCGCTTTTTGCGCAGAGCGGCACCGCGATCAACGATCTGGCAGCCGTTGTCGTCAACGGTGGCGGCGTGATTGTCGGTGTTTCGGAAACCATCGGTTCGCTTGCCGCCACCGGCGGCACCGTCCAGCTCAGCGCCGGCCAAACCCTGACGATGGGCGGCAATGGCACGTCCACCAGCTTTGCCGGTCTGACCTTCAGCGACGGCAATCTTGCAAAGCAGGGCGCTGGCACCTTCACCGTTACCGGCACATTGGCCCATCTGGGGACAACCACGATCAGCGGCGGCATGCTGCAGTTCGGCAATGGCGGCACCGTGGGCTTCATCGACCGAGGGTCGATCATCAACAACGCCGCGCTGGTCTTCAATCGTTCCGATGACATCACCATCGGCGTCCCGATCAGCGGCACCGGCACATTGACCAAGCTGGGTGCAGGTGTGCTGACGCTGACTGGTGCCAACGCAGTGAATGGCGGCATTACGGTGACCGCGGGCACCTTGCAGATCGGCAACGGCGGCACCTCGGGCGCGCTTGGCACCGGGGCGATTACCAACAATGGCACGCTGGCGATCAACCTCAGCAGCGACATCACGCTGGCCCAGCTGATCACCGGCACAGGTGCCTTGCGCAAGCTTGGCATCGGGGTGGCAACGGTGAGCAGCAACCTTGTGCTGGGATCGGCCACGGTTGAAGCAGGCACGCTGTTGCTGTCGGGATCGAACAGCTTCACCAATGGCATTGTCGTGGCGGGCGGCACGCTGGCGCTGCGCAGCGCCAATGCGGCGGGCGGAGCCACGGGCATCATCCGCACCACGGGATCGGTCATCGATTACAGCGATGGCCTGGTGATGGCGACGCCGATCCAGCTCAACTCCACGACCACGCAGTTGCAGGTGCTGACCGGCAATGCGACGCAGTCCGGCGTGATCTCCGAAACCGGCGGCGCGCGGCCGTTGGAAAAGATCGGTGCAGGCACGCTGACTTTGTCGGGCACGAACACCTATTCGGGTGGCACGGTCATTACCGCAGGGCGGCTGAACGTTGCGTCGAATGCCAATCTCGGCGCTATCGCGGGGGGCCTGACGATTGGCAACGGCGTGCTCGGCTCGACTGCGACGTTCAGCTCTGCGCGCAATGTCGTGTTGACCGGCGCAGCGGGAATAGACGTGCTAACGGGCACAAGCCTGACCCTGAACGGCGCGCTGTCGGGAACCGGCAGCCTTGCCAAGACGGGCAATGGCCAATTGGTCCTCACCGCCAACAACAGCTATGCGGGACCCACCACGATCAGCGGTACGGGCGGCCTGACCGTGGGGATCGGCGGAACGACAGGCGCTCTGGGCACCGGCAATATCACGGTCAATGGCAGTTCGTTCCTGGCGTTCAACCGGTCGGACGCATTCACCGTCGCAAACGTCATTTCCGGTCTGGGCAATGTGGGCAAGCAGGGCGGCGGTGTCATGACACTGACCGGCGCCAACAGCTTTTCGGGGGGCCTCGGCATTGCCGCAGGTTCGGTCGCTCTCGGCCACGCCACAGGCGGCGTGATCGATGCTGCGGGCTCGGGCACCATCCAGCTGCTAGCCAATAGCACGCTGCGCAGCGATGTGACCGGCACGCTGAACAACACCCTGACGCTCAACGCGGCGAACGTGACCGTGGCGGCGGCGACCGGCACCACGCTGCGGCTGGCATCAAGCCAGATCTTCTTCGACGGGCCGGCGGGTTCTCCGATCAATTTCGGCGCCCCGACCTTGTTCGGCACGATCGAACTCGCTCCGGTTGCCTTGTCGCTGGGGGCAGCGGTCAACCCGATCAACGTCAATGGCGGCACGCTGCGGCTGAGCAATGCCAATGCGGTCACGCTGCTCAACGGATCGAATGGCATCACGCTGAACGGTGCCACGCTGGGTGCTGACGTGGTCGGCACGCTCACCAAGCCACTGACGGTCACCGCCGCTGGCGGCACCATCGACGTCGCATCGACATCGCTCGAGTTTTCTGGGGCAAACACCTTCAACGGAGCGCTGATCAA
Source organism: Hydrogenophaga intermedia (assembly GCA_943370475.1). GTDB lineage: Bacteria > Pseudomonadota > Alphaproteobacteria > Sphingomonadales > Sphingomonadaceae > Blastomonas. Next base: position 20,568 of record CALRRI020000004.1, read on the forward strand.
GACTGGCACAGGCGATCTGCGCTTCTCCGGCGCGACCACCGGCAGCAGCACGGTGCAGTTCAACACCGGAATGATCAGCCTGTTGACCGACACCAGCAGCTTTGGCACCGGCACGCTGCAGATGGCAACGGGCACGACGCTGAGGCTGCCGACCGCTGCGGGCAGAACGCTCGCCAACGACATCGTGCTGGGCGCGGATGCCGGGTCGGGCATCATCGCTCCGTCGCTCATCCTTTCCGGCGCACTGTCTGGTGGCAGACTCAACGTTGTGGGCGGTGGCCCGCTGGCGGGATCGACGACGCTGATCCTGACCGGCAACAACACTTATGGCGCAACCTCGATTGCCGCAGGCAATATCTTGCAGGTTGGCAGGTTGGGCACGGGCGGCACGCTGGGTACGGGCAATGTCACCATGGGCGCAGGATCGACACTGCGCTTCTCGGGCAACAACCTCACCGTGGCCAACACTATCTCTGGCGACGGCGTGCTGGTGCGCGATGGTCTGGGAACCACCACACTGAGCGGTGCGAACAGCTATGCCGGCGGTACCCGCATCACCGGCGGGGGCATCGAGATCGGCAATGCCGGCGCGTTGGGCACCGGGGCGCTCACCATGTCGGGCGATTCTGTGCTGACGACGGCTGCGGGAATCTCCGCCACTGTCGCCGGACTGACGATCGGCAACTTTGCCAATGTCAACATCTCCGCAGCGTCGGGCCAGACGCTCTCGCTGGGCGGACCTCTCGACTTCAGCAATTTTGCCACCTCGCTCGTTTTCGGCACGACAACCAAGACCGGCACCGTGGGCATTGCCTTCGCCCCGGCACCAGGGCCAGTCAGCACCGCTTCGATCCGGATCGATGGCGGCACCTTGCGCCTGGGTGCAGCATCAGATGTCTTCCTGTTGCGCGCAGGCGGCGGTCTGACGGTTGGCACGTCTGCTACACTGGACCTTAACGGTTTTGCGGGCGGCGGCGTCAATCTGAGCGGCGCTGGCGTGATCACCAATTCGTCCGCGACAGCGGCCCAGTTCACCGCCCTGCAAAACGCGTCCTCGACCTTTGGGGGCGTGATCGGAGGCGGCACCGGAACAATCTCGCTGCTCAAGAGCGGCGCCGGAACGCTCACCCTGACCGGCGCGAACACCTATTCGGGCACCACCAGCATCACTGGCGGCAGCTTGCAGATTGGCGATGGCGGCACCACGGGCAGTATCGGCACAGGCACCGTATCGATCAGCAGTGGCGCGCAGCTGCTGCTCAACCGCAGCGATGCGGTGAGCATGGCCAATGTGCTGACCGGCGCGGGCACGGTGCAGAAGAATCTGGCCAACACGCTGACGCTCACCGGGGCCAACACCGCCGCTGATGCCTTCACGGGCACCTTCAACCTCAATGGCGGCACGCTGCTGGTCAATGCCATTTTGGGCGATGTCACCAACCGCGCCGCGACCATCAATGTTGCATCGGGCGCAGCACTGGGCGGTTCCGGCACGATCCAGGGCAATGTCGTGGTCGCCAATGGCGGCATCCTGTCACCCGGCAACAGTCCGGCAACGCAGACCATCGCAGGCAACCTGACGCTGAACGACAGCTCCGTACTGAACTTCGAGCTGGCGCAGGCGGGTGTTGTCGGTGGCGGGATCAACGATCTGATCAGCGTCGGCGGCAATCTGGTGCTCGACGGCACGCTCAACGTCACCGCACTGACCGGCTTTGGCGCGGGCTTCTACCGGCTGTTCAATTATGGCGGCACGCTGACCAACAGCCAGCTTACCTTGGGCACGCTGCCGCTTGGCTTCACCTCGTCGGTGCTCACCGACATCGCGGGTCAGGTGAATATCCTGTTCAATGCAGGCACCCAGACGATCCAGTTCTGGGATGGTGGCGATACGACCGGCGCCTTGGCCACTACCAATGGTGATGGCGGCGCCGGCAGCTGGACCAGCACGTCGACGAACTGGACGGCCCCGACCGGCTTCGCCGTCAACAGTGCATGGGCCGGACAGGCCGGGGTGTTCGCCGGCGCAGCCGGCGGGATCGTCAGCGTGACCGGCACCCAGGCGTTCCAGGAACTGCGCTTCCTGACCGACGGCTATACGCTGAATCCGATCGGACCGACCGGCGGCCTGGCGACCACCGGCGGCTTCTCGATCATCAATGTCGATACCGGCATTTCGGCGCGTCTGAACACGCCGATTTCGGGCACGGCGGGGCTGACCAAGACCGGCGCGGGCACGCTGACGCTGGCAGGCGCCAACAGCTATTCCGGCACCACGACCGTGACTGGCGGCACGCTGTCGCTGCTCAGCAGCGGCGTTATTGCGGGTGCTGTCCAGAACAACGCGACACTCGCCAATGGCGGCACGATCAACGGCCTGGTGACCAATGCCGGCACGCTGACCAGCACCGGGACGCTCGCTGGCGGGCTGACCAATGCGGCCGGTGCGATGGCGAGCCTTTCCGGCTCGATTGGCGGCGCAATCAACAACTTTGGCTCGATCAGCCTGACCGCTAGCGTGAATTCGACCGCAGCGCTGGTCCTGGACAGCACAGGCATCCTCAATATCGGGTCCACCTTCTCAGCGTTTGGCAGCCTGGCGGGGAGCGGCAGGATCAATGGCGGCAGCGGCGGCTCGCTGACAGTTGGCGGCGACAACAGTTCGACAGCCTTCTCGGGCAGCATGATTGGCGGGGGATCGCTGGTCAAGCTGGGCACCGGCACGCTGACGCTCACCAATGCGACAGTCGAGACCTCGACCCTTGATATCAACCAGGGCTCGGCGATCATCACCAACGGCTTCGGATCGGCCTTTGGGCCAACGACGGTCTCGAACAGGGCCAACCTCACCTTTGGCGGATCCTATGCGGGAACCATCGCCAACACCGGCAACCTCGTGTTCAACGGTACTGCTGGCAGCCTCAACAATCTGCAGGGCGGCACCGCACGGGTCAGCGGAGCCGTCACCCTCAATTTCAACAACAGTTCGAATGCGATCCTGACCGGCAATACCACCGTCGGGTCCCGCGCAACCCTGAATGGCAACTCCACGACCGATATCGGCGCATTCGACTTCACCGTCGGAAGCATCGATGGTTTGCTCGGGACCATAACGCTCAATGGCGGTCGATTCACCATTGGAGGTGCCCCTCAGACGTCGACCCTGGGCGCGGTGATTTCCGGCAACGGTGAACTGCGGAAAATCGGCAACAGCGCACTGACACTGACGAGTGGCAACACCTTCACCGGTCCGACGACGGTAAGCGAAGGCACTCTTTCGCTCACCACCACCGGCAGCCTCGCCGGCACGGTCCTGAACAACGCAAGTCTGGTCAATGCAGGCAGCATCACGGGTCTCGTGGCCAATAACGCCACGTTGGCGTCCAGTGGACGGTTGTTCGGCGGGCTAACGAACGCGGCGGGCGCGACAGCCACCGTTTCCGGCACTCTCAACGGACCGGTGACAAACTCCGGTGCCATCACGCTGAATGGTGCGACATCGGGTTCGGCCAACCTCTCGCAAAATGCGAGCGGTACGTTCAACCTGGCAGGGTTCAACGCCACGATCCGGTCGCTGGAAGGTAACGGCACAATCCAGCTGGGGGCAGGCACCCTGTCGCTCGCCGGGAACGGCATCAGTACATCGTTTGGCGGTGCGATCAGCGGATCGGGGAATTTCACCAAGCTTGGCACGGGGACATTGACCCTCTCGGGCCTCAACAGCTTTACAGGCCTTACAACCATAAACCTGGGGTCGATCCTCCTTGCCACCGGAGCGTCGCTGGCGAGCTCGGTGCAAAACAATGCGACCTTCATCAATGCGGGAACCGCCACGGGGGTCTTCACTAACGCAGCAACTTTGGTCTCCACCGGTTCTTTGGCAGGCGGTCTGGTCAACAACGTGGGCGCGACCGCAAGTCTAGCCAACACCGTCAGCGGCGCGATCACCAATTCGGGTGTGATCACGCTGACCGCAGCCCTGTCGGGCTCGCCCAGCTTTACTCAGAATAGCGGTGCAAGCCTTGATCTGGCCGGCTTCAATGCGACTTTGGGAAGCGTTGCGGGCAATGGCACCATTCAACTGGGTGCAGGCACGCTGACGGCGGGCGCAAGCAATGCGTCGACCAGTTTCGACGGCATCATCTCCGGATCTGGCACATTGGCGAAGACCGGCACCGGCACGCTGACGCTGGGCGGCGTCAACACCCTGACTGGCCTCACGACGGTTGGCCAGGGCACGCTTTCGGTCGGCACGACGGGCAGCCTGGCCGGCGGGGTGCAGAACAACGCCAGCCTGGTCAACGCCGGGACCATCGCCGGCCTCGTCACCAATGCGGGCAGTCTGGTTTCCACCGGCGCGCTGAACGGCGGGCTTGCCAACAATGCCGCCGCCACCGCTTCGGTGCGTGGCACGATCAATGGCCCGGTCACCAACGCGAGCACGCTGACCCTGACCGGCGGGACGACCGGCAATGCTGCGGTGACCCAGACCAGCACCGGCACATTCAACCTGGCCGGGTTCGATGCGACCATCGGCAGCCTTGCCGGGCTCGGGTCGGTCCAGCTGGGCAGTGGCACGCTGACCTTGGGCGGCGCCAATGTCGACACCGATTTCGCGGGCGTTATCTCCGGTAACGGCGGCCTCATCAAGACGGGGACAGCAACGCAGACCCTGTCCGGTGCGAATACCTTTGCCGGTGCGACCACCATCAACCAGGGTACGATCCTGATATCGGCCACGGGTTCGCTGGCCGGTGCCGTTCAGAACAACGCGGGCTTCAGCAATTCGGGCACGGTGTCCGGGCTGGTGACCAACGCCGGCACGCTCGTTTCGGGCGGAAGGCTGGAAGGCGGCCTGGTGAATGCTGCGGGCGCTACTGCCAGCCTTGCCAATATCGTGGACGGCGCGGTCAGCAATTCGGGCACGATCACGCTGACAGCGGGACTGACCGCCAATGCGGCGCTGACCCAGGCCAGCGGCGGCACAATCAACCTTGCCGGGTTCAACGCCACGATCGGCAGCATCTCCGGAACCGGCGCGGTGCAGCTGGGCGGCGGCACGCTGACCACCGGTGGCAGCAACGCATCGACCGCGTTCGACGGCATCATCTCGGGCACCGGCGGGCTCGCCAAGACCGGTACCGGTACGCTGACGCTGGGCGGCAGCAACACCGCAGCGGCGAACTTCACCGGCACGCTCAGCGTCAACGCGGGTACGCTGCTGATCAACGGTCAGATGGGCGATGTCGCAGGCAACTCAGCAACCCTCTCGGTGGCCAATGGCGCGACCCTGGGCGGCAGCGGCAACTTCCTGGGCAGTATCGCATTGGGCACCGGCAGCATCCTGGCACCTGGCAACAGCCCCGGCACATTGGCCATTGGCGGCAATCTTGCGCTCGATGCGGGCTCGATCCTCAATTTCGAACTCGCCCAGGCAGGCGTCGTCGGTGGCGGGATTAACGACCTGATCACCGTGGGCGGCAATCTGACCCTCGCAGGGACGCTCAACGTCACTACACTGCCCGGCTTTGGCGAGGGCATCTATCGGCTGTTCAATTATGGCGGGACGCTGACCGATAATGGTCTGCTCTTCGGCCAGCGCCCTGCCGGATTTACCACATCGCTGGTCACCAACGTGGCGGGCGAGATCAGCGCGCGGTTCACGCTGGGCGTCCCAACCGTGCTCTACTGGGATGGCGGCGATCTGACCGGCAGCTCCAATGCCACCAATGGCAATGGCGGATCGGGCATCTGGAACAGCAACAACGGCAACTGGACATCTGCGCCCGCATTCTCGGCAAACTTTGCCTGGGGCAGCCAGACCGGGGTGTTTGCAGGTGCAGCAGGCGGCACGGTGCAGGTCAGCGGAACGCAGGCATTCCAGGAACTGCGGTTCGAAACTTCAGGGTACAATCTGAACCCGGCCGATGGCACGGGAAGGCTTGCCACCACTGGCGGTTTCTCGATCATCGATGTCTCCAGCGCGGCCGGCTCGGCCGGATTGAACCTCGGGATTTCGGGAACCGGCGGGCTCACGAAGACGGGCGCGGGAACGCTGATCCTCGCAAACAGCAACACCTACAGCGGCTCAACGACGGTCAGCGCCGGTACGCTGCGCCTGTCGACCGTCGGCACGCTGGCAGGTGCAGTCCAGAACAACGCCAGCTTCGTGAACGAGGGCATCATCGCGGGTGCTGTGACGAACAGCGGCACTCTGAATTCCACCGGCGCGCTGAACGGCGGGCTGACCAACATCGCGGGCGCAACCGCGAGCCTGGCCGGTCGGGTCAATGGTACGGTGACCAATGCGGGTGCCATCACCCTGACCGGGACCACCACCGGTATCGGTGCACTGACCCAGGCTAGCACCGGCACGCTGAACCTCAATGGCTTTGCATCCACCATCGGCAGCCTTGCCGGGGCAGGCGCAATCCAGTTGGGCGGCAGCGTGATCACGGTTGGCGGCAACAATACAAGCACAACATTCTCCGGTACGACCTCGGGTATCGGAAGCCTCGTCAAGACGGGTACAGGCGCGCTGACGCTGAGTGGCATGGTGGGCCATAACGGCCTCACAACGGTGAGCGCCGGCAGCCTTGCGCTGGCCTCGAGCGGAACCATGTCGGGCGGCGTGGTCAACAATGCGCTGTTCAGCAACGCCGGGTTCATCACTGGCCTGGTGACCAACAATACGCTGCTCACCTCGACAGGATCGCTCAGTGGAGGTCTCACCAATACCGGCACCGGCATTGCCACCCTTTCGGGTCAGCTCAATGGTGCGGTTTCCAATTCCGGCACGATCCAGCTGACAGGCACGGTGACCGGCAGCAGTGCCGTCACCCAAACGGCGGGCACGTTCAACCTCAACGGATTCACGGCCGTCATTGGCAGCCTGTCAGGATCCGGCGCAGTGCAATTGGGTGCGGCAACGCTGAACACGGGCAGTAACTCTTCCGACACCAGCTTTGCGGGCGTGATCTCGGGCAGCGGCGGTCTGACCAAGACCGGTTCGGGAACGTTCACCCTCTCGGGTGTCAACAGCTATACCGGGCTGACCACGATCAGCGGCGGCACGCTCACGCTGGCAAATGGCGGCGTGATTGCAGGCGCCCTGCAGAACAATACCCTTTTCACCAACAACGGAACTGTCCAGGGGCTCGTTACCAATTCGGGCATTCTGCGGTCCACTGGAACCCTGGCTGGCGGGTTGACCAACAATGTTGCGCAGACGGCAGAGCTTCTGGGCACGGTAAACGGTGCCGTCTCCAATGCGGGCACGATTCGCCTGCTTGGTTCGCTTACCGGCAATGGCACGTTGAACCAGCTCAGCAACGCGACTTTCAACCTCGGCGGCTTCAATGCGACGATCGGCGCGCTGTCAGGGACCGGATCGGTGCAACTGGGCAGTGGCACGCTGACCCTGGGTGGCAATAATGCCACCACCAGCTTTGCCGGCGTCATTTCCGGCAGCGGCGGTATCGAAAAGCGCGGCACAGGCGGTTTCACCCTGACTGGTGCGAACAGCCTCACCGGACGGACATTGATCAGCGCCGGTTCGCTCACCCTGGCTGCAGGCGGATCGGTTGCAGGCACGGTGCTGAACACTGCGACGTTCAACTCGAGCGGCACGCTGAGCGGCCTGCTCACCAACGAAGCAGGCGCAACTGCGAACCTTGCCGGTGCGCTCAACAATGTCGCGATCAACCGCGGCACCATCAACCTGACCGGCACGACCACTGGCATTACCGATCTCACCATGGCGACGGGCAGCGTCTTCAACCTTGGCGGCTTTGCGACCACCGTCGGCACGCTGGCCGGTGGCGGCGGTACCGTTGCTCTGGGCAGTGCGACCCTGACTTTGGGCAACGGCACCCAGTCGCAGACCTTTGATGGTACGATCACCGGAACCGGCGGCCTGACCAAGATCGGGGCGAACACCTTCTCGCTCTCGGGCGTGCAGTCCTATACCGGCCTGACGAGCGTCAATGGCGGCACGTTCATTCTGGGAAGCAATGGTGCGTTGGCGGGGGCCCTGGTCAATAATGCCACGGTCAGCAGCAATGGCCTCATTGCAGGTCTTGTGACCAACAACGCCACTTTGGTCTCGACCGGTGCGCTGAACGGAGGACTGATCAACGCGGGCGGCGGCAATGCCTCGATCCGGGGCACGCTGGCAGGAGCTGTCAGCAATGCAGGCACGATTACGCTGACCGGCGCGACCACCGGCATCGGCGCCCTGACCCAGGCGAGCACGGGCAGCTTCGTGCTGGGCGCGAACAGCACCAGCATCGGCAGCCTGGCGGGCAGCGGTGCCGTGCGTCTGGCCAATGGCGCGATCCTGACCACCGGCGGCAACAACGCCAGCACCAGCTTTGCGGGCACGATCAGCGGCAATGGCGGGCTCACTAAGACGGGTACCGGCATTTTCACGCTGAACGCGGCGAACGACTTTACCGGCCTTGCCACGGTGACCGCAGGCACGCTCGCCATCGGCAGTGGCGGGTCGCTGGTCGGTGGCGTGGCCAACAACGCCAGCTTCACCAACGCCGGATCGGTTGCGGGCGCGGTCACCAATACGGGCAGCCTGGTCTCGACCGGCACGCTATCGGGTGCGCTGACCAACGCTGCAGGGGCAACCGCGCAGCTGTCAGGCCAGCTCAACAACGCCATCGCCAATGCGGGCACGGTCACGCTGACCGGCGCGATCACCGGCATTCGCACGGTGACGCAGGACGCAACGGGCATTTTCGATCTGGGCGGTTTCGGCACCAGCATCGGCAGCCTGGCGGGCAGTGGATCGGTTGTCCTGGGCAGTGCAACGCTGACCACCGGCGGCGACAACGCCTCCACCAGCTTTGCAGGCGTGATCTCGGGCAATGGCGGCCTCACCAAGACCGGCACCGGCGCGTTCGTCCTCAATGGCGCGAACAGCTATGCTGGCCTCACCACGGTCAGTCAGGGCGTGCTTTCCGTCCGCAACAATGCAGGCCTGGGCAGCAATGCTGCGGGCACTGCAGTCGATGCGGGCGCCGCGCTGGAACTGCAGGGCGGCGTGACCATCACCGGCGAGGCGCTGATCATCAACGGCACCGGCGTGACCGGTGCGGGCGCGCTGCGCAACGTGGCCGACAGCAATATCTGGGCGGGGACGGTCAATTTGGGGTCAGACAGCCTGATCACGGCCGATGCCGGACGTCTCGATATCGCGCTGCTCGCCGGATCGACCCAGGCGCTGACCACTGGCGGCGCTGGCCTTGTCGGGATCGCGAACGCGAACACGGCGGGCGCACTCACCGTCACCGGCGGCAGCACCGCCCTGTTCGGCACCGGCAATTTCGCCTCGGGCGTGAATGTGAACGCGGGCAACCTGTTCCTGCAGGGAGGCACTAGCATCGACGATGCCGCGGCGGTCACTCTGGGCACCGGCAGCCTGATCGTTGCGGTCTCCGAAACCATCGGTTCGCTGGCGGGCGCGGGCGGCACAGTGCAGATCGATGCCGGGCAGACGCTCACTCTGGGCGGAAACAACGGTTCGACCGACTTTGCAGGCGTGATCTTCAACACCGGCAATCTCGCCAAGCAGGGCAGCGGCATTTTGACCGTGACCGGCCTGCTGTCGCACAGCGGCACTACCAGCATCACCGGCGGCACGTTGGCATCGGGCGCAGCCAATATCTGGTCGGGCAACGGCCTGGTGACCATCGGCGCAGGCGGCACATTGAGCCTCGGCGGCTTTGAACAGAGCATTGCCGCGATCAGCCTGGCGGGCGGCACGCTCGCCAATGGCAGCCTGACCGGCAGCATCACCTCCAGTGGTGGCACGATCCGCGATATCAGCGGCACCGCCAATGCGCTGCAGGCGATCGCGGGCAGCACCGCGCTGACGGGCGCGGGCAGCTTCGCGCAGGGCGTGACCCTGGCAGGCGGCGATGTCGTGCTGCAGGGGGCAGGGGCCTCGATCGCCGATACCGCGCTGGTCACGGTCAATTCCGGCACGCTGTCGGTCAATGTCAGTGAGACCATCGGTGCGCTCGCCGGCAGCGGTGGCCGCGTGCAGATCGCTGCGGGTCAGGCGCTGAACACCGGCGGCAGCAACGCCAGCACCGCTTATACGGGAGTGCTTGCGGGCGAGGGCAGCATGGTCAAATCCGGCACGGGTACGTTCACACTGTCCGGCACGAACACCCTCTCCGGAACCGTGACTGTCAATGCAGGCGTGCTGGCGCTGGCCAGCGGCGGCAGCCTGTCGGGCGCTGTATTGAACAATGCAGGGTTGAGCAATGCAGGCACTGTCGCCGGTCTCGTGACCAATACCGGCACGCTGATCTCCAACGGCGTGCTGGGTGGCGGCCTCGTCAACAGCGGCTCGGCGGGTCTTTCGGGTCAGCTCAACGGCGCGGTGACCAACAGCGGCCTCGTCCAGCTTCAGGGCGGGTTGACCGGTATCACCGGCTTCAGCCAGACCGCCAATGGCAGCTTCGACCTGGCTGGCTTCAACACCAGCATCGGCAGCCTGTCCGGCGCGGGCACACTGCTGCTGGGGAACGCGACGCTGACGCTGGGCGGCAGCAACGCCTCGACCAGCTTCGGCGGGACGATCGGCGGCACCGGCGGCCTGATCAAGACGGGGTCGGGCGCGTTCACGCTGACCAGCGGCCAGGGCTATACCGGCCTGACCACGGTCAGCGCAGGTCTGCTCTCGCTCACCGCGAGTGCGGGCCTCAGCGGATCGGTGCTGAACAATGCCGGTTTTGCAAGCTCAGGCCTCATTCTGGGATCGCTCACCAACAATGTAACCGCGACTTTGGCGGGCCAGATCAACGGCCCGGTCACCAACAGCGGAGGCATCAATGCCAGCGGTCAGCTGGTCGTGCAGGGCCGCCTGACGCAGAATGCGGGCGGCAGCCTGAACCTGGCGGGCTTCAACGCGTCGCTCGGCAGCCTGGCGGGCCTGGGCCCCATCCAGCTGGGCAGCGGAATGCTGGTCGTGGGTTCGGACAACAGTTCGTCGCTGTTCTCTGGAGTCATCTCGGGCAGTGGCGGCCTGCAGAAGCTGGGCACCGGCACGTTCACGCTGACCGGAATCAACAGCTATACCGGTCTTACCGTGGTCAATGCGGGCACTCTGGTGATCGGTGAGGGCGCGAGCATCGGTGGCACCACGAGCAGCATTGCGGCCATAGTCGCTGCCCCAGTACCCGTGAGTGCATCGGTGGCCGCCGTGGCAAATGCTGCGCCATCGCCGATCGTGGCAGAGCAGGCGAGCATGCCCGCGGCAGTGGTCTCGCTTGCCGCAGCCACCGCACCGTCAGCCACCGCTTCCATCGGCACACGCGCCGACATGCTGGCTGACAATGGCTGGATCGCGGGCGGACGCACGCCTGCCAGCCTCACCTCGAGCAAACAGCGCCTGCCGCTGGCGGGCGGCGTCTCGTCCGGGCCGGAGCCGGTGGACCTGTTCGCCGATCCGGTGTCGGGCATGGTCTCGGCGGATCTTCCGGTTGTGACGCTGGGCGAAGCGCCTCAGTCACAGGTTGCGGGGACTGTCACCACCGTGCCCGCTGCGCGCCTGGCGATGGTGTCGGATCTCAGCAACGGCATGGGTACCGCGCGGCTGGAAGCGGCCGTCCTCGGCGGCGCAGAACCCGCCAGCCCGGTGGCATCCGCGCTGGTCGATCCTCTGGCACCGGCTGCGTCTGCGGGCGAAGCGCCGATGGCGGGAACGCTCAGCGCCGCCGTGATCGCAGGCAGCGTTCTCAACAACGCCAGTCTGATCAACAATGGCTCGATCCTGGGCCAGCTGGTCAATTCCGCCGGCGCAACGGCGGTCAACAACGGCGTGATCCGCGGGCTGGTGACCAATAACGGCACCTTCTCTTCGGTCGGTACGCTGTCGGGCGGCCTTGCCAACAGCGGCACCGCGCGGCTCAGCGGCGTGCTGACCGGCGATGTGCTCAACAGCGGCAGCATCACGCTGACCGGCATCACCACCGGCATCGCAGTGTTCCAGCAGGCGGCCACCGGCAGCTTCAGCCTCGGCGGGTTCGACACCACTCTGGGCGTCCTGTCCGGTGCGGGCACGATCGCTCTTGGCAATGCACGGCTCACCACCGGCACGAATGGCGTCAACTCGCTGTTCAGCGGCGTGATCTCGGGCACTGGCGCGCTGACCAAGACGGGGACCGGCGGACTGATCCTGGCTGGCGACAATGTCTATGGTGGCGGCACGACCATTGCTGCGGGTACGTTGCAGCTGGGCAATGGCGGGACCACCGGATCGATCATCGGCCCGGTGATCAACAACGGAACGCTGATCATCAACCGCAGCAATGCCTATAGCCTGACCGGTCCCATCAGCGGCACCGGAATGTTCGTCCAGGCGGGCACCGGCACGACGACGCTGATCGGTCCCAACAGCTATACCGGTGGTACGCTGGTCTCCGCCGGTCGCCTGATCGGATCGACGGTCTCGCTGCAGGGCATGATCCAGAACGATGCCGCGCTCGAGTTCGCACAAGCGACCAACGGCGTGTTCATCGGGCGCATCGGTGGTGCCGGGCTGCTCGACAAGACTGGTACGGGCCTGCTCGAGCTGACCGCAGATAGCAGCGGCCTGCGTGGGGCCACCACGGTGCGTGGCGGCGAACTGCGTGTCTCCGGATCGCTGGCGGGTTCGGCCACCACGATCCTGTCGGGCGCGACTCTCTCGGGCACCGGCACGGTCGGCGGCCTGACCGCGCGCAGTGGCTCGGTCGTCTCGCCGGGTGTCAACGGCCTCGGCATGCTCGGTGTCAACGGTGCGATCCAGCTCCAGTCGGGCAGCACGCTGCGGTTGCAGATCCAGGCACCGGCGGGGTCGGACATGCTCATCGGCAACGGCACGCTGCAACTGGGCGGCACTGCGGCGCTGACCAATCTGGGCGGTACCTATGCGTTCAACAGCAACTATCTGCTGCTGCAGGCGACCGGCGGCCGCACCGGTACCTTTGATACCGTGACGGGCTTTGGCGAGTTCGGCATCCTCTATCGGCCCGAGCTGGTCTATACCGCCAATCAGGTTCTGCTGCGGATGGCACCCAATCTGCTCACCAACATTGTCGGCGGCACGCTGCTCACCGCCAACCAGCGCTCGGTGGTGTCGCGGATCGATGCGGCGGTGACTGCAGGCTACAATCCGCAGCCGCTGTTCAACGTGTACGCCTTGCCCAATGCCCAGCAGCCGGGCGCCTTCGATCAGCTCTCGGGCGAGATCTATGCCACCGCCGCGGGCGTGGGCATCGAGCAGGAGCGACTGGTGCGTGAAGCGGTGCTCGGCCGGATCGGCGCGGTTGCTGCGACCTCGCGCCAGACGCCCGAGTGGGGCAATGGGGCAGGGGCCTGGGGCCAGGTGTTCGGCAGCTGGGGCAATGGCAATCGCGACGGCAATGCCGCGCGCTATGAATCCGATCGCCAGGGCTTCATCACCGGCATCGATTTCGGCAATGCCAACAGCGAGGGCAGCTGGCGCATCGGTGCGTTCGGCATGCACATGACCAGCAAGGTCAGTGTTGATGCGCGCGGCTCACGCACCGAGGTCGAGCAGACCGGTGGCGGCCTCTATGCGGGCGTCAACAGCGGCGGTGTCAGCGTCGGCATGGGCGCGAGCGTGACCGGGGTCGATCTCACCAGCGTGTGCAACATCGCGTTGCCGGGCCTTGCCGAGACCAACCGGGGCCGGGGCGATGGCCGCGCGGTCCAGGGCTTTGCCGAGCTGAGCTATGCCATCGATGCTGGCAAGGCGACCTATCGTCCGTTCGCGAGCGTTGCGGCGGGATCGTTCAGGCTCGATGCGCTGACCGAAACAGGTGGCGCGGCGGCGCTTGCTGTCCGGCGTCAGAGCTACAGCAGCGGATCGATCACCGTCGGTGCCGATGGCGTGGTGCGCATGGGCAAAGTGCAGCTCTCCGGCACGCTGGCCGGTCGCGTTCAGATCGGTGACCGTGATCCGGCGGCGCGGATCGCTCTGGCGTCAGCTCCCGCCCAGGCCTTCACCATCCGCGGCGTCCAGCTTGACAGTTTCGCGCTGGCGACCAAGCTCGATGCCACAGTGAAGCTGGGGAGGAACGCGGACCTTTCGATCGGCTACACCGGCCTGATCGGCAAGGACACCGCGGACCACGGCGCACGGGCGACGCTATCGGTGCGGTTCTAAGGGGCCGGGGGCGTCTCGCCTCCGGCCACCAGCCGCCTCATCTCGGATCCACCTGCGAGCTCAGGTGACGCAGCGAACGCCGATCGGAGCTTCATCGCTCAGATCGTGCGCGCATTTGCCCGGAATGCTTCCGACGTTAGGTCGTTAGATGTCCAAGACGGACCAATGCTAGGGATTTGCAATCGGGAGCAACAGCACGGGCTTGATCACCCGGCCCGTTTCTCCTTCTGAAATTGCGCGACTAATTTCATCGAACGGAAAATACTCGACCAGCCGGTCAAACGGGAACCGGCCCTGCCGATAATAGTCGATCAGCTGCGGAATGAAGCTTTTCGGGTTCGCGCTGCCTTCGACGATGCCGCGAATGACCCGGCCACCGCTCATCAGATGGGCCAAATCGCTGTTCAATCGGTTGCCTGGGGCATAGGCTCCAACCAGGGCCATTTCGCCGCGCGGAGCGAGCGCGAGAACCGCATCGTTGACCAGCGAGCCGATGCCCGTGGTATCGATAATATAGTCAAAGCCGCCGGGACAGCCTGCCTCTGCTGCATGACCGGCAAAGGTGTCTGCGTCGGACCGCACCGCGTGCGTTGCACCCAGTTCCAAAGACAGAGCTAGGCGGACATCGTTTATATCAATCGCGACAATGGTTGCGGCATCCGCGATGCGTGCTGCCATTATGGCGGAGAGCCCGACAGCGCCTGCACCGATCACCGCAACGCTCGATCCCGGCCGCACCTGGCAGGCATTGAGGACTGTCCCCGCACCTGTCTGGATGCCGCAGCCCAAAGGGCCAAGCAGTTCGATCGGCAGGTCCTTGTCGATCCTGATGGCATTGCGCTGGTTGACGATAGCATGGCTGGCGAACGACGATTGACCGAAGACATGGCTATGGACAGGCTGTCCATCGGCATCGGTCAGGGCGGTAGAGCCGTCGATACGCGTTCCGAAGAAATTGAGCGGCACCCATTGGTGACAATAGGCAGGCTGATCGTCGGCGCAGGATCCGCACTGCGCACAGGACATGAAGCTGAGCACGACATGGTCACCGAAGACAAAATCGGTCACAGCACTCCCCACGGCCCTGACGATCCCGGCGCCTTCATGGCCCAGCACCACCGGCAGCGGCACCGGCAAATGCTGATCGCGCATGACCATGTCGGTGTGGCAGACGCCCACACCCCGGATTTCGACCAGCAGTTCGTCCGGTCGCGGATCCTCGATCGTGACAGGTTCAATCCGGGGCGCTGCGCCTGGCTGGCGCGAGACAGCAGCTCGGGCAGAAATGCTCATCGGTGTCACTTTCTGTGCTGAGAGAGACCCCCGGTGCCCAGCCGCCGCCGAGACACCGGAGTCGGGTCAGAACTTCACGCCGAGGCGCAGGTACCATTCGCGCGGACGGTTATAGCTGCCGAACACCAGTCCGGCGGAAAGGTTCGGCCCGCCAGTGGTGAGGAAGCGTTCGTCGCTGAGATTGGTGCCGCCAAGCGTGAGGTTCCACGTCTCATCGGGAGCGACATACTGGACCGAAGCGTTGAAGACATCGGTCGACGGACGGAACAGCAATTCCGTGCCGGCAATGTCATTGCGGAAGGCGCTGGCATAGGACCAGTCACCCAGCACGACCACCTGTGCACCGCTCGGCAGGCTATGCTCATAGCGCGGGCTGATGTTGAACTTCCACTCGGCAGACTTGGGCAATGGCGCTCCCACGGCAATGCCCCGCTGAATGCCCGGAATGGCCGAGGAATTGACGAGGGCGGCGGCTGCGACGTTCGTATAGGCGGTGTCGAGATAGCCGAGTGCACCGGTGATCGTCAGGCCGCGGACCGGTTGAGCGGTCACCTCGAACTCGAAGCCCTTGATCCGCGCATCGCCCGCATTGTCGATGGTGGGCGAGGTGCCGACCTGAATGTTGAGCTGCACTCCGGTGTATTCGGTAGTGAACACCGACGCGTTGACCTGCAGGCGCCGATCCAGCAGCGTCGCCTTGACCCCGGCCTCAAAGGTTTCCGCCTTTTCCGGACCGAAGTCCGGGGCGACGGCGCCCTGCGGGTTGGTCAGGCGCGTCGTCCAGCCGCCTGTCTTGTAGCCGCGCGACCAGCTGCCAAAGATCAGCAGGTCTTCGCTCGGATGGATCTGGATGCCGGCGCGGGGCGCAAAATTGTCGAACTTCGCGCGGTTGATCCCCGGCACATAGACCCGGGTCGGCTCTGCTGGCGACGGGAAGCTGAGGCCGGCAAAGCACGGCACGCCCGGAGGGGCGAGCGGGAACTGGCCCTGCGGCGTGATCGTGCCATCGGGCGCCGAGCAGCCGAACAGACGATAGTTGAAGCCGTTCAGCTCCTGCTGGCCACCTTCGAACCGCTTGGTCTCGTTGGTATAGCGTGCCCCCAGAGTGAAGCTGATCAGATCGATCGGGCGATAATCGACCTGGCCGAAAAAGGCGTAGTTGCTGGTATCGAATTGGTTGGGCCCATCGACCTGGACCAGGCCTTCGTTGAACGTCACGAAGTCGTTCAGGTCACCCTTTTCCTCGAAGTAGAACGCACCGCCGACAAAGTTCAGCTTGTCGTCCAGCGCCGATCCCAGCAGCTGCAGTTCCTGGCTGAACTGCCACTGGTTTTGCTCGAAGCTGATCTCGAGGATGCTGAGCGGCGAGCCGTCATAGTCGCCGCCCGCCTTCCAGGCCGTCTTGCGATAGCCGGTGATCGACTTGATCTGGATGTTGTCGGTCAGATCGAATTCCATCGTCCCGGCCAGGCCCCAGGCGGTCAGGTCCGAAAAGCTGGGTCCGGTCGAAAAGCTCTGGTCGATATTCGGGTTGAGGAAGCGGCTGTCCCAGGGAATGCGGTTGTTGGTCGGGTCAGCATCGACATTGACGCTGGCAAACGATGTCAGGCGGCGATTGGGCAGGAACTGCGTGCCCCGTGCGCCGCACAGCGCCTGTGCATTGCGCGCTGCGATCTGCGCCGGGGTCGATCCGATACAGAAATTATAGAGGCCGCCGAACAGGAAGCCGGTATTGGCCGGGCTGAAGGCGGTGCCCGGCAGATTGGCGGTGCCAGCAAATGGTCCGGGCAGGTTTTCGAACGTGCCCAGCAGCTTGCTCGCCTGGCCGCTGTTGTCGCTGTGCATATAGTCACCAGACAGCGAGACCCGGAACCGATCCGAAGGCTCCCAGATCGCGCGGCCGCGGATGCTGAAGCTGCCTTCGCCACCTTCGCGCTCTGCAGAACGATAGCTCGAATGGTTGAAGTTGAGGAAATTGTCCGAGTTCGAGGCAAAGCGTGCGCCAGCGCCCGTGAACGGTACGCGCCGCAGGAAGCCGTCGCGGGTGGAACTGGATACGGTCAGCGATGTGCGCAGGTTGTCCGCCAGCGGCAGATCGACCGTGCCGCGAAAGCGCAGGTAGTTGAAGCTGCCTGCCGTGATGTCACCGGTGAACCCGAAGTCGCGACCCGGCTGGCGTGTGACGATTGAGATGGCCCCGCCGATAGTGTTGCGCCCGAACAGCGTGCCTTGCGGACCTTTCAGGATTTCAACGCGCTCGACATCGGGCAGGTCCAGATTGGCGCCCACGGTGCGCGCCAGATAGATCCCGTCGAGATAGATACCGACGCCCGGATCGATGTTGAAGGCAAAGTCGTCCGACCCGATGCCGCGAATGGTCGCCGAGATGACAGCGGTCGATCCCGAAAAAGGCGTGCCGCCATCAAGATTGACGTTGGGGGCAAGCCGCGACAGCGAGGCGAGATTGCCGACGCCCTGTTCGGTGATCGCCTCGGCGCTGAATGCCGAGATCGAGATGGGAACATCCTGCAGCGATTCGGCGCGGCGCTGTGCGGTGACGACGATTTCCTGCAGACCTTCGCCGGCATTGGCATCGGCAGGTTCGGCACCGGCTTCCTGTGCCCAGGCGGGCGCGGCGGACAATGCGAGGCAGAGCGCAAGCGCAGCGGTGGATACGCGAGTAATCGACATTTCAGACTCCCCAAGAACTTTTTCTGTTGTTGATGGGGGAGGTAGCAACGGCCTTGCGGTCGGGCTTTAACGATCGCGCAAAAAATCTGGACTCACACGCAAGTCAGTGGCGGGTGCGATATTCGCTCGGGGATACGCCGTAAGCGGCGTGGAAGCGGCGGGCAAAATAGGCGCAGTCGTTGAAGCCGACATCATAGGCGATCGCGGTCACCGATCGCCCCTGCGAATGCACAAGCAGCTCGCATGCCTTTTCCAGGCGCCGACGGACGATATATGCCGACAGCGTGATGCCGCGCTTGGCACAGGCCAGCTGCAACGTGCGCAGCGGCATGCCGATCTGTTCGGCGATGGACGATGGCGTCAGCGCAGCATCGTGCAACCTGGCTTCGATGATGCCCTTCACCCGAGTCAGCGAGACATCGTCGCCGGTGGCGCTGGGCGCGGGGTTGGCCTGCAGCGCGGCGGCGGTCAGCGACAATATGGTGTCGTTGTAAAGTGCCGAAGCATCGCCATCGAGATTGGTCGATCCCTCGCGCCACAGCGAGAGCAGGAAATTGCGCAGAATCCGGGTGGAGGCGAACTCGCCCGACACCGGACGCGCGATATGCGCGTCGACATCGGTCATCCGATGCGCCAGCAGCGACCGGTCGAATTCAACAATCAGCATCTGGTGATCGTCGGGTGCATTGAATTCATACGCCTCCTGCGCCGCACACAGCACCATGTCACCTGGTGCCAGATGCGATGCGTGCCCCCGGTGCGATACCGTGCATCGGCCGGTGTGCAGGATGTGCAGCACCAGATTGTCGGTGGACCGCGCCACGCGCATCCGCGAAACGCGGGCGCTGGTCGATTGCGGCCAAGTCAGCGTCATCTGGTCGAGCGACCAGCGCTTCAGTTCGGCGTGGAACCGCCGATCGAGCGGATCGACGACCAGACCCTGATAGGTCTGGCCGAGCAGATCGTTCCAGAAATCGACCCCAGTTTCGCTATGCGCCTGAGAGGTGGAAAAGATCTCGATCACGGTATTCGCCCCCTTCGGAATCAGGCCAGAATCTGGATGGCTCCAGATCAGGCTGCCGCGTTGACGATGTGCGGCTGCGTGTATTCATGCAAGCCTGCCTGTCCCAATTCGCCGCCCAGGCCCGATTGCTTGGAGCCGCGGAAGGGGATCGAAGGGTCGATGGCCATGTGCTGGTTGACCCACACCGTGCCCGAATCGATCTGCATGGCCACCTCCAGCGCGCGCTTCTTGTCGTGGCCCCAGACGGTACCGGCCAGGCCGTAGTCAGAGGCGTTGACCTCGTCGATCAGCGAATCGATGTCGTCATAGGCCAGCACCGGCAGCACGGGGCCGAACTGTTCTTCCTGCACGATACGGGCGTCGCGTGGCAGATCACGCACGATGGTCGGCGCGATGAAATAGCCTGGCCGGTCGAGCGCCTCGCCGCCGGCAATCACAGTGCCATTCGCATTCGCGTCGGCGAGAAACTCCTTCACCTTTTCATACTGTGCACGGTTCTGCACCGGGCCGATTTCCGCGCCCTGCTGTGCGCCGTCATCAACCACCATGTCCTTGGCCAGACGCGCCAGTTCATCGCAGAACGGATCGTACATGGCGGTCGGTACATAAGCGCGCTTGATGGCGACGCAGATCTGTCCGGCGTTGAGCATCGCGCCATGGAACACCTTGCCCGCGACCTCCTTGACGTCGACATCATCGAGCACGATCGCCGCATCATTGCCGCCCAGTTCCAGAGTCACGCGCTTGATGCCGGTTGCCGCCGATTGCATCACCTTGCGGCCCGTTGCGGTCGATCCGGTGAACGCCACCTTGGCGATGTCGGGATGCGCGGTGAGCAGGCCGCCCAGGTCGTTTTCGTCGCAGATGATGTTGATCACGCCTGCGGGCAGGATCTCGCGGCACAGTTCGCCGAACAACAGCGTGGTGAGCGGCGTCGTCGGGGCGGGCTTCACCACCATCGTGTTGCCCGCAACCAGCGCCGGGCCGACCTTGTTCATCAGCAGGATGACCGGAAAGTTCCACGGCGTGATCGCTGCAACCACCCCGAGCGGCGTGCGGTGTTCGATCACCGTGCCGCGCTCGTCATCGCGCAGCGTGCGAGGCTCGATCTTCATTTCGGCAAAGGTGCGCAGCGTGCCGACGCTGGCCATCAGTTCGTACTGGGCCTGGCCCAGCGGCTTGCCCTGCTCGGATGTCAGCAACCGCGCGAATTCTTCCGAGCGAGCCTCCATCGCATCGGCCAGGGCGTGCACCACGCGGGCGCGCTCGGCAGCAGGAGTCCGCGACCATGCCGGGAAAGCCGCCTTGGCGGCAGCGACAGCCTGGTTCAGCAGCGATTCGTCGGCGCGCGGGCACTGCGCAAAGGCGTCCCCGGTTGCCGGGTTGACGACATCGAACGTGCCGCTTCCTGCATGGGCCTTGCCGTCGATCAAAAGGCTGTAACCGGTCATCTGTCGCTCTCCATGTCTTCGATGTGACGAGGCGGGGTGGTGTTGCCCCGCATGCTGACTGCCATTCCATCGGACTTGACAATCTGTATCCCAAGCGGATAATCCGCCTCGGATACAAAATCAAGCGCTGTTGTACAGGACGGTCCCATGCCTACACTCGATGCCATCAGCGGCATCCGCACCCTTTCCGGGCTTGTCGGTTTTCAGCTGCATCTGGCCAACATGCGCACGATGCAGGCGGCTCGCACCGCGCTGGCTGATCGGAACACCACGCCGGCCAAGGTCACCGCGATGCTGTTCGTGCTCGACAATCCGGGCTGCGATCAGACCACGTTGGCCAGGTTCATGCAGGTCGGCCGATCGGGAACGATGAAATTGCTCAACACCATGGAGCAGCGCGGCCATGTCGAACGGCGCAGCGGCCGTGATTTGCGCAGCAACGGACTGTATCTGACCAAGGCGGGCGAGGTCTTTCTGAACGAAGCGCTGGCCCTGATCGAGGAAAGCGATCGCGATGCCATCGCCTGTCTGACCCGCGAAGAGCAGGATCAGCTGATCGTGCTGCTGCAAAAGCTGCAAGGCGCCTGACGTCAGCCCCACCCCAGGGCGCTGCAGAACCCCATCATTCACCCACCTTACGGCCCGAACGGATCGGGCCAGGCATTACCAGCTGGAGATTAGCCATGACCGATACCGATATCGTTACCTGCACCGTTGAAGGCGGCATTGCCTGGGTCAAGTTCAACCGCGCCGACAAGCGCAACTGCATGAGCCCGACGCTCAACCGCAGGATGCTCGAAGTCATCGAGAGCATCGAATTTCGCGACGATGTCGGCGTTGTGGTGCTGACCGGCGAAGGCACGGCATGGTCCGCCGGCATGGACCTCAAGGAATATTTCCGCGAAAACGAGCAGAAGGGTCTGGGCGCTGTCCGCAAGGCGCAGCGCGAAGCGTACAGCTGGTGGGAGCGGCTGCGCTGGTTCGAAAAGCCGACCATTGCGATGGTCAACGGCTGGTGCTTCGGCGGGGCTTACGGCCCGCTGTTTGCCTGCGATCTGGCGTTTGCGGCGGAAGAGGCGCAGTTCGGCCTGTCCGAGATCAACTGGGGCATCCTGCCGGGCGGCGGTGCCTCCAAGGTGGCGGCCGAACTGCTGACGTTCCGCGATGCGATGTATCACGCGATGATGGGCGAAAATCTCGACGGCATCGCCGCCGCGCGCAAGGGCCTGGTCAACGAGGCGCTGCCCGCCGACCAGCTTAAGGCACGCGTGACCGAGGTCGCCAACATCCTGCTCAAGAAGAACCCTACCGCGCTGCGCGCTACCAAATGGGCCGTGCGCCGCGTACGCGAGATGACCTATGACAACGCCGAAGAGTATCTGATCCGCGCGCAGGAGGCAGCGAACTCGTTCGACGGCGAAGGCCGCAAGGAAGCGACACGTCAGTTCATCGACGAGAAAAGCTTCAAGCCCGGTCTCGGCGCCTACGATCTCGACCGCGTGTAAGCGCGACGCCTGGCGAACGTGATCGCCGTCCATGCGCGGCTTCAGCCCAATCGGCTGGCCGCGCATGGATGTCTTCAGCCAGTCAGGCTGGAGGTACGGTCAGCAGGACCAGTGGGTGGGCCGTCTCGTCGCAGCGTTCCGTAAGCGCGGACCCCGCCGGGCAGGCGGGTTCCGGGGGACGGCAGGGCATATCGTAGCGGAACGGACTGTCATCGGCGCTGGAACCTTGCCGCAACGCTTTCGCGCCTATCTGCCGGCACCTGGAACTGCACGGGTCGCCAACTCTGCGAGGAGCGGACATGCAAGCTATCTGCGGTGCACGACCTACCGTAGGGCGGTAGCCGAAACGCGCTTCGTCGGATCGGCAAGTCCTGCATGCTCGATGCAAGAAACTAGGGCCGATCGCGTCGGCGAGATCGATGATCTTGTCTGAAAAAATGGTGGACGCACTTGGGCTCGAACCAAGGACCCGCTGATTAAGAGTCAGCTGCTCTACCAACTGAGCTATGCGTCCATCCCTGCATCGGCGCCTTCGAATCGGCCGCCGCCGCGAGAGCGCTGCCTATATAAGATTGGAGACGGATGAAAAGACCCTTTGTGCGACTTTTCGCAGAAAATTCAGCCGCAGAGGTCGTCTTTGGCGATTAGCTGATCACGCGGCCCGCGCTGCTGCCGCTTTCGCGGGTGTTGCGTTCGATGCCCATCAACAGGCCGATGCAGATCATGATCGTCATCATCGATGATCCGCCATAGCTGAGGAAGGGCAGGGGGATGCCGACGACCGGGGCCAGGCCCATCACCATCAGCAGGTTGATGGCGATATAGAAGAAGATCACCATGGTGAGTCCGCCGCCTGCCAGCTTTCCGAAGCGGCTTGGCGCGTTGAGCGAAACGACGGTGGCCCAGCGCAGCAAAAGTCCGAACAGGCCGATGACGAACAACCCGCCGATCAGCCCCCATTCTTCGGCCATGGTCGCAAAGACGAAATCGGTATGGCCCTCGGGCAGGTAGTCGAGATGGCTCTGCGACCCCTGCAGATAGCCCTTGCCGCCGATGCCGCCCGATCCGATCGCGATCTTGGACTGGCTGATATGATAGCCGGTGCCCAGCGGATCGCTTTCCGGGTCGAGAAAGATCAGCACGCGATTCTGCTGATACTCTCTGAGCAGGAAGAAGAACGCGAATGGCACGAAAGCGCCGCCGGCCAGGCCCGCACCGATGAACAGCCGCAGCGGAACTCCCGCCAGGAACATGACCGTGACGCCGCCGATCATCACCGCGATCGATGTCCCAAGGTCGGGCTGGGTCATCACGAGGAACCAGGGGACCCCGATCAGCACGAGGGGCGGCCAGATCGCAGACCAGCTGCGTGCCTGGCCGATGGGTATCATCTCATAGAATCGCGCGATGGCGAGCACCACCAGCGGTTTCATGAATTCAGACGGCTGCAAGCGGAAGCCGCCCAGCTCGATCCAGCGCTGGCTGCCGCCCTTGACCGCGCCCGCCAGCTCGACGAGCAGCAGCAGCACCGCAAACAGCGCATAGGCCGGGAAGGTGCCCAGCTTGACGAAATTCTCGCTGAACATGCGGATGACCAGCGCCATCACCAGAAAGACGGCAAAGCGCAGCGCGTGGATGCCCGCCCAGGGCGCAATGCTGCCCCCGGCGGCGGAATAGAGCACGACGACGCCGAAGGCGGCGATCGCCAGCGTGATAAAGATGATCTGCCAGGGCAGGTCGGCCACCGGGCGCGGGACAAAGCTCAGCATGTCAGCCCGCGCTGTCTTCGGGAGCGGGCTCTGCAGGTGTGCCGCCTTCGGATCGGGCGCGGAAGGCCGCGAATTCGCTCGCCATCCGTTCGGCGATGTTGCCGCCCCACCCGGCTTCCAGCGCCAACAGGCTGTCCATCGCCTTTTGCGGGTCGAACATATAGGTCATGAAGTCCTTGGCCACCGGGGCGGCGGCGCGCGATCCGCCCAAGCCGTGCTCGATGACGACAGCGGCGGCATAGAGCGGCTGTTCGACCGGCGCGAAGCAGACGAACAGGCCATGGTCGCGATATTTCCACGGCACGCCTGCACCGCCACGGCTGCCCGATCCGAAGCCGCGCACCTGCGCCGTGCCGGTCTTGCCCGCCATCGCGATGCCTTCCAGCGGCAGCTTGCTGCGCGCGGCAGTGCCCTGGCTGACGACCTGCGCCATGCCCTGCTGCGCGATGGCCAGATGCTCGGGCGCATAGGGCAGGGTGGGCGCGATCTTGTCGTTGGGGATCAGGTGCGGATAGAGCTTGCGGCCCGAGGCGAGCCGCGCGACCATCACCGCGAGCTGCAGCGGATTGCAGATGACATAGCCCTGGCCGATCACCGCGTTGAGCGAATCCGATGCGGTCCAGGCCTGCTTGTACTTGCGCATCTTCCATTCGCTGTCGGGAATGGTGCCATAGCGCTGGTTGAGCCCGGCGAGGTTGAATTCCTCGCCCAGTCCCATTTCGCGCGCGACCATGGCGATCTTGTCATAGCCCAGCCGATGCGCCTGCGCGTAGAAATAGGTATTGCAGCTCTTTTCGATCGCGCGGGTCATGTTGACCGGCCCGTGCCGCCCCAGGCACTGATAGAAGCGGTTGCCGAGGCGATAGCCGCCGGGGCAGTTCACCGTTTCTTCGGGGTCCACGCCGTTCTGCAGGCAAGCGACGGCTGCCATTGGCTTGAGCGTCGATCCGGGCGGGTACAGGCCGCGGGTCGCCTTGTTGAGCAGCGGCACCCGTTCGTCCTGCGACATCATCGCATATTCCATCCGGCCGATGCCGTCGGAAAAGCTGTTGGGGTCGAAGCTGGGCATCGATGAAAAGGCCAGAATACCGCCCGTCTGGCAATCGATCACCACCGCTGCACCCGATTCGCGTCCCATGCGCCGCGCGACGAATTCCTGCAGCCCGCCATCGACCGTAAGCTTCAGCGGCTTGCCCGGAATGTCTTCCTTCACGCCCAGTTCGCGCACGATCTTGCCGCGCGCGGTGACCTCTACCTTGCGGGCGCCGGGCTTGCCCTCCAGCCGTTGCTCGTAGTATTTCTCGAGCCCGTCCTTGCCGATCTTGAACCCCGGCGTGATCAGCAGCGGGTTCTTGTTCTGCTCATACTCCTCGGCATTGGCGATGCCGACATAGCCCAGCAGATGGCCGACGGCAGCGCCGGTCGGATATTGGCGCGAAAAGCCGCGCTGCGGAGCGACACCGGGCAGATCGGGCAGACGCACCGAGAGCGCGGCGAAATCCTCCCACGTCAGCCCTGCCGCCACGGGAACCGGCTGCAGCCCGCGCGCATCCTTCATTGCCACGCGCAGGTCGTCGACCTCGTCGGGCGTCATGCGCAGGATCTGCCCGAGCTGGCCGATCGTCGCTTCGACATCGCGCACCCGCTGCGGGATCAGGTCGACGCGGAAATCTGCCTTGTTGTTGGCCAGCGGCTTGCCGTTGCGATCGATGATCCAGCCGCGACGCGGTGGAATCAGCGTCAGGTTGACCCGGTTGCTCTCCGACAGCATCTTGTAGCGCTCGTTCTCGACCACCGAGATATACGCCATGCGGGTGGCGAGGATGGCACCCACCAGCCCTTGCGCCCCGCCGATCAGCATCGTGCGGCGGTTGAACGTCATGTTCAGCGAATTGCGGGTGATCAGCTTACCGGGCCGCCTCATGGATTGCCTGCCGTCACCGCTTGAGACGGATATGATCGAGCCGCGCGACGAGGCGCAGCACCAGAGGATAGGTGAAGATCGCCAGGATCATCTGGGGGAACAGCACCGACAGGCGCGTGTCGCTGACGAGAAAATTGTTGATCGCAAGGCCTCCTGCCAGCGCGAATATAAGGCAGGCAGCGGCGATGAACCAGTCCTGCCAGTAATTGCGCCAAATATAGCGCTGCTCGATCAGGTCGAGCGCGATCAGGAGGATCGACCACAGCAGCACCGCGCTGCCCACCGGCTGCCCGCTGATGATATCGTCGATCATGCCGAAGGGCACGCCTGCCCAGACCGGCCACAGGCCAGGACGCAGGATCTGCCAGCAGATCAGGATGACCAGGCCGAACGGCGGCAGCACCGGGGCGGAGGCGACGATCGGCAACAGCGGAGTCAGCGATCCGGCGAGCACAGATGCGATCGGCACGGCAGCCTTGCGGAAGGCAGAAGGCTCGCGGTTCAGCCGGGCGCGATAGGGCGCGTTCATTGCGGCGGC
Organism: Hydrogenophaga intermedia; assembly: GCA_943370475.1. Classification (GTDB taxonomy): domain Bacteria; phylum Pseudomonadota; class Alphaproteobacteria; order Sphingomonadales; family Sphingomonadaceae; genus Blastomonas. The sequence goes on from CALRRI020000004.1 coordinate 46,954, forward strand.
TCACCCGGTGTTGGGGCTGCCGTTTCGGACGACGCGGCGGAAGGTGCGGTCGATGCGGCGGCAGGGGCTGCATCCGTGCCGGCCCTTGCGGGCTTGCGCGGCGCTGAAAGCGGCGCAGCCGGCGCCGAATTGGCGGGCGGCAGACCGCTCGCCTCCGGATCGGCGAGTTCGGGTTCGTACATTTCCTGCACGATCACGAAATCGGTGCCTGCCGGATTGGCGAGCAGCTTGCCGATCGCGCCGTCGTTGGTCAGCTTCTCGATGATCGCGACGGGTACATTGGGCGGATAGATGCCGCCGTTGCCCGAAGTCACCATCACATCGCCGACCTTGAACGGATTGACGCCGATGTCGATCAGCTTGAGGTCCACCCGGCCATCACCCCGCCCTTGCGAGAACGCCACGATGCCATCGCGCGCGCGGCGCACGGGCACGACATTCTCCGCGTCGCTCAGCAGCAGCACGCGCGAGGTGTTGGGCCCGGTTTCGAGCACGCGACCGATCAGCCCGCGTTGTGCCCGCACGGGCTGGCCCCGCTGCACGCCCTGGCGCGACCCGACATCGAGCGTGGCATAACGGCGGCTGCTCGACGCGGTGGAATTGATCAGGCGCGCGGTCGCAACCGGGCGACCGACCTGCTTGATCAGCCCCAGCAGACGGCGCAGCTCGCGGTTTTCTTGGCGAAGTGCGCGTGCCTCGATCAGCCGGATGCGGTTGCGCTCGGCCTCGCGCTGCAAGGCTGCATTCTTCGACCCGGCCTCGAAATAGGCTGCGACTTCGCGCCAGCCTTCCTGCGCGCCGACGCGGATGCCGGTAAACAGCCGGGCAGGGGGAGCGGTGACCTCTGCGGTCATGCTTCGCACGGCCGAAAACGCGCTGGGATCGAAATAGGACAGGGCAAGCAGCAGCAAACCGGCAAACGCGCCCGTGAAGGCCAGCAGATAGCCGGTGAAGATTTGCAGCTGCGCCTTGCGGGAGAACCCGGGGCGCCGTTTGCGGGGCGGCGCCATGCTGTGATCGCCCTTGGCTTAGGCGGTCATCAGCACGCCCCGGAAGATCGGATCTTCCATGGCGCGGCCGGTGCCGATGGCAACACAGGTCAGCGGATCTTCCGCCACCGAAACGGGCAGGCCGGTCTCTTCGCGCAGATGCGCATCGAGCCCCTGGATCAGCGCGCCGCCGCCAGTAAGCACGATGCCCTGGTCGACGATATCGGCGGCGAGTTCCGGCGCGGTGTTTTCCAGCGCGATGCGCACGCCCTCAACGATCGTGCTGATCGGCTCGGACAAAGCTTCGGCGATCTGGCCCTGGTTGATCGAGATTTCCTTGGGGATGCCGTTGACGAGGTCGCGGCCCTTGATCTGGATCGTGTGACCGATGCCGTCCGCCGGCGCGACGGCAACGCCGAAGTCCTTCTTGATGCGCTCGGCTGTGGTTTCACCGATCAGCAGGTTGTGGTGACGACGGACGTAGGAGACGATCGCCTCGTCCATCTTGTCGCCGCCGGTCCGCACCGAGGTGGTATAGGCGAGGCCGCGCAGCGAAAGCACCGCGACTTCGGTGGTCCCGCCGCCAATATCGACGACCATCGATCCGATCGGTTCGGTGACCGGCATGTCGGCGCCGATGGCAGCGGCCATCGGCTCGACGATCAGCATCACCTGGCTCGCGCCGGCGTTCGATGCCGCATCGCGGATCGCGCGGCGTTCGACCGAGGTGGAGCCCGAGGGAACGCAGATCACGATCTCGGGATAGCTGAACATGCTCCGCTTGCCGTGGACCTTCTGGATGAAATACTTGATCATGTGCTCGGCAACTTCGATGTCGGCGATCACGCCGTCACGCAGGGGCCGGATCGCCTCGATCGAATCGGGGGTCTTGCCCATCATCATCTTGGCGTCGACGCCAACCGCCTTCACCCGCTTGATGCCGTTGATCGTCTCCAGTGCCACCACCGAAGGCTCGTTAAGCACGATGCCCTGATCCTGAACGTAGACAAGCGTGTTCGCGGTGCCCAGATCGATCGCCATGTTGTGCGAGCCGAACCGGAAGAGTTTGGAGATGAACGACATGCAGACTTTCCAAATATCAGGAGCCAGACAAGGCGGACGTAGCAGCGATCCTGACGGAAATTGCGCACTAGTCCAGAGGGCGGAGGCTAACCCGGGCACCCGGCCAGACTAGGCATGATAAATGCGGGGAACTCGGGAGTCGCGTCCAAGCCGCGCTTGGGCTAGGACCGGGGGCATGTCAATACGAAGGCTTCCAAACGCCCTGATAAACCGGATCGCAGCGGGCGAAGTGGTGGAAAGACCAGCCAGTGCGTTGAAAGAGCTGGTCGAGAATGCGATCGACGCGGGTGCGGACCGCATTTCCATCGCGCTGGAGGATGGCGGGCTGGGTGCCATCGAGGTGATCGACAACGGCTGCGGTATGGCGGCGGACGACATCGCGCTGGCGCTTGAACGCCATGCGACCTCCAAATTGCCCGATGATGCGATCGAACTGGTCTCGACCCTGGGCTTTCGCGGCGAGGCCTTGCCCAGCATTGCCAGCGTCGCGCGGCTGTCGATCGCTAGTCGCACGGCGGACGGCGATGGCTGGCGGCGGGTGGTCGATCACGGCGATGTCGTCGAGGATGGCCCCGCTTCGCTGCCGCCGGGCACGCGAATCCGCATGGACAGCCTGTTCGCTCGCGTGCCGGCGCGTCGCAAGTTTTTACGTTCGGCGCGCAGCGAATATGCCGCGTGCAGCGATGTCGTGAAGCGGCTGGCGATGGCGAGACCCGATATCGCGTTCAGCCTCGAGTCGGATGGCCGCCGGGTGTTCAGCGTACAGGCGGGCGAGGCTCGACTGACGCGGATCGCCTCGCTAACCGCGCGCGGGCTGGCCGACAATGCGGTTCTGCTCGACTTCGAGCGCGAAGGCGTGCGGCTAACCGGGGTGGCGGGGCTGCCGACCTACAACCGGGGCGTGGCCGATCATCAGTTCCTGTTCGTGAATGCGCGGCCCGTCCGCGACCGTTTGCTGGTTGGTGCGGTGCGCGCGGCCTATGCCGAGATGCTGGCGCGTGATCGGCATCCGGTGGTGGCCTTGTTCCTCGACGTCGTGCCGCAGGATGTCGACGTCAACGTGCATCCGGCCAAGACCGAAGTGCGTTTTCGAGATGCCGCGATGGTGCGCGGGATGATCGTCTCGGGGTTGAGGCGCGCGCTCGACGAGGGCGGCTTCCGCGCCGTGCAGCGCCCGGCAGAAGGCGCGCTCTCGCGCTGGCAGAGCGAATCCGTCGCTCCGCCGCCGCTGCCCGAGCGCGACATGTTCAGCCCTGCGCCGATTGTGGCGACGTCTCCGCAGCAAGAGCCTGCATGGCTGGCGTCAGCGGGCGTTGCAGAACGAAGCCAGCCCTATATCGCTGCTGCACCCATGGGCCGCGCCGAGCCGTCCTATTCGCCGGTGCCGATGGCCGAACGCTATCCCCTGGGCATCGCCCGCGGTCAGATCGCGAAGACCTATATCGTCGCAGAAGCCGAGGACGGGCTGGTGATCGTCGACCAGCACGCCGCGCACGAGCGGCTGGTGCTCGAACGCATGCGCAAGGCAGCGGATGGCGGCCGCGTCGCGGCGCAGGCGCTGCTGATTCCCGAAGTGGTCGAGCTCGACGAGATCGCCTGCGACCGGATCGAGGAGCGCAGCGGTGAGCTCGCCGATTTCGGGCTGGAGGTCGAACGCTTCGGCCCGGCAGCGGTATTGGTCCGCGCCGTCCCTGCGATGCTCGGCGGCGGTGATGTGCATGGTCTGGTGCAGGACATCGCCGACGAACTGGGCGCATTCGACGCTGCGTTGTCATTGAAGGAACGGCTCGACCTGGTCGCCTCGACGATGGCGTGCCACGGATCGGTGCGGGCAGGGCGCGTGCTCTCGGTCGCCGAGATGAACGCCCTGCTGCGCGAAATGGAGATCACCCCGCATTCGGGCCAGTGCAACCACGGCCGCCCGACCTGGGTGAAGCTGGCGCATGGAGATATCGAGCGGCTGTTCGGGCGGAAATGATTGCGTTTCCCATCTCCCCGCCCGCTTGCGGGAGGGGTGGCTGAGCCGCAGGCGAAGACGGGGTGGGACTGAACAGGCCGTTGTGCTTCTGGCCCACCCTGGTTCAGCAAGCTGAACCTGCCCCTCCCGTACACGGGAGGGGAGAGGCGCGAGGCTTTAACCTATCGCATTGCCGCGCTATAGGCCCGCCAACATTCCCCGATCCCGGAGCTTCCCCATGCGCATTGCCCTTCTGTTCCCGCTCGCCCTGCTTGCCGCGTGCAACAGCGAGAAGCCTGCCGAGGACAAGCTCGTGACGCTGGATGGCCCGGGCGGTACGGCTTCAGACGCGACGGTTACTGGCGATGCGCCCGCTGCAGCGCAGACCGGCGTGCAGGCGGTCGATGCCGAAGGATCGAAGCTCGAGCCCTTGCTGTCCAGCGCGATCAGCGCGGCGGGGCTGGAGAGCGGCGCGTGCCGGTTCAGCCCGGCCGAGGGCGCGCTGCCGGTGCTGGTGGCGGGCAAGACCGGCGGCAAGGGCATCATCTCGATCGCGGGCAAGCAGATCGATGTGACCGCGTCGGCCACGGTCGCCAACACCGGCGGCAGCTTCGCGGAGCAGGGCGTGACTTTGATGGTCTCGGCCTCTGGCAAGGATGCCGCTGGCAGCACGGCAACGATGAAGGTCAGCGATGCCGATGGCCCGGCGTTCACCTATCAGGACGGCTACTGGGCCTGCAACTGAGGCCCGGCGCGATCAATCCTCGATCGGCGCTTCAGGATTGCGCACCTTGATCAGACCGTTGCTGCGCATCGTCATCACCGGCTCATCATCCTGATTGAAGATGGTGACGTCGGATTTGAACAGCCCCATGTCCGGGCGGTTCTTCGAGCGGCGCTTCTCGACGATCGTGGTTTCGACGCGCAGCGTATCGCCCGGAAAGACCGGCTTCACCCAGCGCAGATTGTCCATGCCGGGCGACCCCAGGCCTGCCTGACGGCTGGTCTTCATGTTCTCGACCAGCATCGCCATCGTCATCGCACAGGTGTGCCAGCCGCTGGCTGACAAGCGACCGAAATGGGTCTTCGCTGCCGCCTCGTCGTCGAGGTGGAACGGCTGCGGATCGTATTTCTGCGCGAACTCGATCACTTCCTCGCGGATGACGTCGTAACGGCCGAATTTCGAAGTCGCGCCGACTTCCAGGTCTTCATAATGGATCATGGCATCAGTTTTGATTGGCAACCTGCATTTTGCAAGGAAAATCAGCGCACGAACAGGGGCACAAGCGTTGCGGCATTGCCATCCGAGGGCAGCGGATCGAAGCCGGTGAGCGCCGCGATCATCGGATAGACATCGACATTGTCGAACACCGGCAGGCTGGATGTCGGCTTGATCGAGGGGCCGAACGCCATGAACAGCGCGTGCATGTCCGGATGCGTGGGATCATAGCCATGCGCGCCGCCCTTGACCGGATAGGGCGGGGTCCCCGACAGGATCGTCCAGCCGTTCTCGGCGATGCAGATGATCGCAGCAACACGCGGATTCTGCCCGTAATGCAGATGCTTGGGCAGGTCCTCCTTGCGATAGCATGCCATATGCGGATGCGGTTTGAGCAAAGCTGCGTAGACCCGCTCATCGGTGCCCGCTGCCGGTTCGATCGCCGCATAGGGGCCGGTCTCCACCGGGATGTAGCTGGCGCGGTCGATCAGCTCTTCCAGCTGGATCACGCGGGTTTCGGCGGTTTCGGCCATGCCGTGATCGGCCGTGATGATGATGTTGGCCGCCACGCCCATCGCCTCGATCCCGCGCACGACATCGCCGATGCGCGCATCGACCTCGGTGATCGCCGCATCAAGCTCGGGCGAGCGACCGGGGCCGAAGCGATGTCCGGCGGTATCGACGGTGTCGAAATACATCGTGACCAGGCGCGGGCGGATCGGGGCCGGACGGCGCATCCAGTCGAGCACGGTGTTGACCCGCTGCGCGTTGCCGATCGCCTGATCAAACCGCATCCAGTCGCTGGGGCGGACGCCGTTATGCGCGACTTCGCTGCCCGGCCAGAACATCGTCGCGGTGCGAAGGCCAGCCTTTTCCGCGGTGATCCAGACAGGTTCCGCCTCGATCCACCAGAATGGATCGAGCGCCTGCTTGGGGTCGCCCATGCTGAACATCTGGCCGGGGCGGACAGGATCGATCATCGAATTGCCGACGATGCCGTTGCGATCAGGCCGCTTGCCGGTGACGATGGTGTAATGGTTGGGGAAGGTCTTGCTGGGGAAGCTCGGCCGCATCGCCGCGGCGACGCCGCGCTTGCGGAATTCGGCCAGATTGGGGGTCAGCCCGCGATCGAGATAGTCGGGCCGCATCCCGTCGATCGAAATCAAGATGGTGACCGGCGGCTCTGCTTCCTCAGCCAGTGCCGGGGTGGCCAGCGCGAGCGCCAGCAGCGCCGCGACCAGCCGCGCGATCATGCCGAAAGGCCCGTCATCCGCGCACCGGGCACACCATGTGCGATCTCGGCAGTGGCGCGGCGCTTCATGCTGTTGGGGCGGATCGACACCTTGTCGACCACCTGGAAATGACTGAGCCACGCGTCGGGCGTCACTTCGCACACCACATAGCCGCGCTGGTCGTTGAGGAACTTGAGCTCGGGATTGTTCTTCATCATCTGCTCGCTGCCATAGCGCAGATCCGCTCCGTCGCCGCCGCTGCTGATCGAGGTCGCGACGATCTCGGTGCCGACCACCTTGTCCTTGTGGACGAGATCGCCGACGAAATTCTGGTGCTCGTCGCCGGTCAGCACGATGACATTGCCGAGCCCCGCCATCCGGTTCAGCATCCGCTGGCGCGGTACCTCGTAGGCGGCCCAGCTGTCCATATTGGCGATCCGGGTATCCTCATTCGCAGCGCGCCTGCGGTCGAGGCTCATCATCATGATCTGCTGCGCCAGGCAGTTCCAGCGCGCGCTATTGCGCTTGAGGTTGCGAGCGAGCCATTCTTCCTGCTCTGCGCCCAGCACCTGCGCGGTCTTGTCGTTGACGCCCTCGCACAACGGCTTGAACCCGTCGTCGCAGGCCTGATCGCTGCGATACGACCGGGTGTCGAGCAGCTGCAGTTCGGCCAGGTTGCCAAAGCGCGCGGTGCGATGGAACTGGCCGCTGCCGAAGCGCGGCATGTTGGCGCGGCGGATGGGCATGTGCTCATACCACGCCTGCAATGCGGCGGCGCGGCGGAGTTCGAATGCGTCTGCCGGAACGTCCTTGCCGCCACTGATCCCGGCGACCCAGTTGTTCTCGATCTCGTGATCGTCGAAGGTCGGGAAAAAGCTGTGAGCGGCGTGCGCGCGCTGCAGATCGGTGTCGGTCTTGCACTGCGCGTAGCGTTGCCGATAGTCGGCCAGATCGTAGAGGTTCTGGCCGACATGCAGCCGGACCGGAACCTGCAGGCCGCCGCTGAAATAGTTGGCACGGGTCGGGCTGCCGCCGTATTCGTAGATATAGTCGCCATAATGGAACACGAAGTCGAGCTCTTCGCGCGCCAGATGGTTGTACGCGCCGAAAAAGCCGTCCTCGAAATTCTGGCAGCCGACCACGCCGAACTTGAGTCTGTCCATGGTGGCACCCGCCAGCGGCAGGGTGCGAGCACGGCCCATGAAGCTACGCTCGCCGCCGGCGGTGAAGCGGTACCAATAGGGGCGGTTGGGCTGGAGGCCGGACACCTCGACATGCACGCTATGCGCGGTCTCGGGACGCGCGATCGCCTCGCCCTTGGCAACGATCGTGGCGAAGCGATCGTCGCTCGCGACCTCCCATGCAACCTGCATCGGCGACATCGGCATGCCGCCATGGGCATCGAGCGGTTCGGGTGCCAGCCGGGTCCATATCACGAAGCCATCGGACGAGGGATCGCCGGAGGCGATGCCGAGCGCAAACGGGAAGGTCCGGAACACGCTCTGCGCGCGCAGGATGCCGGGCGCACCGATCAGGGTGAGCGGCGCGGCGGCGATGAACAGGCGGCGGGAGAGCATGGGCAGATATCCTTCAATCGGCAGCGATCGGTCAGGCTGACATGCGCTGGTTATCTGACAGGCTGATGACGGCCTGCCAAGCGGCGCCGATCCGTGCGCTCAGACGTTGAACTTGAAGTGCAGCACGTCGCCATCCTGTACGACATATTCCTTGCCTTCCTGCCGTAGCTTGCCCGCGTCGCGCGCACCGGATTCGCCGTTCAGCGCGATGTAATCGGCAAAAGCGATGGTTTCTGCGCGGATGAAGCCGCGTTCGAAATCGCTGTGAATCTCGCCTGCCGCCTGCGGACCTTTCGAGCCGACCTCGACCGTCCAGGCGCGCGCTTCCTTGGGGCCGACGGTGAAGAAGGTGATGAGGTGGAGAAGGTCGTAGCCAGCGCGGATGACGCGGGCGAGTCCGGTTTCCTCAAGGCCCAGGTCGGCAAGGAATTCCATCCGCCCGTCCATGTCCATGGTGATCAGCTCGGCCTCGATCGCAGCAGAGACGACCACGGCTTCGGCGCCTTCGGCCTTGGCCTTTTCGAACACTCGCGCGCTGAACGCATTGCCATCGGCCGCGCTGCCTTCATCGACGTTGCAGACGTAGAGCACCGGCTTGGAGGTCAGCAGCTGCGCCTGCGCGAGTACGCGCGCCTCTTCCTCATCGGCAGGCTCGGTCAGGCGGGCAGGCTTGCCTTCGCGCAGCAGTTCGAGCGCCTTGCCCAGCACCGATGCGCCGATCTTCGACTCCTTGTCGCCCTGCTGACCGCGCTTGACGAGGCCGGGCACGCGCTTTTCGAGGCTTTCGAGGTCGGCGAGCAGCAGTTCGGTCTCGACCGTTTCGGCGTCCGAGATCGGATCGACCTTGTTCTCGACGTGCTGGATGTCGTCATCCTCGAAACAGCGCAACACATGGACGATGGCATCGACCTCGCGGATGTTGCCAAGGAACTGGTTGCCCAGGCCTTCACCCTTCGAGGCACCGCGCACCAGCCCGGCGATATCGACGAACGCCAGCTGCGTCGGAATGATCTTGGCGCTGCCCGCGATCGCAGCCAGCTTGTCGAGGCGCGGGTCGGGCACTGCGACGTTGCCGACGTTCGGCTCGATCGTGCAGAACGGATAGTTCGCCGCCTGCGCCGCCTGCGTCTCGGTGAGCGCATTGAACAATGTGGACTTGCCGACGTTCGGCAGCCCGACAATACCGCATTTGAAACCCATGATTATCCCGATCCGATTGAAGCGTCAGTGTCCGCACCGCCATTGGCGGCTCGAACTTTGGCTGCGCCCTAGCGGGATTGTGCGGGCAATTCCAGTGCAAGACACAGGCGGGGTGTTGTTCGAGGCACGCACACAAAGGCCGCCAGCATCGCGAGGATGGCTGGCGGCCGAGATGTTGCAGATCAAGCCGAGGCTCAGTTGCCCACGGGCTGCTTGTCCGTGCGGGTGACCACGATGGTCGAGGACCGCGGCTTTTCGCCGTTGATCGGCCAGTTGCCCGTCGGGTGCTGGATATTGACGAAGAAGTCGGTGAGGCTGGGCGTGTAGGCGATGCCGGTGATCTCGCAGCCCAGCGGGCCGACCAGGAACCGCTTCGACTGCTTGGTGCGCTGATCGACATGGAACATCGCATTGTGGCCAAAGACCTGGTCGATGGTACGACCGGTAACGCCGGAATTGCCCGGGACGCTATGGTCGGTCTGCACCCAGAGGCGGCCCTGCGGATCGATGCGGATGCCGTCAGGGCTGGAGAAGGTGTCGCCGCTGATGTTGCCGACAAGGTTGGTGCCGCCCGACGACAGGGTGGGATCACCCGCCAGCAGGAACAGTTCCCAGGTGAAGGTCGTCGCCAGCGGCGAATCGCCGGCTTCGCGGAACTTCAGGATATGGCCGTGCCGGTTGGTGACGCGCGGGTTGGTCGGATCGGTTACGCGGCGGCCCGAATTGTTGGTCAGCGCGACAAAGATCGCGGTGTTGTCGGGCGCCACGGTGATCCATTCCGGACGGTCCATCACGGTGCCGCCTGCGACGCGCGCGGCGGACTTGGTGTTGATCAGGACGTCGGCCTGGTTGCGGAAGTCGACCGTCGTCGGCGCGGGCGCGGTGGCGAACTGGGGCACATCGCCCGGATCGCGCGCGCCGACCACCAGACCGTTCTGGCCCTGCTGCAGCAGGCGCCACTCGCCGGTGCCATCCGCATTGAAGCGTGCGACGAACAACTGGCCGAAATCGAGCAGATCGATGTTCGCTGCGCGGTTGGTGGCACTGAACGCGCGGTCGCACACGAACTTGTAGATGCAGCCCGGCGTCGCATCGTCGCCCATGTAGAACGCCACGCGGCGATCGGCATTGGCCATAAACGCGGTGTTTTCATGGTCGAAGCGGCCCATCGCGGTGCGCTTGGTCGGCGGGGCGAGTTCCTGGAACGGATCGATTTCGACCACCCAGCCATAATTCTGCGCGGGCTGCGACGGGTCGAGGTAATTGTCCGTGGTCTCTTCGCAGGTGAGATAGGTGTTCCATGGCGTGCGACCGCTGGCGCAGTTGTTGAGCGTGCCCTTGATCGTGGTGCTCAGAATGCCGGCGGCCGGACCGCCCGCACGATAGGCTGAGTTGCCGGTATAGCGCTTGTTGTAGCGCGAATTGGGCACCATCGACCATTTGCCATCGCTACCCTTGGTAATCTCGATCACGCCGACGCCGACGGCAGAGAGCAGCAGGGCCCGCTCATCGGCCGTCGGTGTTGCGGTGCCACCCAGAATCGCGTTGGCACGCGCATCGGGGAGCAGGATATTGGTGTCGGGAAACTCGAAGTTCACCGCCAGCACACCTGCGGTGTTCGGGTCGACATTGGGGATGGCGAACAGTTCCATGCCGTCATGGTTGCCGCCCGCCCATTTTTCGGCCTGGCCGGGGGTGGGGAAGCTGCCGGTAAAGCCTGCGACGCCCGGCTCGATCAGGTCGCCGGCCTTGAGCAGCACGTTGACGTCATAGCCTGTCGGCACGGTGACGCGGTCGTTCTGGTTGGCGGCCACCGAGTTGAAGGTCACCGAAAAGCTGGGTGCCGGTGCCGGGGTCGGCGTGGGCGTGGGGGCAGGGCCGGCCGTAGGGGGCAGCGTGACGGCGTTGGCTGCACCGTTATTGCTGCCTCCGCAGCTGGCGACCAAGGGCGCGAGCGCGAGGCCGAACAGACCGTTGGTGAGGATGCTGCGACGCGACGGGTTGGCCGCAACGATCGCCTCAAGGCTGTTGGCCATGCCATGGTCGGAATTTTCGGTACGATAAGGCGCGCGCGCGGCGTCGGTCAGATGTGACAAGGCTGTTCCCCCGAGAATCAGTCGGTTGCTGCCGTGACGAGCCCCTTGCTGGTCACGGACACGCATGCGTTGCCTTATTTGCGCGCGGTTTTGATGGCGTGCCGATGGCGGTTTGGAGATTGATTTGTGACAGTTATCTTGCTGCGGTCAGTTCTCGGGAGCGGTGGTCCCGGCTTCTGGCGGTTTCTCTACCGCGAGCAGCGCAACGCCCAGCCAGAAGCCAAGCGGAAAGCTCATCCCTGCGCCGATGATCGGTACCGGGAACCAGCCGAACATCGGTGCGACAGTGACGGCAGCCATATAGATCGCAAGCGCCAGAGCCGCCCGATCGCCGGGGCGGAACTGCCGGACGATCTGCGGCATCCAGATCAGGACCATGACGGCCACCACCGTCAGCGCCACATGGATCTTGTTTACCAGCGATATGATCTGCTCCACCTCGGGCACCGGCAGCAAGGGGTCTGGCTGCACCACCGATAGTCCTGCAAGCCCTCCGATGCTGGCGATGGCGGCCCAGCCCGAGGGCGAGCGAGCAGGCAGCAGCCATGCAAGGCACGCCAGCGCCAGCGCGATCGCCTGCGACGCATCGGGCTGGAGCGCGAGGATGGCGACCATCATGGTGGCCAGGATGGGTGATGCCCGGTGCGTTGGCCCCAGCCTTGCCAGCGCGACCACCACCGCGGGCAGCACGAGCGCGGCGATGTTCATGAACAGCGGCCCGATGGCGATCCAGCGGTGCACGCCCATCTGATCGGGCCCCACAAGGGTGCCTGCGAGCGCGAGCGTGCCGATGCTCGCGATGGCGAGCCAGCTGCGCGGCCCGGGGCTGGTGCGCACTATGGCGATGGCTGCAACGCCGCCGATCAGCCAGGCTGCGATATTGGGGATCCAGCGCATCGCGGGGCTGCCGGTCATCACCATTGCGAGCGCGCCGCAGGCGATGCCGACAAGCGACAGCGCGGCGTACCCAGCCAGCAACCGGTGATCGTCGCGGCGCAAAATCCGGATCATGCCTACAGCCGCATCGCCACGTCGTTCATGAAGCGCGCGTCGTCGTCCTTTGCCAGCCAGGCCGCTTCCGCGGCCATCGCGCCCAGCATGTCGGTGAGGTCGTCCAGCTCTGTCTTGTGGTAGTTGCCCAGCACATGGCCGGTGACCCGGTCCTTGTTGCCCGGATGACCGATGCCGATGCGCACGCGGCGGAATTCGGGGCCGATATGCTGTTCGGTCGAGCGCAGGCCGTTGTGCCCTGCGGTGCCGCCGCCGCGCTTGACCTTGACCTTGAACGGCGCGAGGTCGAGCTCGTCGTGAAAGACGGTGACAGCTTCAGACTCGAGCTTGAAGAAGCGCATCGCTTCTCCCACCGCCTGGCCGGATTTGTTCATGAAAGTGGCGGGCTTGAGCAACAGCAGCTTTTCGCTGCCCAGTCGCCCTTCCTGCGCCCAGCCCTGAAAGCGGCGCTTGGGGGGCTCGAAGCCATGGATTTCGGCAATGGTATCGAGCGCCATGAAGCCGACATTGTGCCGGTGCATGGCATATTCCGCGCCGGGATTGCCAAGACCGACCCAGATTTGCATCGCAGAAAACTCCGGCTCCCAACCCTCTCCCCGCACGGGAGAGAGGGCGAGAGATTTGGATTATTCGCCGGCTTCGTCGGCGGCTTCGCCGTCGCTCGACTTGAGCGCCGAGGGAGCAACGATGGTCGCGATGGTGAAATCGCGGTCGGTGATCGCGGAGCTCGAGCCCTTGGGCAGCTTCACGGCCGAGATGTGGATCGAATCGCCGATTTCGGTGCCGGTGACATCGATTTCGATCTCGTCGGGGATCTTGGTCGCATCGCAGACCAGTTCCAGCTCATGACGCACGACGTTGAGAACGCCACCGCGCTTGAGGCCAGGCGAGGCTTCTTCGTTGGTGAAGACAACCGGAACCGAAACTTCGACAGTCGCACCCTTGGTGATACGCAGGAAGTCGACGTGCAGCGGACGATCGCTGACGGGGTGGAAAGCCACATCCTTGGGCAGGGTGACGACCGTCTTGCCGTCGATTTCGACTTCGACGATCGAGTTCATGAAGTGGCCGGTGCCGAGCAGCTTGTTCAGCGCACGCTCTTCAAGGTGAATCGCCTCGGGTTCTTTCTTGTCGCCGTAGATAACGGCGGGTACACGGCCTTCGCGGCGGAGTGCACGGGAGGCTCCCTTGCCTGCCCGATCACGCAGCTGGGCCGACAGGGTAAGCGTATCGCTCATGGACTGTCTCCAGATTTTGGGTGGTCGTTCAATCCCCCAGCCACGCCTCCAGGGATGACCATGGCTTCGGGGAAGGCGGGCCTATAGGCGCAGACCTCCGCAAAAGCAAGCGTTCACCGCTATTGCAGGCGGGTGACGGAAAAACCCTGCGCTTCGAGCATTGCCTGCACACTGTCATCGCCTGCCAGATGCGCCGCGCCGACCGCAACAAACGGGTTGGCTCCCAGCGAGAGAAGATCGGCAATCTGATCGGCCCAGTCGCGGTTGCGGCGAACCAGAATCTGCTCGCGGATCTGCGGACGCTGCAGCAGGCCGCGATTGGCGGCCTCGGCCAATGTCTCGCCATCGCCCTTCAGCCAGGCGGTGACCATGTCGCGATAGGCCTGCGGGGCATTATCGGCATCGGCAACCACGCTCTCCAGCATCGCGCGCTGGTCGCTCTCGGCGAGTTCGTCGAAATAGCCGAACTGGCGCGCCGGGGTTTCCAGCCCGATCACCGGTTTGCTCTGGCGGCGGTATCGCGCTGCGAGCACGCGCTCGACGCCTTCCTCGCGCAGCATGGCAAGGTTGGCGGTGGCAGCGCCGGCGAGCGACAGCGCCGCAGCCCAGCTTTCGAGTGTTTCGAACCGGGCAGGGGCCAGGCGGCTGGCGACGCGCAACTTTTCGCCTCGCTCGCGCAGTTGGGGCGGCAGGCGATCGCCCAGCGGGGGCTGGCCGGGGCTGTTGCCCAGTTGCTGGAAGGTCTTGGTAATCTCAGCCGACTGCTCCAGCCCTACGACTTCGAGCACCAGCCGGTCGCTGTCGTCCATCGCCCGCTTCATCTTCGGGCTGATCCATTTGATGTCGGGCGGCAGCGCATGGATGCCGCCGAACAGCCAGGCTTCGCCCTGCGGTCCCTGAACATGCCACAGCGCCGGCGTGCCCTTTTTCGGGCCGTCCCATGCAGCCAGCCCGGGCTCCAGGAACGGAAAGCCACTGCACGCCTGGATAAGCAGGAGCAGCGGCAGCATCAGCCAGCGGGCGAGGGAAGCATTCATGTCGCTCAAACTAGGGACGCGCAGGGTCAAAGGGAAGACTGGCCGCCAAACACCGCTTCGATCTCTTCCCGGATGCGAGGCACCAGGCTGGGGTCGGTGGTCAGCGTGGCCTGTTCCTCATCGCAGATCGCCAGAAACGCGCGCCGCTTGAAGTCGGCCAGCACTTCGCCCGGAAAGGCGGTGCCCGGAGGCATTGCTGATGCGATGATGTCGATCAGCCGCTCCGCGCCGTGCAGGCGGCCCCAGAGGTAATCGTTCTCGCGATAGGCACGGCTGAAGAAGGCGCCGAAGCTGTTGAACTCGATCCCCTTCAAGGTCGCCTCGGCGCCGCCCTGGCGGATCGACTGGCAATCATCGGGCGAGATGCGATCGACCTTGATCGGGTCGTATTCATTCTGCCCTTCGCCCTGCAGCAGCGGCAGCGTCGCGATGTCGTAGAAAGGGAAGCCCAGATACGCGAGCAGCATCGAGCGGCGGCTGGCCTTGGGCAGCATGGCAAGCGCAGCGGCGAGCTGTTCATCGACGATCGCATCGGCGCTGCGCAGGTCGCGCCGCGTTGCCAGTTCCGCAATGGCCATCGCAGGGTCGTCGATCGCGCCTGCGGCAATATCGGCAAAATTCTGGCCGAGATGATCGGTGGTCTCGCGGTCGAGATAGTGCGACAGACAGGCATAGAGAGTCTCGTGCATCGCCACCACGGCTTCGGGCGGGGTGCGACCCGATTGCGCGATATCCTCGCCCAGCCGCCGCGCGAGAAAGCGCAGGCGGCGAATGCGAAAGCCCAGGTCCTGCGTGCGGAAGAACAGGATCGCCTGCTCGTTCGCACCGCCACCTTTTCCCGAAAGATGATCCAGCCCGGTTCGTGCCAGTTCTTCGCGGATGGAATCGCGCAAGCGCTCGGCATAAAGCGCCTTGGGCCCGCGATGGGCGCGGCGCAGCGTATCGACGATATCCTCGATGATCGTCGCCAGCTTGAGCTGCCCGTATGACGCATAGGCAAAGCCCGCCATATGCGCCGCGCGATCCTGCGCCTTGTTGCGCCAGGCGGTCAGCCGCCGGGGCGTGGGGCTGTCGAGAAACAGCGTATAGCCGAACAGCTTGCTCACCGTCTGCTCGACATCGGTCCGCAGCGAATCGGTGATGCTGCGCATCTGCCGGACACGGGCCGAGCGTTTCTCGATCCCTTCCAGATTGTCGCGGATCGGCTGTTCGCGCGGAATGTCGGAGATCGCGCCGAAGATCGTCGAGAAGAACCCCGGCAGCCGTTCCCCCGTGGCATCGCGCTGGCGTGCCTGGTCAAGACGGCCTGCGACATCGGGCTTGGGATCGATGTACACGAAGCGCCGGTCGATCTCGCGATGCGCGGGGCGGTCGCGCAGCGCATCGATCGCCTGGGCAAAAGGCGCGTTGGCCAGCACTGAACCGTCGATCAGAACCGCGCGATCGGCCTGTCCGTCGGCATGCTGCTGCGGAAAGATCCGCGCCAGAAACGCGTCACGCCCGGGCCATGGCTTGGTTCGCTTTGACAGCATCCGGTCCATTTCGGCGACATTGAACGGCGGGAAGGCCCCCGGAAAGCTCGCGGTCGCGCGCGCAGCGAACACCAGCTCGGCCGGATCCGCCAGCGCGTCGTCGCGCCCGCGCAGGTAACGAAAGCCGATCGAGAGCCGGTGTTCAGTTTCAACCACCTCCGCCGGACTGTTCAGCCGCAGCCGTTCGAGATGGCCCTTGAAGTCGGTGACGGTGACGAACAGGTCGAGCGGCTGGCCCAGCGGCAGCAGGCGCGGACCTGCAGGCGCGGCGGCCATCGCCTCCATGGCGTCATAGAGTAATGCGGAAAAGCCGGTGCCGCTGAACGGCGGGGCAAACCAGCGCGCGCGGACCAGCCGTGACAGCTTGGTGCGCACCTCGCTGCGCGCCTCGGGTGCGACGCTGCGGTCGAGCGCGCCGCCGGGCCGCCGCAGCAGCAGCCATACCAGAGGCTGCGCCCAGAACTTGGTGAAGCGCGAGAAGGGCCGGGCATCGGGATCGAGCAGCTGGTCGATATCGGCGCATTCGAGCCACAACCGGGTCAGTGGTTCGAGCGACTGGCCGCTGGTCAGCGCCTGCGCAAGGAAAACGCCGTTGATGCCGCCTGCGCTCGCGCCGGCGATGATATCGGGCAGCAGGCGCAGCTTGACCTCGCTCTTTTCGGCAAAGGTCTCGAACAGCGCGCGATACACGCCCTGGCTGCCACTTGCTGGAGCATCGCCCGCGTGAAAGCTGCGGCTTGCCCGCGTCGCGCGCCAGATCTCCTTGGTGATGCCGTGCATGTAGACCGCGAGGCTGATGCCGCCGTAGCAGACCAGGGCAAGGCGGAGTTCCTTTTGACGCATGGTGCCGGTGTGGGCCTTATTGTTCAGTCATTCCAGGTCAATTCGCTGCAACGCTATCGATGTTACGCTTGATGGCAAGCGCAAAGCCACAATTGCGTTCCAGTTTTGTTCGAGCTAAACGGCGGTCATGGCAAAACCGCGCAAAACCTATGTCTGCCAGGCCTGTGGCAGCGTCTCCAACCGTTGGCAGGGGCAATGCCCCGATTGCGCCGAGTGGAACACCATGGTCGAGCAGTCCGCGCCGACCGCCTTTTCCGCCCGCCACGACCTGCAGACCGGTGGGCAGCGGATCGCGCTGGCGCGGCTCGACGCGATGGTCACGCTGCCGCCGCGCATCCCGACCGGCATATCGGAGTTCGACCGCGCATTGGGCGGCGGGCTGGTCGCAGGGTCTGCCACCTTGATGGGCGGCGATCCGGGGATCGGCAAATCGACGTTGCTGCTGCAGGCCTCAGCCAACATGGCGCGGGCAGGACATTCGATCATCTATATCAGCGGCGAGGAAGCGGCCGACCAAGTGCGGCTGCGCGCGATGCGGCTGGGGCTGGCCGATGCGCCGATCGATCTCGCCTCGGCGACTTCGGTGCGCGATATCCTCACCACGCTGCGCAGCATGGAGGCGCCGGTGATGCTGGTGATCGATTCGATCCAGACGATGCACAGCGACCTGATCGAAGGCGCGCCCGGCACGGTCAGCCAGGTCCGCGCCTCGGCGCAGGAACTGATCCGTTTTGCCAAGGAAAGCGGCTGCGCAGTGATCCTGGTCGGCCATGTCACCAAGGATGGCAGCATCGCCGGGCCCCGCGTGCTCGAGCATATGGTCGACACCGTGATGAGCTTCGAAGGCGAACGCAGCCACCAGTACCGCATCCTGCGATCGATCAAGAACCGTTTTGGTGCGACCGACGAGATCGGCGTGTTCGCGATGGAAGAGGCAGGGCTGTCCGAAGTCGGCAATCCGTCCAGCCTGTTCCTCAGCGACCGTGACGCGCAGATGCCGGGCACCTCGGTCTTCCCCGCGCTCGAGGGCACGCGGCCCGTGCTGGTCGAGATCCAGGCACTGACCGTGCGTCTGTCGAGCGGGGCGACCCCGCGCCGTGCGGTCGTCGGCTGGGATTCGGGCAGGTTGGCGATGGTGCTGGCGGTGCTGGAGGCGCGCTGCGGGCTCAGCTTCTCGACGGCGGAAGTCTATCTCAATGTTGCGGGCGGCTATCGCCTGTCCGATCCTGCTGCCGACATGGCGGTGGCGGCCGCTCTGGTCTCGGCGCTTTCGGAACGGCCGATCGGCGCGGCCACGATCGTGTTCGGCGAACTCGCGCTGTCGGGCGAACTGCGTCCGGTCGCGCATGCCGGACTGCGGCTGCGCGAGGCGGCCAAGCTGGGCTTCGAAAAGGCTCTGGTCCCCGCGAGCGTCTCCGCCAAGAGCGGGGCGGAAACCGGTGGAATGCGGCTGACATCCTATACCCGGCTGGCAAATCTCGTTGACCAAATGCTGGGTCGCAACTAGCCAGCGGACATCATGACCGCATTCGATATCCTCGTCCTGACGCTGCTGGCTGGTGGCGCGATTCTGGGCTTCCTCAATGGCTTCGTCTATGCTGCGGTCTCGCTGATCGCGTGGGTGGCCGGCATCTTTGCGCTGCGGCTGTTCCACGCGCCGGTCACCGCGCTGCTCAAGGAGCCAGTGGGCAATGACAGCGGCGCAGCGGCGCTGGCTCTGGTCGGGCTGTATCTGGGCGTTTATCTGCTCGGCAAGCTGATCGCGACCTCGCTCAGAACCCGCACGCGCAAATCGATGCTGGGGCCGATCGATCGGGTGCTGGGTTTCGGCTTTGGTGCAGTCAAGGGTCTGATCCTGGCGACTTTGGCTTATCTGCTGATCACGATGCTGCACGATATCGTGTGGCCGGGCGAGGGGCAGCCGCAATGGGTTACCGACAGCCGCACCTTTCCACTGCTCAACGCGAGCGGGACCGCCCTAGTCGATCTTTACGATTATCAGCAGTCGCTTGGCGATGAGTGATCGGGGCCGGCGAGCCTGGCATGGCTAAGGTCCTTTACACCCCCGATATTCTTGCGCTGGCGGTCTCGCTGGCGGACTGGCCGTTGGCCGAGGATCTGCCGCACCAGGCGGAACTGCGCTCGCAAAGCTGCGGGTCGGTGGTTCGGATCGGGATGATGCTCGATGATGCCGGGAAGGTCGACCGTTTCGGTGTGAGGGCACAAGCCTGCGCGCTGGGCCAGGCGTCGGCTGCAATCCTGGCAGCGAACGCGACCGGGCAGGGGCGCGACGCGCTGACCGCAGCGCGCGATGCGCTCGCAGCGTTTCTGGCAGGCGAGCGGGCCGATCCGGGAGACTGGCCCGGCATCGAGCGCATTGCCAGCGCCTTGCCTTATCCTGCGCGGCATGGTTCCATCCTGCTGCCCTGGCGCGCGACTGTCGCCGCGCTCGACCACGCCTGAACGGACCCGATACATGGAACATGGCGGCGATATCTTCCTGTCGGGCACGATCCTGCTCGCTGCCGCGCTCGCCTTCGTGCTGCTGTTCCGCAAGCTGGGTCTGGGTGCGGTGCTGGGCTATCTGGTCGGCGGCATCATCATCGGACCCGATGTGCTGCAACTGGTGGCCGATCCAGAACTGATCGTCGGGTTCGCCGAGATCGGCATCGTGCTGCTGCTGTTCCTCGTCGGGCTGGAGCTTGCCCCCTCGCGGTTGTGGCAGCTGAAGCGCGATATCTTCGGCCTGGGCCTGGCGCAGGTGGCCTTGTGCGGGATGGCACTGGCCTTGTTCATCTATTTCGTCACCGGATCGACCTGGGGCGCGGCTTTGGGCCTCGGCCTCCCGCTCGGCCTGTCATCGACCGCGCAGGTGCTGCCGCTGCTGCAGTCGCAGGGGCGGCTGAACACGCCGACCGGCGAGCGCGCGTTTTCGATCCTGCTGTTCCAGGATCTGTCGATTGTTCCGCTGCTGACCATCGTGGCGGCGCTGTCGCGCGCGCCGCAGACCGGGCCGCAGACGCCGGGCTGGCTGCTGGCGCTCTATGCGCTCGCGGCGATTGCCGGATTGGTGCTGGCGGGGCGCTATGGCCTCGCGCCGCTGCTCAAGCTGATCGGCAAGGTGGCCGAACGCGAACTGTTCATCGTCGCCGGGCTGTTTGCGGTGTTCGGCAGCGCCGCACTGATGGACTCGATCGGGCTCTCGGCGGCGCTCGGCGCGTTCATCGCCGGGGTGATGCTCGCCGACTCGCCGTTCCGGCACGAGCTCGAGGCGGATATCGATCCGTTCCGCTCGATCCTGCTCGGCCTGTTCTTCCTCGGCGTCGGCATGATGCTCGATATCGGGGTGATCCTGGCCAACCCGATGTTCATCATCGCGATGGCGCTGGCCTTGGTGGTCATCAAGGTCGTGATCATCTTTGGGCTCGCCAAGGCGTTCGGCATGGAAAACCGCGCGGCGTTCGTGCTCGGGCTGCTGCTCAGCCAGGGCGGCGAATTCGCCTTCGTGCTGTTCGCCGAAGCGCAGGCCGCATTGCTGATCGAGGCCGAGGCGGCGAGCCGCTTCGGTGCGATCGTCACGCTGTCGATGGCGACGACGCCGTTCCTAATGCTGCTCACCCGGCTGTTCGGCGGCGTGCGCGGGTCTGGTACCGAGGACATGGTTGATCCCGAACAGGCGCGTCAGTCCAATGCCATCGTCATCGGCCATGGCCGTTTCGGGCAAGCGGTGGCGCAGATCTTCGCCGGCGCGAACATCTCGGTGACGCTGATCGACATCAACCCGGACCAGATCCGGCTGAGCGGCGAGTTTGGTCGCAAGGTGTTTTACGGCGATGGCACCCGCATCGATCTGCTGCGCAGGGCAGGGGCAGAACAGGCCGGATCGCTGTTGTTCTGCATGGACGACAAGGAATTCGGGCCGGATCAGGTGGCACCGATCGCGCACGCCTTTCCCGAGGCGCAGCTGTTCGTCCGTGCCAATGACCGTCGGCAGCTGCTGGCGCTCAAGCATGCCCCGATTGCAGCGGCACAGCGCGAGCTGTTTGAATCCTCGGTCAAGCTCGCGCACACCGCGTTGCTGCGCACCGGGATCGATCCGATTGTCGCCGATCGGGTGGTCGAAGAGTTCCGCAAGCGCGATTGCGAACGGCTGGAAATGCAGATGGAACAGGGCAATATCCGGGCTGGCATGCATCTGAGCTTTGGCGCGGCTGACTCGCAAGCCTTTGATCCGCAAGCCGAATGAAGCTGGTGTGCGCGGCCCGGCGCGCAAAACCGTGGACGAACGCGGCGTCAGTGCCTATGTACCGGCATCTTCAGGACAACCATGCTCACGTGAAACTGCTTCTCGCCCTCCTTGCCCTGCTGACCGGTTTTTCGGCGGCAGACGGCGTGCGCATCGCAAATCCGGCGATGGCGCAGGGCAACGGCGTGGTGCGCGACTCGCAGATCGCGGTGGAAGATGGCCAGGTCGCGGTGGGCGCTGCGATCTATCTCGTCGCTGCCTTGCTGCCGCTGGTTCTGGCGCTTGTGCCGTCGCAGCGCTGGTCGATGCGCCCTGCGACATCGGAAGTTCCTGCCACGGTCCATCGCGGCGATCGCTCGCGCCAATAAGCCGATGTCTTCCCCGCGTTGCCTGATTGCGCGGTATATTCATGCCTGTTTCAGGGCACAGCCGACAGCGATGTACTCTGCATCCCGGCGCTCACACACTCCCCAAATTTCAAGGAATTCCCGCCATGCTCGGCGCCATTGCCAAATCGCTTTTCGGTTCCGCCAACGACCGCTACGTCAAGGGCCTGCTCAAGATCGTTGACAAGATCAACGCCTTCGAACCGCAGATTTCCCCGATGTCAGACGATGAACTTCGCGCGCAGACGGACAAGTTCCGCGGCCTGTTGGCCGAAGGCAAGACGCTCGACGACATCCTGCCCGAAGCCTTTGCCACCGTGCGCGAGGCTTCGATCCGCACGCTCGGAATGCGGCATTTCGATGTCCAGATGGTCGGCGGGATCGTGCTTCATCGCGGCGAAATTGCCGAGATGCGCACCGGCGAAGGCAAGACGCTGGTGGCGACGCTCGCCTGCTATCTCAACGCCATCGAGAACAAGGGCGTGCACGTCGTCACGGTCAACGATTACCTCGCCGCGCGCGATGCCGAATGGATGGGCCAGGTTTATCGCTTCCTGGGTCTCACCACCGGGGTGATCGTGCCAAACCTGGGCGAGGCGCAGCGGCGCGATGCTTATGCTGCCGACATCACCTATGCCACCAACAACGAGCTCGGCTTCGATTATCTGCGCGACAACATGAAGCATGAGCGCAGCCAGATGGTGCAGCGCCCTTACAATTTCGCGGTGGTTGATGAAGTCGACTCGATCCTGATCGACGAGGCGCGCACCCCGCTGATCATCTCCGGTCCGACCGACGACAAGTCAGAGATGTACATCGCGGTCAATGCGATCGTGCTGATGCTCGACGACAAGGATTACGAGAAGGACGAAAAGTCGCGCTCGGTGATCCTGACCGAAGATGGCACCGAAAAGGCCGAACGCCTGCTCGAGGATGCCGGGCTGCTCGAGGGCACCAACCTCTACGACGTTGAGAACACGCAGATCGTCCACCATCTCGATCAGGCGCTCAAGGCGATCGTGATGTTCAAGCGCGACATCGACTATATCGTCAAGGACGACCAGATCGTCATCATCGACGAGTTCACCGGACGCATGATGGATGGCCGCCGCTGGTCGAACGGCCTGCACCAGGCGGTCGAGGCCAAGGAAGGCGTCCAGATCAAGCCGGAAAACCAGACCCTGGCGTCGATCACCTTCCAGAACTATTTCCGCATGTACCCCAAGCTGTCGGGCATGACCGGTACGGCGGCGACCGAGGCGGCGGAATTCTTCGACATCTACAAGATGAACGTGGTCACCATCCCGACCAACAACCCGATCCGCCGCATCGACGAGGAAGACGAGTTCTACAAGAACACGACCGACAAGTTCCAGGCGATCGCCAAGGGCATCCGCGAGAAGAACCTCATCGGTCAGCCGGTGCTCGTCGGTACCGTTTCGATCGAGAAGTCCGAGCTGCTGTCCGAATATCTCAACAAGGAGGGCGTGCCGCACAGCGTGCTCAACGCCCGCTTCCATGAGCAGGAAGCGCATATCGTGGCGCAGGCGGGTCGCCTGGGCGCGGTGACCATCGCCACCAACATGGCGGGCCGCGGCACCGACATCCAGCTCGGCGGCAATGTCGAATTCCGCACCAACGACGAACTGCGCGACATGCCCGAAGGTCCTGAGCGCGACGCCGCGATCGAGCGGATCAAGGAAGAGGTGGCCGCTGAAAAGGCCAAGGTGCTCGAAGCCGGCGGGCTGTTTGTGCTGGGCACCGAGCGGCACGAAAGCCGCCGCATCGACAACCAGCTGCGCGGCCGTTCGGGCCGTCAGGGCGACCCTGGGCTGTCGCGCTTCTACCTGTGCCTGGAAGACGATCTGCTGCGAATCTTCGGCCCCGACACCTTGTTCTCGCGGATGATGAAGAACAATCTGGCCGATGGCGAGGCGATCGGGTCGAAATGGCTGTCGAAGGCCATCGAGACCGCGCAGCGCAAGGTCGAGGCGCGCAATTACGATATCCGCAAGCAGGTCGTCGAATATGATGACGTGATGAACGACCAGCGCAAGGTGATCTACGAACAGCGCGCCGAGATCATGGACGCGGACGCCGTTGACGATGTCGTCTCCGACATGCGCAGCGACACCGTCAACGCCATCGTCGGCGAAGCCTGCCCTCCGGGCACCTATCCCGAACAGTGGAACGTCGCCGGTCTGAAGGCGAAGGTGTCCGAAGTGCTCGGGCTCGAGCCCGACATCGATGCCTGGCTGCAGGAGGACGCGGTCGATCCCGAGTTGATCGAGGAGCGGGTGCGCGAGATGGCCGAGGCCAAGGTTGCGGCCAAGGCTGGCGAGATCGAAACCGGCATGTGGCGCTCGATCGAGAAATCGGTGCTGCTGCAGAGCCTCGATCATCACTGGAAGGAGCATCTGGCGACGCTCGACGCGCTGCGTCAGGTGGTCTTCCTGCGCGCCTATGCCCAGAAGACTCCGATCAACGAGTACAAGCGCGAGGCCTTCGGGCTGTTCGAGCGCATGCTCGAGGTGATCCGCGAGGACGTGACTGGCACAATCATGAATCTGGAGCTGCGCGAGCCCGAGGTTCCGTCACTGCCCGATCTGCCCGATTTCCTGACCACGCATTTCGATCCGTTTACCGGTGAGGACAACAGCGCCGATATCGATGGCGGAACGTTCGGCACCGTGGCGGCGACGCTGCCCCCGCGCCAGTCGCCGATGCCGGTGGCCACCGATGATCTTCTCAATGGCGAGATTAGCCGCAACGCGCCATGCCCGTGCGGCTCAGGCCGCAAGTACAAGCACTGCCACGGCAAGGCGGCGTAATCGTCGATGTGGGGGCTGGCCGGCGGCTTTGCGCTGACCGCCCTTTTGTATGCATCGGTCGGCTTTGGCGGCGGATCGACATACAACGCGCTGCTGGTGCTCGCGGACACCGATTACCGGCTGCTTCCGTCGATCGCCTTGCTGTGCAACCTGATCGTCGTCACCGGCGGCACGATCCGTTTTGCCCGGGCAGGGCAGGTGCCGTGGCGCTCGCTCTGGCCGATCCTGCTGCTGTCGGCGCCCTGTGCCTGGGCAGGTGGCAGACTGCCGGTGGACAAGCCGCTGTTCGTGGCGCTGCTGGGGTCGGCCCTACTGCTGGCCGGGCTGCTGATGCTGGTGCAGCGTCCGCCGCGAGAGGAAGGCGGTGCACCCCTTCGGCTGGCGTGGGTCGGCATTCCCGTCGGCATGGGCGTGGGCTTCTTCAGCGGCATCGTCGGCATCGGCGGAGGGATATTCCTGGCGCCGGTGCTGCATCTGTTGCGCTGGGCCAGCGCGCGCCAGATTGCGGCCAGCGCCAGCGTGTTCATCCTGGTCAACTCGCTCGCTGGCCTGGCTGGCCAGCTGATGAAGCAGGACGCGGCCGCGACACCGATCGCCGTTGCAGCCTATTGGCCGTTGTTCGTGGCCGTGCTGATCGGCGGCCAGATCGGAACGCATGCAGGCGTGCGCATCCTGCCTGACAGAATTATACGCATGGGAACGGCTGCGTTAATCCTCTATGTGGCAGTGCAACTGCTGTGGCAGAGGTTTGCCGGCTAGCGCCGACGACCGGCACCACCCAGCGGAGTGTCCGCGGCGCCCAAGAGCCTATCGAACCTCTACCAAACCACTGGCATCATGCGTGAATTTTGCAGCGCAACCTGCGTCGGGCCGTAAATGGTCAGGCGGTATCCATTCAAACCGCACCAAGGATTTATTTATCGAACCGAGATTTTTTCTTGCCTACGGGCTGATCGCTCTGGTCGTGATCGGCATTGCCGCTGCGATCTATTATGCGCGCCACCAGTCACATCGCGAGGTGTACCGTCGGCAGCGCAAGCGCGACAGAGAAGATGACAACGCGCGCGACAAGGGATGATCGCAGAAGCGTTGCTGGAGATTTCGGGCTTGATCTGATCCCTACAAGGACCGGTATCGCGGCCTATCCACCGTTTCTGGTGGTTCGCGAAAAAAGGCTGGCTCCCCGAGTAGGATTCGAACCTACGGCCAAGTGATTAACAGTCACCTACTCTACCGCTGAGCTATCGGGGAATGCCCTTTACCCGGTGGAACACGGTGTGTTCGTCGCGGGAAGCGCGCCTATAGCACCGGGTTTTTTGGTTTGGCAAGCGTCTGGATGCAGCTTCAGACGATAAATTGTTCGGCCGAAATCCGGTCGTCCAGGCTGTGGCCCGGATCGAACATCAGCGAAAGGCGGCGGTTGGGGTCGATGGCAATGTGGATATCGCGGATGTCGCGCACTTCGCGCTGGTCGGCCACCGCGCTCACCGGGCGTTTGCCGGGTTCCAGCACCCGCAGCGTGATCTGCGACGAATCGGGCAGCAGAGCGCCCTTCCAGCGGCGCGGGCGGAACGGGCTGATCGGCGTCAGCGCCAGCATGCCGCAGCCCAGCGGCAGGATCGGGCCATTGGCGGACAGATTGTAGGCGGTCGATCCAGCCGGGGTGGCGACCAGCACGCCATCGCAGACCAGCTCGCTGATTCGCACCGCGTTGTTGACGCTGACCTCCAGCTTGGCGGTCTGGCGTGTCTCGCGCAGCAGTGACACCTCGTTGATCGCAGGATAGGTAATGCGTTCGCCCGACATGGTGGTCGCAGTCATCGTCAGCGGCAGCACTTCGAACGCCTGGGCGCGCTCCAGCCGGTGCTGGATGCTGTCGCCGTTGCGCCAGAGGTTCATCAGGAAACCCACGGTGCCAAGGTTCAGGCCATAGACCGGGACGATCCGCCCGCGCTCGAGCATCTGGTGCAGCGTCTGCAGCATGAAGCCGTCGCCGCCCATCACCACGACGATGTCGGCATCCTCCAGATCGGCCCATTCATACGACGCTTGGACCTCGCGCGCGGCCTTGCGTGCCCGTTCGGTCGGAGACACGGCCAGCGCGATTTTGCGATCTAGAACCGATTGGGCCATGGTAAAAGCGCCTCAAGGGATAGTGCACAGGGTCTTAACGGATGGATGCTAATGCGCCAATCATTCTTGGGGCTTGCATGATGTGCCAGTGCAGGGCAGCGGCATCGGGATGAAGGGCCGCAGATGACGGCAATGGGGGGCGGCTTCTGACCAGCACAGAACATCACCGGCTGCCGACCTGGCGGTATATGGGCCCCGCTGCCGTTGACGCAGCGCTGGCGGATGCTCTGGCAGCGGCTGGTTTCGCACCGGCGAATGGCGAGCGCGCGGACCTGCACATTGTCGATCTGCGCCAGGGCGGTGCAGCCAGTCTCGCCCTCTGCGACGGCAGATCGACCGGCTTTGGTCTGCTGCTGTGCGACGCGCTGACGGCTGCCAGCCTGGCGGCCACTCTGCCGGGGATCACGCATGCACTGGTCGCGCCGTTCACCGACACTGCGCTTTCCCTCCAATTGATGCTGATCCGCCAACAGATCGCGGCAGCCGCAGGCCCCACGCAGGACATGCACCAGCGGATTGCAGCCTTTGCGGCCGCGGGCAAGGGCGATCTGCATGCGATGCTGATCGGTCTGCGGCGCATGTCCGCGATCAACGCGACATATGGCGCGCCAGTGGGCGATGCTGCGCTGGCAGCGATGGAGCAGCGGCTCACCCGGCAGGCGGCGCGGCTTTCGGGCGGGGCCTCGTTGACGCTCAGGTTGTCCGGCGGTGATTTTCTGGTGGCGCATCTGATGCCCGAAGAGCGGGTCGGCTGGCAGGTGATGGCCGAACGGATGCTGCGGCTGGTGTCCGAGCCGCTGGATGTTGGCGGGCACCGCCTGCGGTTGACGGCGCGCGCCGCGCTGGCAGTGGCGCGCACGGAGGAAAGCCCGGTCTCGTTGCTGGATCGCCTGTCGACGGGCCTTGCGGTGGCGCGCGAGAGCGCCGCCGATCCGGTGCGCTGGGCGGACCGGCAATCCGATCACGCCCCGCAAAGCGGGTACCGGCTGGAGCAGGAGATTGTCCAGGCGATCGAGCGCAACGAGATCAACGTGCTGTTCCAGCCCCAGTTTTCGGTCGCGACAGGCCGGATTTCCGGGGCGGAGGCGCTGGCACGCTGGCAGCATCCACAGCATGGCGAGATCGGAGCAGGCACGCTGTTTGCCATCGCCGACAAGGCGGATTTCACGCGCGCGCTGTCGCGGCATATCCGCATGCGCGCGATGGAGCATGCCGCTGCCTGGACCGGCAGCCTGGCTCCGCTCAGATTGTCGCTCAATGTCACCGCCGAAGACCTGGGCGAAAAGGGCTTTGCCCAGCGCGAAGTGGCGATGATCGCAGCATCTGGGTTTCAGGCCAAGCGGCTGACGCTGGAGATGACCGAACAGGCGCTGGTGCCCGACCTCAAGCGCGCCGCGGGCCGATTTGCGGCGCTCCGCGAGGCGGGGGTGCGGATTGCAGTCGATGATTTCGGCACGGGCTATTCCAGCCTCTTGTACCTCAAGCGGCTGCCGCTCGATTATCTCAAGCTTGATCATGCGATGACCCGCGACATCGGTGGGGCAGAAGCCGACCGCATCATTGTCCGCTCGATCATCGCCATGGCCAAGGCGCTGAACCTCAAGGTGATAGCAGAGGGCGTCGAGAGCGAAGCGCAGCTGGCAGCGTTACGCGACGAGGGGTGCGATTACTTCCAGGGCTTTCTGCGCGGCAAGGCGATGGAGGCTGAGGTGTTCGCGCAGTTCGCGCGAGCGCAACTTGCCGTCTGACGCAACCAGCTCTCCCGGCCCCCTCAAGGGCGGGGCTTCAACCTGCCTTCGCTTTCTTCTTAACAATCCCCGCCAGGCCCTTGGACAGCTGGATAAGACCGTTAATGCGCGATGCCGGATCGCTCCACACGCGCTGGATCATCAGCTTCTGGTCCGGGCGCAGCTTGGCGACGCCATTCAATCGCTCGACATAGGCGAGCAGGCCCGGGACATCGGGGAAGCTGTCGTTGTGGAAGCTGACCAGCGCGCCGCGCGCGCCGACATCGATCTTGGCGACACAGGCGGTGATGCAGTTGAGCTTGATCTCGATCAGCTTGATCAGGTTGGTGGTCGCGTCGGGCAGCGGGCCGAAGCGGTCGATCATCTCGGCAGCGAAGGATTCGATCTCGGCCGAGTTCGCCAGATCGTTCATCCGGCGGTACAGCGCCATACGCACCGCGAGATCGGGGACGTAATCCTCCGGAATCAGGATCGGCGCATCGACGGTGATCTGCGGCGAGAATTTCTGGCGCGGAAGATCGAGCGACAGACCGCCCGCCTTGGCTTCCATGATCGCCTCTTCGAGCATCGACTGGTAGAGCTCGAAGCCAACCTCGCGGATGTGGCCTGACTGTTCGTCGCCCACCAGATTGCCCGCGCCGCGAATGTCGAGATCGTGGCTGGCGAGCTGGAAGCCTGCGCCCAAAGTATCGAGATCGCCGAGCACCTTGAGGCGTTTTTCCGCCGTTTCGGTGAGCACCCGGTTTTCGGGCGTGGTCATGTACGCATAGGCGCGCGTCTTCGAGCGACCGACGCGCCCGCGCAGCTGGTAGAGCTGGGCGAGGCCGAAGGTATCGGCGCGGTGGATGATCAGCGTGTTGGCGCTGGGGATGTCGAGGCCCGATTCGACGATCGTGGTCGAGAGCAGCACATCATATTTGCGATCATAGAACGCGCTCATGCGCTCTTCGACCTCGGACGGCGCCATCTGGCCGTGCGCCATGATGTGGCGGATCTCGGGCACTTCATCGCGGATGAACTCGCCCAATTTGTCGAGGTCCGAGATGCGCGGCGCGACGAAATAGGACTGGCCGCCGCGATAATGCTCGCGCAGCAATGCCTCGCGCACCACCACCGGATCCCAGGGCATCACATAGGTGCGCACCGCGAGGCGGTCGACCGGCGGGGTCTGGATGACCGATAGCTCGCGCAAGCCGCTCATCGCCATCTGCAGCGTGCGCGGGATCGGCGTCGCGGTCAGGGTGAGCACATGGACATTGGCCTTGAGCGACTTCAGCCGCTCCTTGTGGACCACGCCGAACCTTTGTTCCTCGTCGATGATCACCAGGCCCAGCCGCTTGAACTCGACCGATTTGGCGAGCAGCGCATGCGTGCCGATGACGATGTCGGTGGTGCCGTTGGCAAGCCCCTCGCGGGTCGTCTTGGCCTCGCCAGCGGTCACCAGCCGCGACAGGCGGCCGATGATCAGCGGGAAGCCCTGAAAGCGCTCGACGAAATTGGTATAGTGCTGACGCGCGAGCAGCGTGGTCGGCGCCACGATGGCAACCTGCATGCCGGCCATCGCGGCGACGAATGCGGCGCGCATCGCGACCTCGGTCTTGCCGAAGCCGACATCGCCGCAGACCAGCCGGTCCATTGGCTTGCCCGACGCCAGATCCTCGAGCACCTCGGCGATGACTCGCTCCTGGTCCTCGGTTTCCTCGTACGGAAAGCGGTCGGCAAAGCTGGCATAGCTGCTGGTGTCGAGCTCGGCGACATCGGCTGTGCGCAGCGCTCGCTCCGCCGCTGTCTTCATCAACTCGCCGGCGATCGCCTGGATGCGCTCCTTGAGCTTCGCGCGGCGGCGCTGCCAGGCCTCGCCACCCAGCTTGTCGAGCGCAACGCCCTCGCTCTCGGAGCCATAGCGGGTGAGGACGTCGATATTCTCGACCGGCACATACAGCTTGTCGCCGCCGGCATAGCTCAGCCAGACGCAGTCGTGCGGGCTCTTGCCGACCGGGATCGAGACCAGCCCCTCGTAGCGCCCGATGCCGTGATCTATGTGCACCACCAGATCGCCTGCGGACAGCGACTGCAGTTCGGCGAGGAACGCGTCGGCGGACTTGCGCTTCTTGCGCCGCCGCACCAGCCGGTCGCCGAGCAGGTCCTGTTCGGACAGCAGCTCGTAGCGGTCGGTGGCAAAGCCGTGATCCTGCGGCAGCACAACCATCGACGCCATGCCGGTCGCCGCCTGGCCCAGCGCCTCCTGCCAGCTATCGGCCAGCGCCATGCGGGCAAGGCCATGGTCCTTGAGCAGGCCCAGCAGACGGCTGCGCGAGCCTTCCGAATAGCTGGCAATGATCGCGCCCTTGTTCGCGGCGCGCAGCCAATCGATATGCGCGGCGGCGGCGGCATAGACATTGTCGCCGCGTGCGCGTTCCGCCCCGAAATCGCGCGCCGTGCGATAGGCCAGGCCCAGCACGCTCGCGGACTCAGGCTCGTCATGGCTGCTGACGAGGTGGACCGGGGTCTCGCTCGCCTGCGCGCGCCATTCCTTGGGCACCAGATACAGCGCCGAGGGCTTCAACGGTCGATAGCTGCCCGCCTTGTCCTCGTTCCCGCGCGTGCGGTTGGCGTGATAATCGGTGATGCTCTCGAACCGCTGGTCGGCTGCGGCATCGACGCCCGAGTCACGCAGCACGATGTCGTCATCGTCCAGATGCTCGAACAGCGGAACCAGCCGCTCCTCGATCATCGGCAGCCAGTGTTCCATCCCCGCGAGCCGCCGCCCATCGCTGATCGCCTGGTACAGCGGATCGGAGGTGGCGTTGGCGCCAAAGGCCTCGCGATAGGCGCTGCGGAAGCGCTTGATGCTGTCGGCATCGAGCAGCACTTCGGATGCGGGCAGCAGGATGTGGCGCTCGACCCGCTCGGTCGAACGCTGGGTGCCGGGATCGAAGGCACGCATCGAATCGAGCTCATCGCCGAAGAAATCGAGCCTCAGGCCGCTTTCCATCCCGGCGGGGAAGATATCGATGAGGTTGCCGCGCACCGCAAATTCACCTGAGTCCGCGACGGTGTCGGTCCGGGCATAGCCCTGGCGCACCAGCTTCTCGATCAGGGATTCGCGCGCGATCGTCATGCCGGGTTTCAGCTCCGCCCCCACCTGACGGACGCGGAACGGGGTCAGCGTGCGCTGGGTGACGGCGTTGGCGGTGGTCACCAGTAATTGCGGCCCCCCAGCAGGCTGCTGCAGTGTCCACAGGGCCTTCAGCCGCCGTGCGGTGATCGCCAGCGAGGGCGAGGCGCGATCATAGGGCAGGCAGTCCCAGGCGGGGAACTCGATCGCCTCGATATCGGGCGCATAGAAGGGCGCGGTCTCGGCGATGGCGTGCATCATCGCATCGTCGGGTGCGATGAACACCACGCGCCCGGCCTGCTTGCGCGCGGCAACGGCGCGCGCCAGATCGGCGAGCAGCAGCG
Organism: Hydrogenophaga intermedia; assembly: GCA_943370475.1. GTDB lineage: Bacteria > Pseudomonadota > Alphaproteobacteria > Sphingomonadales > Sphingomonadaceae > Blastomonas. The sequence continues at coordinate 78,774 of CALRRI020000004.1, forward strand.
GCAGCGCGCCCGGCGCAACGCCAGCCAGCGTCAGCGGGCCTTTCGCCTGCAATATCCTGCCGATGGAATCCACGCGCGTACCGCCTTGCAAATTTGTGAAGTGATTGTTTTCGAGAGGTTCAGCGCGGAATGTCGATGAAGTCGAGCTTGCGCATCGCGTCCATCTGCGGCCCGGCGAATTGCGCGGGGATGTCCTGCGTGCCGATCGCCCAGGCCATGATGTCGACGTCCTGCTCCTCGATCAGCGTCTCGAACCAGGTCAGCTCTTCGTCCGACCAGCCGCTGCCATAGCGATCGAAAAAGCCGCCGATCATGAAATCGGCCTCGCGGGTGCCCCGGTGCCAGGCACGAAAGCCAAGGCGGCGCAATCGGGTTTCGCGGTCCATGCCAGAAGTTCCTTTGCTTGCGGGGTGGGCCGAGCCTGCCTAAGACGGGCGGCAGGATTTCAGCCAGCGGACCGATTTGCGGCCGCGTTTTTTGCGATAGCCATGCGCCCCCAGATACTCAACCCCGCATTCGCCGAGATCGAGAGCCTGAAAGGCGTCGGCGTCTCGCTGCAAAAGCCGTTCGCCCGGCTGGGAATCGCGCGGGTCAAGGACATGGCCTATCACCTGCCGACCGGCTTCATCCGCAGGCGGGCTGTCACGACCGCGGACGAGGCGGGAACCGGCGAGCAGATCATCATCGCGCTCACTGCCACCAGCTATCGCAGCAGCCCGGGGCGGGGCCCGACGCGGGTGATCGCCGAAGACAGCATCGGCAACCACATCAGCCTCGTCTATTTTGGCGGCAACCCCGGCTGGGCGCGCAAATTGTGGCCGCTGGGCGAGACCCGGCTGGCGGCGGGTAAGCTCGAGATCTGGGGCGAAGCGTGGCAGATCGTTCACCCCGATCATGTCGTGCCGCCAGAAGACGCCGACCAGATCGGCGAGGCCGAACCGGTCTATCCGCTGGCGGAGGGGCTGGGGCAAAAGCGCGTCGCATCACTCGCTGCGCAGGCTTTGTCGCTGATGCCGCCGCTGCCTGAATGGATCGAGCCGACGCTGAAGGCCAACCAGGACTGGCCCGATTGGCACGAGGCGCTGGCATCGGCGCATCAGGGGATGGACGAACTGCCCCGCGAGCGGCTGGCCTATGACGAGATTTTCGCCAACCAGCTTGCCTTCGCGCTGATTCGGCAGAGCAACCGCAAGCGCAAGGGTGTGGCGTTGCAGGGCGATGGCCATCTGCGCGACGCGCTGCGGCTGCCCTTCGCGCTGACCGGCGCGCAACAGCGGACGATCGAGGAAATCAACGGCGACATGGCGCAGCCGGTGCCGATGCTGCGGCTGTTGCAAGGCGATGTCGGCGCGGGCAAGACGTTGGTCGCGGTGATGGCGATGCTCAACGCGGTCGAATGCGGCGGGCAGGCGGCGCTGCTGGCCCCCACCGAAATCCTCGCGCGGCAGCATTTCGATACGATCTCGCGGATGCTGTCGGGGCTTCCGGTCAGCATCGCGGTGCTCACCGGGCGCGACAAGGGCCGCGCGCGTGAAGCCACCATGATGGGGCTGGCCGATGGATCGATTCAGATCATCATCGGCACGCACGCGTTGTTCCAGGATGCGGTGAAATATCGCAACCTTGCGCTGGCGGTCATCGACGAGCAGCACAAGTTCGGCGTGTCGCAGCGCTTGATGCTGCAGGAAAAGGGCAGGGCGACCCCGCATCTGCTGGCGATGACGGCAACGCCGATCCCGCGCACGCTGACACTGAGCCATTATGGCGAGATGGACGTCTCGCGGCTGGACGAACTGCCGCCGGGCCGCCAGCCGATCGAGACGCGGGTGATCGCCGACGAGCGATTGTCCGAAATTGTCGACGGGCTCGCCCGGCATATCGAGCGCGGCGGTCAGGCCTATTGGGTCTGCCCTTTGGTAATGGACAGCGAAAACAGCGATCTGGCCGCTGCCGAAACCCGCGCGGCGCAACTGAGCGAACGCTTCCCCGGTAAGGTCTCGCTGGTCCACGGACAGATGCCGTCGGAGCGCAAGGATGCGATGATGGCGGACTTTGCCAGCGGCAAGACCGCGCTGCTGGTCGCAACGACCGTCATCGAAGTGGGCGTGGATGTTCCCAATGCAACGCTGATGGTGATCGAGGCGGCGGAGCGCTTCGGCCTGGCGCAGCTCCACCAGCTGCGCGGCCGGGTCGGGCGGGGCGACCAGAAATCGGTGTGCGTGCTGTTGCGCGGCAATGCATTGAGCGAGACAGCGCGGGCGCGGCTGGCGCTGATGCGCTCAAGCCAGGACGGATTTCACATTGCCGAGGAGGATCTGCGGCTGCGCGGCGGCGGCGAATTGCTGGGCACGCGTCAGTCGGGCGACAGCGCCTTTCGCATCGCGACGCCCGAGCAGGTGCAGCGGCTGATCGGCACCGCATCGGATGATGCCCGGCTGCTGATGGACCGCGATGGCGGGCTCGAGAGCGAACGCGGCGAGGCTGCCAGAACCGCGCTGTATTTGTTCGAGCGCGACTACGGCGCGAAATTGCTCAGGGGTGGGTAAAGGGGCTCAACGCCGGGTGAATGGCGGAGGCGTGGCACCCAGCTGTTCGACCATCTGGTTGAATTCATTGAGCCGGATAACGCGCTCCAGCTGGAAACCGCTGCGGCCGCCGAGCGACCAGATCAGATGCGCCTCGATCCTGCCAATCACCGGCAGACGCACCGTGATCCGCTCACCCTTGGCCAGCGGCATCTCGCCTTCGGTCATGAAACCGTTGGCCGAAATGTTGACGATGTGGGTCTTGATATCCCCCAGATGCCGATGCTCGGCAATGGTTGCATGACTGACCACGTGGCGCGCGGCATGGCGCTTTTCCACGACGGCAAGTTTGGCTCCTCTGGACATGTTTGACCACCCGTGTGTGCATGATTGCGAGATGCCACCATCGGTCAAAAGTCCAAACAAAGTGTAAACTCTAAGGAGAGGTTACTCTTTGTCGGAGATACCCAAAGACATCAGTCTTGCGCCAGCACCAGTCCGTGCTTCTTCTGGCCCAGGCTCAGCTTGTCACCTGCCCTGACAACATGATCGAAGCCGTTGATCTTCTCGCCGTTGACCCGCACCGCGCCTTCCTCGATCTTGCGCTTGGCTTCCTTGTTCGATGCGGCAAAACCCAGGGCAACGGTCGCCTGGACGATTCCCATGCCATCGGCGGGCACGTGAACCGACGGCAGATCGCCGCTGGCCTGGCCCTGTTCGAAGGTTGCCCGTGCGGTCTCTGCCGCAGACCGCGCCGCTTCGGCTCCGCGGCACAGTGTCGTGGCGGCGTCGGCGAGCACCTTCTTGGCTTCGTTGATCTCCGAGCCCTGCAGGGCCTCCAGCCGAGCGATCTCGTCGAGCGGCAGATCGGTGAACAGGCGCAGGAAGCGGCCGACATCGGCGTCCTGCGTGTTGCGCCAGAACTGCCAGTAGTCATAAGCGGGCAGCGAATCCTCGTTCAGCCAGACCGCGCCCTTTTCGGTCTTGCCCATCTTGCCGCCATCGGCGAGCGTGATCAGCGGCGTGGTGACGCCATAGACTTCGGTGCCATCGACCCGGCGGGCAAGTTCGATGCCGTTGACGATATTGCCCCACTGGTCGGATCCACCCATCTGCAACCGGCAACCGACCCGGCGCGACAGCTCCAGGAAGTCATAAGCCTGCAGGATCATGTAGTTGAACTCGAGGAAGCTGAGCGATTGTTCGCGGTCCAGACGCAGCTTGACCGAATCGAAGCTGAGCATCCGGTTGATCGAGAAATGCTGGCCGATATCGCGCAGGAACGGCACATATTCGAGCTTGTCGAGCCATTCGGCATTGTCGACCATGATCGCGTCGGTGGGACCATCGCCGAAGGTCAGGAAGCGTTCGAACACGCGCTTGATCGACGCGACGTTGGACGCGATCAGGTCGGTGGTCAGCAGCTTGCGCGCTTCGTCCTTGAAGCTGGGATCGCCGATCTTGCCGGTGCCGCCGCCCATCACCACGATCGGCTTGTGGCCGGTCTGCTGCAGCCGGCGCAGCAGCATGATCTGCACCAGCGAGCCGACATGCAGCGACGGCGCTGTGGGATCGAAGCCGATATAGCCCGGCACGATCTGCTTGGCCGCCAGCGCATCGAGCGCGGCAGCGTCGGTCAATTGGTGGATATAGCCGCGCGCATCAAGCAGCGCCAAAAGATCGGATGTGTACTGGCTCATGATGGCCGCGCGCTTAGCATTGATGTGCGCGGACGAAAAGGTCGCTTGTTATCCTTGGGCAAGGGCAGGGGGCGCGGAGCAGCGGTGATCGTCGCACGGCACGATCTCGAACGTGCAATGCGAGAGGTTGGGAATGGTGGCGAGCAGCGCGCGATAATGGCCCGGCGGCCGCGGGTGATGCGTGGCGAGCGAGACGATCAGCGCCAGATGCCCGGTGCCGACCTGCCAGAGGTGCAGATCGACCACACGGTTGTCGGCGTCAGCCTCGATCCGCTGGCGAATGGCAGTCGCGATCGCCGGATCGGCTTCCATGTCGAGCAGGACGCGCGCCGATTGCCGCATCAACCCTGCCGCCCACCACAGGATGACAGCGCCACCGACGATGCCCATCAGCGGATCGAGCCAGGCGAGCCCCAGCCAAAGCCCACCCAGCAGCGCCGCCAGCGCCAGCACCGATGTCAGCGCATCGGTCACCACATGGACATAGGCGGCGCGCAGATTGTGATCGTGATGATGATGATGATCGCCTGCATGGTGATGATCATGGTCATGGTGGTGCTGATCGTGATCGTGGTGATGGTCGTGCCCGCCGAGCATCAAGGCGCTTGCGACATTGACCGCAAGCCCGATCACCGTGACGATGATCGCAGTGGAATAATCGATTTGCACCGGATCCGCCAAGCGGCCCAGCGATTCCCAAGCCATCAGCAGGGCGATGACGCCCAGCAACAGCGCGCTGCTGAACGCGGTCAGCGATCCGACCTTGCCGGTGCCCATCGAAAAGCGGCGATCATTGGCATGGGTGCGGGCGAAGTGATAGGCAAAGCCTGCCAGGCCCAGGGCTGCGACATGGCTGCCCATGTGCCAGCCATCGGCCAGCAGCGCCATCGACCCGGTCCACCAGCCGCCGAAGATTTCTGCGACCATGGTGATCGCAGTCAGCGCAACGACATACCATGTGCGGCGTTCGCTCTCGGCCTCGCGCTGGCCTGTGAACACATGATCGTGCGTCAGATTTTCAAGCGCGGCATGATGATGCATGGCGGTATTCCGGACGTGACAGGGGGCTGGCCGGCTATTGTTCCTGGCTCTCCTGCAAGTCTGTCAGCGCTTTGGCCTTTGCGCAACCCCGATGCGGCCTCAGTCTTCGGCCAGCGCCTTCAGCAGCGCGCGTTCGAGCGGATCGAGCGCGCCATCGGCCTCGACCATCGTCTGCAGCCAGTTGTCTTCTTCGCCGCTGACCCCTTCGTCCCCAACGGGAGCGGGCTCCGGGGTCTCCAATGCAACCGGCCAGTCACCGAGCGATTGGACCATCCGGCCAAAGAAGCTGCCCACACCCGATGAAGTATCGGCCATGAACGCGTGCAACCGGGCGGCCTCGTCGCGGCTCAGCGCCCGGAAGCGCTGGTCGGTCATCAGGTGCAGACGCAGCGCCTGGACGAACAATGTCTGCCATTCCGGCGCGTTGCTGCCGCCCAGGGTCGCATCCTTGATTGCGAACAGCAGTTCGGCCTCTTCGCGGTTGATGTGCGCGGGCGCCATGCCGCCGGCGGCATAGAGCACGCGGCGCAGCAGGCGCACTTCGCTGGTGCCGATGCTGCCGCGCTTCAGCCCATCTCCGCTGCGCGTCGGGCCTTCGCCCTGCAGCACTGCGCGGCGGATCTGCGCCAGTGCATAGGCCTTCAGGCTGTCGGAGACGTTCTCGGCACGCTCGATGACCTTCACCAGCAGTTCAAGTTCGGCCAGCGTATCAACCTTGCCGTCATGATCGATCGCCTGCATCAGCCAGGCGGCATTCTCGTCGCTGACATAGCCTCGCGGCTCGGCCTGCTCGACCAGATAGGCGGTGATCGCCTCGACGAAGAAATCGACCCATTCCACGCTCGGGGCGCTGCAACTGCTGTTGAGTTCGAACAGGATCCCGGCCTCGCGGGCGGTGATCTTGCCATCGGGCCAGACCACGCGGCGCAGAGCCAGCGTTTCATCCGGCCCAAGGCTGCGTGCCTGCGCGAGCATCGCGGTCACATCGTCGAGCGGTTTGGTCATGGTTTGGCGTCGCCTGCAGCTGTCAATGGCAGGCAGGGTTAACCGGAAGGCCTTAAAATGCGGTAATCAACCCGTCGCGATCAGCCCCGATGTCGTTATCCTCTTTTTGGCGGCAGCGGGAAGAACGATGATGTCCGCGCGATATAGTCGGCATATTCGGGGCGGGTTTTCTTCAGCCCGCGTTCGAGCATGGCAGCGCCGCTCCACTTTACCAGGGTGAAGTTGAGGAAGACCGGACCGATCAGGCTGGCGAGCGCGATATCCCAGCCGGTGGACAGCGCCACGATCCAGATGCCCCACCAGGTGCAGGCATCGCCGAAATAATTGGGGTGGCGGGTATAGCGCCACAGGCCGGTGTTGAGCACCTTGCCCTTGTTGGCAGGATTGGCGCGGAACTGCTCCAGCTGCCAGTCGCCGATGGTTTCGAACGCGATGCCGACCAGTGCGATGGCCGCACCTGCCAGCGCCAGCGCGTCGACCGTGCCGCCGCGCCAGATGCCGAGCTGTGCGGGCAGGCAGACCATGAACAGCAACGGCCCTTGCATCAGGAACACCTGCAGCAGCGACGTCTTGGCAAAGCTCCAGCCCTTCTTGTCGCGGGCAGACGCGATGATCTTGGCATAGCGCGGGTCGACGCCGTTGCGACGCCAGCGGATGAACAGATGCAAGCCGAGGCGAAGGCCCCAAAGCGCAGTGAGCAACAGCAGCAGGTCGGCAGCGGGCGAGGCGGCACCGCTCAGCCAGAAGGTGGCCGCCGCCAGCAGCACCATGCCCATCGGCCAGAACGCATCGATGAACGACACGTCCTTGATCGCGACCGATACGCCCCACAGCACGATCATCACGCCGAAGATCAGCACCAGATTGTGCAACAACAAAGGGATGGCTTCGGTCACGGGGATCACAGGCGGCTGTCCTTGATGATGTCAGTGCCCGCACGGTCTGGATGGCGCGGGGTCACGCTCTTGTAGAATTCCATGATCTTCTTCATGTCCTCGGCATAATCGCCGGTCGGCATGATCGCGGGGCCAAGGCCACCGACCTTGCGGCCATAATCCATCAGCCCGCAGACCAATGGCACGCGCGCCGCAAGCGCAATCTGGTAGAAGCCGGTGCGCCACTGGCGGACATTGCCCCGCGTGCCTTCCGGCGCGATGGTCAACATGAACTCGTCGCGGCGCGCGAATTCCTCGACCATCTGCTGCACCTGGCCGCGGTTGTAGCTGCGCTCGACGGGAACACCGCCCATGTCGCGCATGAAACGGCCGAGCGGCCAGCGGAACAGGGATGTCTTCGCCATGAAATGCGCCTTGATGCCAAGGTCGCCGGTCAGGCCCAGAAAATACAGGAAATCCCAGTTGCTGGTATGCGGCGCGGCGATGATGACGAAGCGGCGGGGTTCGGGCACGACGCCCTCGGCGCGCCAGCCATGGCTGCGGTACAGCATCAGCAAAAGGCGTCTGACGATGCGCGACAGCAAGGTCGGCGGGCGATCATCGGTGCGGGGCGGCCAGCCCTCTTGCTGAACATCCATGATCCGTAAAACCCGCCCCCGATCTGATCCCTTGCGTCAGATACGGCATCAAGAGTGCAGAAGATGCGGCGATCAGGCAAATGATATTGATGCAGGTTAGTGCAAATTTGCAAACTGACGCGATCAGTCTTTCACCAACGCCGCCAGACCGGCGGCGATCTGCGCGCCATCGCCGGCCAGATGCACCTGCTTGTTGCGTCCGGTTTCGCCCGAACGGATGGTGATGTCGCGCTTGCGCAGACCAAGGCTGGCGGCCAGCAGATCGATCAGCGCGGCGTTGGCCGCGCCTTCGGACGGCGGCGCGGCAATCCGCACCATCAGCACCGCGCGGCCATCGGCATCGGCGCCAATGCCCGCCACGACGCTGCGACTTGCGCGTGGCGTTGCCCGGACAGACAGCAAAACCCCGCCCGGCACGATGCGCCAGGGCGGGGTCAACTGATCGGTCAAATGAGGCGATCCGGCCAGCGGATCAGCCCTTGGTGGCGACGATCCAGCGGTTGATCTTGTCTTCCAGCACGCTCATTGGCAGCGCGCCGGTATTGAGCACCTGGTCGTGGAACTCGCGCGGGTCGAACTTGGCGCCGAGTTCCTTTTCCGCCTTGGCCTTCAGCCGCTGGATGGTCAGCGCGCCGATCTTGTAGGCCAGAGCCTGGCTGGGGATCGCGATATAGCGCTCGACTTCGGCGGTGGCGTCGGTTTCGCCCATCGACGAGTTGTCGAGCATGTACTTGATCGCCTGTTCGCGGGTCCAGCCCTTCGAATGGATGCCGCTGTCGACCACCAGACGCATCGCGCGCAGCATCTCGTCATCGAGATGGCCGAAACGCTGATAGGGGTCGGTGAACAGCCCCATCGGATAGCCCAGCTTTTCCGAATAGAGCGCCCAGCCTTCGACATAGGCAGTGTTGCCTCCAAAGCGCATGAACGCAGGGAGCGCCTCGTTTTCCTGAGCCAGGCTGATCTGGAAGTGATGCCCCGGGGCACCTTCGTGCAGATACAGCGTGGTCATGCCCGGCGTCGTGCGGCTCGGCAGGTCATAGGCGTTGAAATAGAAGATGCCCGGACGCGACCCATCGGGATTGCCCGACTGATAGCTGCCGCCGGCTTCGAACTTCTCGCGGAACTCCTCATACGGACGGATTTCCAGCGGGGTCTTGGGCAGGATCTTGAACTGGGTCGAGATGACGGCATCGACCTTCTTGCCGATGTCGTAATAGCCCTGGGTCAAGGCCTCGCGGGTCGGCATCTTGAACTTCGGGTCGGTGCGCAGGTGATTGAAGAACTCGGGCAGGGTGCCCTTGAAGGCGACCTCGGCGCGGATCGTTTCCATCTCGGTGAGGATGCGCTTGACCTCGCTGAGCCCCAGATTGTGCACCTCATCGGCGGTGAGCGGCAGAGTCGTGGTCTGCTCGATCATATAGGCGTAGAGCTTGTCGCCGCCTTTCATGTACTTCAGGCCCACGCCTTCGCGCGCATCCTTCAGATAATCGTTCGCCAGATAGTCGCGCAGGCGCGTGTAGGCGGGATAGATCTCGTCGGTGATGACCTTGCGATATTCGGCGGTAAAGCGCGCCTTGTCCGCTTCGCTGAACTCTGCCGGCAGCTGCTTGATCGGGCCGTAATAGGGCGATTCCTCGGGAGCCTGCTTCAGCTGGGTGTCGAGCTGCTCGATCACGTTGCGGATCGTCAGCTTGGTTTCGAACACGCCCGATGCCTGGCCTTCCTTGAAGCGCCCGATCGAACGGTCGAGCAGCACCACGAATTCCTTGTGGCGCTTCAGGTTGTTCTCATAGTCGACCACCGTCTTGAACGGTGCCGTGCCGGTGCCCGAGGCGAAGTTCGGATAGAAGGTGTGGAAACCGAAAAAGTGGTTGAGCGGTCGCACTGCGGTCAGCGGCAGATATTCGGGCGAGAGGCCCTTGATCGTGTCCTTCTGGTTCCGCTCGAAAATGTCATAGGCGATCTGGTTGGTGGCCGTCAGCTTGGCCCGGTCGATCTTTGCCAGGGCAACCAGATTGTCTTCCGCGGCCTTGCGCTCGCCGGCATAATATTCGTCGGTGACATAATCGCCCAGACGGTCGGCATAGCGAAGATCACCGCGGAACAGACCGCCAATCGGGTTGCGCTTGAGCTGGGCTTCGTCGTCGGCGGCAAACAGCGCCGTCAACCGCGCATCTTCCGACTGGGGTGCGGCTTCGGTTGCGCTCTGGGCGAGGGCGGGCGAAAGGCTCAGCGGCGTGGCGAGTGCGGCGCTTGCAAGCAGCAGCATGGTCTGGCGGAATGACGTCATTGTTGGCGGAACCTTCCCGGTCTGGAAATATGAACGCATTGCCGGGTTATATGTGGAGCAATGCGGATGGCCCGGCGCTAACATGGCATGCCTCTCGCCGCAATGTCGCTACCATGGTGCTGGTCGAACTCATTGATACGTTGGTGGAAACGGGTCATCGTGCAATGCGGTGGATCGAGCGCTTCGATTAACATGCATCAACTTATCGATGAAACTTTATGGTGCGCCGACGGTTTTGTATGTTGAGCGTCACCCAATCGGCGCGACCACAGACCAAAATTGGAAATGTTATCGCCATGCCTGCCCGTATCCTCATAGTAGAAGACGAGTTTCTCGTTGCCCTCGACATGCAGGTTGGGCTGGAAGACGCTGGTCATGAGGTCGTGGGAGTGGCCGATGACTGGAAATCGGCAATCCACTTGGCTGAACGCAGCCCCAGCGTCGCCCTGATCGACATCAACCTGTGCGATGGTGCTACCGGTCCCTCGATCGGTGCCTGGCTGGGTCAGGAAGTCGGCTGCACGGTCATCTTCGTGACCGCCAACCCCCGCCAGATCGATATCCCCATTCCCGGCGCGCTGGGCGTGATGATCAAGCCGGTGGATAGCCGTCAGGTCGTCGAGGCGGTCGATTTTGCGCTGGCTGCCCGTCATGGTCGGCCAACCCCGCCACCGCCCGCGGCGTTGATGCTGCTCGCCTCCTGAACAGCCGGCAGCGACACTTCGCAAATTTGCAAAACGTCGCTGCCTGATCACACAGGCGCGCCGTCCGCGCGCTTGAGGCGGCTGGCAGAAATCCGCATATCGACACGCAATCCCTGCTCCAGCCAGTGCCGCTCGATGCTGCCAGCAAGCTGCTGGGTGACGGCAAGCTGCACCAGCCGCGTGCCGAAGCCTGTCTCTGCCGGTTCGCCATGCAGGGCCGGGCCATGCTGCTCGATCCAGTTCACCTGAACATCGTCTCCGGCCTGCGCCACCTCGATTGCAACGGTTCCGGTGTCCGATGACAGCGCGCCATATTTGGCCGAGTTGGTGGCCAGCTCGTGGAACACGAGGGCGATCGGTGTCGCGCTGCGATCATCGATGTCAGGATCGTCGCCGGTGATCGTCAGGCGTCCTTCGCCCAGCGCCGGATAGGCGCGCAGGATTTCGCCAAGCAGCCCGCTCAGCGTCGAGGCGACCGATATCGGTCGCGACTGCTCGCTATGCGGGCGTGCGAATTCGTGGGCGCGGCCCAGGGCGGCAATCCGGTCCTGCAGTTCCGCCGCCAGCGGGCGCAGCTCGGGGCTCTGCCGTGCCGACATGCCGATCAACCCATTGATGACCGCGAAGATGTTCTTGATCCGGTGGCTGAGCTCCCGGCTGAGGATCTCGTTTTCTTCCAGCATCATCTTGGCTTCATGGATATCAGTGCAAGTCCCGATCCAGCGGACAATTTCTCCCGCTTCGTTGTGCAGCGGCAAGGCCCGGCCCAGGGTCCAGCGATATTCGCCGCTGTGATGGCGCAGGCGGTAGGTGATTTCATAGGGTTCGCCGGTGTCGAGCGAATGGCGCCAGGCGCTCCAGGCAACATCCTGGTCATCGGGATGGAACATGTTGTTCCAGCCTTCACCGTCGGTCGATCCGGCCGGCACACCGGTAAACTCGTACCAGCGCGCGTTGTAATAATCGTGAAATCCGTCGGGCAACGTCGACCACACCATCTGCGGCATCGCGTCCGTGAGAATGCGAAACGCCGAGTTCATCCGCTGCAGTGTGTCACGCGTCGCCACGACACCGTCTTCACCGGTGACCTGCGAACCAAAGCCAAAGGCGCGCGACAGAAAATCGAGATCAGACATGGGTCAGCTTTCTAGCGGGCTCAGCCGCACGAGGACGGTCGGTTGGTTGATGCTCACGCTCTGGCGGCGGGAAACCAGCTTGTATCGATCGCGCTGAAGCGATCGACAAAGCGCGCGAGCTCGATCAACCGGGGCTCATCCAGCAGTGTGACGGTGCTGCGGTTGCGGGTGATCAGCTTTTCCTCGGTCATCTGGCGGATCAGCCGGTTGACGTGCACCTGGGTCAGACCCACTGCATCGCCCAGATCGCTCTGCGTCAGCGGAATGCGCACCACCGGATTGATCTCCCCACTCACGGCCCGCATGCGCGCCGCGATGGAAAGGAACAGATTGGCGAGCCTTGCCTTGCCTTCGCTGCGGCCGAGCGCGCGGAGGCGATCCGCAAGGTCGATGCTCTCGATCTGGCTCATCGAAAAGAACAGCGCGGCAAGCCGGGGATGCTGAATGAACGTCTCGCCCAGCGCCTTGCGGGGAAAGCGGCATACGACCATGCTAGTTGCAGCTACGATGCTCGATGCCGCATCGCGAAAGGCGATGCCCGATGCACCAATGAGATCGCCTGAAAAATGGAAACGCAGGATCTGGCGCTTGCCCTTGGGCGGATGCGTCTCGGAAAGGGCCCATCCGTGATGCACGATAAGGAGCTCGGAAACGTCATCGCCTTCCTGCCACAGCACGCTGCCCGAGGCATATTCCCTGGGGTCGCGCTCCAGCGCCGCAATGGCTTTCATCTCGGATCGCGTGAGCTCAAGATAGCGGTTCAGCCGGACGACGAAACAACTGTCTGACATGGCCGGGCTCCTGCAACAATAAGCATCCGGCAGGCCCGCCAGGATGCTCTGAATTTCGACACTCTCTAGGTCCTCGGCAGCCTCGCCTTAAGGCTGCGCGAGATAATTATCCAGCAAATTCATGATATTAACATAGATTATAAGAACACGCTGCAAGGCTAAGATTTCCTACGCCCGACACGCCGAAACGATCCTGAAAATCAGCCATTGCACGCTGCGAGCAATTCCATAGGGTTGGCCCAACCGTAAAAAACGTATCGAGAGGATCGCCCAATCATGACGCTCACCCAGAGCCTGACCGCCCCTGACACTGCTGCCGACAGTTGGCGCGCGCCTGCGGGCTGGCCGGTCATGTCGCTCCAGCAGATCGAAGGCATGCTCTGCGCGCCGGGGCAGCCGTTCGAGATGGACACGATTTCCATCGATGGCATCGCCACCCGCTGCTGGAAGAATGCGCCGCCGAGCCTTGCCGCGCTGGCACAGATTGCGCGGATGCATGGCGACAAGACCTTTCTCGTCTACGAGGACGAGCGCGTCAGCTATGACGCCTGGTTCCGTGCGGCTGCCACTCTGGCGCATCACCTGCAGGCTGCGGGCATCGGCAAGGGTGACAGGGTCGCGCTGGCGATGCGCAATCTGCCCGAATGGCCGGTGGCATTCTTCGCTATCGTCAGCATCGGGGCGATCGCGGTGCCGCTCAACGCCTGGTGGACGGGGGCCGAGCTCGCTTATGGCCTGGCTGATTCCGGTGCGAAGCTGCTGATCGCCGATGCCGAACGGCTGGACCGGATCGCTCCGCATCTGGGCGAGATTCCGGCATTGGAGGCGATGCTGATCAGCCGCAGCACCGGCGATCTGCCCGCACCTGCACATCGACTGGAAGATGTCATCGGTACGCCGCCTGCCTATGCGGCACTGAAGGCGGCAGAACTGCCGGCGGTGGAGATCGCGCCAGACGATGCCGCGACGATCTTCTACACTTCCGGCACGACGGGCAACCCCAAGGGCGCGCTGGGCAGCCATCGCAACATGACGACCAATATACTGACCTCCGCCTATGTCGGGGTCCGATCGTCGCTTCGCCGGGGCGAGGCACCGCCCGCGCCCGAGCCTGCGGTGATGCTGACCGTCATTCCGCTGTTCCATGTCACCGCGTGCAGCGCGGGGATGACCGGCATGATGTTCAGTGGGTCGACCATGGTGTTCATGCACAAATGGGATGCGCAAAAGGCGCTGGAAATCATCGAGCGCGAGCGCGTGACGGCGACCGGCGGTGTTCCCACGATTGCCTGGCAGCTGATCGAGCACCCGGATCGCGACAAATACGACCTGTCTTCGCTCAAATCGATTTCCTACGGCGGTGCACCGTCAGCGCCCGAGCTGGTGCGCAAGATCCGCGAAGTGTTCGGCGCGCTGCCTGGCAATGGCTGGGGCATGACCGAAACGATGGCGACGGTGACCAGCCACACGGCAGAGGACTATCTCAACCGTCCTGAAAGCTGTGGCCCGGCGGTGCCCGTCTGCGACCTTAAGATCATGGACGCCGATGGCCTGACCGAAATGCCGGCGGGCGAGGTCGGCGAGCTCTGGGCGAGGGGCCCGCAGATCGTGAAGGGCTATTGGAACAAGCCCGAGGCGACGGCAGCAACCTTTGTCGACGGCTGGGTGCGCACCGGCGATCTGGCGCGGATCGACGAGGAGGGCTTCTGCTATATCGTCGATCGCGCGAAGGACATGATCATCCGCGGCGGCGAGAACATCTATTCGTCCGAGGTCGAGAACGTGCTGTACGATCACCCCTCCGTCACCGATGCCGCCTTGATCGGGCTGCCGCACCGGACGCTGGGCGAAGAGCCCGCAGCGGTCGTCCACCTCGCCCCGGGCACCAACGCGAGCGAGGCGGAGCTGCAGGCCTGGGTGCGCGAACGCCTCGCCGCGTTCAAGGTTCCGGTGAAGATCGTGTTCCATTCCGAAACACTGCCGCGCAACGCCAATGGCAAGATCCTCAAGAAGGATCTGGCGGGGCTGTTCGGTTGAAGGCTGATCCGGGGCCAGGCGCGTGCCAGGCCCCGGATCGCGCCTGGCCTGATATCAGGCGAACACGCTGGCCAGGTCCTCGCTGCTCGCGCCTTCCTTGGTGCTGCGCAATTCGATGTAGACGGCAGCGATCCCTGCGGAACTGACCGCTGCACTGGCCGTGCTCAGCAAGGCGCTGCTGACCACGGTCAGCGATGCGCTGATCATCGCGATGACGCCGATCGGGATGGCGATGATGAAGCTGAACACGAAAAACACGATAATCAGTCCGAACAGCTTCAGCCGCGACCCACTGGTCAGCGCCGCGCTGCGGCTGAGTGCCTCGAACACGCCCAGATTTTCCACCATCAGCGCAGGCACGGCCACCATCCACATCAGGTACAGGATGATGCCCGGGATGATCAGGAACAGCAGGCCCAGGCTGATGCCTATGGCCACGACGATCCCCAGGCCGATCAACGGGAGCAGCTTGGAGACCGCCCGGCTGACGCATTCGCCGAAATTGACCGGGCGACCCGCCAGATCGTTGGCCGACGCCACGATCAGCGACGCCTGGAGGATGATCGACAGGAACAGGAAGACGAAATAGCCGATGACACTGCTGACGATCGCGCCGGGGTTGTTGAACACCGTCGTGGGATCGGTCGCTGTTTGAGGCACGACCATGCCGACCCCCAGTTGCGGCAGGCCGACAATCACCAGTGAAAGCCCCAGAAAGAGCGGGGCGTTACGGGCGATCACGCCGAAGGTATTTGAAAACACGTTGGATATGCTGAACTCGGCCGGTTGGCTGGCCATATCAATTCTCCCGGATGATTGTCCCAAGCGACCAAATTTTGCTTTTGCGCGAGCCTAACAGGTGCGGGCGCGGCGTCCAGTGCGCTTCGTCACGCAAATCGCCTTGCCCCTGGGTCACGCTTCTGCGATCAAACCGGCTGTGACTGCTGGCCCGGCCCTTTCTGCACCCCGCCGCGATGGCTTTGATGCGGCCTATGATCAGGTGCGGGGGGACGGTGATATCCAGTTCGCCCCCAGCTTTGCCAAGCCACCCGATCCGCCGCCCGGATGGTGGGATGATATCAGCCGCTGGCTGGGCGATGTGCTGGAGCCGGTGTTGCAGGTGCTCGCTGCCGCCTGGCCCTGGCTCAGCAAGCTGCTGCTCGTCGCGCTGGCGGTGGGCGTGCTGGCTTTGCTCTGGGTGATCCTGGCCCCCTATATTGCTGATTGGCGCGAACGCCGCGCCGCTGCCGTACCCGACTGGACGCCCGACAAGGCGCAGGCGCGCGCGCTGCTCGAAGAGGCCGATCGGTTGGCGGCAGAGGGCCGGTTCGACGAGGCAGCGCATCTGCTGCTCTACCGGTCGATCGAGGATATTGCCGCCAAACGGCCCGAGTTGCTGCGGCCATCGACGACGGCACGCGAGATCGGCGCGTTCGAGGCGCTGTCGCAGCGCGCGCGTCAGGCGTTTGGTGTGATCGCAGGCCATGTCGAGGCCAGCTTCTTCGCGCGCCGCCCGCTCGACCGCAGCGCGTGGGACAATTCGCGCGAAGCCTATCGCGCCTTTGCGCTGGATGGCGGCTGAGATGGCGGCAGGCGACGCTTCCAATCCCTTCGGCCGCGGCACCGTGCTGCTGATGGTGGCGATCGGTTTTGCCGCATTCGTGGCACTGCTCTATGCGATCGGCGCGGGCGGGGCGCTCAGGTCCGGTAACAATGGTCAGGCGCATGGAACATCGGCCAGCGCGATCGGCTATTCGGCGCTGGGGCGGCTCCTCGAGAACACCGGAACCAAGGTGCGGTACGGGCGCGGCCCCGATGCGCTGCAGCAGCAGGATCTGCTGATCGTCACGCCGCAACTGTCGTCCGATCCGAAGGAACTTGCGGCGCTGGTCAACCAGCGCGCCTTCACCGGACCCACCATCATCATCCTGCCCAAATGGCAGGCCAGCCCGATCCAGGGCTTCAAGACCGGCTGGGTTCAGCTCGATTCGCCGGTTGCCGCGCTGCAATCCCCGCAGATTCTGTCGCAGTTGGTGCCGGTGAATACGCAGCTGGAAGGGGTCGATGAATCGCTTGCGGCGACAGGCTTGATCCAGTCCGAAAAGCCTGAGCAGAAAGCCGCGATGCTAAAGCAGGCGCTGAAGTCGCGTGTGACGATCACCGGTGACAGGCTGAAAACGGTGCTGGCCGACGCGCCGACTGGTCGCGCGCGCGTGGCAGTGATCGAGGATGGCGGCTGGTATCCCTCGCTCGATGCCGATGCGTCGGCCGAGCCGGGCCCCAGCGTGCAGCAGGGGCGCTATCCGGTCGTGATCGTTGCCGATGCAGACCTGATGAACAACCTGGGCCTTGCCAACCGCAAAACCGCCGCCCAGGCGCTGCAGATCATCGATGCGGCATGGTCTGGCGGCGGGGAAGGGGTGGTATTCGACCTCACCCAGAACGGCCTTGGCGCATCGGAAAACCTGCTCTCGGTTGCGTTCCGTCCGCCCTTTGTCGGCGCTGTGGCCAGTCTGTTGCTGGCGGCGATCGCCTTTGCCTGGATGGCGTTCTTTCGCTTCGGCCCGCCGGTGTCCGAGGAACGGCCTTTCGGCTTCGGCAAGACCGCGCTCGTCAAGGGCAGCGCCGGGTTGGTCCGGCGGCTGGGCCGCGATCATCTGACCGCCAGCGCTTATGCCGACCTGCAGCGCGATCGCGCGGCGCGGGCGCTGGGCCTGTCACCCTCGCTACCTGCTGCAGAGGTGGACGCGCGATTGGCCCTGGTGCCTGCGGATGATGACGGCCGCAGCTACGAGACACTGAACGAAAACATGCGCACCGCGCGCGATCGGCCCGCCATAGCGACCGCCGCGCGCGCGCTCTATCGATGGAAGAAGGAACGGATGGGATGAACATGGCCGATATCAATGCGCTGGGGGACCGCATCCGCGCCGAAATGGCCAAGGCGATCATCGGCCAGGACGAGATTGTCGATCACCTGCTGATCGCGCTGTTCTCGTCGGGTCATGTGCTGCTCGAAGGCCCGCCAGGCACCGCCAAGACCTTCATGGCGCAATGCTTTGCCGCGTGCCTGTCGCTCGATTTCGGGCGCATCCAGTTTACGCCCGATCTGATGCCGGGCGACATCATCGGTTCGAACCTGTTCAACTTCCAGACCAGCCAGTTCACGCTGACCCGCGGCGCGATCTTCACCGATCTGCTGCTGGCGGACGAGATCAACCGCACCCCGCCCAAGACCCAGGCCGCACTGCTGGAAGCGATGCAGGAACGCAGCGTGACGCTGGATGGCACCCGCCATGCTCTGTCGTCGCATTTCATGGTGGTCGCGACGCAGAATCCGATCGAGCAACAGGGGGTATACCCGCTGCCCGAAGCGCAGCTCGACCGCTTTCTGTTCAAGCTGCTGGTCGGCTATCCCGATGCGGCGGAGGAGGCGCGGATCGTTGCCGAATATGGCAAGCGCAGCGGCATGCAGCGCCCGGCGGCGTTCGACATCCAGCCGCAGGTAACATCCGAAGAGCTGACGGCAGCGCGCGCGGTGGTGGCTGACGTGAAGCTGGTTGACGAGGTGGTTGCCTATATCGTGCGACTGGTACGCGCGACGCGCGAGACTGCCGATTTCGAGAGCGGAGCAAGCCCGCGCGCGGCGATCATGCTCGCAAACGCTTCGCGCGCGCGGGCCGCGCTGCTGGGGCGCGACTACGTGATCCCCGATGACGTCAAGCAGCTCGCCGCATCGGTGCTGCGCCACCGCACCCTGTTGTCGCCTGCCGCCGAGATCGAAGGGCGCCGGGTCGAGACGATCGTTGCCGATCTGGTCGAGCGGACCGAGGCACCGCGTTGATCGGAGCCTATCCCAGTGCACGCGGCGGCCTGCTGATTGCCGCCGGTGCGCCGCTGGCGATCGTGCTGGCGGCGGCGGCACCGGGGCTGTGGGCGCTCGGCCCGGCCTGGTCGGCGGCGGTGCTGCTGTTGGCAGTGCTCGATGCCCTGGTCGCCGGGCGCGCACGCGATATCCAGCTGATCGTCCCGGCGAGCAGCGAGCTTGGCCAGGACGTGATGATCGGCGTCGAGGCCGCGCTGGCATCCCAGGTGCCGATCCGGCGTGCCGAGGCCAGCATAGCCGTGGCAAGCCGCATCGTCCCTGGCGGGCGGGGCTCTGCAGTGCTGACGACAGGCGGCGACGCGGGCAATCTGGTTACCCAGATCGCGCTCAGCCCGGTACGGCGCGGAACACTGGTCATCGAGACATTGTGGGTGCGCTGGCAGGGGCCGCTGGGGCTGGGCTGGCGGCAGGAACGACGGGCGAGTGGCGAGAGCATCGCGATCCTGCCCGACATCGCGGCGGTGCGCGCGCCTGCGCTGCAGCTGTTCATCCGCGACGCGATCTACGGCATATTGGCGCGCCAGATCCGCGGCGAGGGCAGCGAGTTCGAGGCCTTGGTCGAATATCAGCCGGGGTTCGATCGTCGCGCGATCGACTGGAAGAGCTCGGCGCGCCATTCCAAGCTGCTGGCGCGCGAATATGATACCGAGCGCAACAACCAGATCGTCTTCGCGCTCGATTCCGGCTCGGACATGTGCGAGCCGGTCGCGGGCTTGCCGCGCATCGACCGGGCCGTGTCGGCGGCATTGCTGACCAGCTATGTCGCGCTCAAGGCGGGCGATCAGGTGCGATTGTTCTCGTTTGCCGCCCGGCCAGAGCGCGCCACGCCCTTTGTCTCGGGCAGCCGCAACTTCTTCCGCCTGCAGTCCGAGGCGGCCGGGATCGATTACCGGTTCGAGGAAAGCAATTACACGCTGGCGCTGTCGACACTGGCGGCGCAGCTCCAGCGGCGATCGCTGATCGTCGTGTTCACCGATTTCACTGACCCGACCAGTGCCGAGCTGATGCTCGAATCGGTGGGGCGGCTGATCGACCGGCATCTGCTGCTGTTCGTGGCGATGGAGGACGAAGAGCTGCTGGGCATCGTCGACCAGCCCCCCGAGACCAGCGAAAGCGTGGCGCAGAGCGTCGCAGCGGCGAGCCTGCTGGCGCAGCGGCGGATGGTCATCACCCGGCTCCGGCATCTCGGGATCGAGGTCATCGAGGGACGCCATGACGAGATCGGCACCCGGCTGATGAACGCCTATCTCAAGATCAAGCGGCGGGGGCAGCTGTGACCGGTGCCGCGCAGCTTTCGCAAGGGGAACAGGCGGTGGCTGCCGCCGTGCTGCGCAGCGACCGTTTCCGGCTGGAGCGCGAGGGGGATTGGCAGCGGCTCGACGCGATGGTCACCGCGATGGAAAAGGGGCGGCTGAAGAAGCTTTCGGATGATGACGTCATGGCGTTGCCGGTGCTGTACCGCAATCTGCTCTCCAGCCTGTCGATCGCGCGCGAAAGTTCGCTCGACGCCGGGCTCATCGCCTATCTCGAATCGCTGACATTGCGCGCCTATTTCATTGTCTACGGCACGCGCACCACCTTTGGTGGCTGGTGCCGCAGCTTCTTCGGAGGCGGGCTGAGCCGGGCGGTGCGCGCGATCTGGGTGGATATTCTCGTTGCGCTGGCGGCGATGGTGATTGGTGCGCTGCTGGGCTTCTGGCTGGTCGATGCCGATCCGCAATGGTATTTCCGGCTGGTGCCTGCGCAGTTCAGCGATGCCCGCGTGCCCGGCGCCTCGCGCGAGGCCTTGCTCGGCACCCTGTTCGGGAAGCAGGACGGGGAAGGGCTGGCGGTCTTCGCCGCCTATCTGTTCAACAACAATGCACAGGTGGCGATCATGGCGTTTGCGCTGGGCTTTGCCTTTGGCGTGCCGACGCTGCTGCTGCTGGTGTACAACATGGTCGGACTGGGTGCGATGCTGTGGGTGTTCGCTTCGCGCGGGCTCACGGTCGAATTCGTCGGCTGGCTGTCGATCCATGGCACCACCGAACTGCTGGCGATCCTGCTGGCAGGCGGCGCGGGGCTGCATATCGGGCGCGCACTGGGCTTTCCGGGACAGCGCAGCCATCTGGCGGCGTTGAGCGGGGCAGGGCGGACCGCTGCGCAGGTGATGGCGGGTGTGATCGTGATGCTGATCTGCGCCGGATTGCTCGAAGGGTTCGCCCGGCAGCTCGTCCAGGAGACAGCCATGCGCTATGCCATCGGCTATGGCGTCCTCGCGGCCTTGCTTGCCTATTTCTTTGCCTTCCGCCCGAGGCGCAGCTGATGGCGCGCGCTGCGAACATGGGCCGCAGCCGCGGCAGCGATGCCAGGCTCAAACGGACTCTTGTCACGCCAGAAGGCGTTGCGCTCGATATTGCGGTCGCGCCGGCAAGCGCGCGCATCGGTGCGCTGTTCATCGATCTGACCGCGCTGTTCGGTCTGTTCCTGGCCTTTGTGCTGACGATCCTGCTGCTCGCCTGGGCCTATTCGCGCGCGGGATTGCCGGCGGTGTCCGATGGCGTGCTGAACTTTCTGTTCGTGCTGTTCATCATCGGCACGTTCCTGGCGCGCAACGCGTATTTCCTGTTCTTCGAACTGGGCCAGCGCGCTGCGACCTGGGGCAAGAGATCAGTCGGCATCCGGGTCGCTTCGCGCGATGGCGGGAGGCTGACCGCAGAAGCGGTGATCGCGCGCAACCTGCTGCGCGATATCGAGATGTTCCTGCCGCTGATGTTCATGACATCGGGCGGGGTGCAGGGGACGCTCAGCGAGTTTGCGGCCTGGTCGGGCATCCTGTGGGTGGGGATTTTTCTGGTCTTTCCGCTGCTCAACAAGGACCGTCTTCGCTGCGGCGATCTGATCGCCGGGACCTGGGTGGTCGAAGCGCCCAAGGCGAGCCTGGGTGGTGTCGTTGCAGCAGGCAATGCGACAAGCCCTGCGGCAGCGGCGCTGCCGACCGACCGCTACAGGTTCGACGATGCCGAAATGTCGGTGTACGGCGAATACGAGTTGCAGATGCTGGAGCAGGTGCTGCGGACGGCCAACCCGGAAGCGATGGAGACCGTCGCGGCGACTATCTGCGGCAAGATCGGCTGGACGCCGCCGGTGGGCGATGAGCGGGCGTTTCTGGAGGCCTATTACACGCAACTGCGCGCCCGGCTGGAACGCGCAATGCGTTTCGGCCGACGACGCGCAGACAAGAACAGTTGATCGAGTGGATCTGCGCGCCGGTCAGGCCGCGCCGATCAGCCCCGTCACGACATCGGCCGTGGGGGGACGCAGGGTCCGCATCGCCTGTTCGGGGTCACCGAGGATCGACTTGGCGACCTCGCGCGCAAAATTGTCGAGCGTCTGCGGCAGCTCTGCGGCAGCGGCAGCCCTGGCAAGGCTTTCCATGGCCCCATTGGTTGCAGTGGGGCGGTTGATCAGATTGATCACGCCTTCACCGGTTGACCGGCTGGGGGCCGGATCGGTGTTTCGCGGTGCGACATCGTTCGGCTGGTAATTGGGCCGGATGTACACCGTCCGCATGGTGGGCGAACCCGGGGGGTCTGAATTGTTGATCATGGCACGCTGGTCCTGATAATTTTTCTGACTTACAGTGCCATGGGTGCGTTAAAACAGGCTTCAGGGAAATGGCATGCGCCGCGTTAAGCATGTTGCACACCGTGCGCTCTATGCCCGACCTGCCGAAAGTCTTGCCCAGGCCAGATCGGCGAACTCACATAATAACGGCCGCGTCTCGCGCGGATCAATAATATCTTCGACGGCAAAATGCTCGGCGCTGCGAAACGGGCTGCGCACCTTGTTCAGCCGTGCGCGGATCGCGGCCAGATGCGCCTGCGGGTCGGCGCTGGCCTCGAGTTCGGATTTGTAGGCGACTTCCACGCCGCCTTCGATCGGCAGCGATCCCCAGTCGCCGCTCGGCCAGGCGAAGCGATACTGAAAGCGTTCGGCATTCGACATCGCAGAGCCCGCGATGCCATAAGCGCGGCGGACGATGACCGAGGCGAGCGGCACCTTTGCACGATAGATCGCGTTCATCGCGTTGACGCCATAGCGGATCGTCCCTGCGCGTTCGGCATCCGCGCCGATCATGAAGCCGGGATTGTCGACAAGATGGACGATGGGAAGCCGGAACTGGTCGGCCAGCTTGACGAAACGCTCCGCCTTCTCGCTGGTCTTGGCCTCCCATGATCCGCCCAGAAAGCTGGGGTCGCTGGCCAGTACCGCGACGGGCCAGCCATCAAGCCTGGCAAAGGCGGTGATGACAGCCCGGCCCCAGCGGCGACCCATTTCGAACACGCTGCCCTGATCGAACACCTGGGCAAGCACCCGGCGCATCGCATAGACCTGCCCCGGGTCGCGGGGAACAACCGACAGCAGGGCCTCTTCCCGGCGATCGACCGGATCGCTGCACGCTGTCCGGGCGGCCAGTCTGTCGACGGAGGAGGGGAGATAGGAGAGGAACCGGCGCGCGACGGCAAAGGCGTCCGCTTCGCTCGCGACCTCTTCATCGACCACGCCATTGCGGCAATGGATCTCGGTGCCGCCAAGTTGTTCCTTGTCAACCGTCTCGCCGATCGCGGCCGCCACTGCCGGCCCGGCGGCGAACAGCTGCGACAGGCCCTTGACCATCACCGAATAATGGCTGGCCACCGTGCGCGCCGCGCCAAGCCCGGCGGTGGGGCCAAGCGCGAGGGCCACGACCGGCACGGTTTCCAGATTGGTGACGATATGGTCCCAGCCCGGCACCATCGGCACATAGGTATAGCCCATCGTCTCGAGCGTCTTGACCGATCCACCACCGCCGGTGCCGTCGATCATGCGGACGAGGGGCAGGCGCAGTTCGTGTGCCATCGCTTCGCACTGGACGAACTTCCGGTGCAGCGCGGCATCGGCCGAGCCACCGCGCACGGTGAAATCATCGGCGCTGGCGACGATCGCACGCCCATCGATATCGCCGCGCCCGAAGATGAAGTTCGAGGCGGCAAAGCCTGTCAGATCGCCCTGTGCATCATAGCTGCCCCGCCCGGCTATCTTGCCGATTTCGCGGAAACTGCCGGGATCGAGCAGGCCATCGAGACGGGCGCGGGCGTCCATCTTGCCGCGCGCATGCTGGCGCGAGACCTTTTCTTCGCCGCCCATGTTTTCGGCCAGCGCGCGGCGCCGGTTCAACTCGTCGATCTCGTCCTGCCACGTCATGACGGAACGCTAGCGCGAGCCGGGGACGGGGTCACGCAGGAAAACGGATCAGCCCTTCTTGCCCTTGGCCATCGACTGCACCGCGCCCAGCGTCAGCTTGACGTGATCGCGATAGTCCATGTCGTCATGGACAAAGGTGACGCGGCCATTGGGAGCGACCACCATGCTGGTACGACCGGTCATGCTCGGGCGGCCAGCCAGGCCGACGCCATAAGCCTGGATCATCTGCGGGGTCGCCTGCGCCACGGTGAACTTGCTCTGGCAGGCTTCGGTCGAGAATTTCTTGAGCTCGTCGATCCCGTCCGCCGAAAGGCCAATCACGGTCGCGCCAGCCTTCTTGAAATCGGCCATGCGGGTGGCAAATTCATGCGCTTCGGCGGTGCAGCCGCTGGTGAATGCCTTGGGGAAGAAATACAGCACGACCGGGCCCTTCTTGAGCTCGCTCGCCAGGCTGAGCTTGTAGGCCTTGCCTGCCTTGGCACCGGTGGTGGTGAACATCGGCGCCTTGCCGCCGATGGCGATCTTGCCCGCGTCTGCGGCATACGCCGGGACCTCGGTGAGCAGCGCAGCAGACCCTGCGGTCATGGCGAGAACGGCGAGAGGAAGTGCAACCTTGGCGCGCATGTCTGTGACCCCTTTTGTCGATGATAGTCGCTACTTAAGCGCGAGCGGCCGAATTTCCAGACGCCGCCACCGTGTTTTCGGTCGCCAACGGATTTTGCGGACGCGTGATCAGCGGAATTCGCGCGCGATGTCGTCTGCATCCGGGCCTGCGAGCTGGCGATAGATCGCGGCGTAGACGCACACCATCAGCACCGAAAGCAGCATGCTCAGCACCGCATCGACCAGCGTGGTCAGCGTATTGGCCATATCGCCTGCCATCCCAAGCCGGATGACGAGGCCGAAGACGGTGACGCTGGTGATATAGACAAAGAACGCGGTCACAGCGACCACCAGCAGGAAAATCAGAATGCGGCCGCTATTGCCCTTGGTCAGCGCCCAGGACCGGCGCATCGGCGCGGTGATGCTGTGCTTGCGCTCTGCGACCATCACCGGGCCTGCGACAATCAGCTTCACGAAGATGTAGATTCCCGGCAGCACGAAGGCGAGCGAGCCCAGAAAGGTCATCACGCCGCTGAGCACGCCCATCGCGTAATAGGGCAGGATGATCGCCAGCCCGCGCCGCATCGCTTCGCCCACATTGGGGCGCGTGCGATCGAGCATCAGCACCAGCATGACGATGCTGGCAAAGCCGTTGAGCAATCCGACCAGCACGATCCAGACGACATTGTCCGAATAGAATTGCTGGATGTTCTGGTAAAGCACGTCGAATGTCGCATCGGCGGGCGCCGCTGGCTGCGGCGAGAAGAATGCGAAGGCGAGGCTCGGCAGCAGGATGAACACGCCTGCCACGCTGAGCAGCAGTTCGCGATTGGCACGGAAAAGGTGCATCACGTCATTCCAGCAGGCGGAAAGATCAAGCTTGCGGGTCATGGCGGGATTGGCCTCACGGACTAAAGCGACTAAAGCCGTGCGCTAAACGGCACTGGGGCCCCGCGCAAGGCATTTGGCTTGCGGTGTCCCCGGCAAGAGGCAGGGCGCAATGGCAGTGGCAGGCGATTTGGTGAAGGCAGCGACAGATGATGCAGCCGCCCCGGAGTGGCGTGTCGCCACCGGGCAGACAGCTTACCCGCAGGCGCTCGCCGAGATGGAGGCGCGCAACCAGGCGATCGAGCGCGGCGAGGCGGGCGAGCTTCTCTGGCTGCTCGAGCATCCGCCGCTGTATACCGCCGGCACCAGCGCCGATCCTGCCGAACTGCTCAGCCAGCAGTTTCCCGTGTTCGACACCGGACGCGGCGGTCGCTATACCTATCATGGGCCCGGCCAGCGCGTCGGCTATGTGCTGCTCGACCTGCGCAAGCGCGGCAGGGATGTCCGCTGCTTCGTCCATGCCGTCGAAGGCTGGGTGATCGCGGCGCTTGCCGACCTCGGCGTGTCGGCGCGCCGGGCAGAAGGGCGTGTCGGCATCTGGACCGACAATCGCGCAGGGCAGGAGGCGAAGATCGGTGCGATCGGTGTCCGCGTGCGGCGCTGGGTGACGATGCACGGCTTTGCCGTCAACGTGAACCCGGATCTGGCGCATTTCGGCGGCATCGTGCCCTGCGGCATCGCAGAATATCCGGTGACCAGCCTGGCGGACCTGGGTGTCGCCGCAACCATGGCCGATCTGGACGCCGCGCTGGCCCGCCATTGTCAGGCCTTTCTTGCAGGCCTGGGCGGGGCATGCCAAGGCGCGATCGAAACGAAGGAATGACGATGACGCGGATGCCTATCAGGATCGGGTGTGTGGTGGCGCTGGCCGGGCTGGCGCTGGCGGGATGCGAGCAGAAGGGTGCAGACGGTTCCGCCGTTGCCCAAGGTCGCGCGCCCGAAGGCACGATCAGCGACGAACTGCCCGATCTCGAACTGCTGCCCAACGATGCGCCGCTGGCCGATCCGGCCGATCTGCCGCCGGTTCCGGGCGTTGAGCCGCTCGTGCCTGCAACCGAGGCTCCGGCTGCAGCCGCGCCTGCGCCTGCGCCCGCTCCGGCAGAGCCCGCGCTCGAAGGTTCGATCGCCGAATAACCATTCTTTCGCTCCGGCTTGCCCCCGGAGAAATCAACTATCAGGCGGCGTAGACCGTCGGATCGATCAGCCCGGCATCGGCAAAGCCCGCCTTGCGCAGGCGGCAGCTGTCGCACAGCCCGCAAGCCTTGCCCTCGGGCGTGGGGTCATAGCACGACCAGCTCATCCCCGGATCGAGCCCCAGTCGCGCCGCTTCGGCAGCAATCTCGGCCTTGCCCAGGAACTGCAGTGGCGCGTGGATGGTGAACGGCTCGCCCTGGTCGCCTGCCTTGGTGGCAAGGTCCGCCAGCCGCTCGAAGCCCTGGATGAACTCGGGGCGGCAATCGGGATAGCCCGAATAATCGAGCGCGTTGACCCCGATGAAGATGTCGCGCGCGCCCAAGGCCTCGGCCCAGCCGAGGGTAAGCGACAGGAAGATCAGGTTGCGCGCGGGCACATAGGTCACCGGAATGTCGGTGCCGACCCCGGTCTTGGGCACGGCAATGTCATCGGTCAGCGCCGACCCTCCGAACTGGCGCAGGTCGAGCGGCAGGATGATGTGCCGCACCGCGCCGATATGCGTCGCGATCGCCTTGGCCGCTTCGATCTCCACCCGGTGCCGCTGGTTGTAGTCGATGGTCAGCGCGGCTACGGCAAAGCCCGCCTCCTGCGCGCGCGCGGCGGAGACCATGGAATCAAGACCGCCCGAGAGCAGGACGACGGCGGTTTTCTGGGGCTGGCTCATGGGCTTTCGCATATTGCGCTGCGCCATTGCGGGCAAATCAAAAAAATGGGCCGCGCGGACTGCTCCGGCGACCCAGGGAGGTCTTGCGACCTGAATGGAGGAAAGCGTACCGAATCCGGCACGCGCCTTTCATAACCCCGCCATGGTTAAGAAACCGTGCACCCTGGCAGCGTGAAATCAGCCGCCGCAGCTCCCGGCGTAACGGGCTTCCTTGGCAAAGGCGAAGGGCGAGTTGTGGGCGATGCCCTGCGAGTCGATCTGGATCAGACCGCGGCCTTCATATTTGATCGTTGTGCGGCCAGAGCCGCCGCCCGGGCAGCGATAGGTCACGGTGACTTCATTGGGTTCGTCGGAGACGACAAAGCGGCTGCACTGGATGTCGCGGTGACCAAGCTGCAGCAGCTTGCGGGCATCGCGGACGCACAGCTTGTCGGCAACTTCGCTGCTGCCGCGTTCCTTGAGGTTCCACAGGCCCGGCTGCAGCTTGTTGAGCATCGCAAGCTCGGGGGCTTGTGCTGGAGCCGAAACCGACGCGAAGACGAGCCCGAGCGGCAAGGCGAGCCATTTGAGACGGAGGGGGAGAGCAGTCATGCGGGTAACCTTATCGTTGGTTCCCACCGGGGTGCGGCGGGGACAGTCATTATCGTGCGACCCGATTCAGGTTTCTTGCCCCAGGCAATGTGGAGTGGCTTACTGGCAAAAGATGGCCAAATCACTTGTAGAATACGGCAGGTTTGCGGCCCTGTC
Organism: Hydrogenophaga intermedia; assembly: GCA_943370475.1. Taxonomy (GTDB): domain Bacteria; phylum Pseudomonadota; class Alphaproteobacteria; order Sphingomonadales; family Sphingomonadaceae; genus Blastomonas. Next base: position 106,748 of record CALRRI020000004.1, read on the forward strand.
TTGGATGATTTCGATGCCTCACGCCTGGCTGGCGGCGGGCGGTTCGATATGGAACACGCGCGAGCAGAAGGCGCAATCGACCACGATCGTGCCGGTATCGCCGACCATCTCGGCCTGTTCTTCGGGCGGGAAGCGCCCGATGATATCGCGGATATGATCGATGTTGCAGCGGCATCCCTTGACCAAAGCCACGCCATCGGTGGCGCGGATCTCGTCTTCCTCGTGGAACAGCCGCCACAGGATGTCGCGGCCGTTCAATTCCGCGTCGAGCAGTTCGGAATGCTTGAGTGTGCCCGACAGTACCGAGATATGCTCCCACTGCGGATGGTCGAGCCGCACATGCAGCCGCTCGCGCCCTTCCTCGCCTTCGGGCAGGTGCTGGATCAGATAGCCCGCGCTGCGGCAGCCGGTGGCGTCGCTCTCGATCGCGATGCGGATCATCGTCGGCACCTGTTCGGACTGGCTGAAATAGCTCTCGCACGCCTGCGAAAGGGAATCGCCGTCTAGCGGCACGATGCCCTGATAGCGGCCCTTGCCGAAGCTCTGGTCGAAGGTCATCGCAAGGTAACCCTTGCCGAACAGCGCGAACAGCGAGGGGTTTGCGCCCAGCCGCGCCAGCCGCTCGGCATCGAAGCGCACATGCCCGCGCAGCTCGCCGCCGCGATAATCGACCACCAGCAGCTCGACGATGCCGCCCTCGGTCTGCGCCTGGATGGTCACCTGGCCGCCATCCTGCTTCATCAGCGATCCGATCAATGCTGCGAGCGTGATCGCCTCGGCCAGCACCAGCTTGATGCAGGTGGGGTAGTCGTGCGCGGCGAGAATCTCGCGCAGCACGCTGTCGAGCCGAACAAAACGCCCGCGGGCATCCTGGCCGGGCAGGGTGAAATGGACGGGCAAAGCTTCGAAAGGTGAGGTCATGCGCCGCTATATGGTGCGGGCAGGGGCTGGCGTCAAATGGCGCTCTGCCGCTCCCCTCCCTTCAAGGGAAGGGCTGGGGGTGAGTATGCGGTTTCAAGGCCAAGTCAGCCCCATGCCGCCGACCCACCCCTAACCCCTCCCTTGCCACGGAGGGGAACGTGCATTGGTAAAGGGTCGGTTCTCGAAGCGGCCGGCCTGCTTGCGGTCCCTGCCTACCACCGCTCAGCCTGAGCCTGTCGAAGGCCCCGCGCTGACGCTGGCGGCTTGCCATCGCCGACGGGACATGTGCATCTCATCCATCGCAGCTGGGGAGGACAGAATGAAAACCACATGGATGAGCGCCCTGATGCTGGGCTTGGCCCTTGCAAGCGGACCGGCGCTCGCAAACCAGGACACCGCACAGGATTTCACCGCATCCGGCTTTGGCGCATTGAAGGAACTGGTCGGCGTATGGCGCCGAGCCGACAAGCCTGATTCTCCTCTGCGGATACGGTTCTCATTGACGGCGGGTGGCACGGTGCTGGTCGAAGAGTGGCTGCGAGGCGATCAGCCGCATTCGTTGACGCTGTACCATCGTGATGGATCAGATCTGCTGGCGACGCATTACTGCCCTCAAGGCAACCAGCCGCGACTGGTTGCATTGCCTTTGAATGGTGCAAAAGGTCTGCTCTTCAAGTTTCGCGATGCAACAGATCTGGACGCGCAACACGAGTCTCATTTGGTGGAGCTTGGGTTCGAGCTTTCGGCTCCCGATCAGATGAAGCGGTCGGAAACCTATCGGGAAAACGGGACGGACGAAGCGTCCGAACTGCAACTGGTGCGCGAATGATGGGGATTTAGTGCTTGTTGCCTCTCAGCCCGTATATCGCCCCGCCGTCTCGCGGATCAGTGCGATCATGTTCGGGATGCCCTGCGTGCGGTTGGACGAGAGCTGGTTCTTCAGATCGAACGGGGCGAGCGCGCCTTCGATGTCGGCGCTGGCTACCTCCGCTGGCGCCTTGTCCTGCACGCTCAGCAGCACCAAAGCGATGATGCCCTTGGTGATCGCGGCATTGCTGTCGGCGAGGAAATGCAGGTCCCCGTCGTCGGTACGGGTGGGATAGACCCAGACCGAGGCGGAGCAGCCGCGGACCAAAGTCGCGTCGGTCTTGAGCGCATCGGGCATCGGGTCGAGCGTGCGCCCCAAATCGATGATCAGCCGATAGCGGTCATCAGCGTCGAGAAATTCATATTCTTCGGCCAGATCGGCCAGTTGGGGGGCTGTGCTGCTCATGGGCCGCAGATAGGAGCGCGGCGGGGGAAAGTCACCCCGCCGCGCGCTTTTGTCAAAGCTCCACCCCGGCGGCGATCGCTTCGAGCTTGCGGATGCGTTCCTTGAGATCGGCGATCTCGATGCGCGAATGGGTGGAGGGCGATCCGCCATCGTGCAGCGGTCCGTGCGATTCGATCTCGTGGCGCTTGAAGGCCAGCCATTCGCGCCAGCCGCGCAGCGCGGTGGATGAGACCAGAGCAATGGCCAGCAGCGCGCTGGTTGCCACGGTCATGTAGAGATAGGCGCTTTCCATGATATTACCCTTTACGGCCCCCGCCGCCCGGTTGATGGTTCATGCGCCGCATCAGCGGTCGCGCAATTTCTCGATTTCAAGGCTGAGGTCGCTGGTCTGGCGCTGATCGGTGATCACGCGCTCCAGCACCTGCACCCGTTCCTTGAGGCCGCGCACTTCCTCGCGCAGGCGCGATGCTTCGGCGGTGTCGGCAGGCCTGGCGAGCTTCTCATTGCCGTGCTCGTCTTCCAAAATGCCGTGCTTGGCCTTGTACCTGGCCTTCAGAACATTGCCGATCGTGATGATCAGGATGATGCCGATGACCATTTCAAACGGATTCATGATTCGATTTCCCTCAAAATCTTGTGTCGTGTCAGCTCAACTGCTTGGTGCGCAGGTCTTCGATCTGCTGCGCCAGGTCATCGCGGCTGCGGCCATCGGTGATGATCCGCTCCAGCGTGCGGACCCGCTCTTCCAGTCTGTCGTTCACCGGCGGGCGTTCCATCGCACGGGCCTTGGCGATCTCCAGTTCCAGCTTGAGCGTCTTGCGCTTGTGGCCGGTCCAGATGCCCATGCCGCCTAGGAACAGGCCGCCCAGCGGAATGAGCGCAAAGATAACGTCAGGATCGAACATAGGTGTGCCCCCAGGAGTTCAGTGTGTCGGTTGGTGCGCTTGTCGCGGACTTTTCAGTTTGCGCGCTTGTCGCGCAGGGCTTCGATCTCGTGGGTCAGGCGGTGCGCATCATCGGTGACGATGCGCTCGACATTGCCCAGCCGGTCCTTGATCGATCCCAGTTCGGCGCGCAGCTGGGCGTTTTCCTGGCTCAGCAGCTTGATCCGCTCGACCGATTCCTGATCGGTCTTGGGATAGATCGCCTTGCCCCAGCTGCTTTCCAGCGGGTAGCCGTTCTTGATGCGGAGCCAGGTATTGGCCACCCATCCTGCGGTGCCGATGGCGACAACGATCGAGATCATCGGGCCAAGGGTTTGGAACAGAAGAATCTTCTCGGTCATGCGCGGTCCTTTTCCACTCGCAGTCGCTCGATTTCATCGGCCAGGCGGCTGCTTGAACTGTTGGCGTCAGTCGCAATGCGTTCCAGCACCGCGATCCGTTCTTCCAATCGTCCGATCTTCCCTGTCAAATGCTCGTTTTCATTGGTCAGCAGCGATATTTTTCGATCAGCGTCAGGATCGGTTCGTTCAATGACTTTACCGGTCCACTGATCTTCGAGCGGATAGCCATGCTTGGCGCGGATCCAGGTGGTGAACACCCATGCGCTCATCGACAGCATGACAATCGCGATAACAAAACCCGGTCCACCCCAGCTCATGACAGTCTCCTGAAACCTTGGTTATGGGTTGATGGTGATATCGGTCAGCGCAGGCTTTCGATTTCGTCGGCCAGCCGCGTGTTCTTGGCGGTGTAGAACAGCTCGACATCAGCCAGACGACGATCGATCTCGCGGAACCGGGCCTTGACGTCGCGGGCGGTGCGGCCCGGCGACTGGCGCACACCCTGCCAGAACTTCTGGTCCTGATCATCGGTGTACAGGTGCGCCGGCTTCTTTTCACCCAGGAAGCCCATGGCGAGGTAACCGATCAGCGCCCAGCCCGTCATCAGCGTCAGCAGGATCGCGGCAACACGGATCCACACGACATCGATCCCGGTGTAGTCGGCGATGCCAGCGCATACGCCCATGAACTTGCCGTTCTGCTTGTTGCGATAGAACTTGGTCTTGCGCGGTGCAGGGGCGTCGTATTTGTATTTGTCCAGGCGGCTCATTTCCTTACCCTTTCCTTCAGCAGGCGCTCAACCTGTTCCAGGCCGTAATCGTCCTGGTCATCCGAGCTGGTGAGCCGCGCCGGGCGCCAGTCGGGGTTGTCGGCGGAGATGATCCGCTCGACGGTATCCATGCGGTCATCGAGGCGACGTGCCATCGCGTGCAGCTCTTCCAGCAGATTTTCGTCCGAGCTGGTGAGGGTCGCACCGGTCTTCCACTTGGTGATGTAGTGAAACACCAGCCAGGGAAGTCCGATAAAGAGTATGCCGACGACGAAGATGGGGACGAGGATGTCTTCCATCGGATCAGCCCTCCTTCTTCAGGGCGCGTTTCATCGCCTCGAGTTCTTCATCGACCTTGTCGCTGTCTGCCAATGCGGCGAATTCGTCATCCAGGCTGCGCTGGCCCAGCGCCTTGCGCTCGCCCCGCTCGTCCTCTGCCATGCCCAGCGCATCGGCGCGGCCTTCGGCCATGTCGACGCGGCGCTCGAGCAGGTCGAAGCGGCTGAACGCCTCGCGGACCTTGTCGCCATTGTACATCGTGCGCAGCTTGACGCGGTTTTCGGCGCTTTCGAGGCGGCTCATGATGTTGTTCTGGCGCATCCGGGCCTCGCGCAGCTTCGCCTGCAGCTTGGCGATATCCTGTTCCGACGCACGCAGCGCATCGTCCAGCACGGCAATCTCGACATTCAGCTGATCGGCCATATCGGCAGCCTTCTTCTTTTCGAGCAGCGCTGCGCGGGCGAGGTCTTCGCGGTCCTTGGACAGGGCGAGCTCCGCCTTGTCGGTCCAGTCGGCCTGCAGCTGCTCCAGCTTGTTCACGTGCCGCTTCATTTCCTTCTGGTCGGCAATGGTGCGCGCGGCAGAGGCGCGGACTTCGACCAGGGTTTCTTCCATCTCAAGGATGATCATGCGGATCATCTTTGCCGGGTCTTCGGCCTTGTCGAGCAGTTCGGTAACATTCGCGGCGATGATGTCGCGGGTTCGAGAGAAAATTCCCATGGCCAAAACTCCGTTCATTCTAGGTCAGGCGGACCGGATCCTGAGTCCACCATATCCCCTTTTGCGCATGTGTTGAAAGAGATTGGCCGGGACGGGGCAAGGGGGGGTAAGCGTCCCGGCCAAATCCGTCAGGCAAGGTACCGGACGGAAACGATTTTGCCGGCATGACCGTCGCGAAGGACGGGCGAGGCGGCGGCCTCGATGCTGGCGAAAGCGGTGAGGAAGAGCGTGGTGACCAGCATCAGCGCGGCGACCGTGGTGATCAGGGTCGACTTGAAGACGCTGTCTTCCTGGGTCGTCTGTTCGTTGGTCTGGTTCGCGTAACGCACTGTCTTTCTCCCTTATACCGCTGTGTGTCGGTGTTGTCCCAAGCATTGCAGGGTGCGTGCCAAACTGAAAAAAATAGTAATAACAATGACTTGGAAAATTGGCGCCGCATTGGCGTTGGTTAGGATTGCCATGTGTTGGGATTCTGCACTATCTCTTGGCGCATGGAACGGGGCAGTCAGTTCATCGGGGAATCAGGAGCGTTTCTGGACGCGGTCGAACGCGCCAGTCGCGCGGCCATGCTCAACCGCCCGGTACTGGTCATCGGCGAGCGTGGAACCGGCAAGGAATTGATCGCAGAGCGCCTTCACCGCCTGTCTTCGCGCTGGGATGGGCCGCTGATCACGCTGAACTGTGCCGCGCTGCCCGAAACACTGATCGAGGCCGAACTGTTCGGGCACGAAGCAGGCGCGTTTACCGGCGCGACCCGCACCCGCCAGGGCCGGTTCGAGGAAGCTGACGGCGGTACGCTCTTTCTCGACGAACTCGCCACCTTGAGCATGGGCGCGCAGGAACGGCTGTTGCGCGCTGTCGAATATGGCGAGGTCACGCGGATCGGGTCGTCGCGCTCGCTCAAGGTCGATGTGCGCATTGTTGCGGCGACCAACGAGCATCTGCCCGAGCTGGTCGACAATGGCCGCTTCCGCGCCGACCTTCTCGACCGGTTGTCGTTCGAGGTGGTGACATTGCCACCGCTGCGTGCGCGCGAGGGCGATGTGATGGTGCTCGCCGACTTCTTCGGGCGGCGCATGGCGGCGGAGCTCGACTGGGTCGAATGGCCCGGGTTTGGCGCAATGGCGACCGAGGCGATGAAGCGGCACAGCTGGCCAGGCAACGTCCGCGAACTGCGCAATGTCGTCGAACGCGCGGTCTATCGCTGGGACGATCCCGACCGCCCGGTCGACCATATCGTCTTCGATCCGTTCGAATCCCCCTGGAAACCGCGCTCGGTCAAGCGTGCCAATGCCTCTGCAGGCGAGTCACCCTGCGACGAAGTCATCGACGCTGCGCTTTCGGACCCGGGCGTGCGCGCCACGCTGGATCACACGCCGAACTTCGATTCGGTCGACGACCTGCGCGGCGCGGTCGACGCGCACGAAAAGCGGATCCTCCAGGCCGCGCTCGCCCGCCACCGCTACAACCAGCGCCAGACCGCCAAGGCACTGGGCCTCAGCTACGACCAGCTGCGCCACTGTCTGAAGAAGCACGATCTTTTGGGCTAGGAGAGTTTCGAGGATGGTTGTGAGGGTGTTCAAGACCGCATTCTTCGGGATTGGTCTGGCCTGCATCCCGGTCATGGCTCTGGCCACGCCGACCCAGGCCAACATCGCAGCAGCGAAGATGGCCGAAGACCGCGGCGCACTGATCTATGCCTATGATCAGGCTGCCTGGCACAGCACCGATGCTTTCATGGTGGATGTCGACATATCGGCCAACCCGTCGCTCCGTGGCTATATCGTGGTACCCGACCCGGATGGACGGTTGCGTGCGATCTACTATGCAACCTCGCCGCGCGGGCTGGTTGCGTTTCGCTCCTACAGTGTCGGCGCAGACGGATCGGTGATCCGGCTGACTGCAGACAACGGCAGCCCGCTTTCCGGTATGGCCCTGCGCATGATCGCCGCGCGCGATGTCGCACTGGAATATGTCGGTACCAACCGCCTGGGCTTCTGTGACAGGGCCCAGCCCAACACCGTGGTGTCCCCGCCGGATTCGAAGGGCAACGTTGCTGTCTATGTCATGACGCCGCAGATGAGGCCTGGCCATGTTGCGGTTGGCGGCCATTATCGCTTTGATTTTGACAGCAACAACACGCTTTTGGGCCACCGCAAGTTTACGAACAGCTGCCTTACGATACCGCCACCTCAGGGCGAGGGATCGACATTCGTCATGAACCACCTGCTCGACGAGCAGCCAACCGAAATCCATGCCTTTCTGAGCCGAACGATCGACTTCCCGTTGACGATCGTTTTTGAGAGCAAGGACATGTGGACGGCACACAAGGGAAGGCTGGATTATGTCGAACAGCCCGACAGCCAGACGCGCAGCTGATAACGCTGGACGCAGGCGCTGACGGCTGGGAAGGGGGGCTATGAAACTGACCCATTTCGATTCCGCCGATTTCCTTGCCAACCACTGGCAGCAGGCTCCTTTGCAAATTTGCAATCCGTGGGATGACTGGCAGTGCCCGGTGGAGCCGGACGAGCTGGCGGGGCTCGCCTGCGAGCCCGAAGTGGAGTCGCGGCTGGTTATACAACCGGGCTCGGAAATATGGGCGCTGGAGCAGGGCCCATTCGATGCCGAGCGCTTTGCGATGCTGGAGGGCAGCCCCTGGACGCTGCTGGTTCAGGCTGTCGATCATCATGTGCCCGAGGTGGCTGCGCTGCTTTCGCAATTTCGCTTCGTGCCCAGTTGGCGGATCGATGATGTCATGGTCAGCTTCGCCAGCACCGGCGGCGGAGTGGGTCCGCATTTCGACCAATATGATGTTTTCCTGATTCAGGGGCGCGGGCGCAGGCGCTGGCGGGTCGGCCAGCATTGCGACGAAACAACGCCGCTGCGCCCACACCAGGAGTTGAAGCTGCTCGCGGATTTCGAGGAGACTGCGGTCTATGACCTGGGGCCGGGCGACATCCTCTATGTTCCACCGGGGGTGGCGCATGATGGCGTGGCGCTGGATGACGATTGCATGACGCTGTCGATCGGCTTTCGCGCGCCTTCGCGGGCCGAATTGGTCACGGGCTGGAGCGACCATGTGCTCGATCAGCTGACCGAGGACGATCGCTATACCGACCCCGGTCTTGCGGTCCAGCAGAACCCCGGCGAGATCACGGCAGATGCGCTGGATCGGCTGCAGGCGATGGTGCTGGAGGCGCTGGCCGACCGCGAGCAGTTCGCGCGGTGGTTCGGCGCTTCGAACAGCACGCGCAAGTATCCGGAGATCGAATGGCAGCCCGAAGAGCCTGTGACGGCTGACGATGTGCGCGACGGCCTGGACGCGGGCGTGCCGGTGCTGCGCAACCCTGCCAGCCGCTTCGCCTTTGTTCGGCAAGGCGCAGGCATGTTGCTGTTTGTTGATGGCGAAACGTTCGAATGCTTGGGCGATGTCGCAGAACTGGCCGAGATGCTGAGTGATGCAGACGAGGCGATGGTCAGCGAAGCATCGGACGATGCTGTCGAACTGCTGGTGGCGCTGGCCAATATGGGCAGCATCGCCTTTGCAGGCGACGCAGACGACTAGGCGCGGCTCAGTCTGCCTCCACCGCGCGCCATTGGCCCAGCGCCAGGCCTTCGAGCGACCAGGAACCCACCTGCCAGCGTACCAGTCGCAGCGTCGGCAGGCCTACCGCTGCGGTCATCCGACGGACCTGCCGGTTGCGGCCTTCGCGCAGGGTGAGACTGATCCACGCATCGGGCACGGTTTTGCGGAATCGCACCGGTGGATCGCGCTGCCAGAGCTCTGGCGGCTCGATATTGCGGGCTTCTGCGGGCCGGGTCATTCCGTCCTTCAGCAAAACTCCGGTTCGCAACTTTGCAAGTGCGTCCTCCGAAGGGTCTCCCTCGACCTGAACAAGATACGTCTTGGGCAGCTTGAACTTCGGGTCGGCGATGCGTGCCTGCAGACGACCGTCATCGGTCAGCAGAACCAGCCCCTCGCTATCCTGATCGAGCCGCCCGGCGGGATAGACGCCGGGCACGTCGACGAAACCCGCCAATGTCTGGCGGTTTCCGTCACCGCTGAACTGGCAGATGACGCCATAAGGTTTGTTGAACAGGATCAGCCGAGCCAAAGGAAGGGCACTTTCTGCGGGTCATGGGTGGCAATGTGGTGCAAGGCTTGGCACAGGGGTGCATCGCATAACAACCCAAATAGAGAGAGGTCCCACCATGACGCTTCCGTCAACCTATCTGCAGATGATCTCCACCGTCAGCGCCGCGGGCGAGCTGGTGATGGAACTGGCCGAAAAGCCGATGCCTGAGCTTGGCGACGACGACGTTCTGATCCGCGTCGAGGCGACGCCGATCAACCCCTCTGATCAGGGCGTGATGTTCGGCTGGGCGAGCATGGGCCAGGCCGCGTCCTCGGGCAGCGGCACCGCGACCAAGCTGACCGCACCTGTCTCGCCGCAGGGCATGGCGGTGATGAAGGCGCGCATCGGCCAGCAGCTCACCGTGGGCAATGAAGGTGCCGGTACGGTCGTCGCCGCCGGAGCCAGCGACTATGCGCAGAGCCTGATGGGCAAGGTCGTCGCCGTGATGGGTGGCGGCATGTATGCCCAGTATCGCAAGGCCCCCGCAATGATGTGCCTGCCGCTCAAGGACGGCCACACCGCGCGCGATGGCGCATCGTGCTTCGTCAATCCGCTGACTGCGCTGTCGATGGTCGAGACGATGCGGATGGAAGGGCACACGGCGCTGGTTCACACTGCGGCCGCATCGAACCTGGGCCAGATGCTCAACCGCATCTGTGCCGCCGATGGCGTCGAGCTGGTCAATGTCGTGCGCAAGCCCGAACAGGCCGAACTTCTGCGCGGCATGGGCGCGAAATACATCGTCGATTCGAGCAGCGACAGCTTCAAGGCCGATCTGATCGACGCGATCCATGCGACCGGCGCCACGCTGGCGTTCGATGCGACCGGCGGCGGCGAGCTGGCATCGAACATCCTGACCGCGATGGAGGCAGCGGCTGCGCGGACTCCGGGCGCGTACAGCATCTACGGCTCGGTCAAGCACAAGCAGGTGTATCTGTATGGCGGGCTGGATACCTCGCCCACCGTGCTCAACCGCGCATATGGCATGGCCTGGGGCGTGGGCGGCTGGCTGCTCCCCAACTTCCTGGCCAAGGCGGGCAACGATGTCGCGATGCGGCTGCGCGCTCGGGTGGCCGATGAACTGACCACCACCTTTGCCAGCCATTATACCGACGAATTGTCGCTGGAGCAGGCGCTGCAGGCCGATGTCGTGGCACGCTATTATGCCAAGACGACGGGCGAAAAGTTCCTGATCTGCCCGCAGGCATAAGCGGTCGCGGCGCGGGCGGGCAGGGGTTGTCGCCTTGTCCGCCCGCGCCGGACCTCCATATTGGAGCTTTGCAAGTCGTTCAACAAACCCTGCTGCAAGATGAACAGCCTCACCACGCATCGTTCAGTTTCGCTCCCTTATATATGAACACAACAGATGGCGAATCGGCGCTGTCTCGGTCTCAAGGGAGACAGATTATGAAGAAGTTCCTTCTTGCTGCTGCCGCTGCCGGTGCAGTCACCCTCTCCGCAGCGCCTGCCATGGCAGCCCCGGTGAGCCATTCCGCTCCCAGCGCAGCCGCCGCTTATGGCGTCACCTATGAAGCCCCCATCGCGCATCAGTATCGCGGCTATGACAACGACTGGCAGCGCCGCGGCTACGACAATGACCGCTATTACGGCCGCGAGGGCCGCTGGGATGATCGCAACGATCGCCGCTTCGACCGGCGCTTCGACCGCAGGTTTGACCGGCGTGAGGCTCGCGGATGGAACGGCCAGTCCTGGCGCGGCGACGATGGTCGCACTTACTGCCGCCGTGACAACGGCACCACCGGCCTGCTGATCGGCGGCGCGGCGGGTGCTCTGGCTGGCAGCGAGATCGCGGGACGCGGTGATCGCACGGTTGGCGCCATCATCGGCGGCATCGGCGGCGCGCTGCTCGGCCGCTCGATCGATCGCGGTGGCAACAACGGCTTCAGCTGCCGCTAACGAGCTTTCGCCTGCGCCCTCCAACGACGGCGCGGTGAACGGGGAGACCCCTCTCTGCCGACGGGCAGGGAGGGGTTTCGCTTGTGGCCTGCAGCCTTGCCAAGCCTGGGTGCTGTGCCTATCCCGTGGGACCGGACACGATAGCCAAGGAAGCAGCGCGATGATCAACGGCCCGATATTGGTGACCCAGCGCCTGATCCTGCGCCCGCCGGGCCCCGAGGACTTCGAGGCCTGGGCCGAATTTTCCGCCGACGAAGAAACGATGCGCTATCTGGGCGGCGTTCAGCCGCGCGCCGTCGCCTGGCGCGGGCTTTGCGCGATGGCAGGCGCCTGGCACATCCGCGGCTTTGCGATGTTCTCTCTGGTCACCCGCGACACCGGCGAATGGATCGGACGGATCGGCCCGTGGCAGCCCGATGGCTGGCCGGGAACCGAGGTTGGCTGGGGTGTGCTGCGCAGCCATTCCGGCAAGGGCTATGCGCTCGAGGCGGCCGTCGCGACAATCGATTATGCTTTCGATCTGCTGGGCTGGGACAATGTGATCCACACCATCGACCCGGAAAACACCGCTTCGATCGCGCTCGCCGAGCGTCTGGGATCGCGCAACCAGGGGCAAACCCGGCTGCCCGAGCCGTATCAGGACTTTCCCGTCGACTGCTATGGTCAGAGCAAGGCGGAATGGCAGGAGAATCGTCGCAAATTTGTCCGGTTCTGAAACGGTTAGCATCCGAATCCCGCGATGGGACAGGGGCTGGTCCAAAACGTGCCAGGTTAACCCTCTTTTGGCAGGACAGTTCCATGACCGCCAAGGCATGGCTAACGTAACGCTAACGGCTTCTCTGGCATGGAGGGCCTTTCTGCCGATCAACTTAGGATAACAGCCATGGCCCGACGTTCCTTCGCGATGACGCGCAACCTGCTGGTGCTGGGAAGCGCGATGCTGGCGCTGGCAGCCTGTCAGGACGCCAACGACAAGGCTGCCGAAAACGAGGATGCCGCCCTGCTCGCCGATGCCGCCGATCCGGCGATGAAGGGCGCGCTCGAAGACCAGATCCTGGTCGATCCCGATTTGGTCGACAAATCGAACCGCAACGCTGTGCTGGCAGAGGGCAGCGATGGCTCTGTGCCGTCGGCAGGCGTGCCAAAGGGTCAGATGGCCGCGGTCGACAAGGCCGCTGCCGCCGCCATCGGTCCGCGCGGCCTGATGAAGGCGCCGGAACCCAAGAAGGTCGCGGCTGAAGACTGCAAGGATTGCAACCAGGGCAGCACGTTGGGTGCCAAGGCGGCGCAGCAGAATGGCGTCTGCCAGGGCAAGCTCGACTATGCGATGGGCTGGGCGAGCCGCATGCCCGCCGATTTCGCGGTCTATCCGCGCGCCAATGTCAAGGAAGCCGCCGGTGTCGATAAGGGCCAGTGCAACATCCGCGTGGTCAACTTCACCACGCCTGCCGCGCTCAAGAATGTCGTCGATTTCTATTACACCAAGGCCCGGCGCGGCGGCTATTCGGCCGAATACCAGCTGCGCGGTGCAGATCATGTGCTGGGCGGCACCAAGGGCGAGACGGCCTATGTGCTGTTCCTCAAGCCGATGGCCAATGGCGGTACCGAAGTCGATATCGTCGCCAACGGCGGTCGCTGAGCTGCGTCAGAAGCCGTAGACCAGCGTCAACCGGCTGGTCGTATCGGTGGGCGCGCGGCCCAGCGCCGGGTTCGATTCATACTGCACGGTATAGGACAAGCGCGCCTTGAGCTTGCCGATCAGCTGTGAATCGATTGCCGCGACCGAGAACAAGGTGCTGCGCTGCTCGTCAACATAGGCGCTTGCGGCCTCGGTCAGCTGGATCGTCGGGGTCACCTTGACCTTGATGTCGACCGAGGCGAGGCCTGCGACCACGGATTCGTTCATTCCGGTCACCAGCTGGGTATATCGCCATGCTGGCCCCGCCTTGACGCTGAGCTTGGCATCCTCTCCGGTCAGCAGACTGTAGCCGACCCCGCCCGAAACGCTGTAGCGTGCGTGAAAGCCCTGAAACCGGTCCTGCTCGAACTGGCCCAGGCCGTAGACATAGCCGCGCTCGTTGAACTTGTAGTTCGGCTCGACGCTGAAGCGATATTGTTCGCGGACCACAACATTGCTGGTTTCCTGGTAATCCGCGCGGCCCAGCAGGCCCAGCCGCCAATCCTCGCCCTCGGCGGTGAGCTTGAGCCCGGCAGCAAGGCCGATGCCCGGTGCATTGCCGGTGGTGGTAAAGGCGCCCAGTTCGCCCTCGCCGGTATAGCTCAGCGCGGGCACCGCCTTGACCGCCTCGGGAGGCGTCGATGGCGCCGCTGGCGCTGTCACGGCGGCCACGATCGGGGCAGGGGCCTGCTCGGTTTGCGGGATGGAATTGGCGTTGCGGAACGCGGCGACCTGCGCGTCGATCGCCTCGGCAGCTTCAGGATGCGCCTGTTTGGCAATGCGGATGACCGCCTCAAGCCCCGCAGGATCGCCCGACCGCAGCGCGACATCGACCATTTCGCTCACCCCCGCCGGGGTCTGTGCCGCCAGCGGGGTGGCGGCCAGAAACATCGGAAGGATCGCGCCCATCACGGCGCGCGAAGGGATCATGTCGAACGCGTCCAATCACATCTGTGAGGTACGCAGCCTATATGAGCGGACGAAACTCTTCCACCACCGCGCGGTACAACCGTCGCTTGAAAGGCACGATCAGTCCCTCAAGACTGTCGGGATCGGCCCAGCGCCAGGATTTGAATTCCTGATGATCGGTCTCGATGTTGATGTCCGCGTCGGTCCCCATGAACCGCATCAGGAACCACATCTGCCGCTGGCCGCGGTATTTGCCGCCCCAGATCCGTCCCATCAGCTCGGGTGGAAGATCATAGAGATGCTCGTGCTTCGACCGGGCAATCACCTCGACCAGCGATCCGGCAATACCGGTTTCCTCGCCGAGTTCGCGATAGGCTGCCTGTTCGGGCTCTTCACCCGGATCAATTCCGCCCTGCGGCATCTGCCAGGCTTCGACGGTGCTATCGAGCCTTTGGCCGACGAACACCTTGCCATCGTTGTTGACCAGCATGATGCCCGCGCACGGACGATAGGGAAGACTGTCAAATTCATTCATGCTGCACGCCTTAGCGGTCAGGGCGTGCCAAAGGCAATGGAGCAATCACCAGTTGCCGCCTTGTCGCGGCAGAATGCGATTGAACGGAACCGGCTCATGATCGCCGGGACCATGTCGTCGGTGATCGGCTGCTGCCCCTCGCGAAAGCCTTCGCCCCTCTCAGCATATTGTAAAACAACGATATTCTGGTCATCCCGCAGCAGCAGCGCGATGAACTGTTCGCCCCGGCCCGATCGGGCACCGGGATAGCCGCCTGCCGCTGTCGACCCGCAGCCGTTGCTGGAAAGATTGTATTCTGTGCCGTCGTTCAGCCTGCCGCTGGTGATGACGCGCGAGAAACTGGCAATCTCGCACCCTTTCTGGGTAGCAAAGAACCGCTGCTGCATGTCGGCGGTGGACACCGGCGCGGAGCCTGCGCGCTTGAACGCTGACAGGGTGATCATCCGCGTCCAGCTTTCCACCGTCGCACCCTGGGGGACGAACTCGAGGATCAGCTGCCGATCGTTCTGCGCCTCGTACACCGGTTCGAACGTGTCGAAGACGCGGAACGCTATCGTGCGATCGAAGATCGGCGCTGAAAAGGCGCAGCAACCGTCCGGATCCTGGGCCCGGCGCTTGCGGTAATCGCTGACGACGCCTGCAAAATCGGGCGCGTTGCGGACCTTGGGCGGGGTCTGTGCAGCAGCCGGTGTCACGGAGAAACCGCCCAGCACCATTGCGGCTATCGCGAGGATCCCCGCACCCCGGATCATAGGGCCAGCATGGCCTTCATCCCGCGGAAAATGGCATCGCAATCATCCTGGGCGCTGGGGACGCCCTTGCGCAGACAGATGAAGCCATGGATCGTGCCGCGCATCTCCATATAGGTCACGTCGACGCCCGCCTGGATCATTCGTGCAGCAAAATCGCGGCCCTGGTCGCGCAGCGGGTCGAGCCCTGCAGTGACAAGGAGCGTCGGCGGCAGGTTCGCAAATTCACCGTTGATGCAATCATGGCGTGGATCGCCCGGCACGGCCGCATAGCTGTCACCAAACCACTTCATGGTTTCGGCCGTGAGCAGAAAGCCTTCGGCAAACTCTGTGAATGATCCGCCGGTGCTGCTGGAATCGACCACCGGATAGAGCGGTGCCTGGGCGATGACCGGGACGGCAGCAGGCTTTGCCACCAGTGCCTGGGTGACCACGATCGTCAGGTTGCCACCTGCGCTGTCGCCGGTGAAGACGAGGCCGGTAATGTCGAGCCCCAGCGACGAGCCATTTGCTGCCAGCCAGCGCGCCGCAGCTTCGCAATCCTCAGGCGCCGCAGGGAAGGGATGCTCGGGGGCGAGGCGGTAATCGACCGCGATCACCGGCAAATCCATCTTTGCGGCCAGCTCGGTGCAATAGGGATGGTGTGTCTCCAGATCGCCGATCACGAAGCCACCGCCGTGGAAGAACATGATCGCTGGGCCCGCCTCGCGGGATTCGCGCACATCATAATAGCGCAGCGGGATGTCTCCGGCGGGGCCGGGGCAGGTGAGGTCGCGGACAACGGCCAGCGGCGTAGGCTCGGCATCGACCACGAACCGCATCATGCGATAGGCATCGCGTGCATCGGCGAGCGGAAGCTGATCCATCGGCGGCGCGTCGGAGGCTGCCATCATTGCCAGCACCATCGCCACATCGGGCCGCACGAAGGGTCCTGCCGCGCTGGTGGTATCGCGTTCGATTTCGATGGCGTCGCTCATCCTGCTTTTATCCTCTCGAGTGATTTTGATGGCGAGGTTAACGCGTCAAATGCAGCGGGTCCATCTGCAAAATCCGAGGCCGCCGCTGGCGGGTCGGCACCCGTCGGATGCAACCCTGCGGCGGCTGTCACTAATGCCGAATTACAGCCGTTTCGCGCGGTGCTAGAGTCGCTGTCCACGGCCATTGGCTGCAGATGAGAGGGTCAGGGACATGGCGGATCTGGGATCGAAGCGGCTGCTGGGCCGGGTTGCGTTCATCTCGGGAGGCTTGCGCGGAATCGGCCACGCTTGTGCCGAGCGCTTTGTGGCAGAAGGGGCCAAGGTCGTGCTGTCAGACCTCGACAGCGCGGAGGATGCCACAGCCACCCTGGCCGCACTGGGCGAGGGCGCGAGCTATCTGCAGGCGGATGTTACGCGCGAGGAAGATTGGCAGCGCGCGCTCGATCATGTCACTCGGGCGCATGGTGCGCTGCATGTGCTGGTCAACAATGCGGGGATAGACCTGACTGGACCAGTCGAATCCATGGCGCTGGCGGACTGGCGCAGGATCATGGCGATCAATGTCGATGGTGTATTCATGGGAACGCGCATTTTCGTGCCGCTGCTGGCGACAAGCGGCGCGGCGGTGAAGGGTGGTGCCAGCATCATCAATGTCAGTTCGATCATGGGCATCACCGGCTATAGCGAGGTCTCCGCCTATAACGCCAGCAAGGGTGCCGTACGCCTGTTCACCAAGGGCATCGCGGTCGAATTTGCAAAAAAGCAAATGCCGATCCGCGCCAATTCGGTCCATCCCGGCTTTGTCGAGACTCCTCTGCTCAACGCCGGGTTTCAGCGCTGGGTCGACAAGGGTTTTGCCGAAAAGACCGAAGATCTCGTCGCGGTGATGAATGCCGCCACGCCGATCGGACGGCTGGCGCGTTCTGAGGAAATTGCCGGTGCGATCTTCTTCCTCGCCAGCGATGATGCCAGCTACATCACCGGCTCCGAACTGGTCGTCGATGGCGGCTGGACCGCGCAATAACCGGAACCGATTAGCCGTCAAACTGGGGGCAAGATGCTGTTTGCCATGCAATAAAGCGCGTTGATCGAACGACACGTTACTGTTGACGCGCCATGCTTTTCGATTGGACAGGTGATCGCGGCTTTATAGGATGACGATGCTGCGACCAGAACCGACCCGGGCTTTCAGGGTCACAACATGAGGTCTGCCATCGTGAAGCTCCGAACATCTCGCTGGCCGTTTGTATGCTTGGCGGCATCCACGCTGTTGCTTGCGCCCACTTCTGCATTCGCCGCCGAACCCGGGGATGAAGACCCGATCGTGGTGACCGGGCAGAAAATCACACGAGGCGAGGCGCATCAGATGGCGCGGGCCTACACCCGCGCGGTGTTTGCCGCGCCAGAGGCGGACCAGAACGCCCGCTGGGCAGAGCCGATCTGTGTTGGTGCGATCGGCCTGAACGCCCAGATTGCGCAGCCACTGATCGACCGGATCGAGGCAACCGCGCGTCAGGTGGGTGCGCGTGTCGCCGAGGGCGAGTGTTCGCCCAACGTCATGATCGCGTTTCTAGCCGATAGCGATGCGACTTTTGCAAATTTGCAAACCAAGCGCCCCGACCTGTTGCAGAGCACCAAGAACGAGGAGCGGCGCAAGCTGGCCCAGCCCGGCTGGCCGGTGCGCTGGTTCTACGGCCAGGTGGTCGAAGGGCTGGGCGGGCGCGGTGTCGGGCCGAACGCTTCGGGACTTGCCGGTGCGCCCGGCGCACTGTTCGACCTCCCCGTGCTCAATGATGGCACCAGTACCCGCATCGGCAGCGCGGCGCAGGTCAGCATCAAGGGCGTTACCGTGATGGTCGATGTGGCGCGGATTGCCGGCGTGCCGTTCGACGCCCTCGCCGATTATCTCGCTTTCGGCATCCTGTCGCGCACCAGGCTGGATGCCGACCCGGAAAGTGCCAGCATCATGGCGTTGTTCGTCGCCCCCTAAGATCGTCGGCCCACCGGCCTGTCGGATTTCGACCGAGCGATGCTCAAGGCGCTGTACAAGATCCCCATCAATCGCAGCGCCGCGGTCCACCGCAACCAGATTGCGAGCGAGATGATCAAGGATATTGCGGCGGCGCAATAATTCAACATCATGCAGACTCAAAGGAATGAAGTTACCTTCAAGTTCTGCTTGAGCATCGAGCCTTGTAAGGCGGGAGTAAAATAGGTAGCATTGCGATGGCTGCGACATCGGTATACTCTTTTAATGAGGTCGATGATGACAAAAATCCGCCTGCTGCTTGCCTCTGTCATGATGCCAGCGCTTCTCGCTGCGCCGGGATCAGCTTTTGCCAACCGTCCGTCGGAAGACGATCCGATCGTCGTGACCGGCCAGGTGATGAAGCGCGGCGATGCGCACGAACTTGCCAGGGACTATACCCGTGCAGTGATGGCACCATCAGTGTCCGATCAGAATGCCCGCTGGGCAGCACCGATCTGTATTGGTGCGATCGGCCTCAATCCTGAAGTGGCGACCCCGCTGATCGACCGGATCGAAGCGATGGCGCTGGCCGTTGGCGCCCGCGTTGCCAAGGGCGAGTGCCGGCCCAACGTCGTGTTGGCCTTCACGCAGGATAGCGATGCCGTGTTTGCCAACCTGGCCAAGACCCGTCCCGACCTGCTGTTCGATACCCGGGCAGAAGAGCGGCGGAAACTGCGGGTTGAGGGGCTGCCGGTGCGGTGGTTCTATGGCCAGACAGTCGAAGGTCTGGGCGGAAGGCAGGTTGGTGCCGTGGCACCCGGTCTGCGGCTGGGTGCGGTCGCACTCATGGATTTGCCAATCCTGAACGATGGCACTGTCAGCCGCATCAACAGCCCTGCGCAGGTCAGCATCGAGGCCGCGACTTTCGTCATCGACGTGCCGCGGGTGTCGCATGTGTCTTTCAATGCGCTGGCGGATTATCTCGCTTTCGGCATCCTCTCGCGCACGCGGATCGACGCCAGCCCATCGGGGGGCAGCATCATGAACCTTTTCAGCGCCTCAGGCAGCGCGCAGCCTGAGGGCATGACCGATCTCGATACGGCAATGCTGACGGCGTTGTACAAAATTCCGATCAACCGGACCGCGATCGTCCACCGCAACCAGATGGCGAGCGAAATGATCAAGACCATCGCCGCGATCCAATAGCCGGCGGTGGAAAAGGCATCCGCTTCCAGGGCGGCTACCTGCGGGGTGACGGACCGTCACCCCGCGCGTGGCATCAATCTTCGACCGGGCTCGACTGCAACTGGATGTAGTTGTGGATGCCCATGCGCTCGATCAGGTCGAACTGCGCCTCGATCGTATCGACATGCTCTTCCTCGCTCTTGAGGATATAGGCGAGCAGGTCGCGCGTGCCGTAGTCGCGCACGGTCTCGCAATAGGCGATGCCGTCCTTGAGCAGCGGAATAGCCTCGTTCTCGAGCGCCAGGTCGGCCTTGAGGATCTCTTCGACGGTCTCGCCGATCTTCAGGCGCCCGAGCAGCTGGAAATTGGGCAGGCCGTCGAGGAACAGGATGCGATCCGCCAGCTTGTCGGCGTGCTTCATCTCGTCGATCGATTCCTCATACTCATACTTGGCGAGCTTGTTGATGCCCCAGTTGGCAAGCATCTTGGAATGGAGGAAATACTGGTTGATCGCCGTCAGCTCGTTCTTGAGCGCGTCGTTGAGAAATTCGATGACCTTGGGGTCGCCCTTCATGGTGATGCTCCTGTAACCGCATGGCCTCTCCCAAGGCGCATGGGCGTGTTTCGTTCAGGAACTGATCATAGCGAGATTTTGCCCGGAAAGAAAGTCTTTGCAGTGCGGGAAAGTATTGAATTTTAACAAGAATTTCTGGGCTACTGCTATGCGGTCGCAGTTTCCCGGGTGATAATGCTTTGCGCAAACGAAAGGCACTGGCCGCACTTGGGGCGCCGACCGAGCCGAGCGTAAACCTCTGCCGGGCGGGCCGCGCCATCGCGCAGGGCGTCCTTCAGATCCTGCTCGCGAATCGCATTACAGATGCAAACAACCATGCGTCTCTCCTGTTGCACCCCCAATAGCGATATTGAGAACGCATCGCAACAGGCATTTTGCGATTCTATCGCAATCGCATCGGTTGCACGCTGCGCCGCGCCAGCGACCGCCACAGCCATTCGGCGGGGCCGAAGCGGAACCGTTCCAGCCAGGGCTTGGACCACAGCAGCATGATTCCCCAGGTGGCGAACACGAAGAGCATTGACGAGGCGCGGTCGACCTTGCCGAACAGCCCAAGGCCCCAGCCATAAAAGACGAAGGTCATCAGCAGGCTGGTGCCCAGATAGTTGCTGAAAGCGGCCCGCCCGGCGGCTGCGACGCGCACGATCAGCGGATGGTCGCGATGCTGCCCGATCAGCCACAGCAATCCGGCCGCCCAGCCGACGGTCAGCACGACACGGAAGGGGAAGGAGAAGCAGAAGAACGCGGCGAAGGTGATGATCGTGTCAAAACCGCTGGCGATCACCCATGCCGCGAGCGCGATCATCGGCACGATGCCGATGGCAAAGGCGCGCAGGGCAACCTTGGCGTAGATCGCGGGCGCCCAGAGGCCCAGGATGAAGCCGCTCTTGAGCATCGCCATGCCCAACAGCATCATCGCCAGCGTATCGAGCGTGAAGAACATCAGCGTGTTGACCAAGGATTCCGGAAACATCGCTAGGTGCTCGCGGACGATTGCCGGCCACCCGCTGCGATAGAGCTCGAGGCTGTCGGTAATCTGCTCGGTTCCCGGCTTGCCGAAGCTGGCGAGCATCTTGGCCGCACCTTTGGCCATGTCGGGATCGGCGCCCGGCGCGGCCGCCTGGATCGCCTGCCACCAGCCACCGGCCACCAGCAGGCAGGTGAGGATGAAATACAGCGTGTAGAATATCACCGCCCAACGCAGCAGCTGCTTTACATCCTTGCCCACGAAGAACAGCGCCAGCGTGCCGCAGATGGCATAAGGCACCAGAATGTCGCCCCACCAGACCAGGATGAAATGGGCCGCACCGATGACAAACAGCCACGCCATGCGGTTGAGGTGGACCGCGCGGGGGTTTTGTCCGGCCGCCTCGGCCCGCTGCATCACCAGCAGCATGCTCGCGCCGAACAGCACGCTGAACAGGCCGCGCATCTTGCCATCGAACACCACGAAGTTGACCGCCCAGACGCCCGCGTTGAGCGGGTCTGTCCCGCCCCAGGCTGCAGGGTTGACATAAGCTGCGTCTGGCATGGCGAAGCCGACGATGTTGAGCAGCAGAATGCCCATCACTGCAAAGCCTCGCATGGCATCGAGCGATAGATGTCGGTCAGTCTGTGTCATGGCGCATGCCCCCCCTTCATGGCCGCCTGGAACCTCGCTGGAGTGATCCTGCTGCAGGTCAGGCGAGTTAGCTTTCTAACACACTGCCCCGGCTTCGCAATGCGCAGTTTGCATAGGCGGGGAAGGGGAGCGCAGGGGGCGGTCTGCACCGTCGCTCCGCGCCATCGCGCAGAGACCAGACCGAACGGTCCAGCAGCCGACGGCCTGGTCCAGCAGCAAACCTTTCGGTCTAGCTACCGGGGTCCGAAATCGGCTCCCGATGCGCCAGTGGAGGAGCAAATTGCATCTTTTTGGAGGCTCTCGACAGGCCAAAAGGGATCGATTTTGGTCAGTCTGGACCGCCTGGTCCGGAACCAAATCGTCAATGGACCGACCGGATCAGCCGGAGGGGCTGGATTTCGCTGCTTACCAAATGCCGTCAGGTCTTCCGCTGCGGCAAGGAATTGATCATCATGGTTAACCGATAAGGTCGGTGCTTTTATCATTTTTTAACCATGATTAACGCGGAAAAATACCGTGATATAACAGGTTTTTGACGTGCATATGTGAGGAAATGTCTAGGTAAGTTGTTCCTGGTGGTGAAAAAGCCCGGCCAACGCCCTTGGGACTGATCGGTCCATTCATGCCATTCTGGCGGCAGATTGACCAAAGGTAAACATGCCTGCGAGCGATCCGACTCCCCAATGAGAGCCCTGCTGAATTCGTTAACGAAAGATGACCGCGTTTTTGGCCACTCAGGTGCCTGTTTTGATCCTTCGACGCGCCAAAATTGCACTCGGATTCGGGGTCGCTTGACAGCTAGGAGCGGCTCGCTAGACTGTTCGGTCTATGTTGGCCTTTCTTCTCGATCCGAACGCGTCTTCCGGCCCTACCGGGGGCGCCGACGCGTCTTCGGATATGCACCCCACGCGGTTGCGGTTGATCATGGTCGCCACCCGCCTGTTCCAGCAGCGGGGCTATCATGCGATCGGGCTGTCGGAAATTCTGGCGCTGTCCGAAACGCCAAAGGGGTCGCTCTACCATCATTTTCCCGGCGGAAAGCAGGAGCTGGCCGAGGCGTGCATCAACAGAAATGCGGAATCGTCGTTGGCGGCGCTCGACCGCGTTTCCGCTACAGGGCTCGATATCATCGGGTTTTTGCGCAATCTGTCCGATGTCACAGCGGACTGGCTGCAGCGCACCGACTGGCTCGATGGCTCATTGCTCGCAGCGATCGGTCAGGAACAGGGCGGGGCCAGCAGCCCGCTGGGCGAGGCGGTGCGGATTGCCTATCAGCGCATCGAAATGCGGCTGGCGCGCTGGTTGATGGCCGAAGGCGTCGCGGTGGCCCGCGCGCGCGACATGGCCGCCACCATCATAGCCTCGCAGGAAGGCGCGCTCGTACTGGCGCGTAGCCGCCATGATGCCGCGCCCGTCCGGCTGGTCACAGACATGTTGTGCGCGATGGTCGATCGCGGATAGCCCAGTTTTCCGGGGTTTTGACGAGATGGACTGATCGGTCTACATATCAGAAACAGGCTGGTATTGCTGCTGTTTGGGTTTAGTCTGCGGCGACGCCTCCATGGTCACACCCTGCGGCTGGCGGTCCCAACAGGAGAGCCCGATGACGATCGAAGCCTTGCGCACTCCCGATGCGGCGTTCGACGCCGTGCCCGATTTTGCCTATCCGGTCGATTATGCCGATGACCTTCCCGGCTACGAGGGGCTCCGCGCCGCTTGGATCGACGCCGGTCCGCAAAATGCCGACCGCGTTTTCCTGTGCCTGCATGGCGAACCGAGCTGGTCATTCCTTTACCGCCGTATGATCCCGGTATTTGTGGCGAGCGGCGCGCGGGTGATCGCGCCCGATCTGTTCGGTTTTGGCCGATCGGACAAGCCGGTTCGGCAGGAAGACTATAGCTTCGATTTCCATCGCGCCCATCTGCTGCGGCTGGTCGAGCGGCTCGATCTGCAGAACGTGACCCTGGTGGTGCAGGATTGGGGTGGCTTGCTGGGATTGACGCTGCCTGTCGATCCAGGTTTTGCCGCCCGGCTGTCGCGGCTGATCGTCATGAATACCGGTATAGGGCAGGGGGAAAGCCCCGGCCCGGGCTTCGATGCGTGGAAGGCCTATGCACTTTCCACCCCGGATCTGCCGGTAGGCCGGATCATCGCGCGCGGCACGCCGCATCTGACCGAGGCAGAAATTGCGGCCTATGACGCGCCGTACCCCGGCCCCGAATACAAGGCAGGCGCACAGGTGTTTCCCGCACTGGTCCCGGTCAGCCCGGACATGGCGGGGGCCGATCTGGGCAAGGCGGCAGCGCGGTTCTGGAGCGAGACCTGGACGGGGGACAGCTTCATGGCGGTAGGCGCGGCCGATCCTGTGCTGGGGACAGAGCCGATGGCGCGGCTGCGGTCGCTGATCAGAGGGTGCCCCGAGCCACTCATCATTCCCGATGGCGGGCATTTCGTGCAGGAATGGGGGGAACAAATTGCCCGCGCCGCGCTTGCACATTTTGGCGACATGCCCGCTGATTGAACCTGTCTCTCTGCTATTCCGCAGCCTCAAGGATGACCCGATGACCGAACCTGCCGCCCCGCGCCGGATGCGCGCCAGCGATTTCCACCCGCACATTCTGGAGATTTTCGACGGCTATGTGCACGGCAAGCTGACCAAGCGCGAATTCATCCAGCAGGCCGGGCGCTATGCCGCCGCCGGTGTCACCGGGCTGATGATCCTCAACCAGTTGAACCCGGATTACGCCTTGGCGCAGCAGGTTTCGCCCGAGGATCCGGCGATCCGCACCGAACGCGTCGAATATGCGAGCCCCGAAGGCCATGGCACCGTACGCGGATTGATGGCCCGGCCCGCCAAAGCCAAGGGCAAACTGCCTGCGGTGCTGGTGGTCCACGAAAATCGCGGTCTCAACCCGTATATCGAGGATGTCGTTCGGCGGCTGGCCAAGGCCGGCTATCTCGCGCTCGGCCCCGATGGCCTGTCCTCACTGGGCGGCTACCCCGGCACCGATGATCAGGGGCGCACGATGCAGGCATCGCTCGACCCCGCCAAGCTGATGGAAGACTTCTTCGCCGGGTTCGAATTTCTGCGCACCCACAAGGCGAGCACCGGCAAGGTTGGCGTGACCGGCTTCTGCTATGGCGGCGGCGTGTGCCATGCACTGGCCGTGGCCTATCCCGATCTCGCCGCCGCAGCGCCGTTTTACGGGCGTCAGGCGCGGCCCGAGGAGGTGCCGATGATCAAGACGCCGCTGCTGATCCATTTTGCCGAGAACGACGAGCGAGTGAATGCGACCTGGCCGGCGTGCGAGGCCGCGCTCAAGGCCAATGGCAAGACGTACGAAGCGCATTTCTATCCGGGCACCAGCCATGGTTTCCATAACGACACCACGCCGCGCTATGACGAGGCGGCAGCGAAACTCGCATGGGACAGGACATTGGCGCATTTCGCCAAGCATCTGAAGGCCTAGCTTGCGCCGGGGCGGGCTCGCTTGGACAATCGGTCACATTGTGGCATCTTCTGCGCTGTCATAGGCTTGTGACAGAGACCGGCTAGATTTCTGGTCGGAAAGCGCCGTCCCTGCTGTCAGGGGTGGAGCGGCCTGGGAGAACGCGCCGATGTTCGAGGGTTTTGACGCGCTGTTGCTGGCACGCATCCAGTTTGCCTTCACGGTCAGCTTCCATTTCATCTTCCCGGCGTTTTCGATCGGGCTGGCCAGCTATCTCGCGGTGCTGGAAGGGCTGTGGCTCAAGACCAACGACAACACCTATCTCGATCTGTTCAAATACTGGCGCAAGATCTTCGCGATCGCCTTTGCCATGGGCGTCGTTTCGGGCATCGTGATGTCCTACCAGTTCGGCACCAACTGGTCGGTGTTTTCGGACAAGACCGGCCCGATCATCGGCCCGCTGATGGCGTATGAGGTGCTCACCGCCTTCTTCCTGGAGGCAGGGTTTCTGGGCGTGATGCTGTTCGGCATGGACAAGGTGGGGCGCCGCTTGCATTTTACCGCGACGTTGATGGTGGCGGTTGGCACCTTCATTTCGGCCTTCTGGATCCTCAGCGTCAACAGCTGGATGCAGACGCCCACGGGATACGAGATCGCGGCCAATGGCCAGTTCATCCCCGGCGACAGCTGGCTGGCGATCATCTTCAACCCCAGCTTCCCCTATCGGCTGGTTCACACCGTGATGGCGGCGTACCTCACCACCGCATTCGTGGTCGGCGCAGTGGGCGCGTTCCACCTGCTCAAGGACAAGACCGACCATCGCGCGCGGCGAATGTTCTCTATGGCGATGTGGATGGCGGCTCTGGTCGCTCCGCTGCAGATCTTTGCGGGCGACATGCACGGGCTCAACACGCTCGAGCATCAGCCGGCCAAGGTTATGGCGATGGAAGGGCATTATCAGAGCCACCCTGATGGCGCGCCGCTGATCCTGTTCGGCATCCCCAACAGCGCGGAAAAGCGTATCGATTATGCGATCCAGATTCCGGACATGTCGTCGCTGATCCTCAAGCACGATCTCAACGCGCCGCTCGATGGTCTGGACACGATCCCCGCTGACAAGCAGCCGCCGGTGGGCATGCTGTTCTGGTCATTCCGGATCATGGTCGGAATCGGCTTTGCGATGCTGGGGATCGGTCTGTTCAGCCTGCTCGCGCGGGTTCGCGGCAAGCTTTATGATTGGCCGTGGTTGCACCGCGCGGCGATGGTGATGGGCCCATCGGGCTTCATCGCGGTGATTGCGGGCTGGGTCACCACCGAGGTAGGCCGTCAGCCCTATACTGTCTATGGCCTGCTGACCACGGCGGACAGCGTCTCGCCGCTGGCCGCGCCCGCGGTGGGGGCCTCGCTGGTCGCGTTCGTGATCACCTATTTCATCATGTTCGGCGCGGGCACGCTCTATATCCTCAAGCTGATGAGCAAGCCCGCCACCGGCCATGAAGAGGCGGCAGCCTCGGGCCCGCTGCGCAGTGCAGGGATCACGCCTGCGGCCGCCGACAGCTCGCATCGCGGCCAGATCGGCACGATGGCGGAGGAAGGCGCATGAACGTCGACCTGACGATCGTCTGGGCGTTCATCATCGCTTTTGCCGTGTTTGCCTATGTGGTGATGGACGGGTTCGACCTCGGCATCGGCATCATTTTTCCAGCGCTGGGCCGCGGGGCGGAGCGCGACAAGGCGATGAACACCGTCGCGCCGGTGTGGGATGGCAACGAGACCAGGCTGGTGCTGGGTGGAGGCGGGCTGCTCGCGGCGTTCCCGCTGGCCTATGCGATCATCCTGCCCGCGATTTATCCGCCGATCATCGCCATGCTGCTGGGTCTGGTGCTGCGCGGCGTGGCGTTCGAGGGACGCTGGCGCGACCCCAACCACCAGCCGTTCTGGGATTTCTCGTTCACCGCCGGATCGTTCATCGCGGCTTTTGCGCAAGGTGTGACGCTGGGGGCGCTGCTGCAGGGGGTAGAGGTCGAGGGCCGCGCTTATGCGGGTGGCTGGCTTGACTGGCTGAGCCTGTACTCGGTGCTCACCGGCATCGGCACGGTGATCGGCTATGGCCTGCTCGGCTCGACCTGGCTGATCATGAAGACCGAAGGGCCCGTGCAGGACCATGCCTTCCGGATGAGCTGGAAGCTGTTTCCTGCGACGTTGCTCGCGCTGGGTGCGGTCAGCCTGTACACGCCATTCCTCGAGGGCGAATACTGGAACCGCTGGTTCACCTTCCCCAATGTGCTGTTCTCCGCCCAGGTGCCGGTGCTGGTCGCGCTGATCACCTTCCTGCTCTACCGCGCGCTCAAGCTGCGCCGCGACTATGCGCCGTTTCTGCTGACGCTGGCGCTGTTCCTGCTCGGGATGATCGGGCTGGGCATCAGCATGTTCCCCTATGTGGTGCCCGATGAGGTGACGATCTGGGATGCCGCGACGCACCCCAGCAGCCAGATGTTCATGCTGGTTGGCACGTTGTTCATCGTGCCGCTGATCATCGGCTATACGGCATGGGCCTATTGGGTGTTCCGCGGCAAGGTCGGCGATGAGGGCTATCATTGATGCTGCACGATGCCGACAACCCCGACCGCGGCGATGCTCGTCCTTTGGCGCAGAAGCTGGGGTGGATGGTCGCGATCTGGCTGATGTCGGTGGGTTTTGTCGGGGTCGTGGCCTACGCGATCCGCTGGTGGATCAACGCCTGACGCCGCTCACCCTTTGGCCATCTTCGGCGCAAGCGCGAGCAGCGCCTTGGCCAGTGCATCGACATCGGCCATCGTGTTGCACAGGGCCGGGGTCACGCGCACGCACGCTCCGGCGGCGACCCCGGCGCGCTGCACGGTGAAGATGCCGTGGTTGTCGAGCAAAGCCTGCGCCACCGCGCGGTTGTCTGCATCGCTGGTGCATCCGCGTATCCTGAACGAGGTGATCGCGCCGTGCATGCGGGCATCGTCGGGGGTCAGCACCGCGATATCGGGGTGCCGGCGCACCTGGCGCACCCAGCGATCGCGCAAGCTGCGCAGCCGCCGCTCGCGCGCTGGTGCGCCGATCGCCGCCTGGAAATCGAGCGCAGCAGGCAGCGTCAGCAGGGCTGCAAAATCCACCGTCCCGGTGTGGACGCGCGATGCGATCCGATCGAGATGGGCGTGGTCATCCGCCAGATCGGGATCGATGGCATCGAGCCGCCCGGCGCGGATATACATCGCCCCTACGCCCAGCGGCGCGCCGATCCATTTGTGCAGGTTGAAGCCGATGAAATCCACGCCCAGATCGGGCAGGCGATAGTCGACCTGGCCCAGGCTGTGCGCCGCATCGAGGATCGTGTCGATCCCGCGCGCCCGCGCCATATCGGCGATCGCGCGCACCGGCAGCATCAGCCCGGTGCGGTGGCTGATATGGGTGAGCAGCACCAGCTTGAGGTCGGGATGGGCGACGAAGGCGGCATCGTAAGCCGCGAGCACGGCATCATGCGTCGCCGGTTCAGGCAGGTCGATCTTCACGACGCGGGCGCCGCGCAGGCGGGCTGCATTGACCAGGCTGGCCTGCATGCTGTCATAGTCGAGGTCCGCATGCAGCACCGCCGTTCCCGGACCGATCTGGTTATAGCCGCCGATCAGGCCCCTGAGCGCCTCGGTGGCATTGCGGGTGAACACGATTTCGTTCGCGTCCACCCCCAGATCTGTCGCCAGACGCTGCTGCGCTGCCATGAGGTCACGCCCCATGCCTCTGCGGGCATAGAAGCTGGTATCGCGGTTCACGCGTGCCACCGATTGCTGATACTGCGCCAGCACGGGACGCGCCATCATCCCCCAGTTGCCATTTTCCAGCTGGATGACCGATTCCGGACGATCATATTGCGCGGCAACGCCGGCCCAATAAGCCTCGTCGTCCGCCGGAGCGCCCTGGCTGGCACTGGTGGCGCGGGCCAGGGGAGAGGTGAGGGGCGCAGCAGCGAATGCCGCCGCGCCCGTCAACAGGGTTCTGCGATCAACGGTCATGTGCCGGTTATGCGTCAGAACTGCACGCCCATGCGAACATAATATTGGCCGCCATCGGTATCGTATGGCGCATTGCGCGAATAGATGAGGCCGCGCACCGCCTGGTTGGTTGCCTCATCCGGATACGTGTCGAAGATATTCTCCGCACCGACGCGGATCGACAGGTTCTCGGTGAACTGCACCGCGGCGGACAGATCGAACAGCACGATCGAGCCGAAACGCTGGAACAGATCGCCGGTGGCATTGCCGCTGGAGTCGGTCCACGCGCCGTAATAGCGGCCCGCCGCCGTCACCGTGAACGCACCGATGGTGTAGCCCAGCGACCCGGTGGCATTGTGCTGCGGCAGGCGTTCCTCGAACAGGCGCCGCTGGGTGTCGTTGCCGATGGTGACGCTGGTGCCGTTGGTCACCTTGGTCTGGTTATAGTTATACGCGAGGCGCGCGTTGAACGTGCCATCCCCCAGCGCGGCAGCATAGGCGAGCACGGCGTCAACGCCGCGCGTACGGGTGTCGAAGTCATTGGTGAAATAGCTGATCGAGGTGAATTGCAGCGGGTTGGGAACGCCTGCAGGCACCGCAAACGCATTGGACTGGCCGAACCGGTCACGCACGTCGATCTGATAGACATCAACGCTCGCCGAGAGGCCGAAAGTGGACTGGAAGGTCAGGCCCGCCGTGACGGTTTCGGATTGTTCGGGCTGCAGCGGCTGGGCACCCAGCGCGATGGCGACCGGATCGTTGGTCGAAAGCCGTCCCCGGGTGAAGATCTGCAGTGTCCGCGTGTCGAGACCCTGCGAGGTATTCGAGGTGTTCGACTGGCCCGGCGTCGGGGCACGAAAGCCGGTGGAAAACGCTCCGCGGATGGCCGGGCCCTGCGCCGGTTCGAACCGGGCCGACAGCTTGTAATCGAACGTGTCGCCGAAGTTCGAGAAATCCTCGTAGCGGGCCGCCACGCCCAGCGTCAGCGGTTCAGCCGGACGCCATTCCAGGTCGAGATACCCGGCATAGCTCTCCTGACCGAAGCTGCCCGCCTGGCTGGGAGCGAAGCCCGGGAAGCCGTTGGCGTTGGGAGCCAGACCTGCTCTCGCGCCAGGGCCGACCGCATAGGATGCTGGATCCCCCGCCGACATCCAGCCGATAGACGAAATCGGCGTTCAGGTTGAACTCGCGCTGCTCAAGCCGGCCCAGATAGAAGCCGGTCGGACTGTTGGGGCCGAGCGAGGCGTTGAGCGATTCGCTCATCAGATAATCGATGCGGCTGCGACCCGAAGATGCGCTGATATCGAAGGTGAAGTTGCCGGTGCGGTCCGCACTGCGCAGACCGGCGACCGCCTGCAGGTCTTCGTGCTCGGTGCCGAAGCGCGGGGTAAAACCGGCCGGGTAGATCCGCGCAAAGTTGAAGCCCGGAAAGACCGTCGTATTGGCATAGACATTGGCGGTGCCGACCGGATTGCGCCAGTTGAAATCGGTGACGCCATTGCCGCCGGTGGCGGTTCCGAAGGCATAGATTTCCAGCGCATCGCTCAAGCCATAGCGCATGTTGATGGCGCCGCGCATGATCCGCGATTCCGGCTGCCCCCAGCGCTGCACCGGGTTGGGGATTACAAGATCCGGCCGTGCTGCCTGCAGCGCGATGGCATCGGGCCGCTGGCGGGTGCGCGATGTCGCGGCGTTCTTGCTGTATTCGCCCGAGAAGACGATGCTGCCACGGTCGCCCAGCGCAAGGCCACCTTGCACGCCGACCTGATAATTGTCGCCATCGCCTGCATAATATTCGGAGAACTGCCCGAAGGCCTCCATGCCGGGCTCGTCATCGAGGATGATGTTGATCACGCCGGCGATTGCGTCGGATCCATATTGCGCCGACGCGCCATCGCGCAGCACTTCGATGCGCTTGATCGCGATCGTCGGGATGGTGTTGAGGTCGGGCGCCTGCGAGCCGCGTCCGCCGAGCAGCGCGGAGCGGTGGTAGCGCTTGCCGTTGACCAGCACCAAAGTGTGGTCGGGCGACAGGCTGCGCAGGCTGGCCGGGCGGACGAATGCCTGGCCGTCGGCCGCCGGCAGCCGCTGGACATTGAACGAGGGCAGCAGCCTGGCGAGCGTGTCCGAGAGGTCCTCGGAGATGACATTGTCGACGACATCATCCGACAGCACATCGACAGGTGCCATGGTATCGAACTGGGTGCGGGTCGCATCGCGGGTGCCGGTGACGATGATCATGTCCGAGGGGGCGGCATCGGCATCCTCCACCGCATCTTCGGCTCCGGGTGACTGCATGACGTCAGCGGCATGCGCTGCGGCAGGACAAAGCATAGCGAATTGCAGCGCGATCAGCGCGCACCCGGTGAATTTCGACATCTGGTGTAACCCCGTGAAAACTGCCGTTATTTGGCTGTCGCGGCGGATAGGGAGAGGGGGCGTCCGTCTGATGACTGGATTGTATACTATTTGTGGCAGTTGAATGGCGGCCCTGTCACAATGCCGGTGGCGTCGGACCACGGGCCGCCAGTCGGCGCTAACCTTTTTTGCGATGCTGTGGTACGCTTGCCCATGGCCGACCCTTCCGGATCGCATGACGAGGTGTCCGTACAACCCGCAGCAGCATCGCCCGGGCTGGCCAGCGATTCGTATGCCGTGCGCGGCTTTCACGTGATCGAGCATGTGCTGCTGATTCTGGTGGCACTGATGACCTTGGGCGCGGCGGGGATAGAGGTGTGGGGCATCCTCGCGGCCCGAACCATTTCGCTGGCCGATATTCTGCTGATGTTTCTGTACACCGAGGTGATCGGGATGATTGCGGTGTTCTATACGGGGCGGGGATCGCCCTTCGTCTATCCGATCTTCATCGCCATCACCGCACTGGCCCGGCTGATCGTGCTCCAGGGCAAGGACATGGCGCCCGACAAGATCCTGTTCGAGGCGGGCGCGATCCTGCTGCTGGCGATCGCTGCGGTGGTCATCACCCGCGCAGGCAGGACTTGACCGGGGTGGCGGCGCTGGCATGAAGGCTTAACGCCCGTTGCCAGCAAGGCTGCCCAATTCATGACCACCGAAAAACTCTATATCACCGCCAACAGCCTGCTCGAGGACAGCTATCGGCTGGCGATGCAGGTGATCGAAAGTGGCTACCAGCCAACGCATATCGTCGGCATCTGGCGCGGCGGGGCCCCGGTCGGGATCGCAGTGCAGGAACTGCTCGAATATCACGGCATCGAGGCCGATCACATCGCCATCCGCACCGCCAGCTATTACGGCATCGACCAGCAGAGCAAGGATGTGCGCGTCTATGCGCTGGGTTATCTGATCGACACGCTGAGCCCCGAGGACCGGCTGCTGGTGGTCGATGACGTGTTCGACAGCGGGCGGTCGATCCGCGCCTTCATCCACGAGCTCGCGGCCAAATGCCGTTACAACATGCCGCACGACTGGCGGATCGCGACAGTCTATTACAAGCCGTCGCGCAACGTCACCGACCTTAGCCCGCACTATTTCGTGCATGAAACCGAGCAGTGGCTGGTCTTCCCGCACGAGATCACCGGGCTATCGGTCGAGGAAATCCGCGCGCACAAGCCGGGGGCAGACATCATTCTTGGCGAGTGACGGCCACACAAGCGATTGCGTAGGACCGACGCGATAGGCATAACCGCCGTCATGACACCCGATCAGCGCGACGCCTATATCGACCGGCTCCCCAAGGCCGAACTGCACCTGCATATCGAAGGCTCGCTCGAGCCCGAGATGCTGTTCGAACTGGCCCAGCGCAACGGTGTCAAGATACCTTTCGCCAGCGTCGAGGAGATCCACAAAGCCTATAATTTCAGAAACTTGCAGGACTTTCTGGATATCTATTATCAGGGCATGGGGGTGCTGCTGAAAACGCAGGATTTCTATGATCTGACCTGGGCCTATCTGGAACGCGCGCATGCCGACCATGTCCGGCATGTCGAGATATTCTTCGATCCGCAGGGTCATACCGAACGCGGCGTGGCCTTTGCCGATGTCGTCACCGGAATTTCCGACGCGCTTGCCGATGGCGAGAAGCAGTGGGGAATTACCTCAAGGCTGATCATGTGCTTCCTGCGCCATCTGGACGAAGCGAGCGCCGAGGCGACGCTCGACGAGGCGCTGCCGTTCCTCGACAAGATCGCGGGCGTGGGGCTGGATTCGTCCGAGGTCGGCCATCCGCCCTCGAAATTCGCCAATGTCTTCGCGCGTGCGCGGTCGCTGGGTCTCAAGCTGGTGGCGCATGCGGGTGAGGAGGGGCCGCCAGCCTATGTGCACGAGGCATTGGATATCCTGAACGTCGACCGGATCGATCATGGCAACCGGGCGATGGAAGATGCAGGGCTGGTCGCGCGGATCGCGGGCGAGGGGATGACGCTCACCGTCTGTCCGCTGTCGAACCTCAAATTGTGCGTTATCGACGAAATCGGCCAGAGCCCGGTCAAGGCGATGCTCGACGCCGGGATCCGCGCCACGATCAACTCGGACGATCCGGCGTATTTTGGCGGCTATGTGAACGAAAACTACCGCGCCGTGGCCAAGGCGCTGGACCTGGACCGCGCGCAGCTGCGGACGCTGGCGGCGAACAGCTTTACCGGATCATTCCTGGCCCCAGAGGCGGTGGCGCATCTGCTGGCCGAAATCGACCATTACGACGCGCACACCGCCTGAGATCAGGGCGTTGCTCAGCGCTCGCTGAGATAATAGCGATCGAGTTCGGCCAGATTGTCATCGAGCTGATAGACGATCGGCTGGCCAGTCGGGATTTCCAGCGAGGTGATGTCATCGTCGGCGATGCCCGAGAGGTGCTTGACCAAGGCGCGGAGCGAATTGCCGTGCGCCGAAATGATCACGCGCTTGCCCGCCTTCAGTTCGGGTGCGATGCGACTTTCCCAATAGGGCAGCACGCGGTCGATGGTGTCCTTGAGGCTCTCGGTGTTGGGGATGGCGATGCCGGCATAGCGGCGATCCTGTGACAGATCGAATTCCGATCCGGCCTCCATCGGCGGCGGCGGAATGTCGAAGCTGCGACGCCAGATGTGGACCTGTTCGTCGCCATGCTTGGCTGCGGTCTGCGCCTTGTCGAGCCCGGTGAGGCCGCCATAATGACGCTCGTTCAGCCGCCAGTCCTTCTCGACCGGCAGCCACAGCCGGGTCATTTCTTCCAGCGCCAGATTGAGCGTCTTGATCGCGCGGGTCTGCAGCGACGTGAAGGCGATGTCGAAATCGAGCCCCTTGTCGCGCATCAGCCGGCCCGCTGCGCGCGCTTCTTCTGCGCCCTTTTCGGTCACATCGACGTCCCACCAGCCGGTGAAGCGGTTTTCCAGATTCCACTGCGACTGGCCGTGGCGGATGAGGACGAGTTGCGGCATCGGATGGGTCTCCTGCTGTAGATGCGCGCGCCCTAGCGCCGATAAGCGCGCAAGCAAACCCGTTTTCCGGCCAAGGCCGGAGAACTGATTGGGAGCTTGGGGTTAAATCCGTTCGAACCGCACCTTCAGGCCGTCCTTGGGCTGCGGGATCGGCCATGCCTGCCATTCTGGCGCATAGCCGGGCTCGGTGACGATGCGGTGCTCGCTCAGGATGTGGTGGAGCAGCACCTTGATCTGCATATAGGCAAAGTGCAGCCCCAGGCACATATGCGCGCCGCCGCCAAAGGGCACCCAGGCGTATTTGTGGCGGTTGCGCGTCGCTTCGGCGGTGAAGCGCATCGGATCGAACCGGTGCGGCTCAGGCCAGTGCTCTTCCTGCTTGTGGGTAAAGGCGGCGCTGATGCTGACCGGGGTTCCGGCGGGAATGCGATAACCGCCGAACTCGAAATCCTTGAGCGCGCGGCGCGGGGTGGAAGGCACCGGCGGGATCAGCCGCAAAGATTCCTTGAACGCCATCTCGGTGAGCTCGAGATTGGGGAGCGAATCATACGGCATCGGCGAGCCTGCGGGCGCCTGTTCGAGCAATTCGGCGCGCAGCTTGTCCTGCCATTCGGGGTGGCGCGCGAGCATCCAGATCAGCGAACTGGCGGACGAGGTGATGGTGTCATGCGCCGCCATCATCAGGAAGTTCATGTGATCGACCACCTCGTCGGTGGTGAGCAGGCTGCCATCATCGCGGGTGGCGCGGCAGAACTGGCTGAACATGTCCGGCCCCTGCTGCTCGCGCCGCTTCTGCACCTCGGGGGTGAAATAATCGACGAGGAATTTGCGGCCCGCGACGCCCCGACCCATCTTGGTGAACGGCAGCGGACGACGGACAACCCCGATCGAGGCCTGGACCATGTCGACAAAGGCCTTGTTGATCTGGTCGGCTTCGGGGCCCCAGGGGATGCCCAGGAAAGACGTGGCCGCAAGATCGAGTGTCAACTTCTTGATTTCGTTATAAAACTGGATGTCCTTGTCGGCCCAGCTGCGTACCCGCGCAGCGATGCCCTCGTTCAGCTTTTCCGCATAGTGCCGCATCGGCGCGGGCTTGAAGGCGATCGAGAGCGCGCGCCGATCGGCACGGTGGTGGTCGAAGTCCATCAGCATCAGGCCGCGCGGGAACAGCAGGTTGAGCACCGGGCCCCAGCCCTGTTCGGACGAGAACACCTTGTCGCGATCGAACAGCACCAGCTCGTTCGCATCAGCCCCAAACAACGCCACCTGCTTCCGGCCAAACGCGTTGGTGCGATAGACCGGGCCGTATTTGGCGCGCATCTCGTTGCCGAACTTCTCGGGATCGGCGAGCATTTTGAGCGTGACCCCGAGAATGGGCAGGCCGTCTTCGCCTGGAATATGGTCGAGCGCATCGGGGGCTGGCATGCTGGTCCAGTGCGGATTGCCGCTATCGCGCTGGATCGTATGATCGGGAAACATTTCGCGCGGGGGGGCGATCACGGTGGCCATGGGGGAATCCTCTGCACTGGTTTAACCGATCCATTAAATATCAACTGACATCAATGTTAGCAAGCGCCGACTGCCAGGATCGGTCTCATTCATCGTTAATTCAACAAGCGTTTTGTATGAACGAATGATCGGGGCATCGTCCCGGCGGCCTGTCGCGCCCGGCTTGCGGCAACCTTGGGGATGACATTGTGACTCGAACGGACTTTCTTGCCCATGCTCGCCGCCGCGCAGTGCGGATTGCCGCTCTGGCGCTGGGTGCGGTTTCGCTCTCTGCCTGCGTGTATGGCGATTACGGCGGCTATGGCGGGGTCTCGGTCGGCGTCGGCAGCGGTTTTGCAGGCGGGTATGATCCTTATTGCGACGGCTATTCCGCGTGGGACAGCTGGTACGGTTGCGATGCGGGTTTCGGCTTTGGCCAGATCGGATACGGCGGGGGCTATTGGGACAATTTCTATTATCCCGGCTATGGTACATGGATCTTCGATCGGCCCGGCGGCAGGCGTTTTGCGATGCAGGACCGGCATCGCCGCTATTGGGCGCAGCAGCGCTGGCAGTACCAGCAGCAGCGCCGCGGGGACCGTCGCGACGATCGGTTCGACCGTCGCAATGACAGGCGCGACGATCGGTTCGACGGTCGCAATGACAGGCGCGACGATCGGTTCGACCGTCGTAATGACAGGCGCGACGATCGGTTCGACCGGCGGCAGGATCGGCGCGAGACGCTCGATGACCGGCGTGACTGGCGGCGGGAACAGCAAGCGGACAACCCTGAATTCCCGCGCACGCGGCGCGGCGAGCGCGAACGCATGGGCGGTTTGACACCTGAGGACCGGCAGCGGCGGCTCGAGCGCTGGGAACAGCGCCAGCAGGAACAGCTCGGCCAGCCGCAGCCGAACAGGCGCGGCGGCGAGGGCAGGCGCGGCTTCGACGGCAGGGGCGAGGGCCGGGTGGACGGTCGAGGCCAAGGTCGCGGCGAAGGTCGTGGTCGGCCCGAAATGCGCCAGCCAGGCGCGGAGCCGCAGCCGGGCGTTAATCGGCCGCCGCGTGTCGAGCGCGCCCCCCGGGCCGAGCGTGCGCCGCAGATCAACGAGCGACAGCGGCCGCGAGGACCGGTCAGTGTTCCTGATCGCGGCGGCGTACGCCCGCAGGACGTGCGCGAGGACTGATCGGCATCATGCTTTTCGGGGCGGGGCACGGCTTGGGCTTGTGACCCGCCCCAAAAGGCCTATCCTTATAGGCGATGCAACGTTTTTCCCTTCTCGACCAATCGGTGCGCTTTGCCGATGTCCCCGCCAGCGCGGCACTTGCCGCGTCGCTGGAGACGGCGCGGCTCGCCGACCGGCTCGGCTATCACCGGCTTTGGTTGTCCGAGCACCATGCCAGCCGCTTCCTGTGCGGCAGCGCGCCCGAAATTCTCATCGCTGCCATCGGCGCGCAGACCCGGTCCATCCGGCTGGGATCGGGTGGCGTGATGCTGCCGCATTACAGCGCCTACAAGGTGGCGGAGCAGTTTGCGGTGCTGAGCAACCTGTATCCGGGGCGGATCGACCTTGGCGTCGGACGTGCGCCAGGCGGCGAAATGCGAGTCGCCGCTGCTCTATCGGCCCCGCATCCCCCGTCGTTTCGCGAATTTCCGCAACAGGTGGCGGAGCTCATCGGCTATCTGGACGGCAGCCTGGCCGAACCCCGGCTGAGCCCCGAGCCCGCAGGCGAGGTGCCGGTGTGGATCCTGGGCACCAGTCCGGACAGCGCGATGCTCGCCGGACAACTGGGTCTGCCTTACGCGCTGGCGCTGTTCATCAATCCGCATGCCGACCCCAGTCTCACCGACCTGTATCGGCGCAATTTCCGGCCCAGCACGCAACTGGGCGAACCCTATGTCATGCTCGCAACCACCGCCTTTGCCTGCGACGATGCCGCGCAAGCTGAACTGTTGCGCAAGAACTATTTCCTCAACATCGCGCGACTTCTGGGGGGCGGGCAGCAGCCCGCGCTGTCGCCCGAAGAGAGCCGCGACATGGGCTTTACCGAGCGCGAAGCGATGATCGTCGGCGCACAGGCGCGGATCGCGGCGTTCGGCACGCCTGGCGTGGTCCGTGACAAGGTGCTGGCGCTGGCCGACGTGTTCGAGGCGGACGAGGTGATGATCTCGTGCAACGCCTATCACCAGGCCGACCGGTTGCGCGCGATCGAGCTGTTCGCGCAGAGCTTCGCGATGGCCGAGGCGGACTGAACCTTATGAGCAATCCCATTCCCGCCTTTTGCGTCGCAGGGACGCTACCCTTTATCGATGGCGAGGCGATCGTCATCGACAAGCCGGCGGGCCTGCCGGTGACCCAGCCGCGCAAGGGCGGGCGCAGTCTTGACGATTACCTGCCGCAGTTGCGTTTTGGTTTTCACAAAATGCCGCTGGCGGTTCACCGGCTCGATCAGGACACATCGGGCTGCCTGCTGCTCGCGCGCCACGCCAAGGCGGCAAAGCGCTTCGGTGCTGCGTTCGAAAGCGGCGAGGTGGAGAAGACCTATCTCGGAATCGTCGAGGGTGAGCTGGCCGACGACAGCGGCACCATCGACATCGCTCTGGGCAAGACCAGCACTGCGCAGGCAGGCTGGCGGATCGTGCCCGATGCATCGGGCAAGCGCGCGGTCACGCACTGGAAGCGGATCGACACCGTGGCTGGCCGGACGCTGGTCGAATTCCGACCCGAAACCGGCCGCACCCACCAGATCCGCGTGCACGCACTGCATGGGCTGGGCAAGGCCCTGCTGGGCGACCCGTTCTACGGCGCCGCCTATCCGTCCGGGCTGATGCTCCATGCCGCAGGGCTGATCCTGCCGCGCGGCACCAAGCCGCCGATCGTGGCTGCGGCTCCGATGCCCAAACGGTTCCTCGATCTGGGCTTCGGTGCGGTCGAGGCCGATGCCGATGCCGATGAAGGGCTGGCCGATGCCTGACATAGCAATCCCCGATCATGCAATCGTGTCCGAACGGTTCATCACCGCGTCGGGACCTGGCGGGCAGAATGTCAACAAGGTGGCAACCGCAGTTCAACTGCATGTCAACATCTATGCACTCGGTTTGCCACCTTTGGCGTATAACCGATTGAAATCATTGGCGGGTAGCAAGATCAACCAGGATGGCGAGCTGGTCATCCTGGCGCGCAACCATCGCACCCAGGAAGCCAACCGCAAACTGGCGCGCGAGCGAGTGTCCGCGATGCTCGCCGAAGCCTATGATCTTCCCGCCACCCGCGCCCGGTCGCGGCTCAACCGTGTCGGCAAGACCGAGCGGCTGGCGGGCAAGAAGAACCGCTCGACGGTCAAGAAAAACCGGGGTCGGGTCGCCTTCGACTGACCTCCCGCTCATTGAAAGCTTTCGCATGTACGCGTTTGAAATTGATCCCAATACTCCCAAGCCGCAGCTGTATGACGACCTGCATTCCGCCGCACTGGCCCTGGTCGAGGGTGAGCCCGATGGTGTCGCCAACATGGCCAATGTGGCCGCGCTGATCTGGCAGTATCTGCCCAGGCTCAACTGGGCAGGGTTCTACCGCATGGTCGAAGGCGAGCTGGTGCTCGGCCCGTTTGTCGGCAAGCCCGCTTGTATCCGCATCGCACTGGGGTGCGGTGTGTGCGGCACGGCGGCGGCGAGCGGCGAGACCCAGCTGGTGGCGGATGTTCATGCCTTTCCCGGCCACATCGCCTGCGATGCCGCCAGCCAGTCCGAACTGGTCGTGCCGGTGATTCACGATGGCCGCGTGACGCACGTGATCGATCTGGACAGCCCGGAACTTGCGCGCTTCGATGCTGACGACCGCGCAGGCATCGAGCGGCTCGCCAAAGCGCTCGCCGGTCACATCTGATTCAACGGGTTAACCAGCCGACTGCGCACTGCCCCATATTGAAA
The DNA here is from genome assembly GCA_943370475.1 of Hydrogenophaga intermedia. Taxonomy (GTDB): domain Bacteria; phylum Pseudomonadota; class Alphaproteobacteria; order Sphingomonadales; family Sphingomonadaceae; genus Blastomonas. The sequence goes on from CALRRI020000004.1 coordinate 146,525, forward strand.
CATCACCCCGTCAGACAGCCGGTTTTACATCGCTGCGATGGTGCAAACTTCCCGCAAATGGTAACGATCGCTTAACCAAGCCACAGGGGTTCGGGGGCGCTGCGATGTCCTCTCTCCGAGGCCTGCCGGATTGCCCAAGGGGAGTTAACCATGAAGACCCGCGCTTTTGCTAACATGCGTCATGCTGCGATCGCCGCCAGCGTCCTTGCCGTCACGGGCATGGCACTGCCAGCCCATGCCGCCGACTCGCAGGTTCGCAAACCCCAATCAGGGCTGCTCGCGTTCAAGATGAGCAGCGCGCTTCTGAATGGCCCTGCGGCTCGCCCGGCTTACGGTATGCGCTTTCCGGCAGGGGCACCGGCCTATGTCCGCCCATTCCGGGGCTTTACTTTGCCCCGCGTGTGGATTGCGCCGAACTATTACATCGCCAACTGGCAGGGCTATGGCCTGCCGCGTCCCGCGCAGGGCTTTGGCTGGTCGCGCTATTACGACGATGCGGTGCTGACCGACCGCAGCGGGCAGGTGTTTGACAGCGTGCAGGGCGTCAACTGGCAGGCAGCGCAGGCGGGCACGAGCACCGTCGTCACCCAGACCTATTCGCCCGATTACGACCCCTATAACTATGACACCAGCCTGTTGCTTGGCAGCGAGGATGTCGTGCAGGGCACCCATTGGGTCGAAGGGCCGGACGACGCACCCGGCGTCGATTTCGATTCCGACATGCCGCCGCCGCCTCCGCCGGTCGCCGCTTATGACCGCGATTATGACCCGGCCTTTCTGGATGCCTGCCGCCGCGACTCCGGACTTGGTGGCGCTGCGATGGGCGCTGCTGCAGGTGGTCTCGCGGGCAACCGCATTGCCGGGCGCGGCAACCGCACCGGTGGCACGCTGATTGGAGCTGGCGTCGGCGCGCTTGCCGGCATGGTGATCGACAAGGCCGAGGATCGCGAACGCTGCAAGCGCGTGCTGGCGCGCGAAAACGCGCGTGGCCCCGGCCCGAGCTATGGCTATGCGCCGCCTCCGCCGCCGGTTCCGGCGTATGACCGTGATTATGACGCTGCCTTCCTCGACGCCTGTCGCCGCGATAATGGCCTCGGAGGCGCTGCCATCGGTGCAGCTGCAGGCGGCCTCGCTGGCAACCGCATCGCCGGGCGCGGTAACCGCACCGGCGGCACGCTGATCGGCGCAGGCGTTGGCGCGCTTGCCGGAATGGTGATCGACAAGGCCGAAGATCGCGAACGCTGCAAGCGCCTGCTCGCGCAACAGGGCCCGGGACCCGGCCAGCCGGGCGGTTATCCGCCGCCGCCGCCAGGCTATTATTATTACTATCCGCCGCCGATCGTGACGACGGTGACGATCACGCCGGGAAGCTGCAACTGCGAGGAAACGGTTGTGGTCACCGAAGAGGCGACGCACCATCGCCCCGTCGTGCACCACCGCACCAAGAACGTGCGTGTCTACCGCAAATGATGACTAACGGCTGATCGGCGTATCCACATAGCCGGTCAGCCCCCAGGGGTCATACGGCCCCAGCACCAGCTGCTCGAAGGTCCCCAGCCCGGTTTCACCGGCGCTGGTGGTCACGCGGCAGAGGATCTGCACATGCAGGTTGCCCATGTCGGGGGCGAGAGGATCGAGCGTGGCGAGGTCGAAATCCTCCCGCTCCACCGCCAATGCGCCATGGTGGAGGCCATGCCCCCATTGCGGGCAGGTATAGCCCAGCCCGCGCATCTGGAAGCGCTGTAGCGGCTCGAACGTGACCGCCAGTGGTCCTTGTTCCGCATCGATGGTCAGTTCGCCGCCATCCGGCCAGCGGCTGCCGGTCTGATGCTGCGTCGTCATCTCGGCAGCCGGCGTCTCGAAGAACCCGTCATGGCCGGCACCATCCGGCGCAATCACGGCTCGGGTGTTCCAGGGCTTGCCGCTGCGGTGCGCGTTGAGGTGGAAGAACAGGCTGCGGTTGGCGAGGTTCACCGGGGTCCATTGCCAGAAGAAGCTGGGTGCTCGGCTGCCCGAATGCGGTTGCGCATCGCTCGCGCCCACCGGGCGAACACCCCAGCTGCGATCTCGGGTGCCACTACACCCTTCTGCGACCTCAATGCGAACGCCATCGACCTCGATCCAGCCGCTGTAATGGCCGTTCTGCGTCATCCGCGTGTAATCCATGAAGGTGCGCGGGCCGTTGCGGAAGGTGAAGCGCGGTTCTTCGATGGGGAAGGCGCGCCCGGTAAACAGCAGGTCGGCGGCTATCCCGCCGCCGTCCACCCGGATTCGCAGCGACCTGAGCGGCTCGACCACTTCGATGCAGATCGGCCCGACTTCAAGCTCCATCCGTTCCATGCCAAGCTCGCGTGAGGCGTGAAGGTTGTGCTGTATCCCGTTGCGGATACAACTAAAACTGGCATCCGCGATGTCGAGGTGCGGGTAGACGCCGAAAGCCAGCGCGAAAAAGCCCGAACCGTCGGGGTTATAGCCGTTGAAGAAATAGCGGTCGTAGAAATTGCGGTCGGTGCCCGAATAGGCGATCGGCTCGGGCGTCTGATGCAGAGGAAAATCATCACCTTTGGTCAGCATATCGTTGTTTCTGTGTGTTTTTCAGCATGGCGCAGCAACGCGCCGATGCTGTCATGGTCGAGCGCCAGGCTGCAGGCGCCGCGCGCCATCGACAGGAAATTGGCGTCTCCGCGCTCGGTGCGCTCGACAAAGGCGGCGCTGAACACGGCCGTCGAAAGGCCGGACAGAGCGCCAATGCGGACATCGTCCCAGATTTCAGGCCGGCTTCGCGGCACGCCCAACCGGGTCATTTCCGCGCAGTACAGATCGATCAGTTCATCCTCGTGCGCGCGGCGCAAATCCGTGCCGAGGCCGGTGCCCAGCAGATAGCCCAGATCGCTGGTACCGGCGCCGGTGACGCAGGTTTGCCAGTCGACCACTGCCAATGGCTCGGCTCCGCCGCGAATATCGAACAGCATGTTGTCGAGCCGGTAATCGCCGTGGGTGATGCAGCGCGTGGCGGGGATGAAATGGAACCAGGTGGCGCAGTGCGTGGCGAGCTGTTCGCAGATCTCCAGATACTCAGGCTCGATCTGCCCGGCATAGCGCTCGGCGAACACGGCCTGCGCGCCGGGATAGGCCTGGATGATCCAGTCGCGCGCGGCTGGGTCTCCTTGCAGCCAGTCCTCGTCGAGCACGGCCAGCCCATCGGTCGACGCGTGGAGCAGGGCGGCCTCGCGTACCGCGCCACGCGCCTGCTCCAATGTGCACGACGCCAGCTGGTTGCCGACCTTCGCCGGGCCCAGATCCTCGAACAGCAGGATGAAATCGCATCCCGCCTCGTCGATCAGCGCGGCATACATCCGGGGAACGCGCATCGGGATGAGAGGCGCTACGCGGGCGTAGAAATTCACCTCGCGCAGATACAGCCTGAAATGCGCAGCGGTCGCGCGGCTGGTCGCGTCGCGCGATGGCAGCTTGGCCGCAAGGGTCGATGGCGCACCCGGAGAGGCACGGTCATATGTCAGCGTGATGCGGACGGTATCGCCGACCTGGCCGGTGCCGATCGGCTGAGTTTCGATGGCGGTGATCCGTGCGCCAGCCAGCACGCCGGCACGGTCAAGCTGGACCTGCAGCCAGTCACGGCTGATATCCTCCGCCCTTGTAGGAAATGCCTCCATGTCGGTCCTCTCCGCCGGACTGTGTCCGGTCGTTGTTTAATCGTATGATTAAACGAGAGGCGAAGGATTGCAATCGAAGTGTTGCGCCGTTCGCGCAAACCTCGGTTCAGGCCAGTTCGTTGGCCAGCCGTGCCTGCATCTGGTGGACCATCGGGTGCATGGCGTGGGCTTCGATAAAGCCCAGCCGCTCGGCTTCAAGCGATCGCTCGAGCCGTACCAATCGGTCGAGCAGATGCTGGGTTTCGTGCACCAGCCGCTGCGCCTCGGCGGGCAGGCGGGCGACGACAAAGGCGTCGCTGGCACTGCATTTGCCGAGCGACCGGCTGCGGCTGCGCAGTTGCAGCTCTGAAAGCTCGCCTGCAAAAAAGGCCTTCTGGTTCAGCAGCCACGCGATCGAATGCATCAGGCGCGTGGTGACGCGCAGCGACTCGCACGACATGTCGATCCGCACATCGTCTTGCCTGGCCAGGCCCTGCTCATCGGCGCTGAGTTCGAAAAAGGCGCGTGCTTCGTCGGCGAGCACCATCGCCTCGACATACAGCGACTCGACCAGCTTGGCGGTAAATTCGGATGCGTTGCTTTCCATGCGTCAACCTTGCCAAAGTCGCGGACGGCTGCACAGGCCAAAGCTGTGGTTAACCCCCAAATCCGGGGGGGTGTGTCAACTCGGAACACCCTCAACGACACAGGTAAATCCCGGCCAGTGAGGTGTTCAGGCGATGATATCCGGGATGAGATAGTCTTCCAGAATGGCGATCTGGTCGCGCAGCTTCAGCTTGCGCTTCTTCAGCCGCGCCAGCTGGAGCATATCGGCGGTGCCGCCGTTGCTCAGCGCCTGGATGGCATGGTCAAGATCACGATGCTCGATGCGCAGTGAGGCCAGCTTCTGCCGGACTTCTTCCTCTGTCACGCGCGACACCTTTCCTCACCACGGCTCGCCGCTACAAAAGCCGCGAATTCGCCATAGCGCAGGCCCAATGCCTGCTGGTTATCGCGGTTATGGAATGTTTCGCCGCATTGCAAGCACACCTGTGCATAAACCCGAGAGACAGGCCGGAAAGATTATGTTTAGATCACGATCCCAAGATGAGAAGGCAACGAGTCGAAGGAGACATACATGCTGCATGACAGTCATACCCAAGCCCTCAAGGCCAAGCATGCCGGTATCGAACGGATGATCCACGACGAAGAACGCAGGCCAGCGCCCGACACCGCGCTGATTGCCAAGCTCAAGAAGCAGAAGCTGCGCATCAAGGAGGAGATCAGCCTGCATTGAGCGGCTGATGTGACTTCAAGCGGACCGGGTGCATTCCGGACGCGACAATCCCAGCCCGGCGCGTCTGACGAGGGGTCAGATCGCGCGCCGGGCGACGGAGAAGGGGCAATGCTGATCCTTTTCGGAACTGCCGACCGCACACCCTCTTGCGAATGTTGCATTGGCGCACCGATCTGCTCAACCCCAGATTTTCGCGGTCCCTCGGATCAGCGCTCCGCGCACCATCCATGACAAAAGCGACGCAAAAAGGCCGAGTGAAGGCAATAATCGGCCTTACGATGGCGGTGCTTGTCGTGATCTATCTGCTCAACGCATCCTGGCTGGCCGATGATCCCAAGGGCCAAGCCCAGCTGATGGCGCATCGCGGGATCCACCAGCTCTATGACCGCAAAGGCATCGCCAAGGACACGTGCACGGCAGAAAGAATGCTGCCGTCCACCAATACCTACCTCGAAAACACCATCCCTTCCATCGAAGCCAGCTTTGCTGCGGGCGCCGATATACTGGAAATCGACGTTCATCCGACAACGGATGATGATTTCGCCGTTTTCCATGACTGGGCAATTGATTGCCGGACAGAAGGCAAGGGCGTGACCCGCGAGCAATCGATGGCTTATCTCAAGTCGCTGGATGTTGGTTGGGGATATACGTCGGACAACGGCCAGACCTATCCCTTTCGCGGCAAAGGCAAGGGCATGATGCCATCGCTGGCCGAGGTGCTTGCAGCGTTCCCCGAAAAGAGGTTTCTGATCAACATCAAGAGTCGCTGGAAAAAAGAGGCTGACCTCTTGCTCGCGTATCTGCAACGCCACGAAGTCGATATTGATCGCCATATCATGGTGTACGGAGCGGAACAGCCGATAGCACGATGGAAGCAGATCCACCCTTCCGGCTTCGGCTTTTCGAAGGCCGACATGAAGCGATGCACGCTGGCTTATGCTGCGGTCGGTTGGAGCACGATCATGCCGGACTCCTGCAAGAACGGCGTCATCGGGGTTCCGATAGGCTTTCGTAACCTGGTCTGGGGTTGGCCGAACCGGTTCCTGCAACGCATGAAGGCGGCAGGAACAACCGCGATCATCGTCGGCGAGGTCGAAAGCGACAATGGAGCACCGGGCATCACCGAGCCGGACGACCTGGCAAACATTCCCCGCGGGTTTGGCGGGTTGATCTGGATCGATGCAATTGAAACTGTCGGCCCTGCCTGGAAGGTCAGCTCGGCGAACCCATCCCCCCAAATCGGAGCGAAGCGCCGATAGCCTAGCACCAAAGCCCGTGCTAGACCTTCATGCATGTCAGAAGCCCAGATCAACGCCACGCTCGCCGCCCGCAACATTCTCACCCGTCTGCACGATGTGATGGCCGCGCGTACCAACGCGCAGGCCAAGCTCAACCAGGTGGTCGACATCATCGGGGACTCGCTCAACAGCGAGGTGTGTTCGATTTATCTGCTGCGCGAAGGCGTGCTGGAGCTGTTCGCGACGCGCGGGCTGAACCAAGAGGCGGTGCACGTCACCAAGCTGGCATTGGGGCAGGGGCTGACCGGCACCATCGCCAAGAATGTCGAGACGCTGAACCTCGCCGAGGCGACCGCGCACCCCGACTTCCAGTATCGCCCCGAAACCGGCGAGGAAAAGTTCCACAGCTTTGCCGGCGTGCCGATCGTGCGCATGGAGCGCGCGGTGGGCGTGCTGTGCATCCAGCATGTCGAGCCGCGCCGCTATTTGGAGGTCGAGATCGAGGCGATGCAGACTGTCGCCATGGTGCTGTCTGAACTGATCGCCAATGCCGGGTTGGTCGATACCCAGGGTACCAAGGATGGGGGCATGGAGCTCACCCATTCGCAGCGCGAGATCGGTTTTACATTGGTCGCGGGCCTCGCCAGCGGCAAGGCGGTGTTCCACCAGCCGCGCATCACGATCGAGCATGTCGTTGCTGAAGACGTCGAGGTGGAGCGCCAGCGCGTTTATTCCGCCTTCATCAAGATGCGCGAGCAGATCGACAAGATGGCGAGCCAGGCCGAGTTCGGCACCGGCGGCGAGCATGACGAGGTGCTCGAGACCTACAAGATGTTCGCCTATGACGAAGGCTGGTCGCGCCGCATCAACGAGGCGATCGACAGCGGCCTGACGGCAGAAGCGGCGATCGAGCGGGTGCAGCAGCGCACCCGGATGCGGATGCGCAAGATCGACGATCCGCTGCTCGCCGACCGGATGCACGATCTGGAGGACCTCTCCAACCGACTGCTGCGGATGGTGTCCGGCCAGATCGGCACCGCGGCACAGATGGGCCTGCGCCAGGACACGATCCTGATTGCGCGCAACCTGGGACCTGCGGAATTGCTCGAATATGATCGGCGGCGGCTGAAGGGGGTGATCCTCGAGGAAGGCTCGCTGACCGCGCATGTCACGATCGTGGCCCGGGCGATGGGCATCCCGGTGATGGGCCGGATGCGCAACATCCTGCATCAGGTGCGGCAGGACGACCATCTGCTGATCGACACCAACGAGAATTCGGTGCTGATCCGCCCCGCGCCGCAGGTGATCGAGGCGTTCGAGGCGAAATTCCTGCGCAGCCGCGAAAAGCAGGCCGCCTATGCCGCGCTGCGCGATGTCGAGCCGCGCAGCAAGGATGGTCAGCGGATCGATCTGATGATCAATGCCGGCCTGCGCGACGACATTGCCCATCTGTCGGTCACAGGCGCGGACGGTGTGGGGCTGTTCCGCACCGAGTTCCAGTTCCTCGTCTCGGCCACCCTCCCGCAGCGCGAGCGCCAACTGCGGCTGTACCGTGACGTGCTCGACGCGGCGGGCGAAAAACCGGTCATCTTCCGCACGGTCGATATCGGCGGCGACAAGTCATTGCCGTATCTGCGCGAGGATGGGCCCGGTGAGGAAAATCCCGCGATGGGCTGGCGCGCGGTCCGCGTCGCGCTCGAACGCGACGGGCTGCTCAAGGTACAGGCGCGCGCGCTGATCGAGGCGGCTGCCGGGCGCACGCTCAACGTGATGTTCCCGATGATTGCCGAGCCATGGGAGTTCGATGCCGCGCGGCAGGTGTTTGAGGACCAGCTCGTTTTCCTCAAGGGGCGCAAGAAGATGCTGCCTGACCGCATCCGCTATGGCGCGATGCTCGAGGTGCCCGCGCTTGCCGAGACGCTCGACATTCTGGGCCCCAATATCGATTTCCTCTCGATCGGTACCAATGATCTGACCCAGTTCCTGCTCGCCGCAGACCGCGCTCACCCCAAGCTGGCGCAGCGCTACGACTGGATATCGCCCGCGATCCTGCGCTTCATCCGCCGCGTGGTGCGCTCGGTGGAACCATACAACATCGATCTGACGGTCTGCGGCGAAATGGGCGGGCGGCAGCTGGAGGCTTTGGCTCTGCTCGCCATCGGCATCCGGCGGCTTTCGATCACCCCGGCTGCGGTCGGGCCGATCAAGGCCATGGTCCGATCGCTCGATCTGGTAGCAGCCCGCGCCAAGCTGGAAGAGATGCTGGCGCATCCTCCCGCCAACATGCGCGAGACCCTTCTGGCGTGGGCGCACGAGCAGGGTGTGGAACTCGGCTGATTTGCAAACCTTTGCGGCGTTGCAGAAATTACCACCATTTTACACCTATCGGGTTGCTGAAGGTGGTTAAAAAGGGCCAATTACGTTGACTTTCCGGCCTGTTCATGTTTCTCCGTTCGCCGGGGCAACATCATAACCGGGACAACCCGGATCGGGAGCGCACACGTGGCAAACACGTCAGATGAAGCATTGGCTGGGTCTTCGAACGAAGGCGCGACCACCGGTAACCTGTTTCCGCCCGCGCATGTCGGTGAACGGCTGGCCGAAGCTCGCCGCGCGCAGGATTTGACCTTGCAGGACATCGCTTCGCGAACGCGCATTCCGGTGCGGCATCTGGAAGCGATGGAAGCGGGCACGTTCGACAGCCTCCCCGGACGCACCTATGCCATCGGTTTCGGCAAGGCCTATGCACGGGCGGTCGACCTGCCCGAAGACGAGATTGCCCAGAGCATCCGTGACGCGCTGGGCGGCAGCTCCGCCATTCCGTCGCGCGATGCCACCCAGTTCGATCTCGATGAACCAAGCAAGGTGCCCTCGGCCAAACTGGCCTTGATGGCAGCAGCCGTTGGTGCGGTGATCCTGATCGCCGGGTTCGGGGTTTGGCGCACCTATTTCTTCCCCGGCGCCAATGTCGAGGAACTGGCGCAGGCGGCGGATGCCGATGCAGCCGATCCTGCTTCGCGGGCGAAAGCCGGAGCCGCGCCAGCGCGCAAGACAGCCGCAGCGCCGGCCGTCGATCCCAAGGCCGAAGTCGTGTTCACCGCGACCGAGGACAACATCTGGATCAAGTTCTACGACGGCGAGGGCAAGCAGCTGATGCAGAAGCAGATGGCGCTGGGCGAGCAGTACAAGGTGCCGTCCGATGCCGTCGAACCGCAGGTTTGGACCGGCCGCCCCGATGCGTTCGAGATCACCGTCGGTGGCCGCAACGTGCCGCCACTGGGCACATCTGAGGTTGCGGTCAAGGATGTTCCGGTCACCGCTGCCGCGCTGATGGGCCGGCCGCCTGCAGCATCGCAGGGGACCTCAGATTCCGCCGATGCCGGTAACGCCGGCAGCGACGCGACCTGATTTTTCCGGTTTTCAGCTTCGGTCAACTGCCGTTCAGTGACGTCATGACATCTAATTGGCCGAGGTCCGGCAATTTCCTTGCGCCCGGCTTTGACGAACGCCGCCAGGGCCTTATAGATTTGCTGTGACATACCCCATTGCTGAGCTGGAGCCTGATATGCCGACTGCCCGCCCGTTCCCGGCCCTTTCCCGTCGGATCAGCCTGTCTTCTCGGTTGATGGCGGGAACGCTGATGGCCGCCTGTATCGCGTCTTCCAGCCCCGCCGCCGCGCAGGCCGCCCCGATCGAGCCACGCGTCAAGAAGCTGGAATCGGAAATGCGCGCGGTGCAGCGCAAGGTGTTCCCCGGCGCGTCAGACCGGTTCTTCGAGCCGGAAATCTCCGCGCCGACGGCGGCCCCTTCGACCACCGGGGTCAGCGCAAGCGCTCCGCTGACGGATCTGCTGCAGCGGGTCGATACGCTGGAAACCCAGATCACCCGCCTGACCGCCCAGACCGAAGAGAACGGCTTCAAGCTGGGCCAGCTGGAAAAGCGGCTTGCGGTGCTCGAAGACCAGGCCAAGCAGGCCGCCGAGGCCGTCTCTGCAGTGTCTTCGCCAACGGCAGGCACAGTCCCTTCCGGCATGGCAGGCGCGGGCACTGGGACCACGACATCGCCAGCGCGCCCGGCGACGACGCCCACGGTGACCAGCACGGCAGCCGCTGCTCCCAGTGCCGAGCGCGTGGCTGCGGTCTCCAAGATCGAAAAGCCGCAAACCGCCGATGCCGCCGAGGATGCCTATCTGTATGGCTATCGGCTGTGGGAGGCCAAGTTCCTGCCCGAGGCCCAGGCCCAATTGCGCTTCACGCTGGAAAAGCACCCAAAGCACAAACGGTCGAGCTATACCCGCAACCTGCTGGGCCGCGCCTATCTCGATGACGGCAAGCCCAGCGCCGCTGCCAAGATGTTCGCCGAGAATTACGAGAAGGAACCCAAGGGCGATCGCGCGCCCGAGAGCCTCTATTTCCTGGGCGACGCCTTGGTGAAGCTGAACGAGAAGGCCAAGGCCTGCGTGGCGTTCGCCGAACTGGCAGAGGTCTACCCCGATGTCGCAGCGGGGCGCCTGTCCGACCGGCTCGCCGCCGGACGCCGCAATGCCGGATGCAAATGATCCGCTTCTAGGCCGGATGGAAGACGCGCTGGTCAGGCTGACCGGCGCGCGCGATGCCACCCTGCTGCTCGCGGTTTCGGGCGGGCCCGATAGCATGGCAATGCTCGATCTGGTGCGGCGCTGCTGGGCCGGACCGGTTGCCGCCGCGACAGTCGACCACGGTCTGCGCCCCGAAAGTGCCGGGGAAGCGGACATGGTCGCCAGCTTTTGCGTCGGGTTCGAGGTGCCTCACGCGATACTGCGCCCTTCCGCGCCGATCACCGGCAGTCTGCAGTCAGCGGCACGCGCTGCGCGCTACGATTTGCTCCACAGCCATGCCGACCTTTGCCACGCCGCTTGCATCGTCACCGCGCACCATGCCGACGACCAGCTTGAAACCATGCTGATGCGGCTCGCGCGGGGCAGTGGCGTGGGCGGACTGGCGGGGGTGCGCGCCCGCAACGGCCGCATCATCCGTCCGCTGCTGGGGTTCCGCAAGGCCGAGCTGGTCGCGTATTGCGAGCAGCAAGGCATCGCGTTCGTATCCGATCCCAGCAACGCCAACCCGGATTTCGATCGGGTGCGCATGCGCAGCGCGCTTGCGCAATTCGATGCAGTGGACCCCTTGATGGCGGTCCGATCCGCCGAGGCGCTAGCCGAGGCTGCGGCAGCGCTCGACTGGATCACCGAACGCGAGGCGTTGTCGGCCATTGTGGCCAGCGATGCTGGAGTGGAGCTCCGGTCGATACTTTATCCCCCAGGGCTGCTGCGCCGATTGGTCGGTCGCTGTCTTGACGTCATCCAGCCCGGCCTGGCCCCGCGTGGTGCGCAGATCGACCGGTTGATCGGGGCGCTGCATTCGGGTGAGCAGGCGATGATCGGCGATATTCTGTGCCGCCCGAGCGCAGACGGGACAGGCTGGCATTTTGCCCCGGCGCCCCCGCGCGGCGCGGCAAGGCGCGAATGAACCTGCGCAGGTGCGGCCGAATAATGCCGCGGCGGGCCAAATGGCAGGCGGATTATATTGTCATTCAGGAATAGCAGCCTATCTTGATGTTGGTTTACCGCTTCAAAGGCTTTGTGATGAACGACGATCAGGATCCCGGCTCGAACCAGAACGGCTGGATGAAGAACATGCTCATCTGGGCGGGGGTCATCATCGGCCTGCTCGTCGTGGTGTCGCTGATTGATACGCGCGGTTCGGCCGATCGCGGCAGCTCGATCAGCTATTCCACCTTCCGCGACCGCGTCGCCGACGGGCAGGTCAAGAATGTTGTGATCTCTTCGGATCGCATCACCGGCACATATGCGAACGACGAACAGTTTTCCGCTGTTCGTGTCGAGAATGACCCGACGCTGATCCCGCTGCTGGAAGAAAAGGGCGTCGACTACAGCGGCAAGGCGATCGAACAGCCCAGCCTGCTGGTCGCGATCCTGTTCCAGTCGCTTCCGTTCATCCTGATCATCGCCATCGCGTTCTTCGTGCTGCGCCAGGTGCAGAAAGGCGGCGGCGCCAGCGGCGCGATGGGCTTCGGCAAGTCGAAGGCGAAGCTGCTCACGGAAAAGTCGGGCAAGGTGACCTTCCAGGACGTCGCCGGTATCGATGAGGCACGCGAAGAGCTGCAGGAAATCGTCGAATTCCTCCGCGACCCCAGCAAGTTTGCCCGTCTCGGCGGTCAGATCCCCAAGGGCGCGTTGCTGGTTGGCTCGCCGGGTACCGGCAAGACGCTGCTGGCTCGCGCGATTGCAGGCGAGGCTGGCGTGCCGTTCTTTACCATCTCGGGCTCTGACTTCGTCGAGATGTTCGTCGGCGTCGGCGCAAGCCGCGTGCGCGACATGTTCGAACAGGCCAAGAAGAATGCCCCTTGCATCGTTTTCATCGATGAAATCGATGCGGTCGGCCGTCATCGCGGCAGTGGTCTTGGCAACTCGAACGACGAGCGCGAACAGACGCTGAACCAGCTTCTGGTCGAGATGGACGGTTTCGAGGCCAACGAAGGCATCATCATCATCGCGGCGACCAACCGTCCCGATGTGCTCGACCCCGCGCTGCTGCGTCCGGGCCGGTTCGACCGTCAGGTCGTGGTTCCGGTTCCCGACATCGAGGGTCGCGAGAAGATCCTGCAGGTCCACATGAAGAAGGTGCCGCTTGCGCCCGACGTCAACGCTCGCACGATTGCACGCGGCACCCCCGGTTTCTCGGGTGCGGATCTTGCGAACCTGGTCAACGAGGCTGCGCTTCTGGCCGCACGCCGTGGCAAGCGTCTGGTCGCGATGAGCGAATTCGAAGCCGCCAAGGACAAGGTCATGATGGGCGCGGAGCGTCGTTCCATGGTCATGACCGAAGACGAAAAGCGGATGACGGCCTATCATGAGGCAGGCCACGCCATCGTCGCGGTTCATGAGGAAGCGTCCGACCCGATCCACAAGGCGACGATCATTCCGCGCGGTCGTGCACTGGGCATGGTGATGCGTCTGCCCGAGCGTGACGTCTACAGCTATCACCGCGACAAGATGTACGCGAACCTGGCCGTCTCGATGGGTGGCCGCGTCGCCGAGGAAGTGATCTTCGGCTATGACAAGGTGTCTTCGGGCGCCAGCGGCGATATCCAGTACGCCACCAAGCTTGCGCGCGACATGGTCACCAAATGGGGCATGTCGGACGAGCTCGGCCCGCTGCAGTATGAAGAGCAGTCGGAAGGCTATCTGGGCTATGGCCAGAGCCAGCGGCTGATGATGTCGGACGAGACGGCGCGCAAGATCGATGCAGAGATCCGCAAGATCGTCGATCAGGGCTATGACCGCGCCAAGTCGGTGCTGTCGGAGCATGTTGATCAGTTGCACACGCTTGCCCTTGCGCTGCTCGAATATGAGACGCTCAGCGGTGACGAGATCCAGCAGCTGATCGAAACCGGCACGCTCGACCGCCCCGACGGCAAGTCGATCAAGCCCGATATCGCTCCCGGCATCGGTGCGGTTATTCCGCGCGCGGGCAAGCGCAAGGGACCATTCCACGATCCCAAGCCACAGGGCGCATAACGGAACCGGACTTTGACGTTCGGTTGGACAATGATGCTTCCGGCGCTGCTGGCCACCCAGGCCGCAGCGCCGGTTGTCGTTCCGGCCCCGCCGGAAACGGTCGCGGAGTTCCTGATTCGGGCCGATGCGCTGGTTGCCATCGGCGGGGATGAAGCGGTCGCATCGCCGCAAGCCGATTCGATCCGCAGCGCATTGCAACAGGCCGGCATGGCCTATCGTGCCAGCCTGGCAGAAGCCGCGCAGCGCGGCGAGAGGCCGCCCGGCTGTCCGCCGCCGCCGGGACAGGCCCAACTCTCGCTGGGCGACATCACCAGCTATTTTCGCGCCTTTCCGCAGGCCCATCGCGAAATGCCGCTGGTAACGGCATTCGCGTTGGTCATGACACTGCGGTATCCGTGCAAGCCTTAGTAGCGTGCAGCGGCCGCAGTCATGGGGCGTTCATGGCGTGATGCTAGGAAACAGCGATCGACGCATTCACGGGGGACGGCAATGAACGGTGGAATACGGCTTGGAATGCTGGTCACGGCGGCCTTGATGCTGACCGGCGCTGCATCGGAGATGACGGTGGCCGAGTTTCTGCAAGGCATGAAGAAGGCAGAGAGCCTGGGTCCTGCTGCCCTGCTGTCGAGCGATGTCCGTGCGCTGCGTGCGGAATCGGACCGGGTGCGCGAAATGTACGTTGCCGATATCACCAAGCAGAAAAAGGCTGGCGGTGCGCGGCACAGCTGCCCTCCGGCCAATGACCGCCCCAAGATGACCGGCGAGGAACTGCGCAGCTATCTGACGACCCTCAGCCCGGCTGCGCAGAAGCAGCCGTTCCGAGTCGCGGTCTACAATCTCATGAAGAAGAAATACCCCTGCAAGCCGGCGTGACCGCCGGCGGGATGACACCCGACCGGCAGGCCAAGCTCTGCATGCTTTCAAACGTTACGCTGCGAGGAAGCCTTCCAGGCGCCCGCGGATGATCTGCTCGGCCTCTGCCATGATCCGGTCGATCAGCTCCTTGCAGGTCGGGATATCGTGGATCAGCCCGGCGACCATGCCGCAGCTCCAGGCGCCTGCATCCATATCGCCCTCCATCATGATGCGCGGATAGACGCCCGCGACCTGCTCGATGATGTCGGTGAACTGAAGGTCCTGGCCCTTTTCACGCTCGATCACGAGCAGCTTTTCGACCGCTTCGTTGGTCATGACGCGCTCGGTGTTGCGCAAGGGGCGCATCACCAGCCGGGTGTCGAGCTCGGAGGCGGCAACGATCGCCTTCTTCACGTTCTCGTGCACCGGCGCTTCCTGGGTGGCGATGAAGCGCGTGCCCATGTTGATCCCGTCTGCCCCCATCGCCAGCGACGCCACCAGCGATCGCGCATCGGCCTGGCCGCCTGAAGCTACGAACGGAATGTCCAATTCGTCTGCGGCGCGGGGCAGCAGGATCATGTTGGGCACATCATCCTCACCCGGGTGGCCGCCGCATTCAAAGCCATCGACCGACACCGCATCGCAGCCGATCGCCTGCGCCTTCAGGGCGTGGCGCACGCTGGTGCATTTGTGGATCACCTTGATGCCGGCCTCCTTGAGGTAGGGCAGTACCGATTGCGGGTTGTTGCCGGCCGTCTCGACGGCCTTGACGCCGTTTTCGATGATGACTCGAACGTATCCCGGATAATCGGGCGCGGTCAGCACGGGGAGGAAGGTCAGGTTGACGCCGAACGGCTTGTCAGTCAGCGCCTTGCACTTCTTGATTTCGGCATCGAGCTCTTCGGGCGTCTTCTGGGTGAGGCCGGTGATGATCCCCAGGCCGCCCGCATTGGAGACGGCTGCCGCCAGCTCGGCAAAGCCGACATAATGCATGCCGCCCTGGATGATCGGGTGCTGGATGCCGAACAGTTCGGTGATGCGGGTCTTCATGGGCGTCTCTCCTTATTATGCTTATCTGGCTTGGCGCAGCGCCTTCAAACGAATAGCGCGACGCTCTGCATTGCGGCCATCACCGGCTCCAGCCGGCTGTTCCATACGGTCATGTACTGGCTGGAAGCACCGTGGTGGGCATGGTGAGTCACCGATTCGAGCAGCCACCAGCCGTTTTCTGTCTCTGGCGCGTCGGTCAGCATGTTGACCTGCCAGTTCATGCTGCTGATGGGGCCTGCGACCTCCATCAGCCCCATTGCCGAGGGCGGCAGGCCATCGCCGATGCACATCAGCTCGGTCATCGGGTCCAGCCCCTCGCGTGCGGCAAACCGGTGCCAGTTGGCGAGCTTGGGCGTATTCATGCCCAGCTCGAGTCGCTTTTCGGGATATTCCATTTGGGATGTGAAGAATTCGGGCGGGCCGCTGCGGGTGGACCCTTCTTCGGGCGGCGGAGCGACATCGGGACGGTGGACGCCCTCGAACTCGATCTTGCTCTCGCGCTTGCTCATGAAGATGAAGGTGCCGATGAAGCCGAGCCCCTCGGCACTGCGAATCTTGACCTCGACAAAAGCGGTGTTGCGGCCCCGGCGCAGCAATTCGCAAGCGACCGTCACCTCGCCGGCGAGCGGCCCGACGAACGCCACCTGCGCCGAGCGGAGTGGCGGCGCATCGGGCACCGCCAGCCGGGCGGCATGGTGCGCAATGGCAGAGGAAAGCCCGCCATAAGCGGTGCGCCCCTGCATCCAGCTGCTGGGGATGGAAACGGTCCAGCCATTGCTGGCGGGCACGAACGAAGCGAGGGTTTCGGCGAGATTCATCGCGCGATTAAGACCAGAGATTCTGCGGCGAATCTACCGGAAATTTGGCGCAAGCGGACTGCCGCTACGAATTGCTGATCTCATGAAAATGGGGAAGGCTGGTGGGCGTAGGAAGGATTGAACTTCCGACCCCTGCGATGTCAACACAGTGCTCTACCACTGAGCTATACGCCCACTCTGTAGCCTTGCTGCCGGGCCCGTAAGCTGCGGCAAGGGCGGTCCATTACAAAGAGCTTGGCGGTCGTGCAAGCGGTAAATGACGCCGCCACTGCGATTATCCTGTCAGAGGCTCTGCGCAAAGGTGCCGCGTGCAAAAACGCGGTCCACTTCCAGCACCAGATCCTTGAGATGGAACGGCTTGGAAAGCACGCGCGCGCTGGGTGCAGCCTGCTCGGCCTTCAGCGTCACGGCTGCAAATCCGGTGATGAACATCACCTTGGTCGAAGGAGAAACCTTGGCGCAATGCTGCGCCAGTTCGATGCCGTCCATTTCGGGCATGACGATGTCGGTCAGCAGCAGATCGAAATGTTCTTCCTGCAGCAAGGGCAGGGCAGCGGTGCCGCGATCGACCGAGGTGACGGCATAATCGGCCTTTTCGAGCGCCCTTTGCAGATAGGTTCGCATCGCTGCATCGTCTTCCGCCAGCAATATGCGCAACATAACCAAACCCTCCACCGAATGCCGTGCCCCTGTTTATGCCCAAGGCGGTTAAGATTTTCCAGCATTTCAGCTAACCGTTATTGGCGATGCCCCGAAGCAGGACAGCCGGTGGGGCATGCGTAAACCTCCGGATGATCGGTATCGGGGCACGGTAGCGGCTTTGACACGGGCGTGGCTTTGGCGCATGTCCGTTGGCCATGGATAATGCCCCTGTCGATGATGCCGCTATGGACAGGCTGTTCAGCCTGGAAGGCCTGTCGACGGCGCGTCTGCCGGTCCTGGTCGCAGTTCCGCACGCGGGACGTGATTATCCCGATGAAATCCTGCAGAATCTGCGCGTTGCGCCGCATGTCCTTGAGCGGCTGGAAGACCGCCATGCCGATATGCTGCTGCCCGACCCGGTCGATACCGGCTGCGTCACTCTGGTAGCGCATGCGGCGCGGGCCTGGATCGATCTCAACCGTGCGCCGAGCGAAGTCGACCCGCAGATGATCAGCGATGCCCCGCGCACCGCCTTTGCCCAGCAGAGCGCCAAGGTCCGCGGTGGCCTGGGCCTGGTGCCGCGCAGGTTGGCGGATCATGGCGAGCTGTGGCGGCGGCCGCTGCCCCGCGCCGCGATTGCCGCGCGCATATCGCGACTGCACGATCCCTATCACCAGACCCTTGCACGCACCCTCGCGGCGCTGCATACGCGATTCGGCTGTGCGCTGCTGATCGACCTGCACTCGATGCCGCCGGTGAAGCCGGAAACCGCTGCGCCTGCGCCGCAGATCGTGGTGGGAGACCGCTATGGCCGGTCAGCCGGCGCGCGCTTGTGCGATCTGGCGATGCGGACGCTCGTGCGGTCGGGCTTCGAGGTTGCGCTCAACCACCCTTATGCCGGGGGCTATGTGCTCGACAGGCACGGGCGCCCCGCGCGCAATATCCATGCTCTGCAGATCGAAGTCGACCGCAGCATGTATCTGGATTCGCCGATGCGCGATCCGGGAGAAGGGATGGGGCGGGCGAAGGAAGCGGTGGCTAGTCTTGTCCAGGTGCTGGCTGCAGACCTGCTGCACGGCGGAGACTCCGCTGATCTGGCGATCGCCGCTGAATAAGGCACCTGTTGCCCAACAAAAAACCGCCTCGTGACAAGTCACGAGGCGGCCAAGGTTCAGGGAGGAGGTGCACAAGTGCACCTGTCGGAACGCGAAAGGGGGGGAAGCGCCCCGACACCAGCAATGTAGGGCAAATCACGGGGCAGTTCAATGCCCGCCGAGGCAAAAATTGTAACCGCATGAATTTTCTTGCTACTGAGATCCATTCGCAATAACGTCGTGACTGTTATCGCATGAGGCGATGGCAACACGATGCGAAAAGGAGTGGTCATGGGCATTTGGTGGCAGGACATGTTGGATCACCCAACCGACCTCGGATCGGCGAGCCTGATCGAGGCCAAGCTTGTCGTGGCCCTGCGCATTGCGGTCTTCGCGCACAAATCGGGGGCCGATCCCGCCCCGCATGTCGCCGCCCGGCTGGGCAGTGTCTCGTTGTCGAACCAGCTGTCGCTGGTACTCGAGGCGATGGGCCAGGCCTGGCCAGACCCGTTCAGTGTATCGCGCCCTTGCTGCGGCAGGCTGTCGCCGGATGAAACGATGTTTGTCGGCATGCTCCGCAGCGCGATGCGCGGCAATCGCGCATCATTCGACCGCCAGACGCGCGAGATGCTCGGCGAAGATGCTCGCAGCCTGATCTACAATCTGATGTGGCAGATGGCGCGCATGGTTCCGGCGTCGGCCTGAGAGCGGCTCGGGTCAGACCGGCTCGTTGACATAGTTGCGGATGAATTCGGCGATCGCATGAAAGCCGTCGCTGAAGGCGGCCCCGCTCCGCCACAGCGCCGCGATCGATCGGCGTGCGTCCCATCCGGCGATATCGAGCGTTGCCACCACTTCGGAGCTTTGCGTTTCCGCAGCCATGTAGCGTTCCGGCAGCAAGGCAAGACCAATGCCCGAACCGACCATCTGCCGGATGCTGTCGAGACTGGTGCCCTCGTAATCGTGGAGGATATGGGCGCCGACCTGTTCGCAGATGTCGCGCGTCTGGCGATGGAAGTGGTGCCGTCGGTCAAGCGTCAGGAAGCCCTCGCCCTTGAGCGCATCCGCTGGAATGGTCTTCTGGCCCGCGAGCGGATGATCGGGTGGGGCGATGATGAACATGCGCTCGCTGAAAAGCGGTTCTATGACAATGCCCGAGGCATCGACGGGTAGCGGACAGAGCATCATGTCCAGCTCCCCGCGCATCACCTGGCGCACCTGGTCGTCGGGAATGCCCTCGCGGATATGGAGGCGCAGGTCAGGCTGCTGCTTGTGCAGCCCTGCGACGATGGCGGGCATCAGATACGGGCCCAACGTCGGCGTGACACCAAAACGCAACGTGCCGCCAATGCCCTTGCCGGCGCGCCGCGCCAGGTCGGAGAGGTCGCGAACTTGCACCAATATGCCACGCGCGCGCGAAGCGATGTCGCGACCCAGGGGTGTAAGCTGGACCTCATTGCTGCTGCGGTCGATCAGCGATGCCCCCAATCGCGCCTCGAGGGTGCGCAGCTGCTGGCTGAGCGTGGGCTGCGATACGTGAACCGCAAAGGCGGCTCGGCCGAAATGGCGGTGGTCATCCAGCGCCACCAGATATTGCAATTGGCGAAGGCTGGGCATGACGGCTCCTCTCAATCGATAGATACTAACTATCAATATGCGGCGAGTCTTTCAAATGGAAACAATGATACACTGTGGCATAATGCGCGCACACCAAGCAGAAGGGCCGGTCCACTCCCCGAACCGCTCTTGCCAAACTGCTTGATAGATGCCGCGGCTTGAACGGACACCCCAAAGCTGCGGATAGGGTGGCGCATCGGTCCGCCGAGGTCGCAGCTTAGCCTCCGGTGCGTCACCCGCCTATCTTCCGTCAACGCGCACGCAAACGCGCCAACGTGCCCCGCTCTTCGCGGCGCCAGCGGACATGCTCTTTTTACGAGAATGGCGCTCAGGGCGTGGTGGTCTGTCCGAGTTCTTCGCTCAGGCGCAGGGCATCGAGGTCGACGGCCACGGCGACAAGGTCAGCGCGAGCCTGAGTCAGCCGAAATTCGGCATCCAGCCTGCGGATCGCGGCGTTGGCCGCGGCATCCTCGCGCAGATTCACCAGAAAGAAATCGCTTGCGCCTGCCTGGAACAAGCGGCGTTCGCCGGCGGCCAGCTTTTCGGCCTGCACTTCCTCATCACGCGCGAGCACCGCCAGCCGCTCGGCTGCGCTGAGGTTGGTCGAGAGCTGCTCGACTTCGGCGATGATCTGCTCCTCGCTCTGGCGTCGACGCCATTCCAGCGCATTGATGTTCGCCTCTGTCGCCGCGACCTGGCCCTTGGCAGCCCGGTTCTGCAGCGGCATCGAGAAGGTAAATCCGACCATTGCCTCGAATGGATCGCGCGAACGCCCGCCCAGGCCCTGCTCGCCAAAGTCCTGGCCCGCTTCGGCAAACAGCCGCAACGAGGGCAGCAGCCGGTTGCGCTCCAGCTCGAGCCGGGTCTCACTCAAAGCCAGCCGCTGCTCGATCAGCTTGATGTCAGGCCGCCGTGCCAGGATCGCTGCCGGATCGGCTGCGCGCGCCGCCGGGAGCATCGGCAGCGATGTGGGCAGGTCTGCCGGCGTGGCAACCCGCGGTCTGCCGTCCTCATTGCGCCAGAACAGCGACAACCGCTGCGCCGCATTGGCCAAGTCGCGCTCGGCAGCGACCAGCAGCGATTGCCGCCGCAGCAGGTTCTGCTCGTTCTCAGTCAGCAAAATCGCCGCGCGTGCGCCGAGCTGGACCTGGCGGCGGATGCCTTCCTGCCTGTCCTGCGCCAGCCCGACCAGCGCACGATACACCTGCACCTGCTGCCCGGCAGCGACCCATTGGCCATAGCTCTGGATGGCGCGCTGCTGCACGCCGATGGCAACGATCAGCGCATCAAGCCCGGCGATATCCCGCTCGATCAGCGCATTGCGCTGGCCGAAGCGGCGGTCGTCGATGGCGCGATCGCGCAAAAGCGCAAAGACGCCGCGCACCTTGAGTTCGCCCAGCCGATCGGTGAAGCTGTAATCCTCGTACACCGGAAAGTCGCCGCGCGACACGCGGTAGCTGGCTTCGATCTGGCCGCCATTGTTGGTCAGCGGCTGGATCGCCTTGCCCTGCAGATAGGTGCCGTCATAGAAACCCGTGACGCGCGAAAAGCCTTCGCCGGTAAACAGCAGGTCGAAGGCACCCTCGCTCGCCAGCACGCGGCCATCGGCGGCGCGCGCCGTGGCCAGTGCCTCCAGGATCGTCGGCGCAAAGCGCCTTGACGATTCGAGCACTTCGGAGAGCTGCAGGCCCTTTGTGGAGCGCACCTGGTCGGGGGCCAGGACCGGCGCGGGCAGGGGTTGTGCTGCTACGGGCGACGCCACAGCCAGCAGTGCCGTTGCGGCCATCCCAGCGAGAAGCAGGGCCTTGCACATCACTTCTTCCCCGACGCGCTGGCCGACGACGACATGCCCTTGGTGCCGCCGGACGATGCGCCCGAGGCTTCGCCGGTGCCTGCCTGGCTCTCTTCGAAGAGCGCCGGGTTCTGCAGCGGGAAGTCATTGAGCTGACGCCACAGTTCGAAGCCAACCGAGACCTGCTCCATCGCCACCCAGCCGCGGACGTTCGCGCCCAGGCGGACATAAGGCTCCTTGGGCCAGCGGGTCTTGCCCTTGGCCTCCTGCACCAGCACGCGGAACAGGCCATTGGGCGATGCGGCGAGGTCCACCTGTTGCACCTGGCCGTCGAACAGTCCTTGCGCGACAGAGGGCCAGCCCGAGAACTGGATAGCCGGCCAGCCTTCGAACTCCAGCCGCACCGGCTGTCCGCGCCTGATCAGCGGCGCATCGCGGCCATCGACATAGACTTCGACCACGCGCCGCGACTGGGTCGGGGCGAACGTCGCGAGCACTTCGCCCTGCGATACCATGGTTGCCCTGTCGCCGCCGTTGATCCGCTGGATCACCCCATCGCGCGGCGCGCGGACCAGCTGAAGCGACTGGCGGGCCAGGTTGATGTCGATCTGGGTGATAGCGGCGCGGGCTTCGGCCAGCGTCGCTTCCATTTCCGCGACCTTGATCCGGGCGAGTTCATTTTCGCGCCGCGACGCCAGACCTTCGCTGAACAATGTACCGGTGCGTCCGACATCGAGCCGCGCGGTGCCAAGCGCGCTTGCGGCCGCCGCTGCCTTTGCTTCGGCGAGGCTGCGCTCGACCCGAAGCCGCTGGAGCAACATGGGGTCGTTGTCGGAAATCTGGACGATCGGATCGCCCTCCTTGACCACCGATCCGTCCTGCACATACCAGCGCTCGATCCGCCCGGAGACCAGGGCTGTGACATTCTGCAGGCGATCCTGCGGATTGAGCGCGATGACCTGACCAGCGCCATACGCGGTCTGCACCCAGGGCACGTAGATCAGGAACACGATCGCTGCGATGATGGTCAGCACCACCATCAGCGCGATCGCGCGCAGCGGGCGCGGTGTGCGTTGCCGCGCCAGCGTGTGGAAGCGGACGAGGGCACGATCACGCGTTGTCATGGCGTGCCTCCTCTGCCTGGCGGTCGGTGATCGCAATGAATTCGTCGGGGTCGTCAATGATCATCTGCTTGTCGCTACCCAGCCAGAGATAGCGGCAGCCAGGGTGCTCGGCTGCCCGGTAGCTGAACTGAATGACGGTGGAGCCTTCTGCACGCATCACTGCGCGCACATCGGTGAGGATCGCGGCGTCGATCATGTCGAAAAGCCCGGTCAGGATGAGCAGGCGCGGGCATTTCAGCATGGCACCGGCCAGCTTCAGGCGCAGCGATTCGGCATAGGACAAGGGCCAGCCGCTGGTCGACAACTGCGTGTCGAGCCCATCGGGCAGGCGCATCACGCGGTCCTGCAACCGCACCAGCGCCAGCGCGCGCAGCACATCGGCAGAGGTCGTTTCCGGGCCGGCGAGGCGCAGATAGTCGCGGATGCTGGCCTGGACAATCGTCGGACGGTCGAGCACGATGATCTCGCTGCGCAGCTGGAACATGTCGACCATGGCGATATCCTGCCCGCCCAAGGTCACGATGCCGGTCTCAGGCGTGATATAGCGCTTCATCGCATGGGTGAACAAGCGCTGGACGTCATGGTTCTGCGCCTGCGCCACCAGCTGTGCGCCAGCCGGTATGGCGATATCGAGTGCAATGCCCGGGGCGGTGGCGGCATGGCTCACACGCCGCAGCATCAGATCGCTGCCGCCAATGGCATCTTCGCCTTCGCGCGCTTCTTCTTCCTGCTCGATATGGTAGATCATGCCGATCTCTTCGGCCGCCGCGATCAGGTCGTAGGCCGAATCCAGATACGCGCCCATCTGGCCAAGGCCGAAAAACGCCGCCGACAGGATCAGTTCGGCAGCCACCAGCTGACCAATGGAAAGCTCACCCTCGATCACCAGCCAGCCGCCCAGCGCGAGAAGGCCGGCGCTGGCAAAGGCATAGAGCAGCAGGAATGCCACCGTTTGCGACATCGTGTAGCGGAAATGCTTCGACTTGGCAGCGACATAGGCTGCGGTGACGCTTTCCGAGCCGTCGAGGGCATAATCGACATGCCGACCCGATTTGTAAAAGCCGTTGGATGCGCCGACATTCTCCAGCCAGCCTGCCGCAGCATATTTTGCATGGCTGAGCGCGATGCCCGAGCGCACGGCGCCGCGTGTCCAGATCAGCAGGATCAGCATCACGATGCCGATGACGATGAGGTTGAAGGCCAGGAAAAACGGGTGATAGAAAGCCGTCACCGCAAAGCCGACTGCGGATTGCAGGATGATCGTGAAGCCGCCGATCAGCAGGCTGGGCACCGCCTTCTGCACGGTGTTGACATCAAAATAGCGGTTGAACAGGTCCTGCCGCTTGCTGTCCTCGAAAAACGGGTTGCGCGCGTGGATCGACCGCAGCGTGATTTCTGCCACCTGACGCGCATAGAAACGCCGTGCGAACAGCTCCATCGTGTAGATCCGCAACGCCGACAGCAGCACGGCGATCAGCAGCAGACCCAGCAACGTGCCAGCCAATGTAATCAGCGGCGTGACAAGCGCGGTGTTGGCGACCGAGTTGATGAGCATCTGGACAGAGATCGGCGTTGCCAGCGAGAGCACCGAGATTGCAACGCCATAAATCAACGCCAGCGCGATGAAGCTGCGTTCGCCCTTCAACAGGCCCAGCATCCATCGGATCGCTTCGCGCGCTCCCATGATGTGATGTTCGGAAGATGAAGCCATGTCTTTGCCTGCCCGTGAATCCAAGGTCGCCGCTGCACGAATTAAGTGACGCAGCCGATAAGCCCATTCGAAAGGCATCCTCCGGAGTGATTGCTTTTATCTATCGGTTCAACCCCAAGGCTGACGATGTTTTCCATGATATATGTTAACCTGCCGCTCGTCGAACGATCAAAGCGGCGGATTGATCCTGTTGCGCGGAAAATTCTGCTATTCAAGCGGTATCGTTTGCCGCCACCACGCTATGCCCGGCGCCATGCTACAGCCGCTAGGAAGCCGGGCGCAGAACTTGCAGCGCCAACGATCCCCCGTCGTGAGAAGGTGAGCGTACCGTTTGGCGGCTTCAGCGCTTCAACAGCGGCGCGAGATAGTGGCCGGTGTAGCTCTTTTCGACCTTGGCCACCTGCTCTGGCGTGCCTTCGGCGACGATTTCGCCGCCCTTGACGCCACCTTCGGGGCCCATGTCGATGATCCAGTCGGCGGTCTTGATGACGTCCAGATTGTGTTCGATCACCACAACGCTGTTGCCCTGGTCGACCAGGCGGTGGAGCACCTCCAGCAGCTTGCGGACATCCTCGAAGTGCAGGCCGGTGGTGGGCTCATCGAGGATGTACAGCGTCTGCCCGGTCGAGCGGCGGCTGAGTTCCTTGGCGAGCTTGACTCGCTGTGCTTCGCCGCCGGAGAGCGTGGTGGCCTGCTGGCCGACCTTGACATAGCCCAGGCCGACTTCCCACAGCATCGCCATCTTGTCTCGGATCGGCGGCACCGCCTTGAAGAACTCGACCGCATCCTCGACCGTCATGTCGAGCACATCGGCGATCGAATGCCCCTTGAACTTCACTTCGAGCGTCTCGCGATTGTAGCGCTTGCCGCCGCATTCCTCGCAGGTGACATAGACATCGGGGAGGAAGTGCATCTCGATCTTGATGACGCCGTCGCCCTGGCATTTCTCGCACCGGCCACCCTTGACGTTGAAGCTGAACCGGCCCGGCTTGTACCCGCGCGCCAGCGATTCCGGCAGCGCGGCAAACCAGTCGCGGATGTTGGTGAACGCGCCGGTATAGGTCGCCGGATTGGACCGCGGCGTGCGGCCGATCGGCGACTGGTCGATGTCGATGACCTTGTCGCAATGCTCGAGACCGGTGATCTTGTCATGCGGCCCGGCAATGATGCGCGCACCATTGAGCATCCGCGCCGCGCCCGCATAGAGCGTGTCGATCGTGAAGCTCGACTTGCCCGAGCCGGACACGCCAGTGATGCAGGTGAACGTGCCCAGCGGGATCGCCGCAGTGACGCCGCTCAGATTATTGGCACGCGCATTGTGCACGGTCAGCTTCTTGCCATTGCCCTTGCGGCGCTTGGCCGGAACCTCGATCCGCCGCTCGCCGGTCAGATATTGTGCCGTCAGCGAGTCCTTGGACTTCAGCAGCTCTTCCAGCGTGCCCTTGGCGACGATTTCGCCGCCATGCACGCCGGCGCCAGGGCCGAGATCGACGATATAGTCGGCAGTGCGGATGGCATCTTCGTCATGCTCGACGACGATCACCGTATTGCCGAGGTCACGCAGCCGCTTGAGCGTCACCAGCAACCGGTCGTTATCCTTCTGGTGCAGGCCGATACTGGGTTCGTCGAGCACATACAGCACGCCCGAAAGCCCGCTGCCGATCTGGCTGGCGAGCCGGATGCGCTGCGATTCACCGCCGGACAGCGTGCCTGAGGTGCGGTCGAGATTGAGATAATCGAGCCCGACATTGTTGAGGAAGCCCAGTCGCTCGATGATTTCCTTGAGGATCGCCTTGGCGATCTGCTGCTGCTGTGGCCCAAGCTTGTCATTGAGCGTCTCGAAGAAGTGCAGCGCATCGGCGACCGACCGCCGGGTCGAGATCGAGATGTCCTCGCCGGCCACCTTGACCGAGCGTGCCTCGGGCTTGAGGCGTGCGCCATCGCACACTTCGCAGGGCTGGGCGGTCTGGTACTTGCTCAGCTCCTCGCGCATCCATGCGCTGTCGGTCTGCAGCAGGCGGCGGTTGAGGTTGCCGATGACCCCCTCGAACGCCTTCTTGACCTCATAGGACTTGCGCCCGTCCTGGAATCGCAAGGTGATGGGCTTGCCGCCGGTGCCGTGCAGGATGATCAGCCGAACTTCGCCGGAAAGGTCCTTCCACGGGGTTTCGAGCGAGAAGCCGAACTCGCGTCCCAGGCTGCTGAGGACCTGCATGTAATAAGGCGAGGGCGGATTGGACTTGGCCCACGGCACCACCGCGCCCTTTTTCAGGCTCAGTTCTTCGTTGGGGACGACCAGCTGCGGGTCGAAATACATCTTCTCGCCAAGGCCATCGCAGGCAGGGCAGGCACCCTGCGGCGCATTGAACGAGAACAGCCGCGGTTCGATCGCCTCGATGGTGAACCCGGAGACGGGACAAGCAAAGCGTTCGGAGAAGATGATGCGGTTGTCGGGGATGCCGGCATTCTTCATGCCCTTCTTGGGCTTTTCCGCCTCGATCGGCTGACTGTCGGCGGGAAGTGCAGCAGCGGGTTCGCCCAGCGCTGCCACCGTGCCATCAGCCAGATCGACGAAGGCCAATCCGTCTGCAAGCTTCAGCGCGGTTTCGAAGCTGTCGGCCAGCCGCGTTTCGATGCCTTCGCGCACCGCCATGCGGTCGACGACGACCTCGATGTCATGCTTGTACTTCTTGTCGAGCGCGGGGGCCTCTTCGATTTCGTAGAATTCGCCGTCGATGCGGACGCGGGTGAAGCCTGCGCGCTGCCATTCGGCGAGTTCCTTGCGATATTCCCCCTTGCGGCCGCGCACGACCGGCGCGAGCAGATAGAAGCGTGTGCCCTCGGGCAACGCCATCACCCGGTCGACCATCATGCTGACCGTCTGCGCGGTGATCGGCAGGCCGGTCGCGGGCGAATAGGGCACGCCGACGCGCGCCCACAGCAGGCGCATATAGTCGTAAATCTCGGTGACCGTGGCGACGGTGGAGCGCGGGTTGCGGCTGGTCGTCTTCTGCTCGATGCTGATGGCGGGCGACAGGCCGTCGATATGCTCGACATCGGGCTTCTGCATCATCTCCAGGAACTGGCGCGCATAAGCCGAGAGCGATTCCACATAGCGCCGCTGGCCTTCGGCATAGATGGTGTCAAACGCGAGGCTGGATTTGCCGCTGCCCGAAAGACCGGTGATCACGATCAGCTGATCGCGCGGCAGATCGATATCGACGCCCTTGAGATTGTGCTCGCGCGCACCGCGCACGGAAATATGAGTCAGCATGGAGCGCCTTATGTTCTAACAATGTTCTGGTTGCAAGCACGGGATTGCGGCCTGGAAGGATGGTGCGGCCGCAGTGCGCTGGAACATGGTGCGCGCGGCACGCTGCTGCAAGGCCACAACCACAGTCCATGGAACGGCTTGGCTCGCATAGCGTATACATGTTAATCGAGATCAACTTTGTTTTGAGGGAAGCAAGACCATGAAGACCCGTTCGTTCCGCGCCATGTCGCTGGCCACCATGCTCGCCGCAGGCGTGATGGTGCTGCCCGCCGGTGCCCAGCAAGCCAGTGCGCCTGCAGCCGAGGCCCCGGACAATGGCTCGATGGAACCTTCGCCGGTGACCCAGAACCCCAGCACGCCCGAGGAACAGGCCCAGCGCGAAGCTGCCAATGCCGCGCAGGCGCAGCTTTCCAGCGCTCAGGTTGCCCAGAACACCGAGAACATGGCGAACTATGAGGCGCGGCGGTCGAGCTATGAAAGCCAGATGAAGCTCTATGAGCACACGGTCGAATCGCGTGCGCGCGCCGAAGCGGAATATGCCGAGATCAAGAAGCTGTACGACGCCATCCACGCGCAATGGGAAGCCGATGTTGCCGCGTGCAACGCAGGCAACCGCAAGCGCTGTGCACAGACGCCGGTGCTGCCGCAGTAAACTGACCGCCCACGGCAGCCCCTCCTGCAATCAGGAGGGGAAGGGCTTTATGCCTTTGGCAGTATCAAGGTGAAACGCGCGCCCTGACCCGGCGCGCTTTCCACTGCCAGGTTGCCTTCCATCGCCAGCGCCAGCCTGCGCGAAATATAGAGGCCAAGCCCGCTGCCCCCGTCACCGCTGCGGCCCAGCCGTTCCCATTTGTTGAACAGCCGCTGCTGGTCCTCCTCACTGAGGCCTGGGCCCTGATCGGCGACGGTGACGCTCGCCCAGTCAGGGCCATCGTCGAGCCGCAACCAGATCATCGATCCATCAGGTGCGTAATTGATCGCGTTGCCCAACAGGTTGAGCAGCACCTGCAGCACACGGCGGAATTCGCCGATGGCGGGCAAGGTTTCGTCTTCGGCAGGCTTGTCGATGCGGATCGCACGGTCGGCAGCCTTGAGCGCAAGCAACCCCGCAGCGCGGCGCGCCATGTCGGCAAGATCCACCGGCTCGCGCGCGGCGCTGAAACCCGTTGCCTCGATCGCTTCGAGATCCGCCAGGTCATCGACCAGCGCCAGCAGATGGCGGCCGGCAGAGGCGATGTCGCTCGCATAATTGGCATAGTCGGCACGGAGCGGCCCTTCCAGCCGTCCACCGATGGTTTCGGCATTGGCGATGATCCGCCCGATTGGCTGGCGCAGCGCCGGGCCGATCTGGGTGCCGAACATATGCGCCAGCCGCTCGCCGTCGAACAGCGGTGGCGGCACAGGCGGTGCATCCTCATCGACCGCAGGCGGAGCCAGCGTGAGAACCAGGTGCATGCCCGCGTGCCCATCTGCCGCTACCCGGTGCACCAGCCAATCCCGATCGTCGCCCGAGAGGCGCACACGTTGGCCCGTGATGCTGGCGGCACTGATGACCGCAACACCATTCGTGTCGATGATCAGGCTGGCGAGCGGCTTGAGCATGGACCGCTCCGGATGCCAGTCAGGACCGAGAACGAGCGCTGTCTCTACCGCCAGGATGCGCCCTCCCGCATCGGTGCGGATGTGGATCGCCTCCGGATCGCGCGGCAACGGAACCATGCCCGGTGCATGGGCGGGCGCGGCGGGGAGCGGGTGTTCGCGCCACGAGGTGACGGCAATATCGATCCCCTCGGGCCCCGGTGTGCAATCGCACCACAGTTCGATCATCGCATCAGGTCCGGCAATGGTGACAGGGCGCGACAGGCGCATGCCGAGCCGCAGTCCATGGCGGGCGAGGTCGAGCAACGCCGGGATAGCAAGCGTGCCGCCGGGTTCTCCGCCCAGCGCCCCGTGCAAGGTTATGATCTCGTCGCACGCCGCAAGCAGCCGTCCCTCGCGGTCGAGGCGCACATATGCGGCCTCGGCGGGGCGCGCCTGCGTCACTGCGTTTTCGCCATCGGGATTGTGGGCATTCACCAAGCGGATCCGCTGGTCTGGAACGGTGCAAGATTGCGCCACCCCGCCACCAGTCGCTGCGCATCTTCGCATGGAATGGCACGCAACGCGGCCAGCGAGGGCAGATCATCGGCGCGCAGCGATGCGAGCACCGCCAGTCTCTGGAGCAGCCGTGCCGCGACCTCGGGCTCGATGGCGCAGGCACGCAGCACCACCGCCAAGCGGGCCAGATCAGCGTCGCGCACCATGTCGAACAGCAGATCGCCTGGAAGACCGCTCGCCCGTTCCAGCATCGCCATCACCAGCGATGGCCCGTTGTCTTCCAGCGTCCAGTCATCACCCGCACGGGGCAGTTCGAAAAGGTGGCAGAAGCGCAGCAGCCGGTGCGGCCGTCCACGCCTTTCGTCGAACTTGGCCAGCAACGAATCGGCAGCCTCGCGGAGGGCAAGCGGATCGCTCCCTTCCTTGTCCTGCAGCCAGGCCACCGCCATCCGCACGACGGCATGCAGCATCTCCGGCGGCAGTTCATCGAGATCGATGGCAAAACTCTGCGCCCGGCTGATGAAGCGGCTCTGCGCGATGATCAGCGCCATGGCGGCTTCGGCGAGTTCATCCTGCGCGTCGCCGACTTGCGCTTCGACGCGCGGCGGCACTTCGGGCATGGCCAGGCCGATCAGCCCGCTCTGGCGGCACAGACGCGCCTCGATCGCGCGGGCGAACAGCAGCCGGATCGCGGGGGGATAAGCCAGCAGGGCATGTTGAGCGACCGATTCAGGATCGCTCGTGTCCAGAGCTTGGCTGAGCTGGATCGCGATGGCATCGACAAACCCGCCCACCATGCTCAGATCATCCTCGCGCAGCGCCTGCGCGGCATCAGGAAACAACCTCTGGCGCACCAGGGCAGGCACCGCCATCGCCTGCCGGGCCTGCGCATCGGCATGGCGCAGCAACGCGCCAACGTCCCGTAAGGCCGGGCGTGCGGGGGCCATGTCGGTATTCATCGCCTTGCCCTACCAATTGCTGGTTAAAATGCTGTTAGTTCAACGTTGCCAAGCCCGAATTCAGATATGGGAGTCGGGCTTCTCCGTCGCAAGCGCCGGCGCGTGGGTTTGCCACAGCAAAAGCGCCACCAAAGCCAGGTTCCACAACATCAGCAGCGGCATCAGCAGGCCGAAGGGGATGGCGAGAAAGGCTGCTGCGGCCACCAGGCTGGGCGATCCCGCCAGCCTGCGCCACAAACGGGGCAGGGGGCCGCGCAATCGGCCAAGAATGATCGCGATTCCCGGAAGCAGCAACGCGGCAAACAGCCCGGACAGTCGATCGGATGCCGCGACGCTGAGCACCGTGATGATGATGAAAGCGACAGCAAAGGCGACATCGCGCGCGGCCTGTTCTGCAGGACGGGTCAGCATTGCGGCAAAGCGGCCGAACAGCCGGTTGGCGGCGTGCCCTGTTCCGCGCCCCGCCACCAGCAAGCCCAGCGCCGCCATGCTCCACCCGCCGACCGCGACACCGATGCCCAGCAAAGGCAGTGCTATCGCCGACAGCCTGAGCGCTGGCCGGCTCCATCTTGCGGCCCACAGGTGCTGCGTCAGGCTGCGCATCGGCGCTGTCTGCACCAGGTTGCCGCCCCAAGCGCCCGATGATCCGGCCAGTTCCTGCAGCGCCAGCGTATTGACCTCATGGCCTTCGCGGACGATGGCGATGCGGCCCGATTCCGCCAGTGCAAAGGGTAGGACCTCGCGGCGATAGCCCTTTTGCACCGCCAGCCGCAGCAGCGCCGACTGGATGCTCCAATCCTCGGGCAGATCACGGGCATCGACCACGTCGCGCGCACGGATGCAGGCAAGCCCCGCCCAGACATGGTTGATGTCGATCCGCTCGAATCGCTCGATCAGCACGCGCGCGCCATCTCCGGGGGCAAAGCTCGCGACGAACGTGCCGGTCTCGCGCGCCATCTGTGCCATGTCGCCTGGCGCGACGTACAGGCCATCGGCAATGATCAGCAGCTCGTCTTCGCTGGCCAGTCTGACACTGATGTCTGCGACCGATCGGGCGAGATGAAAGGCGACGCCGCAGCGGACCGCATAAGCCTCGATCTGGCGAACCCGGTCGTCGATCGCACCGACAAGGCACAGGATTTCGCCCGCGCCGGCCTGGACTGCAAGATCGACATGCAGCATCGCCAGCTGGCCGTGCGCCAGCGGCAATGCGCCGCGCAGGCCGGTGCCGCCGGGCAATGTTTCCATCAGCGATATCAGGGCGGCACGCACGGTCTTAGGTCAACTCCGGTTGTTGGGGAGCGGCCCTCTTATCGGGTGGCAGGTGCTGTGCCAACCGGCAGCGCGGTGACTGGAGTTACGTTAGACGCGTTTACATGCTCGGCGCAGGTGTCTCGCCAAAGTCGCGCATGGCGGTCGCCAGGTCGCGCAGCACGACGGGGTCGCCAGGTGCTCCCTCCAGAGCGCGGTCGGCCAGATCAACGATCCCCTGGACGCTGAAGCTGGCCGCCAGGCTCTTGAGTCGCAGCGCCGCGAAATGCCAGTTGGCATCGCATCGCGCCCGCCCGAGCAGATCGATCTGCCGCGCGGCGCTTTCGATGAACGCTCCGCGCAGTTCGGCGACAAGGTCGGGGTCGCTGCCGACGGCGGCGGCGAGCGCCGCGTTCAATGCTCCGGATTCATAGGCCATGACCGGCTCGAATAGACAAGCCGCCTTAACTTTCGGTTTCTGGCCGATGAAAATCTGTTAAGCATCTTCCATGGGCGAGGGGAAAAACATCATCGACCTGCGGCATGGCCGCAGCGACGAAACTCTGGCGGCGCAAGAGCCGGTTCCGGACATGGCGGCACCTGCCTTGCCGTTGCGGAGCGACCCTTCGGATGCCGCCGATTCGCAGGCACCCTGGATGGATGAGGACGCTATTCCAGAGCCCGAACGCGCGATCGGCGCCGCTGGCTGGGTCGCGATTGCCCTTGCCGTGGGCTGGACCGGTGTGTTTGTCTGGGCCTCGCTCCCCGGTTGGCAGGCCGGCCTGACGCCTTCGCTGGCGGTGCAGGCGGTATCGCAATGGGCGGTGCCGCTGGTGCTCATTGCCGCCGTGTATCTCGTTTTCCAGCGCAACAGCACGCGCGAGGCACGTCGCTTTTCTGCGGTGGCCGGATCGTTGCGGGCCGAGAGCGCGACGCTGGAAAACCGTCTTGCTCACGTCAATGCCGAGCTTTCGATGGCGCGCGAGTTTCTTGCCAATCAGAGTCTTGAACTTGAATCCTTAGGGCGCGTCTCAAGTGATAGGCTGCGCGGCTTTGCCGAAGAACTGCGCGCGATGATCGCGGCGAGCGACACCGGCATGCGCGCCATCGGCGAGGTGAGCGAAGCAGCTTCCGGCAACATGGACAAATTGCGCAATCACCTGCCCGTGATCGCCAACTCCGCCAAGGACGTCACCAACCAGATCGGCAATGCCGGGCGCACCGCGCAGGGGCAGGTCGAAAGCATGATTGCCGCATTCGAGAAGCTCAATGCCTTTGGCCGGGCCGCCAGCGCGCAGGTCGGCACATTGGTGCGCGATTCGGATGCCGCAACGGTTCGCCTGGCGCAATCGGTGGAGACCAGCGGCGATGCGCTGTCGCGTCATGTCAGCGACGCCAGCCAGCAGATGGACCAGGCGATCGAGACGGTGGCGAGCCGCCTCGCCAATACACGCGCCAATCTCGATCAGACGTCAGCTGCGCAAGCCGAGCAGTTGAAGGCACTTGTTGCCGACCTCGACCAGTCGCTGGCACAGATGGGCGGGGAGATGGCGCAAAGAGCTCTGGCGAGCCGAGAGAACATGCGCGCTGCCGCCGATGATCTCACGCTGACGCTGAATGCCCTTGCCACATCGGCAGGCGAAAGCGACGCAACGATCCGCGCTGTCATCCGCGCGGCCGATGCGCAGATCACCAAGGCGGAACAGCGCCTGCAGGACATGGATCGGCAGAGCACCGATTCGCTGGGTCGGCTTGCCTTCGCGCTGTCGGCGCTTGATGGCAATGCGGCGGCCTTGTCCGAAAAGCTGGCGGCGGGCAGCGGCCATGCCGAAATCTTCGATGCCAAGGCGCAACGGCTGCGCACGCTGATCGAGGCGATCCAGCAGAGTGTGGGCGATACCATCCCGCAGGCGCTTGCCGGGTTGGACAGCGCCACCGAGTCGAGTCAGCAGCGTGTCGGAAGGCTCCACGAAGGCGTAGCGGAGGCGGACAGCCAGATGATCCGCCTGGGATCGGTGTTGGGCAATTTCGAGCAGCGTATCGCCGAACAGACCAACGAGATCGCAGGCCTTGCCGACAGCAGCGAGAGTGCGTGGAGCGAGCGGGCCGAAGACATTGGCCGGCTGATCGCCGCGATGCGCAGCGCGCGCGATGAAATCGACCATATCAATGCGCAGTCCGCCGTGCGACTGGTCGAGACGATGCGCGACGTCCAGCGTGAAGCGCATGCGGCAGCGGACGAAGCGCGCCGGGCCATGGACAAGGCCATTGTCGGAGCGACCGACAAGCTGGGCCGGGATAGCGGCGCGGCGCTGGAAAAGGTTCTGCGCGGCAAGGCCGAGGAGCTTGTCGGCAAGCTCGAATCCGCCATCAGTCGCGCGGTTGGGGCGACCAGCGACGCCAGCCTGCATCTCAAGGACCAGCTGGCACGCGTCGATGATCTCGCCAGCCATCTCGAGCGGCGCGTCGCGGAAGCTCGCGAGCATGCCGAGGAACGCACCGACAATGATTTCGCGCGGCGGCTGGCGCTGCTCACCGAATCGCTCAATTCGACCGCGATCGATGTCGACAAGATCCTGTCGACCGATGTCAGCGACACCGCCTGGTCCGCCTATCTGCGCGGCGATCGCGGCGTCTTCACGCGGCGCGCCGTGCGCCTGATAGACAATGGCGAGGCCCGGGAAATCGTCGCGACCTACGAGAACGACCCGGTCTTTTACGAACTGGTCAACCGCTACATCCACGATTTCGAGAGTATGCTGCGCACGGTGCTGTCGACCCGCGACGGCGGGGTGATGGGGGTGACCTTGCTGTCATCCGAGACCGGCAAGCTGTATGTCGCGCTGGCGCAGGCGATCGAGCGGCTGCGCGATTGAGGGCGATCAGTCGCGCTTGGTCGCGCTGATTTCCTGCACCGCAGGCGCATTCTCCCAGCCGCCACCCAGCGCGCGGAACAGCGACACCTCGGCCTCGGCACGCGCTGCGGCGGACGATCCCATGGTAGCCCGCGCCGCCAGCAGATTGCGCTCGACCTCGAGCAGCTGCAGCGCGTTGTCGCGCCCGGCTCGGAAGCGGATGCGCGTGATCCGTGCCACCTCCTCGGCAGCCCTGGCTGCGCTCTGCAACGCCGTTTCCTGCTCCAGCGCGGCCTTCAACCGAGCCAGCGCCTGTTCGGTTTCCTGCAGTGCAGTCAGCACTGCGCCGTCGAACGCAGCGAGCCGG
The DNA here is from genome assembly GCA_943370475.1 of Hydrogenophaga intermedia. Classification (GTDB taxonomy): domain Bacteria; phylum Pseudomonadota; class Alphaproteobacteria; order Sphingomonadales; family Sphingomonadaceae; genus Blastomonas. Next base: position 181,795 of record CALRRI020000004.1, read on the forward strand.
GCATCGGCCTGTGCCGAAGCAGCGTTCACGCGCGCGCGCGCTGCGCCGTCGATCGGGATCGACCAGGAGATCAGCGGGCCGAGCGAGAAGCCCAGATTGTTTGATTCGGTGAGCGCGCCTGGCGTCGTACCACCGATCGACAGCGATCCGGCCAGGCGGATCGAGGGATAGAGCGCCGCGGTCGCAACACCGACGCGCGCGGTATCGGCCGCCAGCCTGGCTTCGGCGGCGCGCACATCTGGCCGTCGGGCAAGCAGCGCCGCGCCATCGCCCACCGGGATTGCGAACCGGGTGCGTGGCGGGGCTGTGCAGGCGGCGGCCGCCGTATCGAGATTGGCGGGCGTGTCTCCGGTCAGTGTCGCCAGTGCAAACAGGGCTGCACGCTGCTCTGCCTCGAACTGCGGAACCTGTGCCTGGGCCTGCGCGAGCAGCAGTTCGGCATTGGCGACATCGCGCCGCTGTCCGCGCCCTGCGGCCGAAAGCCGCTGCGTCAGATCGAGCGTGCGCAGCTGGGTCGCGAGCGACTCGCGGGCGATATCCGCCTGCAAACGGCTCGAACAGGCCAGCGCGTAGTTGCGCGCAACCTCCGCGGCGACGCTCACCCGTGCCGCGTCAAGCTCGGCCTGCGCGGTCAGCGCATCGCCGCGCGAGGCCTCGACCGAGCGGCGGATCCCGCCGAACAGGTCGATCTCGTACGAGGCGTCGGTGGCCAGCTGGTAGAAGTCGAAGGTCAACGGCTCGGGCGGGGCAAAGCCGACCCCGGCATTGGCGCCGGTGCCGACCTGGTTGGTGTTGGCCGATGCGCTGCCATTCAGGCTGGGCAACTGTCCGGCGCGCGCCTCGCGCACTAGCGCCCGGGCCCGGCGCAGATTGGCGCTGGCCTCGCGTACCGTCGTGTTGCGCTCCAACGCTCGGGTGACGAGCGCGTCGAGAGCGGGGTCCTCGAACAGCCGCCACCAGCCTTCAGGCAGCGGGGTCTGGGCAAAGCGCGGGTCGGTGCCTTCGGCAAACGGCTGTGCTGCCCCGTTGGGTGTGACCGGACGCGCAAAGTCGGGACCGACGGTGCACGCAGCCAGTGCGGCGCTCATCGCGGCGCAGGCGAGAAGGTGAGGTGTCTTGATCATGGCTGGTTGCCCTCCAGCGCTGGTTGGTCAGCTGCAGGTGGTGTGGGATCGTTCTTGCTGCGACGCGCCGACCAGGGCCTGAGCCGCTCCTCCATCGTCCGCACCATCACGTAGAAGGCAGGCGTGAACAGCAGGCCGAAGATGGTCACGCCGATCATTCCGAAGAACACCGCGATGCCCAGAGCCTGGCGCATTTCCGCGCCGGGTCCGCTGGAAATCACCAACGGCAGCACGCCCAGGATGAACGCGAGCGAGGTCATCAGGATGGGGCGCAGACGCTGAGCGGCGGCATGGCGCGCCGCCTCCAGCACCGACTGGCCGTGGTCCTCGTTATGCTTGGCAAACTCGACGATCAGGATCGCGTTCTTGGCGGCCAGGCCAATCAGCACGACCAGCCCGATCTGGGTGAGGATGTTGTTGTCCCGGCCCATCAGGTTAACGCCCAGGATCGCTGCCAAAAGGCACATCGGCACGATCAGGATCACCGCCAGCGGCAGCACCAGGCTTTCATATTGCGCGGCGAGCAGCAGGAAGACGAAGACCACGCCGAGCAGGAACACCAATGTCCCTGTATTGCCCGCCGCGCGTTGCTGGAAGGCGAGCTCGGTCCATTCATAGTCGAACCCCTGCGGCAGAACCTTGAGTGCCAACGCCTCCATCGCGTCGAGCGATTGGCCGCTCGAATAGCCGGGTAGCGTATCGCCCTGCAGTTCGGCCGAGCGATAGAGGTTGTACCGGACCACGCGATAGGCGCCTGAATCGTTGCGCAGGCTCATCACTGCATCGAGCGGCACCATCTGTCCGGTGGAGGACCGGGTGCGAAGGCGGCCGATATCCGCAACGTCATCACGATACGGGGCGTCGGCTTGCGCGGTGACGCGGAAGGTGCGGCCCAGGAAGTTGAAGTCGTTGATATAGCTGGAGCCGAGATAGGTGCCGAGCGTCGAGAAGATGTTCTCCACCGGCACGCCCAGCTGCTCGGCGCGGGCGCGGTCGATATCCGCAAACAGCCGAGGCGTGCGGGTGTTGAAGGTGGTGAAGGCGCCTGCGATGCCCTCGGTTTGGTTGGCTGCGCCCATCATGGCAAACGCTGCGCCCTCCAGCGCCGGAAGCCCGGCATTGCCGCGATCCTCGATGATCATCTTGAAGCCGCCACCCGTGCCGAGACCGGCGACCGGGGGTGGCGCGATCACCAGGATGTTGCCTGCGGTAATCCGCGACAAGGCGCCGCGCAGTTCGTTGGCGACGTCATCGGCCGCGATGCGGGTGCCTGCGGGCTTGAGCGTGATGAAGATCGCGGCGGCGTTGGGCGCATTGGTGAAGGTGGCGCCATCGAACCCGGCGAATGCGATGGTGCTGATGACAGAACCGTTCTTCAGCGCGATGCCCTGGGCTTCCTCGAGCGCGGCGGTCGTGCGCTGCAACGATGCGCCCGGCGGCATCTGCACGACACCGATGAGATAACCCTGGTCCTGCGCGGGAATGAAGCCTGCGGGCGTCGCGGTAAAGCGCCAGCCGGCGATCGCGATCAGGATGAGATAGGCGATGCCCATGAACATCAGGCTGCGGATCGTGCGCGCCGTGAGGCGTCCGTAGCGCTCTGACAGCTTGGCAAAACCGCGGTTGAAACCGCGCGCAAAGCGCGTGCCCCATCCGCGCCAGCCTGGGGCAGGCGCATCTTCGCCATGTTTGCGCGGGCGCAGCAGCAGTGCGGCCAGAGCGGGCGACAACGTCAGCGAAACGAAGGCCGAGAACGCGGTGGCACCCGCGATCGTCACCGCGAATTGCTGGTAGAACGCACCCGAGATTCCCGGGATGAAGGCGGTAGGAATGAAGACGCCGCACAGCACCAAGGCGATCGCGATCAGTGCGCCCGACACTTCGTCCATCGTCTTGTGCGCGGCATCGAGCGGGCTCAGCCCCTCTTCCTCCATCAGGCGCTCGACATTCTCGACCACGACGATCGCGTCGTCGACCACGATGCCGATGGCGAGCACCATGCCGAACAGCGACAGGCTGTTGAGCGAGAATCCGAGCGCGGCGAGCACTGCGATCGCGCCAGCCAGCGCGATCGGGATCGCAATGATCGGGATGATCGCCGCGCGCCAGCTTTGCAGGAACAGCAGCACGACGATCGCCACCAGGATGATCGCTTCGACCAGCGTATCCTGCACCGCGGCGATCGACGCTTCGACATAGGTCGTGGGATTATAGGGGATGGTATAATCCATGCCCGGCGGGAAGTCCTTCGACGCCCGCTCGAGTTCTTCTTCGACCGCCTTGGCTACGGTGAGCGCGTTCGATCCGGGCAACTGCGAGATGACCAAGGCGACCGTGGGCTTGCCGCTGGCAAAGGCGTTGACGCTGTAATCCTGCGCGCCGAGTTCGATGCGGGCGACATCGGCAAGCCGGGTCAGCGCCAGGCCCTCGCGCTTGATGACGATCTGGCCGAACTCTTCAGGCGTGCTCAGCCGGCCCTGCGTCTGGACACCCAGCTGGAAAGCCGTGCCTCCGGTATTGAACGGCGCTTGGCCGATCGAACCTGCCGAAACCTGTGCGTTCTGAGCGCGGATCTTGCCGACGATCTCGTCGACCGTCAGATTGCGCGCGGCGGCCAGATCAGGATCGATCCAAACGCGCATGTTGTAGTCGCGACCGCCGAACAGACGGGCCGCACCAATGCCTTCGATGCGCGAGATCCGATCGATCACCTGCAGCGTGGCATAGTTGGAGATATAGGGCTGGGTCAGCGATCCATCGGGCGAAAAGAAGTTCGCGACCAGAAGCAGGTCGGGCGAGTTCTTGCGCACCGTGACGCCGATCTGGCGGACTTCCTCGGGCAGGCGGGGCTCGGCACTGCTGACGCGGTTCTGCACCAGCACCTGCGCCTGATCGACGTCGGTGCCCTGTGCGAAGGTAACGGTGATCGCGAGGTTGCCGTCGCCGGTCGACGACGAGGACATATAGAGCATGTCCTCGACGCCATTGATCGATTCCTCGAGCGGGGCGGCGACGACATCGGAGATCGTCTCGGCGCTGGCTCCGGGGAAGCTCGCGCTGACCACCACCGTTGGCGGAGCGATCTCGGGATATTGCGACACGGGCAGCGTGGGATAGGCGACCACGCCAAAGATGACGATCAGGATCGATAGGACCGCCGCGAAGATCGGGCGGTCGATACAGAAATGGGCAATGCGCATGGGCTTAGCTCGCCGTTGCCTGGGACGGGGCCGGGGCAGAGATGGGCTGCGAGATCGGCGCGTCGTCCTTGGCGCGGGCCTTGATCTGGCCCTTGCGCGGGGTGACCACCATGCCGGGCTGCATCCGGGCGAGGCCATCGATGACGATCCGCTCTGTCGGCGCGATGCCTTCGCGGATGACCCGCAGGCCTTCGACCATCGGCCCTGTCTGCACCGGGCGCGGCGAGACCTTGTTGTCCTTGCCCAGCACGAAGACGAGCTTGCGCGTCTGGTCGGTCATGATCGCCTCGTCCGGCACCAGCATGGCCTTGTATGTGCCAGAGCCCAGCAGCCGTGCACGGCCGAACATGCCCGGGACCAGAAATCCATTGGGATTGTCGACCATCGCATAAGCGGAGATCGTGCCGGTTTCCGGGCTGATGCCGTTGTTCAGGAACTCCATCTTGCCGCGCCAGCGGTAATTGGGCTCATCCGCGAGCTGGATCTCGACGGGGTTGGCGGCATAGCGCGAACTCTTGCGCTCACCGCCTGCATCTTGCCGGATATACTTGAGATAGAAGGCTTCCGCGCCATCAAAGCTGAAGCGGATGGGGTTGATGCGAACAATGCGTGTCAGCTCGGTCTGGCCGGCCGTGACGAAATCGCCGACATCGACCATGCGATTGGACACCCTGCCAGAAATTGGCGCGCGCACTTCGGTGAAGGACAGGTCGAGCTGGGCGGACTGCCGCCGCGCCTGCGCCGCTGCCAGCGAGGCCCGCGCGGTCCGCAGGTTGGCAGAAAGCGTGTCAGCCTCTTCCTTGCTGATCGCATCGAAGCTGACCAGCTCGCTGCCCCTGGAAGCCTGGGCCTGCGCATTGGCAAGCGACGCGCGGGCGCTGGCAACGCTGGCATCGGCTTCGGCGAGGGCTGCACGGAACGGCCGCTGATCGATGACGAACAGCAGATCGCCCTTGCCGACATCGCGCCCGTCACGGAAGCCAACGCGCGAAATCGGTCCCGACACGCGAGCCACCAGCTGAACGTCCTCGTCAGCGGTGAAGCGCCCGATATACTCGTCCCAGTCGACGACCGTGCGCTGCAGAGGCACCGCAACCGTAGCGGCAGGTGGCGGAGGAGGGGGCGGCGGCTCTGAACTGCAGGCGCTGACCAGCAACGCCAACGTTGCTACGATAAGCGCGCATCTGGGGGGGACGCGCATGATTTGCTCCGGGAATTGATATTGCACCGCAATAAAATGGAGGAAAGGCCCGCAGGCGTCCAGTCAAAAAAGTTGCAAATTACAACTAATATATGTTTATTTTTTGCAACTACGCTACGGAAACTCGCAATTACGGGGTTTGTTCCACGAAAGCTGCTATGCTGTACTGACGCTTCACGCCTTTGCGGGCCCGGGCTGCGGCATCTCGGGCCTGCCTGTGGTTGCAGAGCCGGTCAGCGGTACCTATCTGTCCGCCCGGTTCGCATAAAAAGGGGGATTGCCTGATGCTGTATCATGATGCCGACGATGACAATGATCTGTCCCAGAAAGGCAAGATCCCGGTTCCGCACGATGTGCAGCAAGCGATCGTGACGCTGCTGCGCTGGACGGGGGACGACCCTGAACGCGAAGGTCTGCGCGATACACCGCTGCGCGTGGCGCGCGCCTGGAAGGAATATTGCTCGGGCTATGACGACGACCCCAGCGTTCATCTGAGCCGCACGTTCGAAGAGGTCGGCGGCTATGACGAGCTCGTGCTGCTGAAGGACATCCCATTCCAGTCGCATTGCGAACACCATATGGCGCCGATCATCGGCAAGGCATCAATCGCCTACATGCCGCGCGATCGCGTGGTCGGCATTTCCAAGCTGGCTCGCGTGCTGCACGGTTATTCGCGCCGCCTGCAGGTGCAGGAACGTCTGACGGCTGAAGTGGCGGCATGTATCTGGGAGCATCTGCATCCACACGGCGTGGCCGTTGTCATCGAGGCCAGCCACAGCTGCATGACCGCGCGCGGCGTCCGCACGCCGGGTGTCAGCATGATCACCAGCCGGCTGCTCGGCTGCTTCCTTGATGATCACCGCTCGCGCGAAGAGGTGATGAGCCTGATGGGCTATTGAGGCGACGCAGCCTGTGCAGCGCCTGGTACGCGGCTGCAACATGGCTGCAACACTGTGAAATCCTGACGTTACATGGCGGGGCTATGCCGGTTGACGACCATCAACCGACATAAGGACCCGCCATGATGCTGAATGGACACCTTTCGCCCTCAACCAACGCCGACGCCCTGCCGCACGATCATGACCATGACGGCGGGCTGGAACACGATCTGCGCCAGATCGAGCGCATCCGGCTGGGCCGGCGCAATATGCTTGGCTGGATGGCATCGGCAGGCGGCGCTGCCATAGTTACCGCCTGTGGCGGCGGCGGGAGCAGCTCCACGGCATCGACCGTGACCGTGTCTGGCACGACGACCACGGCCACCACCACGACGACTACCGCAACCCCGACCCCAAGCCCGACCCCAAGCCCTACCTCCACGACCTGCACTGTCTATGCAACCGAAACCAACGGCCCCTATCCCGCCGATGGCACCAACACTGCGCCGGGCAGCACATCGAATGTGCTGACGGTCAGCGGAATCACGCGGTCCGACATCCGCCCGAGCTTCATCGGCTCGACAACCGTGGCGGCGGGTGTCCCGGTCACCTTCACGATCACGGTGGTCGATGCCAACAACAGCTGCGCGCCGCTGGCTGGCTATGCCGTGTATCTTTGGCACGCCGACCGCGATGGCCGCTATTCGCTCTATGATCTGCCGGCAGAGACCTATCTGCGCGGTCTTCAGGTCACCGATGCCAGTGGCCAGTGCACCTTCACAACCATTTTCCCGGGCTGCTATGCCGGGCGCTATCCGCATATCCATTTTGAGCTGTTCACCTCGATGGGCAATGCGACCCGTGGGCGGTTTGCGCGGCTGATTTCCCAGTTCGCCCTGCCAGCAGTAGCGTGCAGCACGGTTTATGCCTCGACTGGCTATACCAGCAGTGCCACCAATTTCCGGTCGGTATCGATCGCCAACGACAATGTGTTCAGCGACAACAGTGCAGCCCAGATCACCGCGATGACCATGGCGATGACCGGATCGGTATCGGCAGGCTATACCGCGACCGCCACCGTTGCCATCGCGACCTGACATGGCCGCCTTGATGGTTGCATCGCCCGCAAGGTCGGGCAATGGTGATGCCATCATGGCAGGCGAAACCATTCTTGTCGTCGATGACGATGCGTCGTTGCGTGACCTGATTTGCGGCTATCTGGCCGACAATGGGTATCAGGTGCACGCAGCTGCGGGCGTCGAGGCGATGCGCGGCCTGCTGGGGCAGGGTGATCCCGATCGGGTCATCATGTCCGATCCGGTCATCAGGCCCGATCTGATCATCATGGACGTGATGATGCCCGACGAAGACGGCCTGGCAGGGATGCGCTGGTTGCAGGGTCGGACCACCGCCGCCTGCATCATGCTTTCGACCATGGCCGCCGATGTCGATCGGATCGTCGGGCTGGAGCTCGGCGCCGATGATTACATTGCCAAGCCGTGCAACCCCCGCGAACTGTTGGCGCGGGTGAGGGCAGTCCTGCGGCGCAGGCTGGTCGGCACGACAGCGCAAGCCGCGCCGGCAGAATGTGCTGGATGGATGTTCGATACCCGCAGCTGGCGACTGATTGCGCCGGATGGGAGCTGTCCTGAGCTGTCGATGAACGATCTGCGGCTGCTGCTCGCGCTGGTCGATGCCGATGGGCGCGTGCTGTCGCGTGATCAGCTGATCGCGCAGCTCGATCCCGACATGGACAATTTCGATCGTGCGATCGACGTTCAGGTGAGCCGGTTGCGCAAGCGGCTGACGCAGCATGGTGGCGAGGGCTTGGTCCGCACGGTGCGCGGCTTCGGCTATGGTCTCGGGCTTGCGGTGAAACGGATCTAGATGGCGCAGGGTTCAGCACTGCTGGGCTGGTGGCGGCGCAGACCGATCGCCTGGCAGATCTTCATGCTGGTGCTGGCTGCTGTCCTGATGACCGCCGCAGCCATGGTCGCCTTGACCTTTGGCGGACCTCCCTCGAGGCCTGCACCGACGCGGGTCGACGAGATCGTGACCGCGCTGCGCACCGGCCGGGCAGCGCCGGGCATCGGACGACCGATCCGCGTCTGGTTGCAGCAGGAACTGCCCCCCATCCCGCCAGACCAGACGCGCAGCCCGCGTCTTGAGCAGGCGGTCATCGCCGATCTGGGGCCTGCCGCATCGGTGCGGGCCTATAGTTCGGAAGGGCCCGGTCCGCCGATGCAGCCAGGCGCGATGGTGGATGTGCGCGGCACCGTGACCGTTATCCGGCGCGTGGGCGAGCGTTGGCAGGTGGTGCAGTCGCGTGATTCAGGCACGGTGCAGCAATGGCTGCTGACCACGTTTCTGGCGATTCTCGCGGTTCTGGCGCTGATCATGTTTCTGGCCTGGCGCGTGGTGAGATCGATCACCCAGCCGCTGCGCGCCATGGCGGTAGCGGCCGATGCGACCCGGGTCGGGCGGCCGTGGAGCCTCGCCACTGCAACCACCGCGCTTGAGATCGCCTCGGTCGAGGCCGCGCTCGCCAGCTTTGATGCCCGGCACCGCGACCATCTGCGCCAGCAGACCGCGATGCTCGCCGCCGTCGCGCACGATCTTGGCACCCCGCTGACCCGCCTGGCTTTCAGGGTCGAAGCGCTCGCCGACAGTCAGCGTGATGCGGCAGGTGATGACATCGCGCTGATGCGCGCGCTGATCGGCAACTCGCTGGCGCTCGCCCGCAGCACGATGGCGCGGAGCGTTCCGGTCGATCTGTCAGAGCTGGTGGAGGAGGTCGTGTCGGCGAGCTGGCAGCAAGCGTCGCCGGTCTCGGCGCATTGCGACAGGAGAGCCATGATGCAGGGTGAACCGGTGTCCCTGCAATGCCTGGTGCAGAACCTGGTCGACAACATGCAGCGTTATGCAGGCGGCGGCATCCTGACGCTGGATGGCCGCGACGATCGCCTGGTGTTGCGCGCAGAAGATGAGGGGCCGGGCTTCCCCGTCGCCCTGCTGGGCACGATCGGGTCGCCCTTCGTGCGCGGAGACCCCTCGCGCAATGCGCAGACCGGTGGCAGCGGGCTGGGCCTTGCCATCGCGCGCACCATCGCAGAGCGCCACGGCGGCGGCCTGGCGCTGGGCAACAGGGCGGGAGGCGGGGCATGGGTAGAGGCCAGCTTCCCGGCGGGCCTTCCTGGCCAGACATGAATACGGGCGCGACACTATGTGCCGCGCCCGTGTCAGGCCTGATGGCCCTGTTTGCTCAAAGCTGGTCGAGCATATAGTCCGCGCTGCTGACCTTGAAGTCGCCGGGCTCTTCGACGAACAGCTTGTCGACCACGCCGTCCTTGACAACCATCGCGAAGCGCTGGCCGCGCTTGCCCATGCCGAAACCGCTGCCGTCCATCGTCAGACCGACCGCTTCGGCGAAATCGGCATTGCCGTCTGCCAGCATGGTGATCGCATCAGCGTTGGCACCCTTGCCCCAGGCACCCATGACAAAGGCATCGTTGACGGCGGTGCAGGCGATTTCGTCAATGCCCTTGGCCTTCAGCGCATCGGCCTTTTCGACAAAGCCGGGCAGGTGGCGCGCGGAACAGGTCGGCGTGAAGGCGCCGGGCACGGAGAACAGAGCCACGGTCTTGCCCGCGAAAAAGTCCTTGGCCTCGACCTGCTGCGGGCCTTCTGCGGTGGCGCGCACGAATTTCGTGTTGGGGATGGTATCGCCGACTTTGATCATGTCCGTATCTCCTGCTGGTATCGTGAACCGGGCTGCATGTTGTCGCATGGCGGTTGCATTGCAAGGGGCCATGCGGCCTCCGGGGGCAATTCCAAGGGTCCTTCATTGCACAAGACATATAAAGGAATCTTTATATTTGCCTGAAAGGCCGACTCTGGCTAAAGGGGCGACAGTTCCGACGGCCCTGTTGGCCACGCGGACAGACATTCAGGAGATATTCCGTGGCCAGTGCCCCGACCCTCGACCGCACCGATTATGTCGTTGCAGACATTGCGCTTGCCGATTTCGGCCGCAAGGAAATCACGATTGCCGAAACCGAAATGCCGGGCCTGATGGCGATCCGCGAAGAATATCGCGGTGAACAGCCCCTCAAGGGTGCAAAGATCACCGGATCGCTGCACATGACGATCCAGACCGCCGTTCTCATCGAGACGCTGGTCGCTCTCGGTGCCGAAGTGCGCTGGGCCACCTGCAACATCTACTCGACCCAGGATCATGCCGCTGCCGCCATCGCCGCGCAGGGTATCCCCGTTTTCGCCATCAAGGGTGAGAGCCTGGAAGAATATTGGGATTATGTCGATCGCATTTTCGACTGGGGCGCAGAAGAAGGCAACACCTGCAACCTGATCCTCGACGATGGCGGTGATGCCACCATGTTCGCGCTCTGGGGCGCACGCGTCGAAGCCGGCGAAGAGCTGTTCACGCCTTCGAACGAGGAAGAAGAATTCTTCGTCAAGGTCCTGAAGCGTCGTCTCGCTGCAACCCCGGGTTACCTCACCAAGACCGTGCAGAACATCAAGGGCGTTTCGGAAGAAACCACCACCGGTGTGCACCGCCTGTATGACCTCGCCAAGAAGGGCAAGCTGCCTTTCCCCGCGATCAACGTCAACGACTCGGTCACCAAGTCGAAGTTCGACAACAAGTATGGCTGCAAGGAATCGCTGGTTGACGGCATCCGTCGCGGTACCGACGTGATGATGGCCGGCAAGGTCGCCGTCGTGTGCGGCTATGGCGATGTGGGCAAGGGTTCGGCAGCATCGCTGCAGGGCGCCGGAGCACGCGTGATCGTCACCGAAATCGATCCGATCTGCGCGCTGCAGGCTGCCATGGACGGCTTTGCCGTTCAGACGCTGGAAGACGTCGTCGCAACCGCCGACATCTTCGTCACCACCACCGGCAACAAGGACGTCATCACCCTCGAGCACATGCGTGCGATGAAGGACATGGCAATCGTCGGCAACATCGGTCACTTCGACAATGAGATCCAGATCGGCGCTCTGGAAAACATGAAGTGGACCGAGATCAAGCCGCAGGTCGACCTGGTCGAATTCCCGGGCGGCAAGCGCATCATCATGCTGTCGAAGGGTCGTCTGCTCAACCTTGGCAACGCGACGGGCCACCCCAGCTTCGTGATGTCGGCCAGCTTCACCAACCAGGTGCTGGCGCAGATCGAACTGTTCAAGGGCGCTAATAACTACAACAACGACGTGTACGTTCTGCCCAAGCACCTCGACGAGAAGGTGGCTCGCCTCCATCTCGAAAAGCTGGGCGTCAAGCTGACCGAGCTGACCAAGGAACAGGCCGACTATATCGACGTGTCGGTGACCGGTCCGTTCAAGAAGGACGAATACCGCTACTGATGCGGCGCTCCTGCTCAGGCAGGGGTAAAGATGACGAGAGCCCGCCCCGCACAGCGCGGGGCGGGCTTTTTCGTGTTTGTGCGCCTGCGGAACGCTTTCTCCCCTCCCGCTTGCGGGAGGGGCAGGTCCGGCTTGCCGGACCGGGGTGGGCCGGGAGCACGACCGGTGATCAGGCCCACCCCGGTCTTGCCTTCGGCTCGTCCACCCCTCCCGCAAGCGGGAGGGGAGAATTTTCGCTGCCCGCCTCGGTTCGTCGCTCGGGCGCTTTTTCCGATTGCGCTCGGAACTGGCAGGGTTAGCTTAGGCGTATACAAAAGACGTCTCCGGGGAACATCATCATGAAAGCATTGCACTTTTCGGTCGCGCTCGCGGCGCTGGCGCTGTCCATGCCCGCACTGGCGCAAGACAAGCCTGCCGAGAAGGCCCCCGCATGGGACGTCAATGCGCCGCCGATGAAGACGCGCGCAATCCCGATCAAGGTCGACGAGGGCACCTGGATGAACCTGGACGTCAGCCCCGATGGCAGCCGCATCGTCTTCGACCTGCTGGGCGACATCTACGTCATGCCGGTGAGCGGCGGCGCCGCAACGCGCATCGCCGAAGGCCTGGCCTATGAACAGCACCCGCGTTTCTCTCCCGATGGCAGCCGCATCGCTTTCACCTCGGATCGCGGCGGCGGCGACAACATCTGGATCATGAACGCCGATGGATCAGACAAGCGCCAGCTGACCAAGGAAAGCTTCCGGCTGCTCAACAACCCCAGCTGGAGCCCGGATGGCCAGTATATCGTCGCGCGCAAGCATTTCACCACCGGTCGTTCGCTCGGGACGGGCGAACTGTGGCTGTACCATGTCAGCGGGGGCAGCGGTGTGCCGCTGGTCAAGCGCCCCGGCGAAGCGCACCAGAAGGAACTGGGCGAGCCGATGTTCGCGCCCGATGGCAGCGGCATCTATTACAGCAAGGATGCGACCGCGGGTCCGATCTTCGAATATGCGCAGGACAGCAATGGCCAGCTGTTCGTCATCGAACGCTATGACATGGGCAGCGGCAAGGTCGAACGTGTGACCGGCGGCCCCGGTGGCGCGGCGCGGCCGCAGCCTTCGCCCGATGGCCGCTACCTCGCCTTTGTCCGCCGCGAGCGCGCCAAGACCAAGCTGTATGTCCGCGACCTGCAGACCGGCGAAGAGCGCAAGATCTATGACGCGATGGACCGCGATGTGCAGGAAACCTGGGCTGTGCACGGCGTCTACCCGAACATGGGCTGGACCGCCGACAGCGGCAACGTGATCTTCTGGGCGGGCGGCAAGATCCGGTCGGTCGATGTGAAGAGCGGCGCGGACAGCATCATCCCGTTCAGCGTCAACGACACCCGCAGCATCATCGATCCCATCCGCCCGCAAAAGCCGGTCGCGCCCGATACTGTGGCGGTCACGATGCCGCGCTTCGCCAGCGTCTCGCCCGATGGCAGCCGCATGGTGTTCGAGGCACTGGGCAAGCTGCACCAGCAGCCCGCAGGCGGCGGCGCGGTGCGGCCGCTGGTCAGCAACGGTGGCGGTGATTTCGAGCTTTTCCCCGCCTGGTCGCGCGATGGCAGCCAGATCGTCTATGTCAGCTGGGACGACAACCGTCTGGGCGAACTCCGTGTCGTTGGCGCAGCCGGCGGCGAAGCACGCGCGATCAGCAAGACGCCGGGCCATTATCGCCGCCCGCAATTCTCACCCGATGGCCGCTTCGTGGTCTACGAGGCCGGCAGCGGCGGAGGTCTGACTTCGGACGCTTGGGCAACGCAGCCGGGCGTGTATTTGCTCGACATCGCCAGCGGCCAGACGCGTCGTATCACCGATGATGGCAGCGAACCGCATTTCGGCGCGAGCGGCGATCGCATCTTCTTCAGCAAGGGCGCGGGCGGCAAGCTGGCTCTGGTCAGCACCGATCTCAGTGGTGAAGCAGAGCGCACCCATGCCAGCGGCGAAATGGTCAGCGGCTATGCGCTGTCGCCCGATGGCAAGACTTTGGCATTCCGGCAGAACTATTCTGCGTTCGTGATGCCGTTCATGGCAGGCGCGGTGGATCTGGGCGCAGGCCGAGGTGGCGGCGCGCTGCCTGCGGTGCAGGTGAGCGAAGGCGGCGCGACCTTCCTGCAATGGAGCCACCAGGGCCGGATGCTCAACTGGTCGCTGGGGCCGGTGGTCTATTCCGCGGACGCGAGCAAGGCGATCGCCTCGGGACCGGTGAGCAAGACCGACGCCAAGTTCGCACCGCCGAAGTCGGGCGTTGCTATCAATGTCACCGCGCCGGCCGACAAGCCTTCGGGCACCGTCGCCTTCACCAATGCCCGCATCGTGACGATGGCCAATGACGCCGGCGGCATCATCGAGCGCGGTACGGTGCTGGTGCGCGACAATCGTATCGTCGCGGTCGGCGCCAGTGTTGCGGTGCCCGCAGGCGCGCAGACGGTCGATGTCGCGGGCAAGACGATCATCCCCGGCCTGATCGATGCGCATGCGCATGGCCCTCAGGGGCAGGATGACATCATTCCGCAGCAGAACTGGCATGCGGTGTCGCACCTCGCATTGGGCGTGACCACGATCCACGATCCCAGCAACTCGGCGAGCGAGATTTTCCCCGCCGCCAGCTATCAGCGCGCGGGCAAGTATCTGGCACCGCGCATCTTCTCGACCGGCGAGGTCGTCTATGGCGCCAAGGCGGCGGGCATCTTTGCCGAGATCGACAGCCTGGCCGATGCGCGCGCGCACACCACCCGGCTGAAGATACAGGGCGCGCACAGCGTCAAGAACTACAACCAGCCGCGGCGCGAGCAGCGCCAGCAGGTGGTGGCCGCAGCGCAGGCCGACGGGCTGGCGAGCGTCGCAGAGGGCGGGTCGCTGTTCGGCCAGGACATCACGATCATCGCCGATGGCAACACCACGCTTGAGCACAACATCCCGCAGGACCGGCTGTACGAGGATGTCCGCAGCTTCTTCGCGCAGAGCAAGGTCGGCTATACCCCGACCCTGGTCGTGACCTTTGGCGGCATGGGGGCAGACCCGTATTGGCGCAGCCACACCGACGTCTGGCAGCATCCGATCCTGAGCAGGCACGTCCCCCGGCGTCGGCTGGAGGCAACCACCGTACGCCGCGAGATCGGTCCCGAAGAGGATTATGCCGATACCGCATCGGCGCGCGAGGCGATGGAACTGGCAAAGCGCGGCGTGCCTGTCGGCATCGGCGCGCACGGGCAGGAAGAGGGGCTCGCCTCGCACTGGGAGCTGTGGAGCTTCGTCAAGGGCGGCATGACACCGATCGAGGCGCTGCGCACCGCAACGATCAGCGGCGCGCGGTCGCTGGGCTTCGACAAGGACATCGGATCGATCGAACCGGGCAAGCTTGCCGATCTGGTCATCATTGATGGCGATCCTGTCGCCGACATCCGCCAGTCCGACAGGATCACCCATGTCATGCTCAACGGGCGGCTGTATGAAGTCCCGACGATGAACGAGACAGTCACGGGCACAGCGAAGCTCAAGCCATGGTATTGGGAGAAGTAACCGAGTAAATCCTCCCCCAGCCTGCTTGGGGAGGATTTTCTCCACAGCCCGTTTTGCTCCAGCCCCATTCTGCGCTACGGCCCATCACGATGACGCGGACGCCCAATGAACGCCTGAAATGGATGAGTCGCCCATGCTGGTAAGCAATGGCGGCCTGTTTCTGATCGCCCTCGTGCTCGCCGTTTGGACGGGCGGGGCGATCTGGGCGCTGGTGACCGGCCTGCAGATGCGCAGGTCGGCGGGCACCGCACGGCGTCAGCTGCGACGCCTGACCCGGTTGATCGAATCGGGTCCTGCCATCCCGCTGATCGTGCGATCGGATTCACGGATCGAGGGTCCCGAGCGCGTGGCCCGCTGGCTGGGCCTCGACAAGCTGCCGCCGTATCTCGCCGAGCTTTCGCAGGAGGGCAAAGGCCTGTCGCGTGAGGCGCTGGATGCGCTGGGCGCGCAGATCACGACCGCGCAGAAAAGTGGCGCACCTTTTTCAGCCGCAGTCACCGCCGCCCGGTCGAACCGGCGACTTCGGATCGAGGGACGGCTGGCCGATCCGCAGACGATCGCCCCGGGTGCTGTCCTGCTGTGGCTGTACGACGCCACCGATAGCGAGACGCGGATGGCCGCTCTG